>JACJZI010000006.1 GCA_020635655.1 Flavobacteriales bacterium
ACCAATCTGTCATCCGTCGCCAACGCCCACTACTACTGGAACTTCGGAGATGGTTCCACATCCTACAGCACCAGTCCGCTGCACGTGTTCGTCGAATCCGGCACCTTCCTGGTCACCCTCCACATGCTGGACACGGTCAGCCAGTGCCACAGCTTCCATCAGGAGTGGCTGCCGATCACGCGCTACTCCGCCGAACCGTGCCAGCCCTTCACGACCGATTCGGTCTTCCAATACAACGGCAACGACTACGTGAAGGTCATCGATGGCTCCACGGATTGTGTCGACTTCTACAAGTACATCGATGCAGGCCCGGCCCAGAACTTCCAGCCGAACAACTCGATCAATCTCACCAGTTGGCAGAACGCCCTGTTCTTGTCACGGATGCGCTATGTCAGTTACGACTCGATCTCCGGGACACAGGTGCGCAGGATCTACTACCGCACACTGCCATACAACGATGATCCCGCCGTCAGCTATGATCCTTGCTCAGCCGATTTCGAGTACACCATCGATTACCAGCCGGGTGGCGCGGTGGGGACCTTCAGACCGTTGGGCTCAGCGGCTGCCGATACCATTTGGATAACGGGATATGGGAACCCGATACCGCTTACCGGACCGGTCTCGACCTTCCTCTTCCCATACTATGGCGGTACCACCCCGCATTGGCAGAACGTCTGGCGGAGGAACTACGACCCGAACTCCGGGTGCCACGCTTTCCACGCGCAGACCTTGCTGATCAAGGACCCTTACTATGTGCTGCCGCCATCCTGCCTGATCGATCCGCAACCGCAGGATGCGGTGGTCTATCAGAACGGTACGGCCGAGTTCATCATCAATACGGAACCCGGGGCCTACAGGCAATGGCAGCAGAACGCCGGCTTGGGCTGGCAGGACCTTTTCGATGCAGGGCCTTACAGCGGTGTTCACACCGACACGCTCTCGGTGGCGAACTGCCAGAACTGGTGGAGCAACTACCAATTCCGCTGCGTGGTGACCTCACCGGGAAGCTCCTGCCACAACACAAGCACCGTGGCCGTGCTCACCGTCATGGTCGGGATCGAGGAGGCCGCGCAGGATCTCTATTACCTCTACCCGAACCCGGCCACCGACGTGATCCGCCTGCATTGGAACTCGGGACCGCGGGAAAGTGACCTTCGGATCTTTGATGCGGTGGGCCACCTCGCGAAGTCCGCATACATGGCGGGTCCCACGGCGGACGTCGACGTCTCGGACCTAGCTCCAGGCTTGTATCTCCTCACTGCCACATGGCAGGGGCGGGAGTTGAGAAGTCGATTCGTCAAACGATGATCGCTGCAAAGGGCCAATCGGAGCCTTGATGCATTGACCCATGCTCAAGCAACACCTGCTCGACCTCTTCCGCTACACCGATGTCGCCAACCGGAAGCAACTGGGGGCCATCCAGCAATTGCCCAAGCCGGATGAGGCGGTGAAGCTTTTCAGCCACCTCATCACCGCACAGGACAAGTGGATGAACCGGATCACGAAGGAGAAGGACGATGCGCTCCTCACCTGGTTCGGTCCGGTGTTCCCGATCGGGGAACTGGAGCAACGGTGGAAGTCGAGCGTGGGCCAGTGGATCGCGCTGGTGGAAAGCAAGAGCGATGTGGAGGTGGAGCAGGACGTGCACTTCGCCCGCCAGTCGGACGGCAGGCCCATGACCGTGAAGTTCCGCGACCTCGCCCTGCACCTGAACTACCACGCCATTCATCACCGCGGGCAGATCGCCACGCTGATCCGCGTGCAAGGGCTGCAGCCACCGCATGTGGATTACATCCTCTCCGCGATCCGCGAAACGTGAAGCGGGCTTCGATACACCGGACACAGCCATCCGGTTCCTTCGCCGGCGAAAATTCCGGACCGTGGATCTCCACTTGTTCGAGTGATCGGCACACCCTGTTCGTCCACCTTGTCCGGGAGGCGTTCCTTTGGGGCGTCGTCCGCACCCGATTGAACGATCCCTTGGCCCTCCGCCGATCACCCACCGCCCGCGCCGAGCGCACGCCGAACGCCACCCGCTCCCGTCTGCGGGCGGCGCAGGCCGACCTGCCCCGGCCGAAACACCGGATGCCGTTCAAGGAGGCCTTCCGCCTCTACATCTGGCCGCGGCGCCGCCATGTGCTGATCGGGCTCGTGCTCATCACCATCAGTCGACTGGCGGGGCTGGTGATGCCGGGCGCCTCGAAGTACATGATCGACAACGCCATCGCCAACAAGGACCTCCAGCTGCTGGGCTTGCTGCTGGCGGCGGTCGTGGTGGCGATCATCATCCAGAGCATCACCTCGTTCCTGCTGACGAAGTTGCTCAGCGTCGAGGCCCAGGCCATGATCAGCCAGCTCCGAACGCGGGTGCAGAAAAAGGTGCTCTCCCTGCCCATCGGCTTCTTCGACGGCACGAAGAGCGGCGAGCTGGTCAGCCGCATCATGACGGATGTGGAAGGCGTGCGGAACCTCGTTGGCACCGGCCTGGTGCAACTGGTCGGCGGCACGATCACCGCCGTGCTCTCCCTGGTGCTGCTGATCCGGATCAGCCCCATGATGACCCTGTACACGCTGGTGCCCCTGGGCCTGTTCGCCTTCATCGCGTTGAAGGCCTTCGGTCGTATCCGGCCCATCTTCCGGACCCGGGGCCAGATCAATGCGGAGGTGACCGGGCGTCTGACGGAATCCCTGAACGGCGTGCGCGTGATCAAGGGCTTCAACGCCGAATTGCAGGAGAACCTGGAGTTCGAGCGCGGCGTGCAGCGATTGTTCGAGAACGTAAGGCAGAGCCTCACCGCCACGGCGATGATCACCAGCAGCAGCACCTTCCTGCTCGGCCTGGCCAGCGCAGGCATCATGGCGATCGGCGGCTGGCAGATCATCCGCGGCGACCTCACGGTGGGCGACTTCCTCGCCTTCATGCTCTACCTCGGCTTCATGATCGCACCGATCGTGCAGATGAGCAACATCGGCAGCCAGCTCACGGAAGCCTTCGCCGGCCTCGACCGCACCGAGGAGCTGATGCGGATGGAGCCCGAGGACAAGCCCGAGGAACGGCCGGTGGTTTTGGACCGGGTGAAGGGCGACCTCCGCTTCGACGATGTGCATTTCGCCTACGAGGAGGGCCAGGAGGTGCTCCACGGCATCTCGTTCGAGGCGCACGCCGGCAGCGTGATCGCGCTGGTGGGCAGCTCGGGCAGCGGCAAGACCACCATCGCCGGGCTGGCCGCCAGTTTCCTGAAACCCACATCGGGCCGGGTCACGATCGATGGCCACGACCTGGCGGAAGTGCGCCTATCGAGCTACAGGCAATTCCTGGGAGTGGTGCTCCAGGACGATTTCCTGTTCGAGGGCACGATCCGCGCCAACATCCTCTTTCCACGACCGAACGCCACGGAGGATCAGGTAAAGCGGGCGGTCGAAGGGGCCTATGTGAACGAATTCACGGACCGGATGCCCGATGGACTGGACACGGTGATCGGTGAGCGGGGCGTGAAACTCAGCGGCGGACAACGCCAGCGTGTGGCCATCGCCCGGGCCATGCTCGCCGACCCGCGGATCCTGGTGCTCGATGAGGCCACCAGCAACCTTGATACCGAGAGCGAGGCCCTGATCCAACGCAGCTTGAACGCATTGGTGAAGGACCGGACCACGTTCGTGATCGCGCACCGATTGAGCACGATCCGTCAGGCGACGGAGATCCTGGTGGTGGAACAGGGGACCATCGTCGAACGCGGCACACATGCCGAACTCATCGCGAAGGAAGGCCGGTATTTCGACCTCTACACCTACCAGGCGCGGATCTGACCGCTCAGGCGGCCCGTGGTCCCTCCTCCTCCTCCGCCACACGTTTCAGGCCCACCAAGGCTTCCACCCACCGCCTGCCGGCCTCACGGGCGCGGCGGACATCGTTGGGAAGGCCGGCGAAATCGCCATGCCAGAGCTTCACCAGCGTACGTCCGTCCGGCTCCTCCTCCATGCTGATATCCACCATGGTGTAGCTGTCCGGCGTGTCCGGCAGTCCGCTGTCCAATGCCAGCTGCGTGAAACGCAGGCGGTGCGCGGGCAGACTGGCCATCAGCGTGCCTTTGGCCCGCTGGACCACATCGTTGCCCACACGTTCCTCCCACATCACAGGCCGGCCCCGCTTCCAGTTGGTCCGGATCATCCAACCGTCCATGTAGAGCTTGGTCAACTCCGGCTCGGTCAATGCTCGCCAGATGGTCTTCGGTGAAGCCTCTACGTACATCGTACGTTCGATCACGGTCTCTTTGTCCATGCGACAATAACAACGCACGAACCATGCCGAATGTGCGCTCCGGTCAGCTTGTCAGGACGCTATCCCTGGGTTCCTGAGATCCTGCTGTGATACGGGATACGACCCGGTCGATCTCATCGGGTCGGTATTGACGTATCCTGCTCGCTATCAAGCCACTTGCTGCCCCGGTGCGCCGCACCATCGATCTGGGCCCTGAGCACGATGGATCGGCAATTCTGCGCTGAGGTGGGAACCAAGCGGATATGCACGGACCGACATCCGACCCTGGGAGCCGACCACCATCTGATGCAGCATGCTTTGGTGGCGGGCGACCCACCGACCACCCGAGACCAATTTCCCGTCGGGATGGGATTGCCATCCTCACGCTACCATCGCGTGCGGGTTCGAACGCATGAATTAGGTGATGGGCCAGGGTCGAATGGGGCATATGACCGGGCAAACGATGGGCTGACCGGAACGGTGGCTATGAGCGGTGACGGCATGGTCGCGCTATCCGGGGACCCCGGGCCCCATGGTGACAGTACCGGTCAGGATCCTTCGGATAGGTGGTCCAGGTATTCAATGCGTCGACCGGTCGTGACGGATCCGTGATCGCTCCGACAGAAATGCTCCCTACGTTTACCGCGTCGAATGAGGACCGATCCGAATATGTGCTGGGGATCTGGGACCTGCCGTCGCGCGTCGGTCTTCTTGATCAGCAGTTCCGCGCTCCTCTTGGCCTGCGGCATCGGGGGCCAGGGATCAGCACGATCCGATCTTCCCATGGAACAACATCCCGCAAATCCCTACTATTCCCGCACGGACACGACCATTCTGCACGTAAGTGACGCCGAATGGAAGAAGGTGCTTCCCGATAGCGTCTATTGGATAGCCCGAGAGAAGGGGACCGAGCGGGCCTTTACCGGGAGATACTGGGATTTCGAGGGTCTGGGGACCTACTACTGCGCCGTATGTGGCAATCCTTTGTTCCGGTCCGATGCCAAATTCGGCAGCAGCTGCGGTTGGCCCAGCTTCTTTGAAGCGATCCGTCCCAACAGTGTGAGGTACCAGCGGGACACGAGCTATGGAATGGACCGGACCGAGGTGCTCTGCGGACGCTGCGGCTCCCATCTCGGCCATGTGTTCGATGATGGTCCTCCGCCAACCGGGAAGCGCTTCTGCATGAACTCCGTGGTCCTGGAATTCGAACCGGACAGGAAATAAGGCACTTGGACCCAGGTGATCGTACCTTCACCCATCAACCATTCCCACCACCCATGAAAAGAGCTTTGATCATCGCAGCGCTCCTGGTCGGAACCACGTCGATCCGGGCCCAGGAAGGTGCCTCCTCCAAGGACAAGGAGGCCATGCAGGCACCCTTGAAGGAGCATGTCTGCACAGATGCCTGCAAGCAGGCCGGGCATCATGTCTATGCCCATGGCGAAAAAGGCCATGTCTGCAGTGAGGAATGCATGAAGATGCATGGCGAGGAAGGCATGCGCGAACATGTATGCACCGACGCCTGCAAAAAGGCCGGGCATCATGTGTACGCTCACGGCGAAAAAGGTCATGTCTGCAGTGAGGAGTGCATGAAGATGCATCAGGAGAAGGAGAATAGGGCTGGATCGGGAACCATGTGACCGATCATCCATCCGGTGTGAAGGGGCGTTCATGAACGCCCCTTCTTCTTTGGACCACCGGACGATGCATGATCCTTAGCTTCGGCATCAAAGCACATCCGGTATGCCCAGCTTCGACATCGTATCCAAGATCGACCTGCAGACCCTGGACAATGCCGTGAACACGGCGAAACGTGAGGTGGAGACGCGCTATGACCTCCGGGGATCGAACAGTTCCATCGATCTTGACAAGAAGGCGCTGCTCATCAAATTGAGCACGGAGGACACGATGAAGATGGAGGCCATCGAGAAGATACTTCTGGAGCGCAGCACCAAACAGCACATCGACCTGAAGGCCTTCGACCTGGGGGGTGAGCCCCAACCCAGCGGCAAGCAGGTGGTGCGTACCATCAAGGTGCGCCAGGGGATCGAGCGCGAGACAGCGAAGAAGATCGTGAAAGCGATCAAGGACAGCGGCCTGAAGGTGCAGCCACAGATCATGGACGACATGGTACGCGTGAACGGGAAGAAGATCGATGACCTGCAGAGCGTGATCGCGCTCTGCAAGGAGAGCGGCTTCGATGTGCCTCTCCAATATGAGAACATGAAGAGCTGAGCCCCGCGGTGAACGGGGCCGGGCAGCGGTATGGGCCCAACGACCGTCCTCGTACCAGCGAACCACACCGTCCAAGACCATGCGCAACCATTTCGCCATTGCAGTGCTCCTGCCGCTCTGTACCTCCGCCCAGACCTATTATTACATCAACGGGATCGATGTGGACCCGGTATCACCCACCGCCCAGGACGTGATCGCGATCACCCTGCACGGTGACCTGAGCAGCACAGGGGCCTATATCGTCAGCGCGGCTGCGCAGGTGTTCGGTGGTGTGTTGCAGATCGATATCACCGCAGCCGACCCGGGCGGGCTTGCCGTTCTCGTGCCGCATGATGAAGTGATCGCCGTGGGCATGCTGCCCGCTGGTGGGTACCAGGTCTCCATCAATGGAACGAACGTATCCGACAATGCCGCGAACGGTGACCATCTCCTGAACGTGGACGGTGGTAGCTGGCCGGCATGCGACAGCCTGTGGATCCTGTCCATTCAGTATGCCGCATTCCACATGGACCAACTCGTCGCCACGGTGCAGAACAACAGTTCCGAACTGTTCGACTACCCGAGCTTCATCCTGTTCGACGCGAACCACGATACGATCGCCGTGGAGACCGTGAACTTCTTCGGTATCGGAGGGACCCAAGACCATGTCCTGGTGATCGGGTCCGGTATCGGGTCCGGGGCCATCACCGGCACGCTCGAGCTTTGGACCGGGTTCACCCAGTTCCACGCATGCACGTTCCCGGTCAACACCGACCTCTGCCCCCCTCCACCCTGCAGCATGGTGTATGTGAACATCACCAATACGGGAGGAGCACTGGTGAATGCCACGTTCGATTGGACGATGCTCGCGAACGGTCAACCGGTCGGGAACGGCGAGATCGTCATGGACACGCTCGCCCAAATGGGTACCGACAGCCTCTGTCTCCCGCCAGGATACTACCAATTGCAGGTATCATCAACGCCGACGGCTCCGGGAGGTCAGATCCAGTTCGGCGTGACCGATCGACCATTCTTCGGGGGTGATGTCCTGGGGGCCTCCTATGTCCAGAACGGTGGTCCGAACACCTTGGACGTACCATTCTATTCCGCCTGCAACAACGTCAATGCGATCGCCGGTCCGGAAGCCATGGACCCCCTGTTGGTGCGCACCACCTCCGATGCGATCGAGATCGAGCGGCGCGATGGGAGCGCGATCCGCGACCTGCAATTGACGGATGTGACGGGGCGCACCATGCATCGCTTGACCGGGAACGGTCCACGCATGACGATCATCACGAGCGATCTTCCCGCCGGTATTTATCTCCTTCGATCGGCAGGGCTGCCCGTTCATCGTATCCTGATCATTCACTGATGGCCGGACCGGTGACCGTGCCCCTCGGTCCTAGTTTTGACGTGGACCCTTTCAGTTCACGAACCACCGACCAAAGGACCCATGGAATTCGATATTCGCATCCTTTCCGCGAGCATCCGTCAAGGACGGAACAGTCATCGGGTGGCGCTCTACCTGCGCGACCGCATCGAGGAACCGGGTCGTGATCGCGCGACGGTCCTTGACCTCAATGCCCTTGACCTGCCCCTGTTCCATGAGCGGCTGAGATTCATGACGGATCCACCGGCGGTGGCGAAGGACCTTTCAAGCTCGATCGGCAAGGCGGACGGCGTCATCATCGTCACCCCGGAATACAATGGCGGTTACCCTGCGGCCCTGAAGAACGTCGTGGACCTGCTCTACGATGAATGGCATCGGAAACCCGTGGCGATCGTGACGGCCTCTGATGGTTCGTTCGGTGGCACCCAGGTGATCACCTCCTTGCAATTCACGCTCTGGAAGATGCGGGCGTGGACCGTCCCGACCATGATGCCCGTGCCCCATGTGCAGGAGGCCTTTGACGAGGCCGGGAAGCCTGCCGATCGCACAACCTGGGGGGCACGATCGGACCGGTTGCTGAACGAACTCACCTGGTGCATGACCGCAAGGCGCCGGATGGACATGCCTGACGGACCTGTGAAATGAAGGAAGCACGCCTTACGGGGCGTGCTTCGTTCTTTTCCTGATGCCGGCTTACGGGCCAGGCGGGACTTCTGGCGCCTCAGGGCGATCGTCCCCTCATCAGGCAGTTCGTAGGCCTTACGGGGCCTGGTGTCATCCAACCTTACGGGGCTGGTCCACATTCTAACGCAGATCCCGGGCCGAAGTTTCACCACAGCACGGGCAGATCGCTCGTGGAAGGCCGAACGGCTCCTGCCAGATGCCTCTGGGCACCCGGCAACCGCTGGTGTTCCTTGCTCGCCCTAGAAGACCCGCTCGCCCTGGAGAAAGAGGACGAAAATGAAGGTCATCAGGAAGTGATGCGTCAGCAGCAGCAACGAGGCCAGTGTGAGCACCGTCTTCCCGCTACCTTTGAGCTCAGGGAACAGCTTCTTGTTGTTGACGGCGATGATCGGAAGAGGCACGGTGGCCAATAGGAACGTGATCGCCAATGCCTTGAACAAGAAGGCGTTGTCCAGTAGCCCAAAGAACAAATGGGCGTAATAGAACACGAAGCCGATGAAGGACAGGAGTCCTAGACGGAGGAATAGACGCGTTTCGGCTACCATTTTCGATCGGGGATCCATAGGAGTAGACGCATGGCTTGTACGAGGTTGTCCGTTGCGTGTTACTCCAAGTGTTGCAGTGAGGTGATCTTCGGGGTGTCCATTGGTGCGCCCGTGGCACGGGACAGCGCCATGTAGGCTACTGCAAGAGTACGACCAACGGCGGTCGCAGCGCAAGTAGGGCGCCACCCATCATGGGGATGAACGTGCCAAGCCAACCGCTGGAATTGATATGCCAGTGATGCAATTCCGACCATGTGGGAGGCAACCAATGGCGGAGTGTTGCGTATGAAGCGACCATGTTGTTCGATGACCATCACCGCTGCGCGCAGGGACCCCTCCGGCCCATGGCCCGTTCAATGGTCACTCCGACGCTCGGAACGATATCGCGTCGTGCGAACAGCGCCTTTCCCCATTTGTTTTTCTTTGTCCGGGCCACTGGATGATGACAAGGCCGATGCAAGCCAAAGGTGGTCGGCTTCCGCTGGCCCTGCTGCTGGTGGTCACGGCCGCAATAGGACTGGCCTTCATCAGCAACGACAGCCTGTGGATCGATGAGGGGAACACGGCCTACAAGGCTCTGCGACCCACGATCACCTCCTGGTACCATGCGCTGATCTCGGAAGGCGGGTCCGATGCACAGATGCCCGGATACATGTTCTTCGCCTGGCTATGGGCCAAAACGGTGGGCACCAGTGAGATCGCGTTGCGCGCCAGCAATCTGGTCTGGTTGTTCGTGACGGTGCTCGCGCTGCGCCGGCGGCCCATGGTGTGGGTGGCATTGCTGAGCTCTCCCTTCCTGCTCTATTATCTGAACGAACTACGGCCTTACATGATGCAGATCGCCGCGGCCGCGATCACCCTGGAAGGTCTGTTGCGCATGGATGAGGATGCACGCATCGGCTGGCGATGGGTGCTGGCCGGCTCCATCCTCCTCTGTTCATCCAGCCTGACCGGAGTGGTCTGGGTGATGGGGGTGTTGGCCTATGTGGTGGTGGACGACCCCGGTCGCCTGCGCAAAAGCCGGTTCTGGTCCGACCTGGCCTGGGCGGCACCCATCCTGGCCTTTCTGGGATGGTTCTATCTGCGCTCCCTGCTCCTCGGACAGGCTGCCGCGTCCATGGGCGGTGGCCTGCTCAGGAGCCTTGGTGCCTCCGCCTATGAGCTCATCGGATTGATGGGGTTGGGTCCCGGCCGGATCGAATTGCGCGAGGACCCCGCTTCAGCACTGGCCCATGCCTGGCTCCTCACACCTGCCGCGCTGGTCTTGATGGCCGCCTATGCGGCCGGGGCCTGGTCACTGGTCCGGTCGGCGGGTCGCAACCGCCTATGGGCCGTGCTCGTCGGTATCGGGCTGCCGATGTTGGTGCTCTGTTCCCTCATCTTTCTGAAGGATTTCCGGCTTCTGGGACGACACCTGGCCCCGTTGTCCGTCGTATTCGCCCTCGGTCTGTCCCGCACGCTTTCCCCCCGTATTGCGGACCATCGCCCGATCCGTCACCTGGCCTGGATCGGATGGGCAGCGGTGACCATTGGTGTGGTCAGCGCCATCATGTTGCGCTTCGCGGATCGCCATAAAAAGGACGACTACCGCGATGCAGTAGGCATGGCGAAGACCGCCTTGGAGAACGGGAGAACCGTCCTTTGGGCGGCCGACCATCGGACCGCCGGATACTACGGCCTCTTCGATGCGGGTGGGGACCTGGTGGACCTGGCCGGGACCGACGGCCCACCCGACCTGAAGGGCGATGAGCTTGTGATCCTGACCAAACCGGACCTGGTGGACCCATCGGGCCGGATCAGGGACCGGCTGACCGCAAGCGGATTCACCGTGACGGGCCGGCTTCAGGCATTCACGATCTGGGAACGTACGGCCGACAATACAGGTACGCCATGAGCAAACTGATCAGTGTCGTTGTGCCTTGCTACAACGAACAGGAGGTCCTGGAGGCCCTCCGGGAAAGGCTCACCAACGCTTGCGAAAAGTGGGGATATGACTGGGAGGTTGTCGCTGTGGATGATGGGTCCCGGGACACGACCTGGGAGATGTTGTGCCGTTTTCAGGCAGAGGATCCGCGATGGCGATCGATCTCCTTTTCACGGAACTTCGGGCACCAGGCGGCCGTTTCCGCCGGTCTATACCACGCACAGGGCGATGCGGTCTTCATCATCGATGCCGACCTGCAGGACCCCCCCGAAGAACTCCACCGCTTCATCGCGAAGTGGGAGGAAGGGTTCGACGTGATCTATGGCGTCCGGAAAAAGCGGAAGGAGGGGTTGATCAAGCGCTTCAGCTACTGGGCGTTCTATCGATTGATGGCCCGTGTCGTGCCGTTCGAGATCCCTCTGGACTCCGGCGATTTCTGCCTGATGAGCCGACGCATGGTGAACACGTTGAACAACTTTCCGGAACGCAATCGGTTCGTTCGCGGTCTGCGCGCCTGGGCAGGCTTCAAGCAGGTGGCGATCCCGTACGAGCGGCAGGGCCGGGCAGCGGGTGTCCCCAAATACACCCCTTCCAAGCTGATCAAACTGGCCCTGGACGGTATGATCTCGTTCTCCGGTCTGCCGTTGAAGATGGCATCGCAATTCGGGTTCATCGTGTCGGCACTGGCCGTGCTCGGCATCCTGTTCACCTTCTTCCAACGCATATTCAGCGGCTTCTTCGATCGGATCGGCCTGGCGCCCGTCCCTGGCTACGCAACGAACGTCATCGCGATCCTGTTCATGGGTGGTGTTCAGTTGATCTTCCTGGGGATCATCGGCGAATATCTCATCCGCATCTTCGACGAGGTCAAGCAACGACCGGTTTGGATCGTACGGGAAGCGAACGGCCTTGAGCCCAAAGCTCCGCCCCGGTGAACGTTCGAAGGCTGCTGGTATTCCTTGGTCTGGCGATCAGCGCCGGGGCCTTGTATTGGGCCTTGCGGGGCATCGCCTGGAACGAGCTCGGTTCGGCCCTTGCCGGTGTGCCGCTCTGGACCCCGTTCGGCGCAGTGACGCTCTATCTCCTCTCCTTCCTACCGCGCGCCTATCGGAACCGCATCATGCTCCGCAAGGAGGCCGACGCACGTCTGACACCGGAACGTACGGGTGAGGCCCAGGTGATGGGCTTTGCCGCCAACAATGTGCTGCCCCTGCGTTTGGGTGAGGTGGTGCGCGTGCTCGTCCTGCATCGCTCCACCGGCGTGCCACGTTCCACGGCGCTGGCGTCTTTGCTCGCCGAACGCATCCTCGATGGCCTGTTCGTGGTGCTCGTGCTCGGAACCACGGTGACCTGGTCGATGCACCAGGGGCATATCGCCGGGACCCCGACCATCTCCACCCTGCTCAAGGTCGGAAGCGCATTGTTCATGATCGCCATCGTCTGCCTGGTCGCTCTGGCCTATGCCGGCCGCTGGGTCATGCGATCGCTCGGTCGCATCCTGCCGGACCGGGTCCATGGCCCGATGGACCGCATGCTGGACGCCCTGGCGTTCTTTCGCGATGGGCGCAGGGCCGTGGGGACCGTGGTCCTGACGGCCATGGTGTGGCTTTGCGAGGGTGCCGTGTTCGCACTGGTGGTGGGACAGTTCGGGGTGGACGATCCCTTTCGGGTCGGCTATTTCATGCTTGCGGTGGTGAACCTGGGGATCCTGCTCCCATCGGCACCGGGCTATATCGGGGTTTTCCAAGCCTGCGGCATGTTGGCCTTCGAGGCGTTGCACCTTTCGCGGGAACAAGGACTTGCAGCAAGCGTGGTCATCCACGCCTGTCAGTTCATCCCCATCACCGTGATCGGCCTTTTGCTTGCATCGCGCCACGGCTGGGATATCGCCAAGATGGCACACACCAAGATCGAGACCGCACCATGAAAGAACGTTCCGTGACCATACTGGGAGGCGGCATCACTGGACTGGCCTCCGCATATCTGCTGGCCCGGAACGGTGTGCACGTGCGTGTGGTCGAAGGCTCGGACAAGTTCGGTGGGCTGCTCAACACCTTTTCCGTGGGTGGTGGCAGGCTCGAGCACTTCTACCACCATTTCTTCACCCACGACGCGGAGATCAACTGGTTGCTGAACGAGCTGGGCCTGCAGGAGGAGGTGGTATTCCGGAAGACATCCATGGGCGTTCATCGCGACGGTCATGCCTACGACTTCAACAGCCCGATGGACGTGCTCCGTTTCACCCCGATGAGCTGGGTGGGTCGGGCCCGTTTTGCCGCCACGAGCCTCTATCTCGGCCTATTTGGTGACTGGCGGAGCGGGGAGGATGAGGCCGCACTCGACTGGTTCCGAAAGTACGCGGGCAAGAATGTGACCGATGCCCTGTGGCGGCCCATGCTCGAGATCAAGTTCGGGCCCTACCACGATCAGGTCCCGATCGCATGGATGATGGGGCGGCTCTCCCAACGCATGCGCTCACGCAGATCAGGGGAGGAACTTCTCGGCTATCTGAAGGGAAGTCTGCAGATGCTTCTCGACCGCCTGATGGAGGACCTTGCCCGGAGAGGTGTCGAGATGATCGCGGAGGCGCCGGTGGAACGGATCGAGCTTCGTGATGGCCGCATGCATGCCGTGCACACCCCGAAAGGGACCTTCACCGACGAGGTGTTCCTTGCAACGATGCCGACCATCCATCTGGCCCCGGTCCTTGAGCACGCCGGGATCCTTGAGTTGGCGAAGGACCTTCGCCGCATCGGCTATTTCGGTGCGGTGTGCGGCATCCTTGAAATGGACCGCCCCCTGGGACAGCACTATTGGCTCAATGTGGCCGATCCTGGCTACCCGTTCGGTGGAGTGATCGAACAAACACTTTTCATCAGACCCGAGAATTATGGTGGTCGTCACATCGCCTACCTATCCCGCTATTTCGCTCCCGAGGAGGATATCGCCAACATGGACGAGCCAAAGCTGCGGGAGCTCTTCCTGAGCGGTGTGGAGCGGCTCCATCCCGGATTCAAGCGCGATCAGGTGCATGCGTTCCACTTGTTCCGCACCCGTACGGCCGCCACCATCTGCGACCTACGTTTCTCTGAAAAAGTGCCCCCCTGCCGCACTTCGCTGCCCGGCCTTTTCCTGGCCAACATGGCCCATGTCTATCCGGACGAGCGCAGCGTGAACAACTCCATACGTGTGGCCGCAGAAGCAGTGCGGACCATGGGCCATGACACGGCCATGGTACCAAAAGGCAGAAGCCTGAGCGGGCAGATCGGGTTCGGTGCGGCGACCTGACCGTACCGTATCGACCGGTCAATGGGATGAACGGGGACCACTGGAGCGGACCAGGCTGAAGATCCCTGCTCCAGCGAACGAACACCCGAGCAGGAACTCCCACCAGGGGAACGGTCCGGGCACGTAGGTCCCCATCGCGCCCAGCCCGCTCCCATTGCCGGGATCGATGGACCAGAGACCGAAGCCTGCGCTCAAGAGATGCTGCACAGGGCCCACAAGGAACGAGCCCAGGATCGTGAGTGCACCGATCAACAACCCGATCCAGGGCATGGTGCCGATGGTGAATGACGGATCGGATCCAGCCCTCTGCAAAAGGATGGTCCCCAGACCGATCAGACCCAGCGCCACGATACAGGGTGCCAGCACCGGCCCCACCCATGGCGTTGGGATCAGAAATAGGATATCCGGCGTGAGCAGGTCGGTCGGCCAGTCGAGAAATGCCTTCAACCAGATATAGTAGAACAGGTCCCAGACGCCGAACAGGACACAGAACCAGGCAAAGCGCAGCAGCCTGCGTCGGGCGACCAACGCACCAGGAGCGAACAACATCACGAGGGTGGCCGCCTCCCTCCCGAGTTCGATCCAGGCCACCCGCGGACCGATCGGCACCAGTGGGAACCGGAACCCGTCCGGGTAATACAATTCCCGCAGGTACACGACGACCGCGGACTCCAACCAGGCCATGGCGATGGCGAACAAGACCATCCACGGCATCAGAACGGACCATGTCCTTGGCTGTCTCATGGCACGTTACGTTCGACCACCAAGCCGCGATGATCGGACCCGGGGATCGCGATCGTCCGCTGTTCAGCGGTCAGCCCATCACCGACCAGGACAACGTATCCTTCCGGTGCAAAGGCAAGCACCGCCGCCAAGCCCGGGACCAGGCCCATGCGTGCGGGTTCCGACCATTCCCTTGCGATCATTGCGAAGAGGTCCTGAAGCGATCCACCCTTCGCAGGGCAAGCCACAATGGGACCATGCCGACCACGCCGAACGCACCGTCCACGCATCGCCAGAAGAACGGGATCCCACGGACCGGCGCCCAAAGGAAGGCCATGGGCAGCACCAACACGCACATCCAGATCCCCCACACGATCACCCATCGGTTGCGACAGGGATCGCGATAGGGACCGACAAAGGCCAACGCGATCACGACGTGTGCGAAGGCCAGCCAGTCGGTCCCGTAAAAGAGAAAGGGGTAGTGATCGTCCACATCCGTCACGGCCTCATGCACGCGTTGCGCCCATTGCGCGATGGGGCTTCCGAGGTCCGATGTCACCGAGACGAGCCAGGCCGTGCCGCTCACCAATGGCACGGCCGTGATCCCGAACAGCAGCAGGCCGGCCATGGTCAGCAGGAGCATCGCTCGAATGAAGCGGAGATCGTTCCTGTCAACGGTCGTCATGGTCCAGACCCATTTCATGCAAGCGCTGGAAGGTCCGTTCATCGGCCCAGTTCCAACTTGGCCATTCCTTGTGCGCGTGGCGGTCGAGGAATGCACGTCGCTGACGATCCAGGTCCTCTCGGAACACCTGCGGATCCAGGTGATGCACCCAACGGACCACGTTCGTTCGATGTTTCGCGATCTGCGCATCGATCTCGGGCAGGCCGGCATAGACCTGCGGGAGCACCTTGTCGCTCATGCGCAGATAGTTGTCCACGTCGATCTGGCCCGGGTTCCAATGGTCCAGGTTGTAGCGCACGATCAGGCCGTCCCAATCGACAAGGCTCAGGGCCAGGAGCATGGCATAGGCCGCCCAGGCGTTCACCCGCAATACATGGAAGACCGACCACCTTCGCTGGATCTTCCGGAACAGTGTGATCAGACCCACGAGCACCAGCGCTAGGAACACGATCACCCCGATGCGCTTGTAGGCGAGCCCGTGGAATTCGATGTAGTGGTAGTTGCGCAGGAACACGGAGATGCCGAGCAGGAAGTTCTGGGCCACCCATGCCAGCGCCAGGATGCGAAGGGATCCCGCCTTGGGATGGAAATTCTGGTTGCCCCGGAACAGATGGAACAGGATGATCATGCTCAACAGGATGCTCAAGATGAGCAGCCAAGTGCCTTCATGCACGAACTGCTTCAGACTGAAGTCCGGTGGCACGGTGAATCCGAACCACAACCAGTCGATATCAACGATGTTGACCACGAGGAGGAGTGCGTTCATACCGATCAGGAGCAGGACCCCGCGCTGTCGCTCCCGCTCCAGAGGGAACATGGAGGACGGAGCAAGCCAGCGGAGGCGTCGGACCCGACGACGCAGCAGGGTATCGGGATGTGCCGCCTCCCAACGTTCGATGAGCGGTGTCGTATGCCGACGGAGCAACGCTGCGCTCAAGTAGATCGCGAGGAGCAGAAAGAAGGCATGCGCTGTAAGTACCTCATCGAACAAGTAGGTCGACCAGGCGCCGATCCGGTCGAAAATACCGGCCGTGAGCGCATCGAACCGCGGGTTCGCGGATCGATAGATGCGCACGTAGATAAGGAGCGCAAGTACCGGGAGGACCGAGAGCCTCAGCCAACGCCATCCGCTGGCGGTCGAGGGTCTTCCCTCAAGAGCCTCGTTCAAGGCGGTCAATACGCTGGACGGCACACGTGACACGTTCATCACCCACTCGCCCATTCCGCTCATCGGTGAACGCAGGGAGGGGCGCTGCACCATGGCCGCGAACAGGAACAATGAACTCCAGGCCGCCAGGATCGCCGCGACGCTGTCGTGCACCACCACCATTGCCGACGCGATGAAGGTGCCGACAGCCAGGACCCGTGAAGGGACGGACGCACTACTCCATCCAAAGCGGATGAAATGCATTCCGATGATCAGGACGCTGAACAGGAGGATGTCAACACCCATGCCCTGTTGCCAGAACAACCGGTCGAACAACAACGCCGGGACGGTGATGGTGAGCAGCACGGACCAACGCGCGAAGCGCGATCGGGCAATGGCGACAGGCATGTTCATGGGCGGGGTCTTGGGTCGATCAATCGGCCGATCGCATCGATGTGGGTGCGAAAGGCCTTTGCTCCAACGGAAGTGGAACGGTAGCTGGTATTCGGTCTTTTTCCGACGAACCGTTTCCGGCTTTCCACGTAGCCGGCCCGTTCCAGGACGGAGAGATGACCGGCAAGGTTCCCATCGGTCACGTCCAGAAGCTCCTTCAAGGTGCCATGGTCCACCCAACGGTTGACCACGAGCACGGCCATGATGCCCAGCCGGACCCGGCTCTCGAACACCTTGTCGAGCCTGTTTATCATGCCCTTTCGTGGCGCAGGTACATCATTGCACCGTACACGATGTGGAGCACCCCGAAGCCGATCGCCCAGAAGAGCAGCCCGGCATCCGGACGAAAGCAGGCGACAAGACCCAGAAACAGTTCGCACAGTCCAAGCCATCGGACCTCGTCGAGCGTGTACTTCGATGCATTTAGCAAGGCCAGGCCATAGAAGATCAATGTGGAAGGTGGTATGAGGAAGACCAGATCGTGCCAGAGCAGGGCGAGGCTGAATCCCCCGCCCGTCAGGAGGGGAATGGCGAGGTTCAGCGCAAGTCGTTTCCCGCTCGCGTCCCAAAGTGGCTGGCCGATCCGCCGACCGCGTCGCCGCGTGGTCCACCAGGCCCCGATCAATGTGACCAGCAGAACGAGCACCGCATCGGCGATCAGAAAACGCAGGTGGGCCGAATACTCCGGTGCACCGAGCCGTTCCATCAGGCCGGACGCCTCGCGCCAAGCATCGTGCGTTGGAACACCGGGACCGATGGAAAGATAGTGCGCCCGCGCGGCGACCGCGCCCAACAGTGCGGCGACTCCTGCGATGATCCCGCTCCAGCCGCTCAGCGAGAGGAACCGCGAACTCCGGTCCATCAGGCCGCGGATCCGTGCCAGCTCGTTCAGATGCCCACGATCGACCATTGTTCAAAGTACTTTGTATCACAAAGCTAATACGTCGAACGGGACCGATCATTGTGCGTCCATAGGGATCAGTGCAATGCGATCAGGGCCAGTGCGACACCGGCGAGCACGGCGAGGAAACGCTGACCATGGAACCGATGCTCGGGTGCGCTCTCGAAGATGATCGTGGTGCTGATGTGCAGCAGCATGCCAATGGCCAGGGCGAGCGCGGGCAGCAGGCCCTGGGCCGCGTCATCGGCCAACAGCAGGCCGACCCCGATGCCGATCGGCGCGGAAATGGCGAACAGGAACAGATAGGACCAGGCCAGATGTGCGGGTGTGTCGGCGCGATCGATCACGGCGGCGAGCGCCAATGCCATGGGCACCTTGTGCAGCAGCACGCCGGCCACGAAAGGAAGATCCAACGCCACGCCGGGGTCAGCGAACGGAACGGCCTCAACGAACGCATGCAGGCACAGGCTCAGCAAGGTCATGGCCGGCAATGTGCGCCCGGCCGGAAGATGCTGATGGCCGTGTTCAATGCCGCGGCTGAAGAACTCCAGCAGCACCTGCATGACGAAGCCGCCCAAAAGCCAGATGCCGATCCCTGGACCACCATCGGCATAGAGGTCCGGCAACATGTGCATCACGGCGATGCCCAGCAGGAAGGCTCCTCCGAACGACAGCAGGAGGCGCGACCATTGCGCCCCCGGCCGCCAGGTCCGCATGACCGCCCCCGCGCACAGGGGCACCAGGAAGTAAAGCAGGGCGATCGTGGTGATCATGCATCGGATCGTTGCACCCAGAGCACGAGGCGTTCCGACCGCTCCGGATCGAAGGGCTTGGGATCGGGGCCGTCGGTTCGGTCACGGACAGTGGCACCCGCACGAAGCACCATGGCCTCCAATTGCTCGGGCAGGATGGCCTGCACCCTTTCCTCAAAGCGGTGCTTGCTACCCCCGTCATCCACCTCGATCGTCTTCACGATGTGACCATCACGCGCTTCCCGGGCGATGCGGAAATGAACCCCTCCACGTGACAGTTCCTCATGTGGTACCAGTTGGGCCAGCATGCGTTGCGTGTTCATGAAATCAAGGACGAACCATCCTCCCGGCCGCAGGGCGCGCACGCATGAATCGATCGCGCGTTGGTCGTCGCGCAGGTCCTCGAAATAACCCAGGCTCGTAAAGAGGCTCACGACGAGGTCGCACGTGCTCTCACCGAACGGTTCGCGCATGTCGTGCACCCGGAAATGTCCTTTGGGGACCAGCCTGCTTGCATCGGCGATGTTCGTCGCACTGATGTCGATCCCCTCGACACGCATGCCCGCCCGCTCGAACCAAAGTGCATGACGCCCCCGGCCACAGGCCACATCTATGACACGTGCACCGGGGGAGGTCCCTGTCCGCTCCAAAATGACGTCCACCCAACGCTTTGCCTCAGCTTCATCACGATGACCATAGAGCAGCGCGTAATAGCGGGTCCCGAACCATTCCTTGTACCAGGTCATGGGCGAATGGCGCCAAAGTAATCGATAGCCGCCTGCGACCTGGGGACCCCAGGTTGACAAAACCGTGGATAACTAGCCCGCCGGCAGGCCCGCCTTCCCTTTCATGACGGACCACATTTGCAGAGGACCCTGGTGTTGAAGGAACGTGACCGCCATGCTCGATCGCATCTATGATCTCTATGATGAACTGGAGCGGCAGCGTGTCATGCTCTCCTTCAAGGGCCTCCTCTCCGAGGAGCTCATTACGGCCCTGCTCGGACTGGTGGAACGGAAGATGAGGTCCATTGAAGAGGACCCGCGCGTCCGGAAACGAGTGTTCAACGTCGTTATGGAATGCCTGCAGAACCTCTTTCACCACAATGCCAATCTTGTGCTCTCCAAGGGCCACCCGGTCCCGACCAAGGACCCGCATGGCGTGGTGATGATCGTGCATCAGGATGACGGTTATTCCGTGCTGACCGGCAATTTCATAGCCGGTACCGACGTGGATGCGATGCGCGCCCGGCTCGACCATATCAATGCGCTCGACCATCAACAACTTCGGGACCTGTACAAGGAGACCCTCGCCGATGGCCGCTACACCGAAAGCGGTGGGGGGGGTCTCGGGATCATCGATATCGCACGGCGCAGTGGCAACAAGCTCGAATATGGGTTCGTGCCGTTCGATACCGATAGCACCTTCTTCAGCCTCAACGTGAACGTGACCAATTGACCGCCGCCATGTCCCCCCTCCATATCGAAGGCACCTCGAAAACACCCCAGGTCGACCTCGACCCCACCACCGGCAAGCTGGACCTGCGCGGACGGTCCATACCGGAGAACTCCATCGACTTCTACGGACCGTTGATCGAGTGGGTCGATGGGTATGCCCGCTCGGCCCAACCGCGCACCGTGCTCCATGTGCAGTTGGAGTACTTCAACACCAGTTCGTCCAAATGCATCCTGGACCTTTTCAAGAAGCTGGAGGCCATCCGGGCGAACGGTCGTGAGGTCGTGATCCACTGGCACTATGAGGAGGATGACGAGGACATGCTGGAGGCCGGCGAGGACTACCAGGCGATCATCAACATCCCCTTCAAGATGATCCAGATCGAGGAGGTGGACGACAAGTGATCGGCGGCCCACGCTGCCCGGACCGCTCCATCACCTGCGCCAGCGGTCCCACCTTGATACTCCACGGGTAAGCGCCATCACCTTCAGGAACAGCTCGGAACGCAGGGCCGCGCCCAGCAACAGCGACATTCCCCAAAGCACCAGGATGTTCGCCCAAAGGGTGGGGATGCGCACGCTGGCGATGTACTTCGCCGGCGCATAGAATTGCGCACCGAAAAGACCGCGCCCCTTGGGTTCCACGTAGATCGGATCGCTCTTCTGGACCAGTTCGCCGTCCGCATCGGTGATCATGTCAAGGTCGTTCTTGTTGGTCACCACTTCGGCAAGATCATCGTTGCGATGGTCGTCCAACAATCGGAAATAGGTCCGCCTGGATCGAGGTGTGCCGGTCATGCTCGCGATGATCCGTTCCTTCTCCTGTTCGGCCTTCTTGTAGGCACTGCGATAGTGCCCGGTAAGCACGTTCAGGTCGTGGCGAACGACCATGAGCGCACTGTCGTTCACGGTGGCGGGCATCAGTCGCTCGGGCGGCAACGCGCTGAATCCCTCCAGGGACCTGGCCTCGCGTGCGAGCTCGTTCCTGACCAGGGTCAGATCATAGGCCAGGTCGGATCCGTTCTCCCGGCCCTTCAAGGTGCGTTCGATCCGGTCGACCCGCTGTTGGATCTCGTGTACCCAGAGGTCCTTCTTCCAGTTCGCGGTGCGCATGCGCTGGTCGTAGGGGAAGAAGATCCTCTCGTAGGCATTGTCCTTGAACTGGGTCACCGCCAAGGCTTCGTAGGCCCATCGACTGGCCATGATGTTCCCGATCCACGGCACCTGCTTCTCGGACGCGAACAGTGGGTGGAGCTTGTCGAACTTGACGATGATCCCACTGAAGAGCAGCTGGGGAATGATCAGTACGGGGATGAGGATGTAGATCACCTTGGCCGAATTGAAACTGGCGCTCACGTTGAGACCAAGCACATTGGCGAAGCAGCTCGTACTGAAAAGGACCGCCCAATGCACGAGGCCCATGCCCTTTATCCCCAGGATGGAATTGCCGACGACCACGAACAGCAATGATTGCACGGCCGAGATCATGAAGAGGAGGCCCACCTTGCCCGTGAGATAACTGGACCAGCTCAATGCGAGGAATTTCTCACGCTGCAGGATCCTGCGGTCGCGGATGATCTCCTCCGCGGCTACCGTCAGACCCAGGAACAGGGAAACGATGACCGCGATGAACAGGTACTGCGGGATGTTGGCGTTCGTGCGGTACACATAGTCACCGGCCGCATCGTGCGCCACCTTGTGATAGCGCAGGAAAAAGGCCATGATGAACGCCAGGGCCGGAGCCTCCAACAGATTGATCAGTACGTACTGGCGATTGGCCAGCTTCGCCAGCAGGTCGCGCTTGAAATACACGGCCAGCTGGCGCCACCATCCGGGTGCCTTGAACGTGCTTTTGGGCACCGAGCGTTCCTCCACCACCTGGGCCATGCGGCCTTCCATCTGTGCGCGGAAGACCTCGTTCCATGCTTCCGGACCGATCCGTCGTTGGTCGGTCTCATTGCCGTACTCGTCGACCAACCGTGCCTCGAGGATGTTGAAGATCTGTTCCGGGTTCACGTTGCCACAGGCAGCACACTGGCCCACTTCACAATCCACCTGACCCGTCACACGTCGGAAATAGACCACGGCGTCAACAGGATCCCCGTAGTAGACCGGATAGCCCTCCTGATCGATCAACAGCAGGCGATCGAACAGCTTGAATATGTCCGATGATGGTTGATGGATGACCACGAACACGATCCTTCCTTTCAGGGCGAGCTCCTTCAGGAGGTCCATGATGTGCTCCGAATCGCGCGACGAAAGACCGGAGGTCGGCTCGTCCACGAACAGGACGCTCGGCTCACGGATCAGTTCAAGTGCGATGTTGAGCCGCTTTCTCTGGCCACCACTGATCGTCTTGTCCATGACGCTCCCCACCCGCAGGTCCTTGATATCGTAGAGGCCCAGGGTATGGAGGAGCTTGAGCACACGTTCACCGATCTGTTCGTCATTCAGATCACCGAAGCAGAGCTTGGCATTGAAGAACAGGTTCTGAAGGACGGAGAGCTCCTCGATGAGCAGGTCGTCCTGGCTGACATGGCCGATCACGCCCCGGATGCGGTCCGCCTCCCGGTGCACATCTATGCCGTTGATAGTGACATGGCCCTCCGTGGGGCGCAGATTGCCGTTCAGGACATTGAGCAGCGTGCTCTTACCGGAGCCGCTGCCCCCCATGATGCCGATCAACTTACCGGAGGTCTCGACAAGGTCCAGCTCGTGCAATCCAGCGCGGCCGTTGGGAAAGTGGTAGTTGATCCGCTCCGCCTTGAAGACGATCCGCTGCCGGGTGCGTTCGTTCACGAAGCATCCCAGGATGTCACTGTAGTAGATCGGTCGACCATCCGGCGCACGGAGCGAGGCCCCGTTTGAGAGCACATGATGATGGTCGGTCCCCATCGGCTGACCGTTCAACAGCACACGGTCCTGGCCGAGATAGCGGGCGATGTAGAGGTCCACGCTCGGCACATGCAGGACCCGCACCTCTCCGTCCAGGCCATGGGCATGCAGGTGGCGTGCCTTGTGCATGTCCACGGCGGTCGCCGCATCGATGTAGAGCAGGTCCGTGGCATCCTCGCGCACCTGGGCCCGGTGATCAACGAAGGTCATGCAACGGTCGAACTCCTCGTGCCGGATGTTGAACGTCTCGGCCACCGTGCGCACGAACTCGAGCTCCTGTTCGTTCACGGTCTCCTGGACATGGATGAACTCCAGCAGATGCATGAGCACAACGAACTTCTGCCGTTGGTTGAGCTCCTCGTTCACCTGGGTGCAGATCTTGAGCACCTTCACCGAATTGAGCGAGGTCCGTTTGCGACCACTGCGTCCCGAACCGCCGCCACCATGGAAGTCCGATACGTACCGGTCGAATTCGGCCATATGCGCTTGCACGAATTCCGCACTGAACTGCTGCCGAAGGAACCGTTCGAGGATACCCCTGCCGGTGGGCCCTCCAACATTGGAGGGCCTGTCGGCGTTCGCGATGATGGCGAACAAGCGCAGCAGGGCCTGGAGGATCTTTTCGCTCATGAAAAGGTCCGTTCCCGACAGTAGGTGCCGGAAAGCGACGGCCCTCTTCAACGAGGAGGGCCGCGTGAAGGTTATGGGGAGGCCCCTACTGCTTGAAACCGATCAGCAGCACGGCACAACCGGAACCGGCTTTGGAGGTGTCCAACTGGGCCTCGATGGACACGTCGATGGTATTGGCGATGGCCAGGTCCCAATAAGGCTGATCGTCGTGCTCGCGGTTGGTGAAGAGCAAATGGTGCTCCTTGTCGAAGACCGAGAAAAGGAGATTCCCGTCCGAAAGACCGCTGCACGCGGCCACCCGATAGGTCATGCCGCCGAAGAGGGTCAGATCGAACTCCGCGATCTCATCCTGGTAGAGCAACGCCCGATAGAACTGGCCATCGGGGATGTATTCCTGAGTGATATGCTGGCTGCACAGGCTCGCGATCGTGTCGCACACGTTCTGGGCACGGGCCTGGCCGCCGAAGAGCAACACCGCGATCACAGCGGACCGGAGCAGGAGGTTTCTCATGGTCAGATCAGGTACTTGTTTCGCAGGGCGGCCACCTGACCGGCGATCGCCTTGATCTGCTCAGCAGTGATGGAGACCTGGGTGTTGCTGTTGATGTAGGTGACGTGCTTCTCCGCATCGGTCACCGGGTCCTCATAGGCATAGTCCAACCGCACGTCGGCGTAAGTGCTCTGGAGCGTGCGGAGGTCCGCGCAGAGTTCCGCACAAGTTTTCTGCTCGTCCGTGGCCTCCAGCAGGGAGATCAGGTTCGTCAATGTGGTCTTCTGGGCGCCCACGCGCAGGGCCAATTCACCCTTGGGATCGGCCTGTGCGAATTCCGCTGACAGGTGGAGCGACTCGATCCATCCACCGGCGAGCACCAATGCGGAAAGGTCATCGCTCTCGTTGGTCTTCATATAGCGGTCCGCTTCGCGAAAGGCCTCACCACTGAGACGGAGCAGGCTGTCCTGGTGATCGAGGTTCTTCCGACAGCGGTCCAACAGGTCCTTGGGGAACGCGTTCCCCATGCCGGACCGTTCGCCAAGGTCACTGATGGCCTTGATCGCGCCCGCTGCACGCGCCGGGTCCTGGTTCATGGTGGCGTAGGCGAGGTCCGCTCCGACAACACCCAAGGCGAGCGAACGCCCCATGCGTGTGGCAATGACATCCGCCTTGGCCGGATCGAACATCAACGCGGGACGGTACTCCGCGCCGGAACGACGCAGGAGCATCGCGGTCTCCGCGGGGGACGGGATACTGAACAGCTTGCCCGCCAATGTCACCACGCCACCGCCATGGCCGGGGTTGGTCGTGAGCGTGTCGGCCTTCTGCCCTTCATCCATTTGCCCCTCCCCGCCTCCGCACGAGACGAGCACACCGAACAAGAGCATGGCGGTCAGGTGATGCAGTTGTCTTATCGATCGCATGATGGTCGTTTTCACACCTTGACAGATGGCGAAATTAAGCGCCCACGTTGGGGGGTGCCGAGAGGGCCATTGGCACTTTTCAACATTGCGGACATGACGGACGATCACCACCGACGCGGCCCATCACACCAGGTCCGCAACTCCTAGCGGTCGTGCACCAGACGGCCTTCCGCGGTGACACTGCCCCTTACATGATACAGATAGGTTCCTGGCGCGAGCCCTGTGCCGTCCATCGTGAATTGGCCATCGGCAGGACCATGATGCGTGCGGACCACACGTCCTTGAAGGTCCGTCAGTTCCACATCGATCGCACCGCCGGCGACGGGCGGATACACGAACCAGGCCGTGGATCGGAAGGGATCCGGATAGACGGAAACGCCGCTCCCGATGGCCCTGGCCGCCAGGCCGGTGATGGTGATGCAGGCATCCTGAAGGAATGTGAGCGGGTTGTGGTGGACCTCGTTCACCATGTCGACCACCTGGTCGATGCAAATGGTCTGCGCCGCTGCGACGTAGTGGACCCGACACAGTGGAACGAACACATTGTTGCGGTCGATCAACGAGTCCACGAAGGAGACCCCCATCACATGCGACGTGGTGACATCGAACGCCGGCGTGATGGGATAAGCCACGTTGTTATAGAGGTTATCGACCCCCGTGATGGTCAGGCCGCTCATGGTGAACTCGTAGCCGATCTGCTTGTGGTTCGGGTTGCGGATGTAGATGTCCAGATATTGCTGCTGCGGGTCCAGATATCCGATGCTGAGCGCCACCGTATCGAAGATGTCGGTAAAGGCAAGAACAGGGAACGTACAGAGGTCGTCGATCTGCTGGGTGTTCCCCCCCAGCTGGGCGAGTTGGCAGTGTGCCACGTTCGATACATCGCTCACGGTCAGTTCCCCATCATCATCCGTATCGGTGCAGGGCGCGACCTGCAAGCTGCCGTCAAGGATGCCATCGACGTAGGCCTGTGCATCGACGAAGTCATTGTCCTGGTCCTCATCCAGGTCCCCGATCAGCCGCGTACCGGCACACACACCCTCACAATCGAATTGGGCGCTGCCGTAGATCTCACCAAGACAATCCACGTACGGCGTGCAGTTGGGGTCCAGCGTGACCGCAATGCCCGGATTGTGGCTGATCTGGATGCAGGCCTGCGCCCAGTTGTTGTTGTGGTCCAATTCATAACGGCCGAGCGCATCGGGGTCATTGTCCCAATTGGTCCGCACCACAAGGGTGTAGCGGCCGTCGGGGATCCCCGTCACGTCGATCCACTGGCAGGCCAGGCCGCTGCTGTAGATATCCCCGCAACCCATGGAGATGCCCATGTTGCCACACCCGAACTGGGCACTGCCGCCATTGCTGCACTCCAGATCGAGCACACAGAAACCGTTCTTGAAACCCTGGGCCATCTGCTGACCGGTGCTGTCATAAAGCAGGTATTCCGCGTAACCCTGATAGTGCCAATGGTTGTGACAGGGGCCCCAGACGAACTGATCGGGGTTGGCCGTGGGATTGCCGATGAAATAGTCGGTGGTGCCGATATTCTGGATGTGTGTGGTGAACCGGATCAACTCCCGGGTGCCAAAGCCGGTGAGGCATCCTTCACTGATGTAACAGTCATTGGCGTTGACCACCATCGTGCTGGCCTGTAGGGAGTTCTGCAGATCATTGCTCAGCACGACCAGGTCGGGTCCCATGGTGCAATCCGGTGATCCCCAGGCAATGCAACTGCCATCATCCACTCCAGCGAGCGGGTTGTAGTTGCAGGCCGACGGATCCGTGCAGCCGCTGATGGGTCCGGAATAGCCGATCGACCAGACGATGGGTTGTCCACCACAGGCTCCGCCCGAATCACCGATGCGGATGTAGTAGGTCTCCCCCGCTTGGAGCATGGCGTTCACCTGGGCTTGCAGCCCGCACCCACCGTTGTTGTCATCGTAGGTGAGCGTACCGATGTTGGTGTCGTCCCAGATCAGATCGGTGCAGTGGTCGTAAACCCAGATGCGCGTGTCACAGACGTCAAGACCGCAGGTCGTGATCTGGTAAAGGCCGTTGACGGGCGGCACGAACGTGTACCAGTAGTCGGCGTTCGGAGCGGTGTGCTGCCCCTCCGTCACCAGCTCGCCCGTGCCACAGCTGAAACCCGGAGGGCAGTGCATCTCCACCCGGTCCTCGTGGCCGTAGTCGTGCCCCTGGGCCACCAACTGCCCATCATAGTAGACCCAATATCCGCCCGGGGCGAAGATCCCGTCCCCATAGGTATCGTGGATGGTGAAAATGAGGCATTGGGAGGTGTCCACGCACGTGCTCTGACCGGTCGAGCCTCCGCTCATGATCACCGTACCGTCAGCGTGGGTCAGTTCCCAGCTGATCTCATTGGGGTAGTTGTCGGGAACGATGTTCACTTGCACGGCCACCTCGCCCGGGCCGCATTGCGGTGGCGGCGGTGGCAGATTGGCGGTCAATTGCCAGGTGACCGTATCCCCGGCGCATGCGTTCTGATAATCGCCGACGCGGATATAGATCACCTGTCCTGCTGCAAGGTCCATGGTGATCGTGGATTGCAGGTTACAGGCGTCATCGTTATAGGCCAGCGCGTTCAGGTCCTGCTCGTTCACCACAAGTCCGTTGCAGTGGTCGTAAGCCCAGAGCTTGGTATCGCAGCTGCTCAACCCGCAGGTGGTCGCCGTATACTGTCCCGATGCGGCTGCCGTGAACACGTACCAATAATCGTCGGCAGGTGCATCGTATGTCCCCAGGCTTACGGGTACGGCCTGATCGCAACTGGCACCCGTTTGGGCGAACACGACCCGGGATCCCACGCACAGGACCGCGAGCAATAAGAGATGGTTCTTCATGGTCGGGGAAAGGAAGGGAGGAAAGATACGCCTCCGGTCCGTTCCCTACCAATTGAGCACCTTCTTGTAGTAGCGGGGGAACCGCACCGAGCGGCGCACTTCCCGATAGTACTTGTCCCACAAGGGGGTGCGCAGGTCATAAAGGGTGCGTTCCGGTCTTTCCTTGGTATTGTTCTTCTTGTTCGCCATGGGCGTTCGATACGCCGTGTTCCATGGGTAGAGACACCCCACGGCCACGTGATGTTGCCTCGGGCTTGAAAAGTCCACGCCAGGATATACAGGTCAGGTCGACCTTCAGTGGAGCACGGTGATCGTCCCGGTGCCGCTCCGCACCTCACCCACCAGGGCCTTCACCCGGTATTGGTACACATACACGCCCGAAGACACGACTGCGCCTGCGAACACGCCATCCCAGGGCTCCGAGGGATCCTCGCTCTGGAACAACAACTCGCCCCATCGGTCGAATATGCGCAACTGATATTCCCGGACACCGGTGACCGATGGTCGGAACAGATCATTGATGCCATCCCCGTTCGGTGTGAAACTGTTCGGGATGTAGAGTTCGAACTCGGGCAGGACCTCGATCGTGCGGTAGGTCGTATCCCGACAACCAAGCGTGTCCATGATGGCGAGCATGACATCGAACTGGCCCGGGGCGGGATAGATGGGGTGCGGGAACTGCTCGGTGCTGTTCAGACCCGGCCAACCGAAATCCCAGGACCAACTGGTGGCACCGAAGCTTTGATCGAGGAAGGCGATGGGGAAGTTGTTCACCCACATGGTCCCGTCCCAGGCGAATGCGGCCATCGGGGCGTTCACCCCCACCCCCGCCTGGTCCGAGGCGGAGATCCCGCAACCATCCGTCACCGTCACTCCATAGATCGCATTGTGCTGCGGCCAAATGGGCAGGCTGTCCGCCGTTCCACTATTGTCCCAGAGATAGGTATACCCTCCCCAGCCCTGCGTGGGGAGGGCATGGAGCGTGATCGTATCGTTGATGCAGATGGTGGTGTCCGGCGCGATCCGCACGGCAACACTGTCATAGTCGACGGTCACGGTGACCATGTCGGAAGTATCACGGCCGCAAGCATCCGTCACGAACACCGTATAGCTCTGCGTGGTGGCGGGCGCGACCTGGGCGGCGTTGGCCACACCCAACCCGTTGCTCCACTGATAGGTATAGCCGGGATCCCCTCCCTGCACCTGGGCCTGCAACGTGACGATCGTCTCCGGGCAGTGCACCACGATGTCGGGCACGGCGGTCACGACCAGTGGCGGTGGGATGGGAACGGTGATCGTGACGTGTTCGCTCGCGGTCACCACCCCACAATCGTCCATCACTGTGAGCGTATAGGTCGTGGTCTGCAATGGATGCACCCATCCACTGACCGACCCGTCCGGGATGCCCTGGTCCCAATCGAGCACGTACGATCCGTAGCCGCCGCTCACCAATGCCGTGACCAGTGCACTGTCATTGCAGGTCAGGTTCGTGTCATTGCTCAGGATGATGTCGATCGGTGGGGGCTCGTCGATCAACAGTTCCACCATCGATGTGTCGATGCCGCAATTGCCTTGATGGATGGCCATCAATTGGATGCTTTCCTGGCCCTCCGTGATCCCGTCAAGGAATGCCGACAACGGAATGGCCAGCGAGTCCTGTCCGGGAGCGAAGTACAACAGGGGTGGCAACGCCGTGTAATCGATCCCGGGTGTGGCAGTACCCGCCGTCACCAGTTGCACCGAATCGGCGTCGATGATCGGGGCCCCGCGCACCAGGTAGAGGGTTGCCGTACCGCACCCCTCGTAGAACAAGCTGTCAATGCCTCCCGTGCTGATCTGCGAAGCGAGTGTCACCGCGTTGCTCTGAAAGCTCCCGGCCTCCAGGAAGACCCCGCTGTCCACCGCGGTATCGTTCGCATCGCCGATGGCCAGTTTGATGTGGTAGGTCTGGCCGCAGATCACCTCGGCCCGGGCCGTCAGCACCGTCGTCAGACCATCGTACTGGATGTACATGGGATCGGTGTTGTAGGGCGCGGTGAACCCATCCCCATTGTCGATATAATAGGCTGCATTGCTCACGTTGTTCACGGTGCTGATCGCCACCGGCAGCATGGTGTTGGGTACGAGCGCAATGTTGATGGCCCCATTGCTGTACGGCCCGGATAGTCCCGGACCGCTCAGGAAGAACCCGAAAACATCGTTGTAGCTCTGCACGAACTCCAGATACTCGTCCGAAGCGAACACGAAATCGAACTTGAGCGAATCCCCCGTCGGAACGAAATCGAACTCCAGCACCGCGGCATCGTTGATCTGGTTCACGGGGGCGTTCCCGGTGGCCTGGGCCAGGGACAACAGGTCGGGATCGCCCTGCCCGAGGAACCCTCCGCCCTGTGCCGCTCCACTGGTGTTGTTGGGACCGATGGCCTCCGTGCAATTCCCCGTGGCCATCATCAACCCATGACCGATCCCCATGGTGGTGTTGGTCCCATCGAACTCGGCCACCTGAAGGTCCACTGTATTGGCCGGAACACCATTGAAGGTGACATTGCTGGCGACAATGCCATTGCCCAGCAGGACGTTCTGCACCAACTGCGCCGGGGTCTGGGTGTTGGTGACCACCAATTGCGCGAGGGCTGCCGGGAACCACGATGTGGTCAGTACAAGAACGGTCCAGCGCGTCATGGACATCACTTCGCAATTTAGGTGATGGCTGACGACAGGACGATCCTGTGGGATGCGCCGTTGTCCGGTCCGTTGGGATCCTGGGTAAACTTGCCCAGGCCATGGACCGCACCGCACCCTTCGCCGAGGTCGTTCTTCCGGCCGCCGTCGAGGGCACCTTCACCTATCGTATCCCGAACGAGCTCGCATCCATCGTTCCCGGTGTGCGTGTGGTCGTGCCGTTCGGTCGGGGGCGCAAGCTGCATGCGGCAGTGGTCCGTCGGTTGGTGCATGAACCACCACCGGGAAGGCAGGTCAGGGAGGTCCTTTCCGTGCTCGATGAACACCCTGTCGTCACGCAGGACCAATTGGCCTTCTGGGAGCGCGTAGCGAACCACTACCTCTGCACATTGGGCGAGGTCATGCTGGCGGCATTGCCTCCCCAACTCCAACTCAGCAGTACCACACGCATCGTGGCCACCGACACGACACCATCCGCGGTGGTCGATGACCGACGATTGACCTTGCTGCTCGACGCGCTCGAACGCGAACGCAGCCTGTCCCTGGCCGAGGCCGGTGACCTGCTCGGCGTGAAGGACCCGATCCGCCTGGCCAAGGTATTGATCGACAGCGGTGCCCTGGGGTTGGAAGAGCGGCTCGCCGCTGGATACAGACCGCGGCAGGTGCGGCATGTCGTGCTCGTCGCGACCGAGCGCAGCGAAGACCGCATCCGCCATTGGTTCGCGGAGCTGGAGCGCGCGCCGAAACAGCTCGCCCTGCTCATGCGCTTCATCGAACGGTCGCACTGGGTACCCGGGCAGCCTGCCGAAACACCCATGACCGGGCTCCTGAGCAGCAGTGACGCGGGTCGGACCGCGCTGGCCGCACTGGTCAAGAAGGGGCTGTTCACCATCGAGGAGCGACCCGACAGTCCACCTCCTGTCACACGTCCCATGGCGGAGGTGCCCGCACTTTCCACCGCGCAGCAGCAGGCGCTGAGCGAACTGCAGGCCGCGATGGAACAGCATGGCACGACCCTGCTGCAAGGGGTCACCTCCTCCGGGAAGACCGAGCTGTACGTGCATCTGATCGATGCGGCCATCCGCTCCAATGGACAGGTCCTCTACCTGCTCCCGGAGATCGCGCTGACGAGCCAGCTGATCGCGCGTTTGCAGGCGCGGTTCGGGGATCGCGTCGCGGTGTTCCATTCCCGGCTGACGGCCCGTCAACGCACCGAGCTTTGGATGGCGTTGATCGAACATCCCGATCGCCATCCCGTGGTGATCGGTGCGCGATCGGCCCTTTTTCTCCCCTTCCGCAAGCTCTCCCTGGTGATCGTTGACGAGGAGCATGATCCTTCCTTCAAACAACAGGATCCCGCACCGCGTTACCACGCCCGCGATATGGCCATCGTCCTGGGCGGCCAACACGACGCGCACGTCCTGTTGGGGTCCGCCACGCCTTCGCTGGAGAGCCGGTACAACGCCGACCAGGGCAAGTACGGTTCCGTCCGGTTGACGGAACGGTACGGGGCAAGCGTCCTGCCCGGGATCGTCACCATCGATCTGCGGCGCGCACACAAGGAGCGGCGCATGCGCGGTCACTTCACGCCGGAATTGCTTGGATCCATCGGCGCCACGGTCGCGGAACGGCAGCAGGTGATCCTCTTCCAGAACCGGCGGGGGTACGCCCCCATCTGGCAATGCGAACAATGCGGCCACATCCCGGAGTGCGTGCACTGTGACGTGAGCCTCACCTACCACAAGCGCGATCATGTCCTGCGTTGTCACTATTGTGGCCGATCCTATCCGCCGCCGGCCTTTTGTCCGGAATGCGGCTCCGCCCGACTGAAGATGATCGGCCTAGGCACCGAACGGATCGAGGAGGAATTGGCACTGCATTTTCCTGAAGCACGGATCGCCCGTTTGGACCAGGACACCGCGAGGGGTCGGCACGGGCTGGAACGCATCCTTGGCGCTTTCGCCGAAGGCGCGATCGACGTGCTCGTGGGTACTCAGATGGTGACCAAGGGCCTGGACTTCGAACGGGTATCCCTGGTGGGGATCCTGAATGCGGACCGCCTTCTGAATTTCCCCGACTTCCGCGCGCACGAGCGCGGCTTCCAACTGATGGCCCAGGTGGCGGGCCGTTCAGGCAGGCGCGGACGGATGGGCCAAGTGATGATCCAGGCTTTCGACGTGGCCCATCCCGTCATCGGTTTCGTCCTCGGACATGATGTGGACGGCTTCTTGGAACATGAGCTCGAGCACCGCCGCGTCCACAATTATCCGCCGTTCACGCGGTTGGTCCGGTTCACCCTCAAACACAGGAACGAGGAGCGGGTGGCCGCGGCCGCCGCGGCACTGATGGCGCGCCTGCATCCGGATTTCGGCGACCGTGCACTGGGTCCGGAAGTACCCTCCGTGGCCTGGGTCCGTGATCAGCATATCCGCAACGTGCTCGTCAAACTGCGACGCAGTGATCACGCTTCGGAAAAACATATGGTCGACGAGGCGTTCCGGGCCTTGAAGGCATCGCCTGTGCATGGCGCAGTGCGACTGATCGTGGACGTGGACCCGGTCTGATCCGCTCAGTGCACGACCAAAAGAGGAAGGGCCACCGACGAGCCATTGCCTTCGACACGGACGATATAGGTCCCCGGTGATATACGGCCGACCGGCAGGGCCACCTCATCGCTGACGCCACCCCCGCAAAGGACCCGCCCGGCCATGTCCATCACCCTCCATTCGGCCTGACCGCCACCGCGGGACCGAAGGAGACAGCGCGCATCCGCCGGGTTCGGCGAGAGCGACCAGGGCTGCACGGTCCTTTCCGCTATTCCGTCCCAGGAGCAATCGGCCTGCTGCTGATCGAACCAGTACTTGACGGCCAGCAACGCCGGGAAGGCACAGGCACCGTGGTCCAGCACACCCATATCCTGCGTGCTGACATGGGTGGAACCATTGGCCTGCATCGCCTGCTCGGCCACGATGCTGTTCTGATGGAAGACATGATCGTCACCCGAGCAGTAGTACATGCGGAGGTTCGCCTGTGGCGCCCAATCGTAGGTGTCGTTGTCCTCCAGGGCGAGGCGGAAAGGGTGTTGCGGGTCGTTCGTGAACGCCAGCAATACACTGTCCTGGAGCACCTGTCCGGGCACATCGGGCATGATCGCGTCGACCTCGCCCGAACTGTGCGTTCCGTCGAAGAGCGGGGGAAGTAGCATATCCCAGGGGGCCTTGAAAACCTCGGAAGGGGAATTGAACAGACCTGGATAGATATCCCGATAGGCCAGCACGATGTAGGGCAGGTAGTAGGGTGCCGGATAAGGCACCGTATCGATCATGACCTGGGCCTGCACACCGGATGCATCGTACGGTCCGGAACAGGGAGCGCTCGCGGTAACATGGAACTCGTCCGCAAAGTCCTGCTGGATCAGCCGGTGCGTGGCCATGCAGGCGTGGCCACCCTGACTGTAACCGACCAGGAACACCTGACCATTGAGCAGGGTCGCATGTTGCACACTCCACTCACGCGCCGCGCGCATGAGGTCGATGCTGGCCATCGCTTCGGAACGGGCATGGATGTAGGGATGCATGCCGGGAGAATCCCCAAGACCGACATAGTCGGGCAGCACGGCGAGATAGTTCGATGCGCCCAGATAATGCCCGACCGCGATCTCGTTGCTCAGTCGGGAGGGAACGCCTTCCTTTTCCAGGATCGTGCCATGCATGTAACAGGCCAGTGCATGATGGCAACTGTCATCATTGGGGACCACCATGGCGCCGGAGGCCATGATGGGATCGTCGTGCGCATCCGTGGTCCAATAGCGCAGCTTGTATGTCCGAATACCGGTCTCCGCATTGCCGATCCCCTCACCAATGAGGTCCTGCACGGACAGGTCTTCCAGCAATGAATCGGAGATCAGGACCTGCGCCCTCAGATGGTCGCAGAGGCACAAGGACAACAACAGGATGATAGGAACTGTTCGCATCGAGACCAAGATAGCCCCCCAAGCTCCAGTGCACCACCACGAAGCGTCCCACCCGCACCGGACCAGGTGGCGCGATACACCTCGGTCCCGGCGGGCCATGTGTGCACATCGATCGGCTGCCGACCTCCGTCGCCCGACCGGTCGAGCATCACCATGCCGGATGGGAACGGATGTTCCTGGCCCAGGGCGACCGTCCGGGTGCACCAGGCGATAATGATCGGAAGCATTCGCGGGGGATCACACGCATCATGCACCGGATGCACCGGTGTGGAGCAACACGGCCCAAAGCGGACCTTCCGGAGCAGGCGCCTCGATCCGGACCGGTTCGCCGGAGACGGGATGGTCGAAGGCGATGCAGCGCGCATGCAGCGCGATGGAACGGTCCTTTTCGCCGCGCCGGGCACCGTACTTCACATCGCCCTTGATCGGATGACCGGCCGCGGCGAGCTGCGCCCGGACCTGATGGAAAAGCCCACCACGCGCCTCGACCCGGACCAGTGTATAGCGGTCCCCGGATGCCAGGGGGTACACCTCCGAACACGCCTTGTTCCCCGTGGTCACGCGCGCCTTGCGCACCCGGCGATCATGGTGCAGGTCGTTCTCCAGGACCTGGTGATGGGCCCATGCGCCTTCGACGATCGCCCAATACGTCTTGTGCACCCGATGTCCGCGGAACGCGGCGTTCATTTTCGCCAGGTGTTCCGCGTCCAAGGTGAACAGCAGTACCCCGCTCACGGGACGGTCCAATCGGTGGGGCAGACCGACCCGCCGGTCGGGCAGTGCGGCCTGCATCCGTTCGAGCATCCCCGGACCGATGCGATCATGCTGTGATCCGACACCGTTCGGTTTGTGGACCGCGAGCAGCCCCGCATCCCGATAGAGCACGGTCGGGAACGGCGCGTGTTCAGTACTGTTCGTCCTGGTTGGGGAAACCACCGGTCCGCACATCATCGATATAGCGCCCCACGGCGCCTGTGATCACCTCATGCAGATCGGCATAGCGGCGCAGGAAACGCGGGTGGAATTCCGTGTTGATCCCCAGCATGTCGTGCAGCACCAGCACCTGACCATCGACACCCCCGCCCGCACCGATGCCAATGACCGGGATCTGCACGCTCGCGGCCACCTCCGCGGCAAGTTCCGCGGGGATCTTCTCCAATACGATGGCGAAGCAGCCGGCCTCTTCCAGGAGCAGGGCATCGGCCCGCAGTCGTTCAGCCTCGGCCTGTTCCTTGGCACGCACCACGTAAGTACCGAATTTGTAGATGCTCTGCGGGGTCAGGCCCAGGTGCCCCATCACCGGGATGCCGGCGGTCAGGATGCGGCCGATGCTTTCGATCACCTCCTTGCCTCCCTCCAGTTTCACTGCATGGGCCCCACTCTCCTTCATGATCCGGATCGCCGATCCGAGTGCCTCCTTGGAGTTGCCCTGATAGGTCCCGAACGGCAGGTCCACCACCACCAATGCCCGCTCCACGCCACGTACCACGCTGCTGGCATGGTAGATCATCTGGTCGAGCGTGATCGGCAGGGTGGTCTCGTGACCGGCCATCACGTTGCTGGCCGAATCACCGACCAGGATCACATCGATGCCGGCCCGATCGACCAGTCGGGCGAGCGAAAAATCGTAGCTGGTCAGCATGGCGATCCGTTCGCCGGCCGCCTTCATCTCCTGCAGTACGTGGGTGGTCACCCGTTTCACCTTGCCTGCCTGGGCCATGGTCCGATCGCGTTGGTCAGCGCGGCCAAAGCTACGGATGCCGCTCCGGCCGTTCGGTGTCCCGGCCCGGCCGTTCCTCGGCGCGGCCGATCACGGTCGGCACGGGCGCCTATCTTTGGCGGCCATTCCGCAAGGCCTGATGAAGAAAGTCCGCATTTCGATCACGCTCGTCGCACTCGCGCTCGTCATGGGCTGCAGCACGGAGCTCGACGTGAACGCCCCGTACAAGAACATCACCGTGGTCTATGGCCTGCTCTCCACGGCGGACAAGGACGGCATTCACTTCATCAAGATCAACAAGGCCTTCCTGGGCGATGGGGATGCCTATGTGTTCGCGCAGGTGCCGGACTCGAACCTCTATCCGTACGACCAGCTGCATGCCAAGATCGTCCGCGAAAGCGATGGTGTGGAATTCCCACTGGACACCATCACGGTGCCCAACAGGAACGACGGCACATTCTATGGCCCGGACCAAGTGCTGTACCAGTTCACCGCCCCGTTGGACGTGAGCAGCACCTACAAGCTGGTCATCGACGTGAAGGACCAGCATGTCGAGGCCGTGACCCCGATCGTGGGTGAGGTCATCCCGATGAGCAACTATCTGACAGGGGCCGGCTCCGGTGCGAACCTGTACCAGGCCGGACAATACAAGTCGCCCGCCTTGAAGTTCCGCAGCGCCGACAACGGCAAGCGCTATGACGTTTCCTACCTGGTCCCGTATCTGAATGTTTATAGTGTGACAGATACTTCGGACACCGTTTTCATCAAGCGGAAGGTGGGCTCGCTCATCACTTCGAGCACGGCGGGCTCCCAGCAGCTCGAGGTCACCTTCTCCGGAGAGGACTTCTTCCAGAGCATCGCCAATGCCGTTCCCGCCGACGCCAATGTCATGAAACGCGTCGTGGGACCCATGCGCGTGATCTTCGAAGTGGCCGGAGAGGAGTTCAATACCTATCTCGCCCTGGCCGAACCCATCAGTGGCATCGTGGAGGAACGCCCCGACTACACGAACATCACCAACGGATATGGCTTGTTCTCCAGCCGCAAGACCGATACCACCCAATTGCGACTGAACGAGGACGCCAAGTTGGAGCTTGTCGAAGGTGCCTACACCGGATCCCTGCTCTTCTGCTTTCCCAACAGCTCGGGAGCGCTCAGTTGCAATTAGGCTGACGATCTGACAGCGAGATCTTCCGCCAACAGCGCGGATCTCCGGTGTGTTGGCAGTTCACAGTCCTATTGGGACGGGTGGCACGGTGCTTGACCGGTCGGGGCGTACCAAGAACCGCCAAAGACCAGCAAGCATGAGCAAGATCATCGGGATCGACCTGGGCACCACCAACAGTTGCGTCGCCGTGATGGAGGGCAACGAACCGGTGGTGATCGCCAACAGCGAGGGCAAACGCACCACCCCCAGTGTGGTGGCCTTCGTCGAGGGTGGCGAACGCAAGGTGGGTGACCCGGCCAAGCGTCAGGCCATCACCAACCCCCGGAACACCATTTTCTCCATCAAACGCTTCATGGGCAACTCCTACGATGAATGCAAGAAGGAGATCGACCGCGTGCCCTATGAAGTGATCAAGGGGGACAACAACACCCCGCGGGTGAAGATCGGTGACCGGCAATACACCCCGCAGGAGATCAGTGCGATGATCCTGCAGAAGATGAAGAAGACCGCCGAGGACTACCTCGGCAGCAGCGTGAGCGAAGCCGTGATCACCGTACCCGCCTACTTCAACGACGCGCAGCGTCAGGCCACCAAGGAGGCCGGCGAGATCGCGGGGCTCAAGGTGCGCCGCATCATCAACGAACCCACCGCGGCCGCATTGGCCTACGGACTTGACAAGAAGCACAAGGACCAGAAGATCGTGGTGTTCGACTGCGGCGGCGGCACGCACGATGTGAGCGTGCTCGAACTGGGCGACGGTGTCTTCGAGGTGAAGAGCACGGATGGGGACACGCACCTGGGCGGCGACGATTTCGACCAGGTGATCATCGACTGGCTGGCCGAGGAGTTCAAGAAGGACGAAGGGCTGGACCTCCGCGAGGATCCGATGGCGCTGCAACGACTGAAGGAGGCCGCCGAGAAGGCGAAGATCGAGCTGAGCTCCACGACCAGCACGGAGATCAACCTGCCCTACATCATGCCGGTGAACGGCATGCCGAAGCACCTGGTGCGCAACCTGAGCCGCGCCAAGTTCGAACAGCTCGCCGACGGACTGATCAAACGCACCATCGCCCCCTGCGAGAGCGCGCTCAAGAACGCCGGTCTGAAGACCAGCGACATCGACGAGGTGATCCTCGTGGGCGGCAGCACCCGCATCCCGGCGATCCAGGAGGCCGTGAAGAAGTTCTTCAGCAAGGAACCCAGCAAGGGCGTGAACCCGGATGAGGTGGTCGCCATCGGCGCCAGCATCCAGGGCGGCGTGCTCACCGGCGAGGTGAAGGACGTGCTGCTGCTGGACGTCACCCCGCTGAGCCTCGGCATCGAGACCATGGGGGGTGTGATGACCAAGTTGATCGAGGCCAACACCACCATCCCCACCAAGAAGAGCGAGACCTTCAGCACCGCGAGCGACAACCAGCCCAGCGTGGAGATCCACGTGCTGCAGGGCGAAAGGCCCATGGCCAGCGCCAACCGGACCATCGGACGTTTCCATCTGGATGGCATCCCCCCCGCTCCGCGTGGCATGCCGCAGATCGAGGTCACCTTCGACATCGACGCCAATGGCATCCTGCATGTGGGCGCGAAGGACAAGGCCACCGGCAAGGAACAGAGCATCCGCATCGAGGCCAGCAGCGGCCTCAGCAAGGAGGAGATCGAGAAGATGAAGCAGGAGGCCGAGGCCAACGCCGACGCCGACAAGGCGGTCCGCGAAAAGGCCGACAAGCTCAATGCCGCCGACAGCCTCGTGTTCCAGACCGAGAAGCAGCTGAAGGAGTTCGGTGACAAGATCCCGGCCGATAAGAAAAAGCCGATCGAGGAGGCGCTGGAACGCTTGAAGGATGCCCACAAGGCCCAGGACATCGCGGCGATCGAAAAAGGGATGGAGGAATTGAACACCGCCTTCCAGGCCGCCAGCAAGGAGATGTACGAGGCCGCCCAGCAGGCACAGGCCAATGGCGGTGCCCCGGAAGGCGGAACCGATGGCGCATCCGATCAGGAGGTCACCGACGTCGACTTCGAGGAGGTGAAGGACAACGGCAAATAAGGTCCGCGTCCGACCACGCCTTGGTGGACCATCCGACCAAGGCGACACCCATGAAATGGAATGCCCCGGCCGATCGGCCGGGGCATTTGCGTTCGATCATTTCCGGGTTCAATGCAGGTCCACCGTCTCATGCACCTTGCCGTCCACATAATGGTCCTCGCGCACCGCATTCCCGTCCGCGTCATAGATGGTCCAGGTACCTACGCGCCGGATATCGTGCAATGACGGGTCGAAGGCCGCGCGACCCTCAAGACGTTTCTGTCCATTGGGGTGGAACTCACGCTGCTCCAGGATCACATGCCGCCGGTCCACCAGCTCCAGTGTGCTGATGGGCAGTCCCGCGGGATCATACAGGTCCATGCGCGTGTAGTAATCGCCGTTCTTGTCCTTTTCCTGAACGTAGCGCAGTTGGCCGTTGCGGTAGTACTCCTCGTATTTCGCGAGGAGGTCGCGTACCAGACGCGACTCGCTCCAGAGTTCCCCATTGGAATGGTACGTGCGGAGCACGCTCCTGATCTCATCGCTCGAGCGGAAGTCGCGTTCCAGCGTCCCGTCCGGATGGTAGTTCTTGTAAAGCACCAGCCGGCCATCATCGTAGTACCCCCGATGCTTGAGCTGGCCACTGGCGTAGTGGTCCTCCACCCAGCCGATGCACGGAAGACCATCGCATAGCCGCACGGAATCACCGCCCAGCCGCGTATTGAACGCATCGTAGGCGGAGATGGCCGCCGAGGGGTCCTCCAACTGTTCCTGGTCGATATGGAACTCGTCGGAGACCAGGAGCGCCTCCTCCTGTGCATGGACCAGGACCGGAAGAAGCACAAGGCCCCACGTGGCGATCGGCCACCGCTTTGGTGTTCGCATGCCCTCTATACGGACCCCATCAGGCCGGGGTTCCGGCCGGTGCGTCGTCCGCGGGCACGGGGATCCGTGCGATGCGCCAGCCCAGTGCCGCCTGCAGGATGCTCATGCACGGGCTCACCAGGTTGAAGAAACAGAACGGCAGATAGGTCAGCGTGGCCACGCCCAGCACGCTGGACTGATAGGCACCGCAGGTGTTCCACGGCACCAGGGGCGAGGTCACCGTACCCGCATCCTCCAGCGAACGGCTCAGCAGTTTGGCGTCCAGGCCGCGCGCGCGGTAGACGGGCGCGAACATGCGGCCGGGCACCACGATGGAGAGGTATTGATCGCTCGCGGTGACATTGACGAAGATCGCGCTGACCACGGTGGTGGCCACCAGCGATCCCGTCCCTTTCGCCCAGCGCAGCACGGCCCCGGTGATGCGCTGCAGCAGACCGGCGCCCTCCATCGCGCCGCCGAAGGTCATCGCGCACAGGATCAGCCAGATCGTCGGCAGCATCCCGGCCATGCCCTTTGATGACAACAGCTCGTCCACGATCGCATTGCCGGTGGTCACCTGCATGGACGTGGTCATCGCATCGATCATCAGGCGATAGGCCCCTTCGAACGCACCCGTCGCATCGGGCTCGAGCACCGGCAACAGCTGGGGCTGGAACAGCACGGCGAAGATCCCGCCGAGCAGGGTGCCCATCAGCAGCGCGGGTAGGGCCGGCACTTTGCGCCAGATCATCACGATCACGGCCAGCGGCGGCACGTACAGCCAGGGACCGATGTGGAACCGTCCCTCGATCGCCTGCAGCATCGGGGCCACGCCGTCCACCCCACCGGTCGGCTCGGTGAACAGGCCGATGCCCGCGAAGGCCAGCAGGGCGATGCTGATCGAGGGCACCGTCGTGTTCATCATGTAACGCACGTGACTGAAAAGGTCCGTGCCGGCCACGGCCGGCGCCAGATTGGTGGTATCGCTCAACGGACTGAGCTTGTCGCCGAAGTACGCGCCGGAGATCACCGCGCCGGCGACCAGGCCCTCGTGGAAGCCCAAGGCGCGGCCGATGCCCAGCAGCGCGATGCCCACCGTGGCCGTGGTGCTCCAGGAACTGCCCGTGGCCAGGCTCACCACACAGCATACGATACAGGCCGCCACCAGGAACACCCGGGGCGAAAGCAGGCGCAGACCATGATCGATCATCGCCGGCACGATCCCGCTCACCATCCACGTGCCCGCCAGCGCACCGATCAACAGCAGGATCAGGATGGCACCGAGCGCGGTGGCGATGCTGCGCACCACATGCTCCAGCAGGTCGTGGAACCGATGGCCGTTCCACGCACCGATGCCGAAGGCCACCGCCGCGGACAACAACAAGGCGAGCTGGTTGGGCCCCGACAGGCCGCCATCCCCGTACACCACTACGTTGTAGGCCAGCAGCGCGATCAGCACCACCATGGGCACCAGGGCGATCGAAAGGCTCGGTGGACGCGGGGAACGGGTGCCGGACATGGCCGGCCAAGATAGAGCGCATCACGGTCCTGACCGATCCTTCTCCATGCTTCCCACAAGGCTTGGAACTTATCAACCGAGGCAACTTTCTCGGCAATAGACCAACCACCTCTCCTACAGCCGCTTATACGATCCGTAGCGCCTACCAGGACCCGCTCGTCAACAAAGTTATCAACAGCGACCTTGTTTTGAACTGAAGCATTGGCCTACTTTGGTCGCACGCCGCATGGAGCGGTGTTCCCAAAAGCTCCGAAAACCAAAGCCCAAATTCCCTAACACCATGAAAGGTCGATATCCCTCGACGCGTGATAAGATGCTATGGCGCCTACCCACTCTCCTGGTGGCCGTGCTCTTGCTCACCATGGCCCAAGGCCAGGTCATTTTCAACGAAACGTTCACCGGTGGGGCCAGTTCCGAAGGCTTCACCATCGTGCAGAACATAGGCACGACATCGTGGGTCTACGGAGATCCGGGCGCCCGTTACCCCGGCTCCTTCTCGGGAGCAGGGTTCGATGCCGAATTCGCCATGTTCGACAGTGACATTGCTGGCTCCGGAGCTGGCGATGCCAGCGCCTCCCTGGTGAGCCCGACCTTTGATGCATCGGTAGGTGGTTCCTACATCCTCGATTTCGATCAGTCCTATCGGGTCTGTTGTGGCTCGACGGCCGATGTCGAGGTGTGGAATGGGACCACGTGGAACAACGTGCTCGCCCAATCGAGCACGATCGTGGGTTATCCCACCGCCGACCACCAGACCATCGATATCACTGCCGCCGCGGGTGGATCGAGCACCGCACAGGTGCGGTTCACCTATCATGGCGACTGGGACTACTGGTGGGCATTGGACAACATCAGTGTCACCTACAACTCTGTCTGCACATCGGTCGAGGCCGGCTCAACGGCGGCCAGTGTCACGCAAGGCTGCGGCATGGTGGCCTCCTCCACGCTTTCCCTGACCGGTGCCACCACCGGCGTCAGCGGGCTCAGCTACCAATGGCAATATGACGACGGCGGAGGATGGACCGACTTCGGTACCGACGACGCCACCCAGGTCGTGACGAACGTCTCCACCACGACCAGCTATCAGTGCATCGTGACCTGCACCAACGGCGGTGCGATGGATACGTCGGACCCGGCGGCAACGATCACCATCGATCCGGTCCCCACGGTGACGATCACCCCGACCGATCCCGGTCCTTTCTGTGCAACGGCCAACACCGTGCTCAACGCATCCGGGGCCGACACCTACTCCTGGAGCCCGGCAGCAGGGCTTGACGATCCGCTCAGCGCCTCGCCGACCTGCACGGCCACGACCACGACCAACTACACCGTGACCGGCACTGTGACCGCCACCGGTTGCACGAACACGGCCTCCGTGGGCATCACGGTCCAGCCCGATCCTGTGATCAACAGCCTGACGGCCGACCCGAACCCCATCTGCATCGGCAACAACAGCCAATTGAACGTGGACGCCCCCTTGCCCGCCTACATCATGGGGTCATCGGGCTCTTCCTTCATTGATATCAGTAGCACGGGAACGGCCATGGCCGGCCTTGGTGATGATGGCGAGGGGAATATCACCTTCCCGTCGTTCACCTACAATGGTGTGGCCTACACCGGTGCCCGCGTGGGTTCCAATGGCGCCATGGCCTTCGGCGCCACCACCGGCGATGTCGGGTTCACCAACGCCGCGTTGCCCACCACGGTGATCAACACGACCTTCCTGGCCCCCTGGTGGGATGATGGCTACCAGATCACCGCCGATGCCGCCTCGCAGGTGTATACCGAGCAGGTGGGCGATCTCTTCATCATCCAGTGGAACAACTACGGCCACTGCTGCACCAACACGGCCGGCGTGGACATCACCTATCAGGTCCAGTTGGACGTGGTCACCAACACGATCTACTTCGCTTACGATGATGTGACCTACGGTGGCGCCCAAGCGGCGAACGACCTTGGCGCCAGCGCCACCATCGGCATCCAATGGAGCGGAACTGATTTCCTGCAGTACAGCTTCAACACGGCGGGCATCGCCGCTGGCCAGGTGATCTCCTTCACCCCGGTCACCGCCATCTATTCATGGGTGCCCTCCACCTATCTCGACGATCCGAGCATCGCGAACCCGTTGGCCAGCAGTGTGCTGCTGAGCACCAACTACACCGTGACGGTGACCAACAGTGCGAGCAATTGCAGCACGAGCGGCATGATCGCGTTGACGGCCTCCGATCCGATCACCACCGCCCATATCGATGGCAACCTCGCCTATTGCACCGGAGGCACCACCATGCTCACCGCCGTGCCTGACGATGGTGGCGGCCCCTTTACCTACCTGTGGAGCCCCGGCGGCGAGACCACCGAGAGCATCACGGTGGGCGCGACCGGCTTGTACAGCTGCCAGGTGACCGACAACTGTGGCGGCAGCGTGAACACCGGTGACGTGAACGTGACCGAGAACGCCCTGCCCAGCGTGGCCGTGACGCCCACCACGGACGTCATCTGTGACGGCGTCGGCAGTGTCGCCCTGACCGCGTCGGGCGCGGACACCTATGAATGGTCGCCGGCGGCCGGTCTGGATGCCACCACCGGTACCTCGGTGAACGCCACTCCGACCTCGACCACCACCTACACGGTGACCGGTACGGATGCCAATGGCTGCCAGAACACGGCCGATGCCCTTGTCAACACAGGCACATCGCCGATGGTCAACAGCGTGACGGCCGATCCGAACCCCATCTGCTTCAACGGCAGCACACAGCTGGACGTGGATGCCTCCGTGGCGGTGCCGTATGTGCGCATTTCCGAAGTGGTGACGTTCCGCACCGGTGTGAACGGGGGGACCTATCCCGCCTACGTGGACGCGAGCGTCAACGACTTCATCGAACTGAACAACACCTCCATTGTTCCCGCCGACATCAGCGGCTGGACGATCGGTGACTATGCCTCCGGCGCTGCTGCGCCCACGCACCCGCTGCTCACCTTCCCCACGGGTACGGTGATCGCTCCGAACGGTGCGTTGATCGTGGGCATGGGGACCGGCAGTGGCGGCAGCCCTGCCAACAACTACTTCGTCATGGGCGGGAGCAACGACTTCTGGGGCTCCAGCTCCAGCATGGGCGTGGTCCTGAAGGACGCGGCCAGCAACGTGGTGGACGCGATGGCCCGCGGTACTTCCTTCACCTGGAACGCGGCGACGGGTGTGACGGCCAGTGACTGGTCCGGTATCGCCCCTGGTGTCAGCGGCAACGCCGGCACGGTGCGCTATGTCGCCTCCGACAGCAATACCGGTGCGGATTGGATCAATTCCGGCGCCAGCGCCACGTACACCGTGACCATGGGCGTGTACAACTCCGCCTATGGCTATGTGAACCCGGACGCAGGGACGGTCGCTTCCTATGACTGGAGCCCGGCCGGCGACCTGGACGACCCCAGTCTGCAGAGCCCAACGGCCAGCAACGTGGCCGCCACCACTCTCTACACGGTGACGGTGACCAGCGACCTTGGCTGTAGTTCCTCCGGCGACGTGGAAGTGGTGACATCCCCACCGATCACCACCGCCCATATCGACGGCACGCTCGCGTACTGCGCCGGTGGAAGCACGGAATTGACCGCGGTGCCGGATGATGGCGGTGCCCCCTTCACCTACAGCTGGTCCCCCGGTGGCGAGACCACCGCAAGCATCACGGTGAGCACTCCGGGCAACTACGATTGCCAGGTGTTCGACGACTGCGGTGCCAATGTGAACACGGGAACGGTCACGGTAGTGGAGAACCCGCTGCCCAATGTGACGGTCGACCCCACGATGGCATCCAGCTGCGACGGTGCTCCGGTCGCGTTGACCGCCATGGGCGCCGACACCTATGCATGGTCACCGGCTGCGGGGCTTGACGCCACCACGGGTGCCAATGTGAACGCCACACCCGCTTCCACGACCACCTATACGGTGACCGGCACGGACGCGAACGGTTGCGAGAATACGGCCGATGCCGATGTCGTCGCGGGGAACGCCCCGGTGATCACCAGCATTTCTGCCGACCCCAACCCGACCTGCTTCAATGGCACCAGCCAGCTCGCGGTGGACGTTGCCGGAGCCAGCGCATACTGCTCGGTGAGCGTGACGACCAGTTGCGATGAGAGCATCGGTGAGGTGATCTTCAACACCATCGACTACACCAGTGGTTGCGGCAGCTATTTCGACTACACCGGAACAAGCACCACGGTGAACGTAGGGACCCCCTATGCCATCACGGTGAACAATGGCGGGAACGCGTACACCGCCGATGCCGTGACCGCCTGGATCGACTGGAACCAGAACGGGGACTTTACCGACGCGGGTGAAGCGTATGTGCTGGCCAGTGATGGTACGGGCGCACAATTCACCGGAAGCATCACGCCTCCGGCCAGCGCACTCAGTGGTTCGACCCGAATGCGCGTGCGCATGGTATGGAACACGACCCCTGCTCCTTGTGGAAGCACGGGATACGGCGAGACCGAGGACTACACGGTGGTGGTTGCCGGCGGTGCCTCCGGAGTATCATATGCCTGGACCCCATCGGCAGATCTGGACGATCCCACGATCGCCAACCCGGTCGCCAGCAACATCAACGCCAGCACGGACTACACGGTCGTTGTGACCGACGGCCCGAGCGGCTGCACGAGCACGGACATGGTCACTGTTAGCCCGACCGATCCGATCACCACGGCACATATCGATGGCACCCCGGCTTTCTGCACCGGCCTCAGCACGACGCTGACCGCCGTGCCTGACGATGGTGCCGGGCCGTACACCTATCTCTGGAGCCCCAACGGCGAGACCACTGCAAGTATCACGGTGAGCACGGCAGGCAGCTACAATTGCCAGGTGTTCGACAACTGCGGTTCCGATGTGAACACCGGTGGTGTCACAGTGGTGGAGAATGCACTGCCGGTCGTGACGGTCGATCCGACCTCCGCGGCCAGCTGCGACGGTGCTCCTGTCGCTTTGACCGCCATGGGTGCCGATACCTATGGCTGGTCGCCCGCGGCCGGACTGAATACCACCACCGGCGCGACAGTGAACGCCACCCCGACCCTGGGAACCACCTATACGGTGACCGGGACCGATGCCAATGGCTGTCAGAACACGGCGGATGCCGTCGTGAACGTGGGCACCGCCCCCGTGGTCACCAGCGTGACGTCCGATCCGGACCCGACATGCATCGGCGGCACCACGCAGTTGAATGCAACCGCGACCGTGAGCGGATACACGGTGGGGTCGTCCGGCAGCTCGTTCATTGACATCAGCGCCACCGGAACGGCCATGGCCGGCCTGGGGGATGACGGCGAGGGGAACATCACCTTCCCATCCTTCACCTACAATGGCGTGGCCTACACCGGTGCCCGCGTGGGTTCCAATGGCGTGATGGCCTTCGGCGCCACCACCGGCGACGTCGGGTTCACCAACGCCGCGTTGCCCACCACGGTGATCAACACGACCTTCCTGGCCCCCTGGTGGGATGATGGCTACCAGATCACTGCCGATGCCGCCTCGCAGGTGTATACCGAGCAGGTGGGGGATCTCTTCATCATCCAGTGGAACAACTACGGCCACTGCTGCACCAACACCGCCGGCGTGGACGTCACCTTTCAGGTCCAGCTGGACGTGGTCACCGGCGCGATCTATTTCGCCTACGACGATGTGACCTACGGTGGTGCCCAGGCGGCGAACGACGGCGGCTCGAGCGCCACCATCGGCATCCAATGGAGCGCCACTGATTATCTGCAGTACAGCTTCAACACCCCGGGCATCACGGTCGGCCAGGTGATCGCCTTCACGCCGAACACCGCGGATATCTTCAGCTGGACCCCGATCGCCGACCTCGATGATCCTTCGATCATGGACCCGACCGCGAGCAACGTCTTCGACGGGCAGGTCTACACGGTGGAGGTATCGACCAGCATCGGCTGCAGCAGCCAGGGCACGGTGACCCTGCATACCACGCCGCCGATGACGACCGCCCACATCGAGGGCGACATGACCGTCTGCACGGGAGGGACCACCACCCTGACCGCGGTGCCTGACGACGGTGCCGGACCATACACCTATCTGTGGAGCCCCAATGGGGAGACCACCGCCAGTATCGATGCGGACATGCCCGGTGACTACAGTTGCCAGGTGATGGACGCCTGCGGCGGTAGTGCGAACACGGGCATCCAGACCCTCACCTCGATCCCCGGACCGACCATTACGGTGGACGTGACCAGTGCGAACATCTGCCCGGGTGACCCGGCGGTGGCCATCACGGCCTCCGGTGCGGACACCTACGAATGGTCGCCAACGGACGGCTTGGACGATCCCCTCGCGGCCACGGTGAACGCCACGCCTGGGGCCACCACCACCTACACGGTGACCGGCACCATCGCCAACGGCTGCTTTGGCACCACCACCAGCACCATCACGGTGGGTGAGGTACCCCAGCTGGGCAGCGCGACCGCCAGCCCGAGCCAGTTCTGCGACGAACCGGTGCAACTGGGTGTGATCCTGGGTGCTTCGCCGTACTGCTCGGTGAGCGTGACGACCAACTGCGATGAGAGCATCGGTGAGGTGATCTTCAACACCATCGACTACACCAGCGGTTGCGGCACCTATTTCGACTACACCGGTACGAGCACCACGGTGAGCACGGGTACGGCTTACGACATCACCGTGAACAATGGTGGGAACCCGTACACCGGCGATGCCGTGACCGCCTGGATCGATTGGAACCAGAACGGGGACTTCACCGACGCCGGTGAGGCCTACGTGCTGACCGGCGATGGTGTGGGGAACACATGGACCGGAAGTATCACGCCTCCCGCCACCGCCTACGACGGCGCGACGCGGATGCGCGTGCGCATGGTGTGGAACACGACCCCTGCTCCTTGTGGAAGCACGGGATACGGCGAGACCGAGGACTACACGGTGGTGGTCACAGGTGGTGTGCCCGCGCCGTCCTTCACCTACACCTATGCATGGACCCCGGCCGGCGATCTGGACGATCCGAACATCCAGAACCCGATCGCGATGCCCACGGGCAACACGACCTACACGGTGACGGCGACCAGCCTGGATGGTTGCACCGCTTCCACTTCGGTGGACGTGGTCAGCTTCTGCTACGACGAGTGCGCCGGCGCCCAACCCGTGACCGTGAACCCGGACAACACCTATTGCCCGGCAGGTGGCGTGGAAGGGGACAACTCCAGCGCGACCGATAGCGGCAACCTGGGTTGCATCCCCGGCGGTCAGGACGTGTGGTACAGCTTCACGGCCAATACCAGCGGTACCGGCTGGACCTTCAGCAACTTCACCTTCAGCACGCTATGGGTGGAGATCTTCGAAGGGTCCTGCAACGGCAGCTCCGTGGGTTGCTATGCGGGCCTAACGGCACTGGAGAACGGCCTGCCCACCACACCGGGCCAGACCTACTACATGCGCGTGGCCTCGGATGTCGGCACAGGTGGAACCTACAACCTCTGCCTGTACGATGCCGTGGTGTACGATCCCTGTGCGGGCATCCAGAACATCCCGGATTGCGCCGTGCCCACCGGACCGGTGACCGCTGCCCCGGGTGCGGGTCAGTGGAGCAACGTCACCCTTGGCGGTCCCTACCAGACCCCGGGCCAGGAGCAGATCTTCTCCTTCACGGCCTCGATCTCCGGCCAGCATGTGATCAACGTGTCCCAGTTCACGGGCGGCAACTTCGTCGACTTCTATTGGAAGGAGGTCGGCACCTGCAGCAACACCGGATGGAACTACTGGGATGACTTCATCGGCACAGGCGCGGTCCCCGGCGATGCCTTCAATGGTGGCGTGCCCCCGATCTTCGTGTCCGGCCACACTTACTACATCATGTGGGATCCGGAGGATACCAATGGCAATACATTGGACTTCTCCATCACCTGCCCGGCACCGCCACCCCCGAACAACAACGTGTGCGGAGCGCTGCCCCTGGCCTGCAACGATGTGGTCACCGGCAACACCACCGGCCTGGCTCCCGATCTGCCCGCCAACAGCTGTCCGTTCATCGACGCCCCGAACAGTGGTGGTACGTTGTGGTACAGCTACACGCCGACGCAGGATGAGAACGTGACCCTGAGCACCTGCAGCGCCAACACCGACTTCGACACCCGCATCAGCGTGTTCACGGGACCGGACTGCAACACCCTCAGCTGCTACACGATGGCCGATGACAAGGACAACAGTTCCTGCCTGCTCAAGGCGGTGCTGGACATGTACGTGCAGAACGGTGTGACCTATTACATCGCGGTGCACAGTCCTGGTCTGGCCGTCTCCGGCAACTTCGAGCTGTCGCTCTTCTGCAATCCGGTCTGCGCGCCTCCGGCGAACGATGTGTGCTCCGGCGCCGAAGCGATCACCAGCAACCTGAACGATGGTCTGGGCGCCTTCACCACCGGCGACAACAGCTGCGCGATGAACGATGCCTTCTCCACCTGCCAGCCCTACCTGAACAACCAGGGCCTGTGGTACACCTTCAACGCGGCCGACAACGCGATCCACTACCTGGACCTGCATGCCAACGCACAGGACGGCGGCCTCTCGGCCTCCACCCTGAACTACACCCTCTACAGCGGTGGATGTGACGGCGACCTGGCAGCCTCCGGCGAAGTGGTCTGTGCGCTCGACGCCCAGGCCGACGGTATCCTGCTGCCCACGTTGACGCCGGGCACGCAATACCTCCTGCGGATCGACAACGAGGGCGATGTGGGCTTCGAGGGCACCTTCAGCCTGCGCCTGCAGCACCCGCCGTTGGACGACGCCGGCATCACCGCCGTCAATGCGCCCGTGCCCGGTCTGCTCTGCACCTCCACGATCAACGCCCAGGTGGTGCTGACCAACTTCGGTGAGCATGACCTGACCAGCGTGGAGATCCACTACGACATGGACGGCCTCAACCCGCAGGTGTTCAACTGGTCCGGCAACCTGCCCTACCTGGGCACCGAGGTGGTCGACCTGCCCGCCTTCGTATCACCCTACGGCATCCACACCTTCAACGCCTACACCGCGAACCCGAACGGTGCGACCGACGAGGTGCCTGCCAACGATGCCTCCGCCGTCGCCGGCGTGGACGTCACCGGTGAGACGCTGGTCGTGGAGGTCATGACCGACAACAACCCCACTGGATTGGTCTGGGAGGTGGACGATGCGAGCTTCCTTCCCGTAGCCTCCGGTGATGGTACCAATTGGGCGCCCAACACCCTGGAGAGCACCACGGTATGCCTGACCACGATCAATGGCAACCATTTCCGGTTCTTCATGTTCGATGTGTACGGTGATGGCCTCAGCAACACCGGCAATGGCGACGGCTACTGGCGCCTGCTCGACGAGAACGGCCAGATCCTGATCGGTGACAACTTCGACGGTACCATTGATGGTATCGTGACACCCGCAGGAACGCCCCTTACCTCCACCTACACCGCGCATGAGTTCGATCTGCCGGTCGGTCCCAGCGGCATCCCCGCTTCCGACTGCAACATCTTCACCAACACCCTGCAGAACAAGGTCTACGCCAACCCCGTGGGTGGTGTGGCCGGCTATCAGTGGGAGTTCTCCGATCCCGATGCCGGCTATATCCGTCGCATCGCACGGACCTACAACTGGGTCAAGTTCGGCGAGATGGTGACCTACCCGCTGCTGCCTGGCGTGACCTACTTCGCACGTGTGCGTGTGGACCAGGGTGCAGCCGGCTTTAGCGACGACCGCTGGGGACCTGGCTGTGAAATGGGTATCGACCCGAACCAGGTGCCGGGCTGCACGAGCTTGATCGACAACCCGAACCTGCCGACCCACAGCTGCGGCGTGACCAAGGCCTTCGGTGGATCGGACAAGATCTGGGCACAACCCGTGGTGGGCGCCACCCAATACCGGTTCAAGTTCGAGAACGCCGACGAGGGCTTCCTGCGCATCATTGCCAAGCCCAGTTATGCGCTCGTGTTGAACTGGGTGACCTACCCATTGCAGAACGGCGTGACCTACGACGTCTCGGTCGAATGCCTGGTGAACGGCCAGTGGAGCGGCTACTGTGGCGCGGTCTGTCAGGTCACCATCATGAACCCCTCCGCCGCACCGGCTGCCCGTCAGCTGGAGGCGACCGAAGGTGCCGACATGATGCTCTGGCCGAACCCCGTGCGCGATGGACAGGTCAACATCCAGTTGGACGGCCTGACCGACCAGGTACACCAGGTCTCCATCGATGTCTTCGATGTCTTCGGCAAGCGGGTCCAGAGCATCCAGGATGACCGCACCGGCAAGGCATACCTGACCACCGTCGATATGCGTGGCCTGGCCGCCGGTACCTACCTGGTCCGCGTCACCGTCGATGGCAACATCCATCAGCAACGCGTCACCGTGCTGTAAGCCATCCGCAACAACAACCAGAACAAAGCCCCCCGCGCCACCGCGGGGGGCTTTGCTGTTCAGGGGGGCCTTCGGACCGCTCACCGCACAGGCCGCAGACCATTCCCATGCCGGTGGTCATGAACCCGCTCCGATCGTGGAAAATGACCAGCCTGGCGATGCGACCTGGCCAAAGGCTTGCAAGAGAGGGGCGTGAGCACCGATCTTCGCCACCGGTCCCATCGTTCATGACCCGATGGGCGACCCGCCACACATGATGCGCCCTTCGACCGAACCGACCGCCCTTCGTTTCCGGCACCTCATCCCGGTGCTCACGATCGTCATGATCCTTGGTGTCGGATGCACCGCACCGAACGTTGCGGGGAACGATCCGGAAGGAACACCGAGCACCGTGGATGCCATCGGCACGGACAGTACCGGGACCTTGTATACGCCCGAGGAACAGGCGATCGTGGACCGCCTGCGCGACGCCGACGTGCCTACCATCAAGGATTATATCCGCAGCGTGCTCCATGAGGACATGCCTCCGGACTTTGAACTGCCCGCAGCATTGAAAGAGGCCGGCAGTGCCCAGGCCGCCGAATTGGTCTTCGCGCGCCGCTATCCGGAATTCTATGGCAAGCAGGGCCCCGACTTCATTCGCGCCATCGCCGCTTCGCCGATCCGCTATCGTCAATTGATCCGCGAGACACGCGCGGTGCGGAAGTTCTACCAAAGGTCGAACAACTAGGCCCGCCGTTCACGCTTCCGACCTCCGCGATGCAGGTCCGCCCCGGGGATGGGCCCCTTGGGCGTTCATGTGATCCTGCCCGGGTGACCACAACGCCGCCTTCAGGACGCGGTCGGGATCAGGAATTATCAACGCCCACTCCATTCTGGCATTCAGGGCATACTCCTGACGATCAGTCGCTTTCATACTTATCTGATCCTATTCCAGTGGCTGCCAAAGAAAGTTATCAACACCACTCTTGCGCGGTGAACGGGGCTTATCTACTTTGCATTGTCCGGTCTCCCAAACCGGACAACGATCACCGAACCAAAACCATTCACCATGATCTTCCAATTGCGCAAGTTGGCGCTCGGGGCGCTAACCGTCCTTGCCATGCATGGCACGGCATGGGCACAGCCCTATTGCGACGAGGCCCAGGGCACGGCCGGTTTCCCCAGCGACCTCACCTGCCAGAACTCGGTCTGCAGCTACGACGCCTATTGCTGTAACAACAACTGGGACAGCTTCTGTGCCAGTGAAGCGGCTTCCGATGGCAACTGCGCCGCATGCCTGAGCTCGGCTCCCCCCCCCGCCGCCTATTGTGATGAGGCACAAGGCACGGCCGGCTTCCCCAGCGACCTTACCTGCCAGAACTCGGTCTGCAGCTACGACGCCTATTGCTGCAGCACGGTTTGGGACGCAACCTGTGCCAGTGAAGCGGCTTCCGACGGCAACTGCGCCGCATGCCTGACCCCGGTACCCCCCGCCGCCTATTGTGATGAGGCACAGGGCACAGCCGGCTTCCCCAGCGACCCCACCTGCGAGACCTCCGTCTGCAGTTACGACTCGTACTGCTGCAGCACACAATGGGACAGCTTCTGTGCCAGTGAAGCGATCTCCGACGGGAACTGCGCCACCTGTCTCTCGACCTATGTTCCACCAACGCCCTGTGTGGACGCCAATCCAGGCGCCACCATCGCGCCTTCGACCGCCTGCCCGAACCAGCCGTTCGACGTGACCGTCACCAACGTACCGAACGAGACGGGCCTGACCTACCAATGGTACAGCAGCACGGTCTCGAACGGGGGGCCTTGGGACCCGGTCGGAACGAACGACCCGGTCTATTCGGCCGCCCAGACCGATATCACGTGGTACTACTGTGAAGTGACCTGCGACGCGGACCCCCTCGATCCGGCATCGAGCACCGTGGTCGAGGTGGACATGAACTCCTATCTCGACTGCTATTGCATCCCCGACATGGTCGTTGGCTGCACCGACAACGACGTCATCGGACGCGTGGTGCTGAACACCCTGGACAATGACCCGGGAGCGGGCAACTACTGCCAGAGCGGGTCGAACCCGCCGCTCGGATACTCCGACTTCACAGGTGATCCGATGTTGACCACCACACTGCAGGCGGGTGGGAGCTACAACTGCACCGTCTACCCCGCTCAATATTCCGAAGGCTACGCCGCCTGGATCGATTACAACGATGACGGCATGTTCGACCATCCGGGAGAATTGATCGGAAGCACGGGGGCCGGTCAGGCCGCGGGCAGCACCATTCCCGGAGTGCTCGGTACCCCGGTGGACTTCCCCATCGTGTTGAGCTGCAACCCACCGTTGGGCGATCACCGGCTGCGGGTGCGATGCATCTACGCCACACCCGGGAACGCGATCACGCCATGCGACCCGGCCACCTGGGGCGAAACGGAGGACTACCTCATCACCATCAGCGATCCCGATCCCTGCCCCGCACCGAGCAACCTGAGCGCCACGGTCACCAGCCTGAACAGTGCCGACCTGAGCTGGAACCCCGGATGCACGGAAACGCTTTGGGACGTGCACGTGCAAACCGCCGGTGGTGGTGCGCCACCCGCCATGCCTTCGAACCCGGGCGTGACCGGATCGCCGCTCACGGTGAACACCCTCTATGCGGGCGACTGGGAATTCTGGGTCCGTGCGGATTGCGATATCAACGGGACCAGCTCATGGACGGGTCCCCATACGTTCAGCATCATCGAGGGTGACCTCTGCGGAACGGCGGTGCCCATCAACGTCGATGCCTACGGTGCATGCACGCCTACCGCCGGCACGACCGATATGGCCATCGCGGAGAACGAGGCACCGTACCCCAGCTGCCTCATCACGGACCTGGTCGACGTATACTATTCATTCAACTCGGGCCCCTACTCAGAGATCAACTTCTACCTGACACTGGGGACGATGACGGCCCGGGCCGTTCAGGTGATCGATGGATGCGGAGGCAGTGAGGTCTTCTGCCTCGGCGATCAGGATGCGGGCACCTTCTCCGTGACACCAGGCACCGATTACATCTTCCGCGTGCTGACCCTCAGTTCCACCACGGGCACCTTCGACCTGTGCCTGACCGGACCTGCGCCTCCGCCGACCAACGAGGATTGCGTGGATGCCACCGAGTTGACCGTGGGGGCGTTCGGCAGCTGCCCGGCCGCTGGGGTGACCGGCAACAATGGCCCCTCCGCGCAGGACGGACCGACACCGACCTGCGACACGTTCGGTGGGCCATGGCCCGACGTCTGGTACTTCTTCAACTCCGGTCCGAACGAAACGGTCCAGGTGGATTTCACCAACATCAGCATGGGCGATGTTGTGATGGATGTCTTTGAAGGAAGTTGCGGAGGCGCGAGCGTCTTCTGCCAGATCGGTGCGGGCAACTTCACGCTTCCCACGGTCATGAACACGGATTACTACATCCGTGTGTCGAACAACTCCACTTTCGGAAGTGGCGGTGAACACCACATCTGCGTGAGCATTCCACCACCGCCACCGCCCAACGATATCTGTGGTGACATCACGCCGCTCGGCCCGATCGCCGGTGGGGGTAGCGTGAGCAACTCAGGGACCAGCTACGGTGCGCAGGACAACGATGGCCTGGGCTTCGCCCTGGTCTGGGAGGCCGTGACCCTCAGCGAATGCGTGCAAAGCCTGGAGGTCGGCATGTGCGGTACCGTCCCTGTGCTTCCCCTGTACTGGGGTCCCTTGTACACCGATTGCTCGGGCACCGAGTACTACTCCTCCGCCGAGACCACCAACACCGTGGATTGCGGCGACGGGAACCTTACGGTGACCTACGGTCCACTGCCTGCGGGCACCTATTATTTCCCGATCCCGGTCGCCACTGGTTTCGGAGTGCCTGAGGCGGACTACCAGATCACGTTCACGGCCGGTGCGACCTGTCCTCCACCGCCCGTCAACGACGACTGCTCCACACAAGTCCCCTCGGACAACCCCCTCTCCGTGGGCAACACGCTGACGTTCAACGGTACACCGGATTTCTCCACGATGGACCCGGCCCTGCAGGGCGTATTCCCAGCGAGCGTCCTGGGTCTGGTGTGGGAGAGCTTCGAGCTGACCGAGTGCGCCGATGTGACCATCGACTTCTGCGGCAACTCGCCCCTATGGAACGATGGGTCCCTGAACATGTACGGGGATTGCGGCACGCTCTTCATCAACTCCCAGAGCTATGATAACAGCACCTGCGGCGATGGCAACTACTCCATCTTCTTCGTGGGGCTGTCACCCGGCCAGTACTACTACCCGGTCTTCTGGGAGCCCAGCTTTGGGGTGGAGGGCAACTACGTGCTGAACGTGACCGCCTCAGCCCCCAGCGTGCCCTGCGCGACCAACACGACCGCCTGCGACGCGATCGCGCTGAGCTGCAACGTTCCGGTCCAGGGCAGCACGGACAACCTGTTGCCCAACTTCCCGGCCAACACCTGTCCGTTCATTGATGCGCCCAGCAGTGGTGGTGCCCTCTGGTACAGCTACACGGCGACACAGGATGAGACCCTCACCCTGAGCACCTGCAGCGCCAACACCGACTTCGACACCCGCATCAGCGTGTTCACGGGACCGGACTGCAACACCCTGGGCTGCTACACTATGGCCGACGACAAGGACAACAGTTCCTGTTTCGACCAAGCGGTCGTCGATGTGTACGTGCAGAACGGCCAGACCATCTGGATCGCCGTCCACAGCCCCAGTGGCTATTCCCACGGCAACTTCGAGCTGGGCATCACCTGCCTGGCCGCCTGCGCACCTCCGGTGAACGATGTGTGCTCCGGCGCCGAAGCGATCACCAGCAACCTGAACGACGGTCTGGGCGCCTTCACCACCGGCGACAACAGCTGCGCGATGAACGATGCCTTCTCCACCTGCCAGCCCTACCTGAACAACCAGGGCCTGTGGTACACCTTCAACGCGGCCGACAACGCGATCCACTACCTGGACCTGCATGCCAACGCACAGGACGGCGGCCTCTCGGCCTCCACCCTGAACTACACCCTCTACAGCGGTGGATGTGACGGCGACCTGGCAGCCTCCGGCGAAGTGGTCTGTGCGCTCGACGCCCAGGCCGACGGTATCCTGCTGCCCACGTTGACGCCGGGCACGCAATACCTCCTGCGGATCGACAACGAGGGCGATGTGGGCTTCGAGGGCACCTTCAGCCTGCGCCTGCAGCACCCGCCGTTGGACGACGCCGGCATCACCGCCGTCAATGCGCCCGTGCCCGGTCTGCTCTGCACCTCCACGATCAACGCCCAGGTGGTGCTGACCAACTTCGGTGAGCATGACCTGACCAGCGTGGAGATCCACTACGACATGGACGGCCTCAACCCGCAGGTGTTCAACTGGTCCGGCAACCTGCCCTACCTGGGCACCGAGGTGGTCGACCTGCCCGCCTTCGTATCACCCTACGGCATCCACACCTTCAACGCCTACACCGCGAACCCGAACGGTGCGACCGACGAGGTGCCTGCCAACGATGCCTCCGCCGTCGCCGGCGTGGACGTCACCGGTGAGACGCTGGTCGTGGAGGTCATGACCGACAACAACCCCACTGGATTGGTCTGGGAGGTGGACGATGCGAGCTTCCTTCCCGTAGCCTCCGGTGATGGTACCAATTGGGCGCCCAACACCCTGGAGAGCACCACGGTATGCCTGACCACGATCAATGGCAACCATTTCCGGTTCTTCATGTTCGATGTGTACGGTGATGGCCTCAGCAACACCGGCAATGGCGACGGCTACTGGCGCCTGCTCGACGAGAACGGCCAGATCCTGATCGGTGACAACTTCGACGGTACCATTGATGGTATCGTGACACCCGCAGGAACGCCCCTTACCTCCACCTACACCGCGCATGAGTTCGATCTGCCGGTCGGTCCCAGCGGCATCCCCGCTTCCGACTGCAACATCTTCACCAACACCCTGCAGAACAAGGTCTACGCCAACCCCGTGGGTGGTGTGGCCGGCTATCAGTGGGAGTTCTCCGATCCCGATGCCGGCTATATCCGTCGCATCGCACGGACCTACAACTGGGTCAAGTTCGGCGAGATGGTGACCTACCCGCTGCTGCCTGGCGTGACCTACTTCGCACGTGTGCGTGTGGACCAGGGTGCAGCCGGCTTTAGCGACGACCGCTGGGGACCTGGCTGTGAAATGGGTATCGACCCGAACCAGGTGCCGGGCTGCACGAGCTTGATCGACAACCCGAACCTGCCGACCCACAGCTGCGGCGTGACCAAGGCCTTCGGTGGATCGGACAAGATCTGGGCACAACCCGTGGTGGGCGCCACCCAATACCGGTTCAAGTTCGAGAACGCCGACGAGGGCTTCCTGCGCATCATTGCCAAGCCCAGTTATGCGCTCGTGTTGAACTGGGTGACCTACCCATTGCAGAACGGCGTGACCTACGACGTCTCGGTCGAATGCCTGGTGAACGGCCAGTGGAGCGGCTACTGTGGCGCGGTCTGTCAGGTCACCATCATGAACCCCTCCGCCGCACCGGCTGCCCGTCAGCTGGAGGCGACCGAAGGTGCCGACATGATGCTCTGGCCGAACCCCGTGCGCGATGGACAGGTCAACATCCAGTTGGACGGCCTGACCGACCAGGTACACCAGGTCTCCATCGATGTCTTCGATGTCTTCGGCAAGCGGGTCCAGAGCATCCAGGATGACCGCACCGGCAAGGCATACCTGACCACCGTCGATATGCGTGGCCTGGCCGCCGGTACCTACCTGGTCCGCGTCACCGTCGATGGCAACATCCATCAGCAACGCGTCACCGTGCTGTAAGCCATCCGCAACAACAACCAGAACAAAGCCCCCCGCGCCACCGCGGGGGGCTTTGCATTGGGGCTCATCCCATCGGACCCGGCAGCCCGGCCGCGCAGCGGGCCCTATGACCGGCACCGGAGGCGACCAGCGGCCGATCGAACGGATCCCTGCCTTCGTGTTGATTGGAAGGATCCTACTTGTTAACTTGAACGCCCAAGGCTCCGGACATGGCCCCGGAACGGGACGAAGACCGAAACAGCAGGTCCCGGCCGAACGGAGCGATCAATTCCGAAAACCAAAACCCCAAAGTGATGAGAATGAGACGACTGTTACTACCAAAGATCCTCTCAACGGCGTCCGTGGCGCTGTTGAGTGCGGGCGTATCCGCGCAGGTCCTCTTCAATGAGGCCTTCACGGGTGGCGCCTCCTCGACAGGATTTACGATCATGCAGACCATCGGCACGACCACATGGGTCTATGGTGATCCCGGCGCCCGTTATCCCGGTAGCTTCTCCGGTGCCGGATTCGATGCGGACTTCGCCATGTTCGACAGTGATGATGCAGGAAGCGGAGGTGGCGATGCCCAGGCCTCCCTGGTGAGCGCGGCATTCGACGCCTCCGCAGCAGGCACGTATACCCTTGATTTCGATCAGTCCTACCAGTCCTGCTGTGGCTCCACGGCCGACGTGGAGGTGTGGGACGGCAGCACCTGGAACAACGTGCTTTCCCAGACGACCTCAAGCGTGGGCTATCCGGCGGCCGACCACCAGACCATCGACATTTCCGCGGCCGCAGGTGGTTCGAGCACCGCACAGGTGCGGTTCACCTATCACGGCGATTGGGCCTGGTGGTGGGCGTTGGACAACATCAGCGTGACCTACGCCGCTCCGGCGAGCTACTGCAGCTCCAACTTCAGCAACGTGAACTACGAGTTCATCACCAATGTGGACTATGCCGGGATCAGCAACCCGAGTATCGGAGTAACCGGCGGTCCCTCCGACTACACAGCGCAGGTGGCCACGGTCACCCAAGGCGGATCGGACATGATCTCCGTCACCATCGACCCGGATATGAACGATTACGTGTACGTGTTCATCGACTGGGACCAGAACGGTACACTGGATGATCCCGGAGAGGTCTACACGCTCGCAACGGCCACAAGTTCAGCCGGCCCGCACACGATGAACATCAACGTGCCCGTTGGTGCCAGCCCGGGCAATACGCGCATGCGCGTGATGGTTGATTACAACAACGCAACGCCCGACCCCTGCCGCATCGCGACATATGGGGAGGCGGAGGACTACACTGTGAACGTGCTGATGCCGGTCAGCTACTGCAGCTCCAACTTCTCCAATGTGACCTACGAGTTCGTCACCAATGTGGACTATGCCGGGATCAGCAACCCGAGTGTCGGGGTAATCGGCGGTCCCTCCGACTACACAGCGCAGGTGGCCACGGTCACCCAGGGTGGATCGGACATGATCTCCGTCACCATCGACCCGGATGCGAACGATTACGTGTACGTGTTCATCGACTGGGACCAGAACGGTACACTGGATGATCCCGGAGAGGTCTACACGCTCGCAACGGCCACAAGTTCAGCCGGCCCGCACACGATGAACATCAACGTGCCCGTTGGTGCCAGCCCGGGCAATACGCGCATGCGCGTGATGGTTGATTACAACAACGCAACGCCCGACCCCTGCCGCATTGCGACATATGGGGAGGCGGAGGACTACACCGTGAACGTGCTGATGGGTGGCGGATGCGTTGGCACTCCCGCACCCGGCAGTGCCACCACTCCCGTGGCGATCTGTCCGGGAAGTACCGCTGTGCTCACCGCTACCGGCGCCGATGTTGGCGTTGGTATCACCTACCAGTGGGAGGAATCACCGGATGGCCTGATGGGCTGGGCGCCCGTGGGCGACGGTTCCGGTGAGACCACCACCTCGTATACGACGGGCCCCGTGGTCGGCACGCGGTACTACCGCATGGCCGTGACCTGCAGCATGGGCGGCACGGACTACACCAACGTGGTGACCGTGGATGCCAGCAGCGCCACCCCGTTCCCCGAGGACTTCAGCTCCGGCACCCTGACGGACAATTGCTGGTCCTCCGACAATGGTACCTACCTGACCTACGACGCAGCGAGCGCCTATGGCATGGGTACGGGATCCGCGCGGTGGAATTTCTACAATGCCAGCGACGGCACGGAAATGAACCTGACCAGCCCGGCCTTCGCGGCGCTGGTCGGCGGTGAAATGCTCAGTTTCGATGTGGCCGGTGCGACCTACACCGGTGGCGAGGTCGATCACATCATCGTGGAAGAATCCAATGACGGTGGGTCCAACTGGACCACCGTGGTGGACATGGACAACGATGAATCCCCGGCCGGACTGTTGAACACGGGCGGCGCGCAAGGTGGCTCCTTCACACCCACCTCGGCCCAGTGGTCCCATTTGACCTATGCCTTATCAGCGGGCACCAACCGGGTGCGGTTCCGCGGCGTATCCAACTTCGGGAACAGGTGTTTTGTCGACAACATCAACCTGTTGACCTGCACGCCCCCGATGGGAACGCTGGCCCTGGACCTGACCAACTGTCCCGGTTCCCTGGGCGTGACCGTGAACGTGACGAGCCTTGGTGATGCGGGTAGCGTGATGATCGAGTACACGGTGAACCCCCCGAATACGCCGGTGCAGATCGGCCCCTTCGGCACCGGACCGCAGACCATCACCGGCCTCAACTTCGGCGATGAAGTGGCCGTGACCCTGCTTCATGACGCGGATGCGGCCTGCGACCAGTCGCTCGGCAGCATCATCCTGCCCGCGACCTGCCCGCCGGACAATGACAACTGCGACGGCGCGATCGAGCTGACCGTGGGCCTGGACGGCGACTGCCCGGCCAATGCGACCACGGCCACCACCGAGAGCTCCACTGAAAGCCCGGAAGGCGAACCAAGCTGCGACACCGGCCTCCAACATGGGGATGTCTGGTTCTGGTTCGATTCGGGAATGAACACCACCATCAACTGGAACTTCACGCAGGGCACAACGAATATTTCCATCGTGGACCTCTTTGAAGGGACCTGCCCGGGTGGGTTGACCGAGGTGGATTGCGCCTTCAACTTCGGTGACATCTCCGACTCCTGGACGGTGACACCGATGACGACGTACTATGTGCGTGTATCGTACAGCTACGATTTCGATACGCCCGGTACGTTCGACATCTGCCTGAGCGCACCGCCGCCGCCGCCTGCCAATGACCTCTGCGACGACGCCATTGCCGTCAGCTGCAACAGCGTGACGAGCGGCACGACGATCAACGCCACGGCGGACGACGCCCCCGGCACCTGCACCACGGGCCTGAGCACGGCCGGCGGCGTGTGGTATACCGTGACCGGCTGGGGCGGCCAGATGACCGCCAGTCTCTGTGGCGCCGACTACGATACCAAGATCGGCGTGTTCACCGGCAACTGCGGAGGGCTCACCTGCGTGATCGGCAACGATGACGACCTCGGCACCGATGGCGCCGAGGTCTGCGGCGGCGGGCTTGCCAGTTCCACCTCATGGGCCTCGGTGGATGGTGTGGTCTATCACATCTACGTGACAGGCTTCTCGACCAACACCGGCAACTTCGACCTGGAGATCAGCTGCGGCGACAGCAACCCGGCCTGCACGGACAACAGTGTGACCGTGGACCTCATGACCGATGGCGCCGGTGCCGAGACCAGCTGGGAGATCGTCCCCTTCGGTCTTTCCGTTCCGGTCTGCTCCGGCAGCGGTTACAGCGACAACATGAACTACATGGAGAGCTGCTGCCTGCCCGACGGCGACTACGTGCTGACCTTCTTTGACAGCATGGGCGACGGCATGAGCACCGGCGGCTACCGCCTGCTCGATGGCAACAACGAACGCATCATCGACAACTGGAACGACGGCGTGTTCGGCAGCACCAGCTCGACCGGCAGGGCCTTCCACGTGCCCCTGGGTACCGACCATGTGATCTTCGGCGATTGCGATCGCGAGGATTGGCAGCCCACCGAGTTCATCGTGGCCTCTCCCAACGCGGCCGTGAGCGCCGAATGGGGCGTGGGCGATCAAACGGACGACGGCTATCAGTTCTGGTTCTCCAACCCGGACGGTGGCTACAACCGCCTGATCCTCCGCAACCACGCCACCTCGGGCGGATACGGTCCGGCGGGCCCCACCCGCGCCTGCCACCTGCGGCTCAACTCCATGGTGACCCTGCCCCTGCCCTACGACGTGCTGCTCAATGTCCGCGTGAGGAGTCTGGTGAACGGCGTGTATTCCGCGTTCGGACCAGCCTGCCGGTTCATGATGCCGAGCACTCCTCCGAGCTGCCCCACCACCATGCTGATCGACAACCCCAACAACCCGAACTACTCCTGTGGGGTGGAAAGGGTCTTCGGGGGATCCGACAAGGTGTATTGCTACCCGGTGAGCGGCGCCAACAAGTACAGGTGGAGCTTCCGCAATTCCGACGAGGGATTCCTGCGCAACATCGCCAGCAACAATGCCGGTCTCGTGTTGAACTGGGTGACCCTGCCCCTGGTGGATGGCGGCCAGTACTGGGTGTTGGTCCAGGCCAGCTTCGACAACGGCGCCAACTACTGTCCCTTCGGTGACAGCTGCATGGTGACGATCAACAACGCAGCCGCAGCGCTCAGTGAGCGCAGCGCCATGGTGGACACCGAGCAGAACATCAACCTCTTCCCCAACCCCAACAACGGCGATCAGGTCTACCTGACCATGAACGACCTGCCCGAGGGTGTGGAGAACGTATCTGTTGAAATGTTCGACATGTACGGCAAGCGCGTGATGAGCACGACCCTGACCGGTCAGGACGGCATGATCAACTCGGTGATGTACCTGGACAGGTCGCTGGCAAGTGGCCTCTACACGGTGAACCTGACCGCTGGTGACCATGCCTGGACCCAACGGTTGATGATCAACAAGTAAGATCACATACGACCTCTGAGAGAAAAGCCCCGGCCCATGGCCGGGGCTTTTTTTGTCCCCCATCCATGGCAATTGTTGAAAACCTTTCGTCGAATGATATTGACTGATGGTCGACGATATTCTATGTTTGATATGCCCTTTCGGGCCTTTCGTCCCGAAAGTCCGCATCACCGGACCAGACACCCCACTCCCCCTGATCCTCGAGTCGCCCCAGGGCACAGCCCGGGTGACCCTCACGCCTGCCTCCATTCTTCCTTCTGAACAGGCCCCGTGCCTTACGAACGGCGATGACCCGCTATGTCATCACTGTCCCAAACCACAATGCGACCAAACCCATTCCTCATGGACCATCGGACCATACACCTACCCCCCTGCGACCAGGTCCAGCGGGGCGAGCCCGTCCCATCGGGCGCTTCCGGCCGGAGTTCCGGCAGCCGTCGGACCCACCAACGTTGGGGCCAGGCGATACTTGTCACGCTCAGCATGTTGCTGATCGGCCACCTCCACGCCCAGGTCGGGATCCCGGCCGCGCAGGGCGGTTTCGAGAACGCGACCAGCACCTTCGCGGCCAACGGCTGGAGCACCGCTATCCCCGGGCTCACCCGCGACTGGCGCGTGGGCACGGCCGCCGGGGCGGCCTCAGGCACCAAGGCGGCCTATCTGGGCAGCGCCACGAACAACAACGGCTCCAACAGCGCGACGTACGGTTACTTCTACCGGGACGTGACCGTACCCGGCGGATCCACCAACGTGCTCCTGAACTTCAAGGTGAAAGTATCGACCATTGACAATGGCTGGGACTATCTCGACGTGTACGTCACCACCCCGGCCTACACCCCGGTCGCGGGAACGGATGTGTACGGATCCCCGGGATACACCAATGTCCTCGACTACACGTCACCCGCGTTGGCCAGCTTCACCGCGCAACCCACCGTTGACCTGACCTACCTGGCGGGCACCACGATCCGGCTCGTGTTCGAATACACCTCGGACGGGATCACTCCGCATGCCAACTTCGCCGTGGATGACGTCAGCCTGAACTGGACCACCTGCACCGGTGTTGCCCCCGGTGTGGATGTGACATCGAGCACGGCATGCGAAGGAGGTGACCTTTTCCTGACCGGGAACATTACCAGCGGTTCCGCCACGGTATTCAGCTGGACCGGGCCGAACGGATTCATGTCCGCCCTGCAGAACCCCATGATCAGCGGTCTTGACCCCCTCCTGCACAGCGGCACCTACACACTGACCGCGGGGAACGGTCCGGGTACCTGCGCGGGAACGGACAATGAGACGGTGACGGTCGGATGGAACCCGACCCTGACCCTCGCCGCGGACCCCGATCCGGCCTGCGCGGGCGGCAGCACGACGCTGCAAGCCGTGGCCAGCCCCAATGACCCCGTAGTGGCCAGCGCTGCGAGCGGCGCGGTCAACCTGGCGATACAGGACAACAATACCACCTCCACCAACCTGACCTTGTCCGACGGCGCAGGCAGCGTGGTGGCCGGTTCCACGGTGACGGTCACCTTGAACATCACCCACACTTACGATGCGGACCTGGACATCTATCTCGATGGGCCCGGTGGATGCGGCACCCTGGAGCTGTCCACCGACAATGGCGGCTCTGGTGACAATTACACCAACACGGTGATCCAGACCGGTGCGGGTACGCCCATCACCGGGGGTTCTGCTCCCTTCACCGGTACTTTCGCGCCGGAGGGGAACATCTCCGCCCTGGCGACCTGCCCGGTGAACGGGACCTGGACCCTGCGCGTTGCTGACGACGCCGGCGGCGACACCGGCACCCTGCTGGATTGGGGACTGTCCATCAGCACTAATCCCGTGGGCGGGAACTACACCACGGTCTTCGGTGGTCCGGGCCTTGGCGGCACCACGTATTTCGGCGCCAACGACCACATCGCCGAGGCAGTGGCCAGCGCACTCGCGGCGGGTACCAACAGTTTCAGCGCCACGGTGACCGCGCCCAACGGCTGCCAGGCCAGCGCTTCGGTGGACGTGGAGGGCAACGCCCCGCTGGCCAATGGGGAGATCCTCCCCGCCGCGCCCCTGCTCTGCACCCCGGGCGCCTTGGAACTGACCGCCAACCCCATCGGCGGCGGTGGTCCCTTTACCTTCCTTTGGAGCCCCGGTGGTGAGACCACGGCCACCAAGACAGTGACCACCAGCGGTTCCTACAGCTGCCTGATCACTGATGCCTGTGGAGGCAGCTTCATGGCGAACACGAACGTGGCGGCCTCCCCCACCCCGATGGCCAGCGCCACCAGCAACAGCCCGGTATGCGAGGGGCACGATCTGATGCTCGACGGGTCTTCGGACATCGGCAGCTCCTTCAGTTGGACAGGCCCGAACGGCCTGAACGAAACCACCGAGGATGTCACCCTCAATGGGGCGACCGCGGCCGCCGCAGGCGAATACACCTTCACCGCCACGGCGGGCGGCTGCACCAGCGCACCCCAGATGGTGAACGTGATGATGGACCCCAGTCCCACGGGGGTGTCCGCCGATGCGACCGACCTGGAGGTATGCCCGGGCAATGTGGTGGACCTGACCAGCACGGCGGACCTCCCGTCGTCCTCCGTCCTGAGCGAGGATTTCAACGGTGGTGCCGCGGGATGGAGCCAGGTGAACAACAGCACGGGAGGCACCCCCGCCAATGCCGCGTGGGCCCTGTTCACCAGCCCCTATGCCCCGGGAGGCAGTTGGAGCGGGAATTTCAGCAGCAATGACGCCTCACAGTTCGCCTTCAGCAACAGCGACGCGCAGGGAAGTGGTGCCACGCTGACAGAGACCTATCTCCTCAGCCCGGCGTTCGACCTGACCGGCTACACTGCGGCCACACTGAGCTTCTGGCACTACTATCGGGATATCGGCACCGGTGACAATGCGGATGTCGACGTATCGACCGATGGAGGTACCAATTGGTCCACCATCCAGAGTTGGACGAGCACCCAGGGCACCCAGACCGGCTTCGTGAACGCCAACCTGAGCCTGGATGTGTTCGTGGGCCAATCCTCTGTGATCATTCGCTTCCATTACCACGCTGCTGGCTGGGATTGGGGCTGGGCCATTGACAACGTGAGCGTGACAGGTACACCGGCCCCCCTCCAATTCAGCTGGTCCAGTGATCCGTTCGGTTTCAGCGGAATGGGCCAGGACCAGACCGGCGTCGTCGTGGCCACCGCTCCGATCGACTATATCGTAACGGTGACGGGCAGCAATGGATGCACCACCTCTGCGAGCGTATCGCTCACTTTGAACGCGCCGCCGTTGCCTACATCCATTGGCAGCTACGCGATATGCGATGGAGCGGCAGTGCCGATCGGGCAGGGCCTGACGGCCACCGCGGCGCCCCCCCCTGCCGTGGTGAACTGGTATGACGCATCGATCGGTGGCACCCTGTGGGGCACCAGCGAGATCTTCGACCCCGTGACCGCCGGGGCAGTGAACGCGTCGGTGGCCGGCATCTATACGTTCTATGCAGCGAACGAGGTGGATGGCTGTGAGGGCGACCGAACACCAGCCTATTTCTTCGTCGGGAACAACGATCTGGACCTCGCCATCGAAACGGACAACAATGGCAACGAGACCAGTTGGGAGATCACCGCGGATGGTCTGAACGTGGCGGTGTGTTCCGGTTCGGGATATGGGAACAATATGGCCTATACAGAGAGCTGCTGCCTGCCCGACGGCGACTACGTGCTGACCTTCTTTGACAGCATGGGCGACGGCATGAGCAATGGCGGCTACCGGTTGAGCATGGCCAATGGTGACCGTGTCATCGACAACTGGGAGGATGGCGTGTTCGGCAGCACCAGTTCGACCGGCAGGACCTTCCACGTGCCCCTGGGCACGGACCACCTTGTCTTCGCGGATTGCGATCGCGAGGATTGGCAGCCCACCGAGTTCATCGTGGCCTCTCCCAACGCGGCCGTGAGCGCCGAATGGGGCGTGGGCGATCAAACGGACGACGGCTATCAGTTCTGGTTCTCCAACCCGGACGGTGGCTACAACCGCCTGATCCTCCGCAACCACGCCACCTCGGGCGGATACGGTCCGGCGGGCCCCACCCGCGCCTGCCACCTGCGGCTCAGCTCCATGGTGACCCTGCCCCTGCCCTACGACGTGCTGCTCAACGTCCGCGTGAGGAGTCTGGTGAACGGCATGTATTCCGCGTTCGGACCAGCCTGCCGGTTCATGATGCCGAGCACTCCTCCGAGCTGCCCCACCACCATGCTGATCGACAACCCCAGCAACCCCAACTACTCTTGTGGCGTCAGCAGGGCCTTCGGGGGATCCGACAAGGTGTATTGCTACCCGGTGAGCGGCGCCAACAAGTACAGGTGGAGCTTCCGCAATTCCGACGAGGGGTTCCTGCGCAACATCGCCAGCAACAATGCCGGTCTCGTGTTGAACTGGGTGACCCTGCCCCTGGTGGATGGCGGCCAGTACTGGGTGTTGGTCCAGGCCAGCTTCGACAACGGCGCCAACTACTGTCCCTTCGGTGACAGCTGCCTGGTGACGATCGACAACCCCGCGGCAGCGCTCCACGACCGCACCGCGATGCTCGACACCGAGCAGAACATCAACCTCTTCCCCAACCCCAACAACGGCGATCAGGTCTACCTGACCATGAACGACCTGCCCGAGGGTGTGGAGAACGTATCTGTTGAAATGTTCGACATGTACGGCAAGCGCGTGATGAATATCACACGGACTGCGGATGATGGTCTGTTGCACACCGAGATCGACCTGGATGCGACACTCGCCTCCGGCCTGTACCTGGTGAACGTGACCGCTGGTGACCGCACCTGGACACGACGTCTGCTCATCAACAAGTAGGGGGTATCCCGTTACAGACACAAAGAAGAGCCCCGGCCGATCGGCCGGGGCTCTTCCATTCATCCCATGCATCAACGGCGAGGGGCATCGGGATAGAGCAGGTACCTGGCCCTGATCCTCCGGAAGCGATCGATCCCTTCCTTCCAGGAAGCGCGGATGCGGTCCTCATCCCAACCCTGCTGGACCTGTTCACGCAGTTGGGGACCACCTGCGAGCTTGTCGAAATAGGAGTTGAAGAAGTGGTCCTTGTCCGTTGCGTGTTGATACATCCCGATCAACCAGAAAAGCTCCAATCGCGGGGTCAGTCGGGTATAGAACTCCCCGTACTCCGACAGGTCGAGCCCCCTGCATGTTCTTCCCTTGTAGGGCGGGTCCTTGGCCCCCGGCATGGACCGCGGCGTGAAGGTGAAATTGCCGATCGGGCAATCCGGATAGCCGATGCATTGGAACGGCTGGCCCGTCCCGCGTCCTACACTGACGATGGTGCCCTCGAAAAGACCAAGTGCGGGATACAGATAGACCGAGGCCATATCGGGCAGGTTCGGTGACGGTCGCACCGGCAGTTCGTACCGCACGGAGTGATCATAGCCCGCACAGGTCACCACCGTCAGGTCACAACGAACGCCCTTTTCGAGCCAACCCTCCCCGTTCACCATGCCGGCATACTCGCCGATGGTCATGCCGTATACCAAGGGGATGGGATGCATTCCGACGAAGGATGCGTACTTCGGGTCGAGCACCGGACCATCCACGAAAAACCCATTGGGGTCGGGACGGTCCAGCACGATCAAGGGCTTTCCCGCCTCGGCGGCCGCCTGCATCACGTAGGTGAGCGTGCTGATGAAGGTGTAGAAGCGTACACCGACGTCCTGAATATCGAATACCAGCACATCCAGGTCATCAATGGTCGCCGGATCCATGCGTTTACTGTCCCCGTAGAGCGAAACGACGGGTAGTCCCGTCAACGGGTCGGTCCCATCGGTCACGGTCTCGCCATCGCTCAGATCGCCCCGAAAGCCGTGCTCCGGGGCGAATACGCGCACCACCTGGACCCCGGACCGCAGGAGGGAATCCACCAAGGACACGTTCCCGATCCGGCCTGTCCGGTTCGTGATCACGCCGACACGCCTGCCCCGTAATCCAGGGAGATAGATCGCGGTCCGCTCCGCACCCACCTGCACACGGACGGCACTGTCCAGCACGACCACCTCCTCCTGGCCCACCGAAGGGGTCGGCAACATGATCAGGGGAAGCGCGAGGGCCGCGGCTATCTTCGTCGCGAACAAGATCGGCATCAGGCGCTTGTCCATCGCCCATTTCATCGCAAGGCGCATCCTGGTCGACAAGGACCGGCAGGACCGTTTGTCCCGACCGATCGTCTCCATCGCGATACTAGGCATCATCCTGGGAATGGCGGTCATGATCGTCACGGTGGCGGTCACCCGGGGGTTCCAACACGAGATCAGGGAGAAGGTGATCGGGATGGGTGGTCATCTGCAGATCACCTCCATCGGACAGACCGATCCGAAGGAGACCCCACGCACGCTCAAGGAACGCGCATTCTATCCTTCGCTGGATACCCTGCCCGAGGTCGACCATATCCAGGTCTACGCCACACTTCCGGGTATCGTGGAGACATCCGGCGAGATCCAGGGGGTGGTGGTGAAGGGCGTCGGACGCGACCTTGATCCCACCTATCTGCGCGCACACCTTGTGGAAGGGGGCCTCCTCGCCCTGGACAGCAGCGAGGCCTGCAATGAAGTGGTCATCTCCTCCTACCTCAAGGACCTCCTGCGCATCGAATTGCATGATACGATCACGATCTATCTGGTGCAAGGACGCGAAGAGGTACGTCCCCGGCGCTTCCGTGTGACCGGCATCTACAGCACCGGCCTAGAACAGGTGGACCATCAATTGGTCGTGATTGACATCCGGCACATCCAGCGTTTCGCACAGTGGGGACTGCAGGCGCAGATCGTGGTCCTGGACAGTTGTGGTCCGGACGGCATCCGCATCGAGGGGCGGGCCTATGGAGGTGACCGGGTGTATGACCTGGAATGGTCCGGCACCGACCTCCACGGCCCCGGACCACATGCGGTCTGCGTTCATGGTGACACCGCCCTGCAACTTGTGGTCCACGATGCGATGCACACGGTACCGGACACGGCGTGGCTGAACCTGCGACCGAAGTTCGCGCAGAACGGATGTCCTTGCAAGGACGACCTGACCATCGATCTGCGGACCAGTGGTGGCAGTGACAAGGCCTATGTCGGTGGGTTCGAGGTGGCCCTGCACGACCTGAAGGACCTGGATCGCATGGATGACGAGATCTACCGCGAGTTCCTGGACCCCGACCTGAAGAGCGTGAGCATCCGCGATCGCTTCCCGGAGATCTTTGCCTGGCTGGAACTGCTCGATACGAACGTCCTTGTCGTGATCGTGCTGATGGTCGTCGTGGCGATCATCAACATGACATCGGCCCTGCTGATCATCATACTCGAGCGCACAACGATGATCGGTGTGCTGAAAGCACTGGGTGGCACAAATGGCCTGATACGGCGCATATTCCTGATCGATGGGGCGTACATCCTGGGCGTGGGGCTGCTTGTGGGCGACGCGCTCGGGACCGGTCTGTGCCTGCTGCAGCGATGGACGGGGCTGGTGCAGCTTCCCGTCGAGACCTACTACCTCTCCATCGTTCCCGTGGACCTCTCGTTCTGGCCGATCGTGGTCCTGAACGCCGGCACCCTGTTGATCTGCGTGACCTTCCTGCTCCTGCCCACCATGCTGGTGACGCGGATCGCCCCGGCCCGTGCCATCCGGTTCGACTAGGAACGGCTGCCTGCAACCCTTGACCGGCCTACCTTCGTGGTGCAATGCAGATCCACGAGAACATCCTCAGCACCATCGGGAACACCCCCCTGGTGAAATTGAACCGCATCGTCAGCGACGTGCCCGGTCTGGTGCTCGCCAAGGTCGAGACCTTCAACCCCGGCAACAGCATCAAGGACCGCATGGCGCTGAAGATGGTGGAGGACGCCGAGAAATCGGGCCTGCTGAAACCCGGAGGCACCATCATCGAAGGCACCAGCGGGAACACGGGCATGGGCCTGGCCATCGCCGCGATCATCAAGGGCTACAAGTGCATCTTCACCACCACGGACAAGCAGAGCAAGGAGAAGGTCGACGCATTGCGCGCCTTCGGTGCCGAGGTGATCGTCTGCCCGACGAACGTCGATCCGGAGGACCCCCGCTCCTACTATTCGGTGTCCAGCCGGCTGGTGAACGAGACCCCGAACAGCTGGAAGGCCAACCAGTACGACAACCTGAGCAATGCCCAGGCGCATTATGAAAGCACGGGGCCGGAGATCTGGGAGCAGACCGACGGCAGGATCACACACCTGGTGGTGGGTGTGGGCACCGGGGGCACCATCAGCGGCACAGGGCGCTACCTGAAGGAGAAGAACCCCGGGATCAAGGTTTTGGGGATCGACACCTATGGGTCCGTGTTCAAGAAGCTGAAGGAGACCGGCGAGTTCGACAAGAACGAGATCTACCCCTACATCACCGAGGGCATCGGCGAGGATTTCCTGCCGAAGTGCGTGGACATGGACCTGATCGACCACTTCGAGAAGGTGACCGATCGCGACGCCGCCATCTACACGCGCAAGATCGTCCGCGACGAAGGCATCTTCGTGGGAAACAGCGCCGGCGCGGCCATGGCGGGTCTGATACAACTGAAGGACCGGTTCAAGCCGGAGGATGTGATCGTGGTGATCTTCCATGACCACGGCACACGCTACCTCGGCAAGATGTTCAACGACGACTGGATGCGCGAACGCGGCTTCCTCGTGGAGGAGAAGCCCACCGCCGGCGACCTGCTGAAAGGCCGGGACCTTCCCCTGGTGAGCGTGGAAGCCGAAGAAGCCGTCCTGAACGCCATCGACAAGATGCGCGCCCACAACATCGACCAGTTGCCCGTGATGGAAGGCGGCAAGCCCGTGGGCACGATCACTGATGCCCGCCTGTTCGATGCGATCCTTGGGGATGCCGAGGTGCGCCACCAGAAGTCCCGCGTGGTGATGGGCCCCGCCCTGCCCGTGATCGGGCCCGACGCCCATTTGGAGGACGTTGCGAAGCGCCTCGGGAACGGTTCGCCGGCCGTGCTGGTGGAACTGAAGAGCGGCTATGGGATCATCACGAAGCAGGATATCATCGGGAAGTTGAAATAGGCGTGACGCGCGAACTGTTCGATCAGATGGGGCGCTCCGTTCAGATACCGGACCCTCCCCAACGCATCATTTCCCTCGTTCCCTCCCAGACCGAACTGCTCCACGACCTCGGCCTCGGCGAGCGCGTGGTCGGAATCACCAGATTCTGCGTGCATCCGGAGGAATGGTTCCGTACCAAGCCGCGCGTTGGTGGAACGAAGAAGGTGGACATCGAAAAGGTGCGCGCGCTGAAACCTGACCTGATCATCGGCAACAAGGAGGAGAACGAGCGGAAGGATATTGAACAGCTTGAGAAGGAGTACCCGGTCTGGATGAGCGACGTGCGCGACCTGGAAGGTGCGCTGGACATGATCCTGCGGATCGGGGAGTTCACCGGGAGCGCGGAACGTGCCGTGGGCATCTCCGCCAGCATCAAGGCCTCCTTCCGGACCCTCAGGCCCCTGCGACCGGTGAAAAGGGCGGCCTACCTCATCTGGAGGGATCCCTGGATGGCGGCGGGCCGGGACACGTTCATCCAGGACATGCTCGGTCGGATCGGGCTGACCAATGTGTTCGCCGCATGGGATGGTCGTTACCCGCAGTTTTCCGCCGAGGAGCTGCGGAAGGCCGCACCCGCGATCGTGCTGCTCGCGTCCGAGCCCTTTCCGTTCAAGGATGCGCATGTGACGGAGGTCCGGGCGTTCCTGCCTGAAGCGACCTTCGCGATCGTGGACGGTGAGGCCTTCAGTTGGTATGGCAGCCGACTGCTGCATGCACCGGCCTACTTCAACGGACTGGTGGCGGGTTGGACGGTCTGATCGGCCGCACAGGTCGGTCCTACCTTTGGCCGCCACCGCACCGATGCGATCCTTCCTGCTGTTCCTGGCTGTCATGTCATGCCTTCCCGGGCTGAAAGCCCAGCGGGTCGGCCTGGTGCTGAGCGGCGGTGGCGCCTCGGCCCTGGCCCACATCGGTGTGATGGAGGCGTTGGAGGAGAGTGGTGTTCCCATCGACTATATCGCCGGTAGTTCCATGGGCGCCCTGGTGGGTGCGCTCTACGCCTCCGGACTGAGCCCCTGGCAGATCGATTCCCTCTTCCGTACCATCCGCTATCAGACCATGGCGCAAGGCGGCATCACCGACGAGGACGTGATGTATTTCAAGAACAATACACCTGATGCCTCCCTGGTGAACGTGAAGGTCGACCTGGACACCCTGCTCCAATACTCCCTACCCACCAATCTGCGCTCACCGGCCCTGTTGGACCTGGAGCAGATGAACGTTTTCGCCGGCCCCACCGCACTGGCCGGGGGCGACATGGACAGTCTCTTCGTGCCCTTCCGCTGCGTGGCTTCGGACATCACCGCCCAGAAAATGGTCGTGTTCGACCAGGGGGACCTGGCGCAGGCCGTGCGTGCGAGCATGAGCTATCCGTTCTACTACAAGCCGATCCGCGTCAACGGGCACCTGATGATGGACGGCGGGCTGTACAACAATTTCCCCAGCGACGTGATGTACGATTCGTTCTTTCCGGACATCATCATCGGAAGCAATGTCTCCAGCAACTCACCACCACCCAGCGAGGATGACCTGCTGAGCCAGTTGAAGGCCATGCTCCAGGAACCGACGAACTATTCCGTGCTCTGCGACAATGGGATCATCATCGAACCACGCACGGACAACTCCCTGTTCGATATCGGCGATGCGGAACGCACCGTTCGACAGGGCTACACCGCTGCGATGGCGCGCATGCCGGAGATCAAGGCGGCCATATCCCGGCATGTCCATCGCGAGAACGTCCAGGCGCGCCGTAGGTCGTATCGCGCCAGGCTGTCGGAACTGCGTTTCGGCCGGATCCAGGTCGAGGGGTTGAAACGGGCCGGCACCCAGTATGTGGAACGCGTCATGGACCACCGGCGTGTGCCCAAGGGGCCCGAGGAGATCGAACGGCGCTATTTCCGCCTCTATCAGGATGTGAACGTGGCCTCGCTCTATCCGCGTGCGGAATTCCGTCCTGAACGTGGCAACTTCGACCTGCACCTGCATGTCAAACCGGAGAAGGACCTGGAGGCCCAGTTCGGTGGGCTGTTCTCCTCACGGCCCATCAATACGGGCATGGTCGGGCTGCGCTACAACCTCTTCGGACGATCGAGCACCTCACTGCGCGCGATCAGCTATTTCGGCAAGTTCTACAGTGCCGGTCAGATCAAACTGCGCACCGACCTGGCCTCGGCCACACCCTTGTACCTCGAACCCCTCTTCACCATCCATCGGTGGGACTTCTTCCGCAGCTTCGCGACATTCTTCGACGAGGTGAAACCGTCCTACATCGTGATCCGCGAGACCTGGGCCGGGATGAACGCAGGCATGGGCCTCGGCATGAAGGGATTGCTGCGTGCCGATGTCAAATACGGTCAGAACCGGGACAGCTACTACCAGACACAGGAATTCGCGCCAACGGACACCGCCGATGTGACCGAATACTTCCATTTCACGGGCGGGCTCGTTCTGGAACGGAACTCCTTGAACCGCAAACAGCATCCGAACGCCGGAGAGGACCTGCGCCTGGAACTGCGGTACATCGGAGGTGAAGAGCGCACGACCCCGGGATCCACCAACACCGAGCGGGCCGTGTACAAATCGAGCCATGATCAGTTCATCGCGAAGGTGACCCTGGACAAGTACTTCATCCGGCGCGGCATGGTCCGCTTCGGTGGGTTGATCGAGGGCGTGTACAGCAACTACCCGTTCTTCAAGAACTACACCGCCACGATGATCCGATGTCCGGCATTCCAGCCGACGCCCGAGAGCCGGACCTACTTCCTGGAGAACTTCAGGGCACCCCAATACGTTGCCGGCGGATTGCGTGCCATCATGGCCGTTTGGAGGGAACGCTTCGACCTCCGGTTGGAAGGCTATGCTTTCCAACCCTATGAGGCGATCCGACGTGGTCCGGGCGATGTGCCCGAGAGGGGCGAACCCGTCAGCGATCGCGCGTTCCTGGCCTCCGGTTCACTGATCTACCAGAGCCCCCTTGGGCCGATCTGGTTCAACACCAGCTACATCGAGGGCCTGACGAGCCCCTGGCAGTTCAGCCTGAATTTCGGCTACGTGATCTTCGCCCAGCGCATCCAGGAGTGAACCGGAACGGAAGAGGGCGACCATGGGCCGCCCTTCTTCCTTCTTGGACCGTATCGGCCGTTCACGCCTGGGCGGGAGGCCCTCCGAAGTTCATCGGCACATCCGGCATGTCCGTCTCGCGGATCGCGCCATGCACGGCCTCGAACTTCTGAATGTTGTCCGTCAATGCCCGCATCAGGCGCTTGGCATGTTGTGGGGTCAGCAGGATGCGCGAACGCACCTTCGCCTTGGGCACCCCGGGCATCACGCGCACGAAATCCAGGACGAACTCGGAGTTGCTATGGGTGATGATGGCCAGGTTGCTGTAGATCCCATCGGCCACCTCCTCGCTGATCTCGATGTTCAACTGGTTGCCACGGGGCTTGTCGCTGTTCTGATCGGACATCTTCTTCTTCGTTCTTCAGGATCACTCAGGGATCTCCAATTGGGTGAGTTTCTCGGCCATCATCCGGGCGTATTCGTCCTTGTTGTACACCAGGTCGCGCTGGAACCGGCGGATGCCCGTCCCTGCCGGGATGAGATGACCCACGATGACGTTCTCCTTGAGGCCGAGCAGATGGTCCTCCTTGGCGTTCACCGCGGCCTCGTTCAGCACCTTGGTGGTCTCCTGGAAGGAAGCCGCACTGATGAAGCTTTCGGTCTGCAGGGATGCACGCGTGATGCCCTGCAGCAGGGTGTGGGCCGTGGCGGGCTTGGCCTGCCGGGCCTCCACCACCTTCTGGTCCTTGCGTTTCAGCACGCTGTTCTCATCGCGCAGTTTCCGCATGGTGACGATCTGGCCCACCTTCATGCAGGCGCTGTCCCCGGCGTCGGTAACGACCATTTTGTCGAAGATCCAATCGTTCTCCTCCATGAACTCTGTTTTGTTCACGGCCTGCTTTTCCAGGAAGCGGGAATCTCCGGGGTCCTCGATCTCCACCTTGCGCATCATTTGGCGCACGATCACTTCGAAGTGCTTGTCGTTGATCTTCACGCCCTGCATCCGGTACACCTCCTGCACCTCGTCCACCAGATACTCCTGCACCCTTGTCGGGCCCTGGATATCCAGGATGTCGGTCGGGCTGATCGAGCCGTCGCTGAGCGGTTGGCCGGCCTTGATGAAGTCGTTCTCCTGCACCAGGATGTGCTTGCTCAAGGGTACCAGGTAGTACTTGCGCTCACCCGTACGGCTCTCGACGATGATCTCGCGGTTGCCTCTTTTGATCTTGCCATAGCTGATGATGCCGTCGATCTCGCTCACGATGGCCGGGTTGCTCGGGTTCCGGGCCTCGAACAGCTCGGTGACGCGCGGCAGGCCACCCGTGATGTCACCGCCCTTTCCGGACATACGTGGGATCTTCACGAGCACATCGCCCGCCTCGATCTTCTGTCCTTCGGTGACGATGATATGGGCACCCACGGGCAGCGAGTAGCTCTTCAGCTCCTCCTTGCCCTTCGTGTCCATGATCTTGATGGTGGGGTTCTTCTTCTTGTCGCGGCTCTCCACGATCACCTTCTCCGCGAAGCCGGTCTGCTCGTCGATCTCCTCGCGATAGGTCACGCTCTCCTCGATGCTCTCGAACTCGAGCTTCCCGGCGAATTCGGAGATGATCACCGCATTGTACGGGTCCCATGTGCAGATCACGTCGCCTTTCTTCACGTCCTTGCCACCACGGATGTAGAGGAACGCCCCGTAGGGGATGTTGCTCGTGGTGAGCACGATGCCCGTGTTGCTGTCGACGATGCGCATTTCGGTGCTGCGGCTGATCACCACCTCGGCATCGTCGCCCTTCCGGTCCTTCTTCTTGACCGTACGCAGTTCGTCGATCTCCAGGCGGCCATCGTACTTGGCGGAGATCTGGCTCTCCTCGGTGATCTTGCCGGCCACACCACCCACGTGGAAGGTCCGGAGCGTGAGCTGCGTACCCGGTTCACCAATGGACTGCGCGGCGATCACGCCGACGGCTTCGCCCTTTTGGACCATCCGACCGGTGGCCAGGTTCCGGCCGTAGCATTTGGCGCAGACACCCTGCTTCTGTTCACAGGTCAGCACGCTGCGGATCTCGACCTCCTCGATGGGGCTGTCGGCGATCGTCGTAGCGATGTCCTCCGTGATCGGACCACCGCTCTCGATGATGAGCTCACCGGTCTGCGGGTGGTAGATGTCGTGCACGGCGGTGCGACCCAGGATGCGGTCGAACAGGGTCTCGACCACCTCCTCGTTCTTCTTCAACGTGGTGGCCACCAGACCGCGGAGTGTGCCGCAGTCCGCATCGGTGATCACCACATCCTGCGCCACGTCGACCAGTCGACGGGTCAGATAACCTGCGTCAGCGGTCTTCAGTGCGGTGTCGGCAAGGCCCTTCCGCGCACCGTGCGTGGAGATGAAGTACTCCAGGATCGACAGACCCTCCTTGAAGTTGGAGAGAATGGGGTTCTCGATGATATCCTGACCGCCGCCACCACCGCTTTTCTGCGGTTTGGCCATCAATCCCCGCATGCCGCTCAGCTGACGGATCTGCTCCTTCGAGCCCCGGGCACCGGAGTCCATCATCATGTAGATGGAATTGAAGCCCTGGTTGTCGTGCTTCAGGCGTTCCATCAGGGTGAAGGTCACCTTCGAATTGGTATGTGTCCAGATGTCGATGGTCTGGTTGTACCGTTCGTTATTGGTGATCAGGCCCATGTTGTAGTTCGAGGTGACCTCGTCCACCTCGCGCTGGGCGGCCTTGACGAGCTTTTCCTTCTCGTCCGGCACCACCACATCGTCCAAGTTGAACGACAGACCACCGCGGAAGGCGCTCATGAACCCGAGTTCCTTGATATCGTCCAGGAACTTGGCGGCCTTCGCGGTGCCGGCCATCTTCAGCACCATGCCGATGATGTCGCGCAGGGCCTTCTTGGTAAGCACCTCGTTGATGTACCCGCATTCATCAGGCACCACCTCGTTGAAGAGCACGCGGCCGCAGGTGGTCTCGATCATCTGCGTGCGCCCGTCAGGACCCGCCCACCGCAATTTGATGTGGGCGTGCATGTCCAAGCGGTCCTCGTTGTAGGCGATGATCACCTCCTCCGGGCTGTAGAAGGCCATACCCTCGCCCTTCACCGGACTTCCCTTTTCGCCCTTGCGTCCCTTGGTGATGTAGTAGAGCCCGAGCACCATGTCCTGGCTGGGCACAGCGATGGGCGCACCGTTCGCCGGGTTCAGGATGTTGTGGCTGGCAAGCATCAGGAGCTGGGCCTCCAGGATCGCGGCATGGCCGAGGGGCACGTGCACGGCCATCTGGTCACCATCGAAGTCGGCATTGAACGCCGTGCAGACCAACGGATGAAGTTGGATCGCCTTGCCCTCGATCAGCTTCGGCTGGAAGGCCTGGATGCCCAGACGGTGCAGTGTTGGTGCACGGTTGAGCAGCACGGGATGGCCCTTGAGCACGTTCTCCAGGATGTCCCACACCACGGGCTCCTTCTTGTCCACGATCTTCTTGGCGCTCTTGACCGTCTTCACGATGCCCCGCTCGATGAGCTTGCGGATGATGAACGGCTTGAAGAGCTCGGCCGCCATGTCCTTCGGAAGGCCGCACTCGTGCAGTTTCAGTTCCGGACCGACCACGATGACGGAACGCGCGCTGTAGTCCACGCGCTTCCCGAGCAGGTTCTGACGGAATCGGCCCTGCTTGCCTTTGAGCGAATCGCTCAGTGACTTCAGCGGCCGATTGCTCTCGCTCTTCACGGCGCTGCTCTTGCGGCTGTTGTCGAACAGGCTGTCAACGGCCTCCTGGAGCATGCGCTTCTCGTTCCGCAGGATCACCTCGGGCGCCTTGATCTCCATGAGACGCTTCAGGCGGTTGTTCCGGATGATCACCCGGCGGTACAGGTCGTTCAGGTCACTGGTGGCGAAACGTCCGCCGTCCAGCGGAACCAGCGGGCGCAGTTCGGGCGGGATCACCGGCACGACCTTCACGATCATCCATTCCGGACGGTTCTCGCGCCGTTGGTTGGCCTCACGGAAGGCCTCCACCACCTGCAGTCGCTTCAGCGCCTCGTTCTTGCGCTGCTGGCTGGTCTCGGTGTCCGCCTTGTGACGCAGGTCGTAGCTCAGGCTGTCCAGATCGAGGCGCTTCAACAGATCGTGCAGCGCATCGGCCCCCATTCGGGCGATGAACTTGTTCGGATCGCTGTCCTCCAGGAATTGGTTCTCCTTGCCGAGACTGTCCAGGATGTCCAGATATTCCTCCTCGGTGAGGAAGTCGAGGTATTGTACCTGTTCCCCCTCCTTGTTCTTGGCCTGGCCCGGCTGGATCACCACGTAGCGCTCGTAGTAGATGATCTGGTCGAGCTTCTTGGTCGGCAGGCCGAGCAGGTAGCCGATCTTGTTGGGCAGGCTCCGGAAATACCAGATATGCGCCACGGGCACCACCAGCTGGATGTGGCCCATGCGTTCACGACGCACCTTCTTCTCGGTGACCTCCACGCCACAACGGTCGCAGACGATACCCTTGTAGCGGATGCGCTTGTACTTGCCGCAGTGGCACTCGAAGTCCTTCACCGGACCGAAGATGCGCTCGCAGAAGAGCCCGTCCCGCTCCGGCTTGTAGGTGCGATAGTTGATCGTTTCGGGCTTGATCACCTCCCCGTGGCTCCTCTCCAGGATGAGCTCGGGCGAGGCGAGGCTGATGACGATCGTGTTGAAGTTGTTGTTCAGCTTGACCTCCTTCTTCATGTTATCGCGTTGCAATGCGTTCGACCTTCGTTACCGAGCACCCGATCACTCGAGGCTCACGTTCAGGGCCAGTCCACGAAGCTCGTGGAGCAGCACGTTGAACGATTCGGGGATCCCCGGCGTGGGCAGCGGTTCGCCCTTTACGATCGACTCATAGGCCTTGGCACGGCCGATGACATCGTCGCTCTTCACCGTGAGGATCTCCTGCAGGATGCTGGACGCCCCAAAAGCCTCCAGTGCCCATACCTCCATTTCGCCGAAGCGCTGGCCACCGAACTGCGCCTTACCGCCCAGCGGCTGCTGGGTGATCAGGCTGTACGGGCCGATGGAGCGGGCGTGCATCTTGTCGTCCACCATGTGGGCCAGTTTCAGCATGTAGATCACGCCGACGGTGGCCGGTTGGTGGAAGCGTTCGCCCGTTCCTCCATCATGGAGATAGGACTTGCCACTGCGGGGCAGTCCGGCCTCGTCCGTCTGTGCATTGATCTCATCGATCGTGGCCCCATCGAAGATCGGCGTGGCATACTTGCGGCCGAGCTTCAGGCCGGCCCAACCGAGCACGGTCTCGTAGATCTGCCCCAGGTTCATCCGGGAGGGCACGCCGAGCGGGTTCAATACGATGTCCACGGGTGTTCCGTCCTCGAGATAGGGCATGTCGGCATCGCGCACGATCCGGGCAACAATGCCCTTGTTCCCGTGGCGGCCGGCCATTTTGTCGCCCACGGTCAGCTTGCGCTTGGCGGCGACGTACACCTTCGCCAGTTTCACGATGCCAGCGGGCAGTTCGTCGCCGATGCTCACCTGGAACTTCTTGCGCTTGTACACACCGCTGATGTCGCTGTGGCGGATGTTGTAGTTGTGGATCAACTGGCGCACCAGTTCGTTCACCTTCTTGTCCGCCGTCCAATTGGTGGGGTCCACCGTCACATAGTCGATCCCCTGGAGCACTTTGGCGCTGAACTTCACGCCCTTCTTGATCTGCTCCTCCTTGTACTTGTTGAAGACCCCGCCGCTCGTGGTGCCGCCGACGAGCTTCATCATCTTCTCGACCAGCACGTTCTTCAGTTCGGCCATCTCCTTGTCGAACTCCTTGTCGAGCTGCTCCAGGACCGCCTTTTCATTGGTCTTGGTCTTCTTGTCCTTGATCGCCCGGCTGAAGAGCTTCTTGTCGATCACCACGCCCTTGGTGCTGGGAGGCGCCTTCAGGCTGGCATCCTTAACGTCCCCGGCCTTGTCGCCGAAGATGGCACGGAGCAGTTTTTCCTCCGGGCTGGGATCGGTCTCTCCCTTCGGGGTGATCTTTCCAATCAGGATGTCGCCCTCGTTGATCTCCGCACCGACGCGGATGAGGCCGTTCTCATCGAGGTCCTTCGTGGCCTCCTCGCTGACGTTCGGGATATCGGCCGTCAGTTCCTCCAGGCCACGCTTCGTGTCGCGCACCTCCATGATGTACTCATCGATGTGGATGGAGGTGAAGATGTCCTCTCGGGCCACCTTCTCACTGATCACGATGGCGTCCTCGAAGTTGTAACCCTTCCACGGCATGAACGCCACCAGGAGGTTCCGCCCGATGGCCAGTTCGCCGTCCTGTGTGCCGAAGCCTTCGCAGAGCACCTGTCCCCTGCTCACCTTGTCCCCCTTCTTCACCGTGGGACGCAGGTTCATGCAGGTGCTCTGATTGGTCTTCAGGAACTTCGTCAATTTGTACTCCTTGTCGTCCCCATCGAAGCTCACGACACGGTCCTCCTCGCTGCGTTTGTACTCGATGATGATGCGCTCGGAGTCGACGTATTTCACAACGCCGTCACCCTCCGCGGAGATCAATACCCTGCTGTCACGTGCCACGAGTTCCTCAAGGCCGGTGCCCACGATCGGGGCTTGCGGACGCAGGAGGGGCACCGCCTGACGCATCATGTTCGAGCCCATCAGGGCCCGGTTGGCGTCATTGTGCTCCAGGAACGGGATCAAGCTGGCCGCAATGGAGGCGATCTGGTTCGGCGCCACGTCCATCAGGTCGATCTCCTTGGGTTCGACCACGGGGAAATCGCCCATCAGACGGGCCTTCACGCGCTTCGTTTCGAACTGCCCGGCGTCGCTCACGCGTGCGTTCGCCTGGGCGATCACCTTATTGTCCTCCTCCTCGGCGCTGAGATAGATCACCTCACCCTTCAGGTCCACTTTCCCCTCCTTGACAGGACGGTAGGGGGTTTCGATGAAGCCGAGGTGATTGATCTTGCTGTAGACGCACAGCGAACTGATCAGGCCGATGTTCGGACCCTCGGGGGTCTCGATGGTGCACAGGCGGCCGTAGTGCGTGTAGTGCACGTCCCGCACCTCGAAGCCGGCACGTTCGCGGCTCAGACCGCCGGGGCCCAAGGCGCTCATGCGGCGCTTGTTGGTGATCTCGGCCAGCGGATTGGTCTGGTCCAGGAACTGGCTCAGCTGGTTCGTTCCGAAGAACGAATTGATCACCGAGCTCAGGGTCTTGGCATTGATCAGGTCGGTGGGCGTGAACACCTCGTTGTCACGCACGTTCATGCGCTCGCGGATGGTCCGCGCCATGCGGGCCAGGCCCACGCCGAACTGGGAATGGAGCTGTTCGCCCACGGTGCGCACCCGTCGATTGCTCAGGTGATCGATATCGTCCACGTCGGCCTTGGAGTTCACCAGTTCGATCAGGTAACGGATGATGCTGATGATGTCCTCCCGGGTCAACACCCGGACGCTCAGTTCGCTCTCGAGCCCGAGCTTCTTGTTGATGCGGTAGCGACCCACCTCACCGAGGTCGTAGCGCTGTTCGCTGAAGAACAGTTTGTCGATGACGCCGCGGGCCGTCTCCAGGTCGGGCGGTTCGGCGTTGCGCAATTGCCGGTAGATCACCTCCACGGCCTCCTTTTCCGAGTTGGAGGGGTCCTTCTGAAGCGTATTGTAGATCAGCGCATAGTCCGCGGCATTGATCTCGGCCTTGTGCAGGATGACGGTCTTGGCGCCACTGTCCAGGATCTGGTCCACGTGCTGTTCCTCCAGGATCGTCTCCCGGTCGATCATCACTTCGTTCCGTTCGATGGAGACCACCTCGCCGGTGTCCTCATCCACGAAATCCTCCACCCAGGTCTTGAGCACTCGGGCGGCCAGTTTCCGACCCACGGCCTCCTTGAGGGCCGCCTTGGTCACTTTGATCTCGTCCGCCAGGCCGAAGGTCTCCAGGATCGCCTTGTCGTTCTCGAACCCGATGGCGCGGAGCAGGGTGGTCACCGGCAGTTTCTTCTTCCGGTCGATATAGGCGTACATGACGCCATTGATGTCGGTGGCGAATTCGATCCAGGAACCCTTGAACGGGATGACGCGCGCGCTGTACAGCTTGGTCCCGTTGGCATGGCGGCTCTGGCCGAAGAACACGCCCGGGCTGCGGTGCAGCTGGCTCACCACCACGCGTTCGGCACCATTGATAACGAACGAACCCTTCGGGGTCATGTAGGGGATCTGGCCGAGGTACACGTCCTGCACGATCGTCTCGAAATCCTCATGCTCGGGATCGGTGCAGTAGAGCTTCAGCTTGGCCTTCAGGGGCACGCTGTAGGTGAGCCCGCGCTCGATGCACTCCTCGATGGTGTAGCGCGGGGGATCGATGAAGTAGTCGAGGAACTCCAGCACGAACTGGTTGCGCGTGTCCGTGATGGGGAAGTTCTCCATGAACACCTTGTAGAGGCCCTCGTCGACCCGGTTCTCCGGGAGGGTCTCGATCTGGAAGAACTCCTCGAAGCTCTTCAGCTGGATGTCAAGGAAATCAGGATAGGGTGTCGGCAGGGGGTTCGAGCCGAAATCGATGCGCTTGCTCTTCTTGGAAATGGTCTTCGCCTGGGCCATGTTGTCGGGAACGTGTGGAAGGAACGAGGAAGGACCGGACTATCATGCGCGGGCCGCCCCCTGTGGGAACGGCACCGTGCTCGGTGGTGCGGAACGACGCGGCTCCACGGCGCAGCCGGAGAGGCCCCCTGCGGGGGCCTCTCCGGGCTGCTGTGGAGCTTGTTGCGTCGTCAGGAGCTTTACTTGACCTCCACTTCGGCACCAGCCTCCGTAAGCTGTTGCTTCACGGATTCGGCCTCCTCCTTGGAGACGCCTTCCTTCAGCGGCTTCGGGGCACCGTCGACGAGGTCCTTGGCCTCCTTCAGGCCCAGTCCGGTGAGCTCCTTCACGAGTTTCACCACGGCGAGCTTGTTGGCCCCACCGGACTTCAGGATCACATCGAAGCTGGTCTTGGCCTCGGCGGCTTCGCCACCTCCGCCACCGGCGGCCGGACCGGCCACCGCCACGGCTGCGGCGGCGGGTTCGATCTGGTACTCGTCCTTGAGGTACTGGGCGAGCTCGCTGACCTCCTTTACGGTGAGGCCCACCAGCTGATCGCCCAGGGTTTTGATGTCTGCCATCTTGATCGGTTGTTTTCGGGTTCGAGGTATCTGGAGTGCGTAACGCGTTGGGTCTTTTCAGGAGGCACGCTCCTCGAGGGTCTTCACCAGACCAGCGATGGTATGCCCCGCGCTGCCTTGCAGGCCGCTGATGACGTTCTTGATCGGGCTTTGGAGCAGGGCGATGATGTCGCCGACCAGCTCCTCCTTGCCCTTCAGGTCGCTCAATACGGCCACCTGGTCATCACCGATGAAGATGGCCTCATCCACCCAGGCGCTCTTCAGCACGGGTCGGGCGTGCTTCTTGCGGAAGTCGCGGATCACCTTGGCGGGGGCGTTGCCCTTCTCGGCGAACATGATCGATGTCTGGCCGGTGAGCGAACCCATCAGCTCGCTGTAGTCGCGGCCCTCGACACGCTCCATCGCCTTGCGGAGCAGGGTGTTCTTCACCACGCGCATGCGGATGCCGTTCTTGTGGCATGCGCGGCGCAGTAGACTGGTGGCCTCGGCGGTCAGTTCACTGGTATCGGCGAGGTAGAAGACGTTGGTCGCCTGGATCTCTTCGATGAGCGAGGCGATCTGCTGGTCCTTTTCGTTCCGTGTTGCCATGGTAGGGCTCGGTATGGGATCAGGCTTGCACGGCACGCGTGTCCACCCGGACACCCGGGCTCATCGTGCTGCTGATCGCGATGCTCTTGATATAGGTTCCTTTGGCGGTGGTCGGCTTCAGTTTGATCAACGCCTGGATCAGTTCATTGGCATTGTCGCTGAGCTTGTCCGCCTCGAACGAGGCCTTGCCGATGGGCGCGTGGATGATCCCCGCCTTGTCCACTTTGAAGTCGATCTTGCCGGCCTTGACCTCCTTGGTGGCCTTGGCCACGTCCATGGTCACGGTGCCGGTCTTGGGATTGGGCATCAGACCACGCGGACCCAGCACGCGGCCCAGGGCACCCACCTTGGCCATCACGTTGGGCGTGCAGATGATCACATCCACGTCCGTCCATCCGTTCTTGATCTTCTCCACATATTCGTCCAATCCGGCCATATCGGCACCAGCCGCCATGGCCTCCTCGCACTTGGCGGGGTCGGCAAGGACCAACACACGCACGGTGCGTCCCGTACCGTGGGGCAGGCTGACGGTGCCACGGACCATCTCGGTGCTCTTCTTGGGGTCCACGCCAAGCCTTACGGCGATGTCGACGGTCGCGTCGAATTTGGTGTTGCTGATCTGCTTGATGATCTGCGTGGCCTCTTTCAGGTCGTAGGACCGGGAGGCATCGTACTTGGCCAGGGCGGCCTTGCGCTTCTTGCTCAGGGTCGTCATGGCATCAGGCGGTTTGGAAGGGGGCTTCGCCGCTTACGGTCACACCCATGCTGCGTGCGGTTCCGGCCACCATGCGCATGGCGCTTTCCACGGTGAAACAGTTCAGGTCGGCCATCTTATCCTCTGCGATCACCTTCACCTGGTCCCAGCTGATGCTGCCGACCTTCTTCCGGTTCGGCTCGCCGCTGCCGCCCTTCAATTTGATCGCCTCCATGATCTGCACGGCCGCGGGCGGCGTTTTGATGATGAAGTCGAAGGACTTGTCGCTGTACACGGTGATCACCACGGGCAGCACCTTGCCGGCCTTGTCCTGCGTACGCGCGTTGAACTGCTTGCAGAACTCCATGATGTTCACCCCCTTGGCACCCAATGCGGGGCCGATGGGTGGCGAGGGGTTGGCCGCCCCGCCTTTCACTTGGAGCTTCACCAGCCCCGAGATCTCCTTGGCCATTGTTCCTGTTTTGTGTCCTGGTTGGCGTCCGCACGCTGACGGACTTGGACGGTTGTTCTATTTGCTTTCCTATTCGTTCCCAACGGGACGCTCCCGGCGTCAGACCTCCTTTTCCACCTGCATGAAGCTCAATTCCAGCGGTGTCTTGCGCCCGAAGATCTTGACCATCACTTTCAGCTTCTTCTTCTCGTCATTGATCTCCTCGATCACCCCATTGAACCCGTTGAACGGGCCGTCGATCACCTTCACACCCTCACCAACGTGGTAGGGGATGTGGATCGCCTCCTCGGTCTCCGCCAACTCGTCCACCTTTCCGAGGATCCTGTTCACCTCATTGATGCGGAGGGGCACCGGGTCCCCCCCTTTTTCCGCGCCAAGGAAGCCGATCACGTTCGGCAGGTTCTTGATGCTGTGCGCGATCTCCCCGGTAAGGTCCGCCTCCATGAGCACATACCCGGGGAAGAAGTTGCGCTCCTTGCTCACTTTCTTGCCATCCCGGATCTGGTAGAACTTCTCCATGGGGATGAGCACCTGCGTGATGTAGGCCCCCATGTTCGAACGTTTCACCTCGCTCTCGATCAGCTCCTTCACCTTTTTCTCCTTGCCGCTGATCGCACGGATCACGTACCACTTCTTATTGCTCACCACCTCGGCCATGGTCATCCGATGAGTTTGTAGATGAAACCGAGCAGTCCCTTCCAGAAGCTGGTATCGCCCATGTTCTGCACTCCGAAGAGGTAGTCCATGAGGAAGATGATGACGGAGATGATCAGCGCGGTCACCAGCACGATGATGGCACTGCTCTGCAGGTCCTTCCACGTGGGCCAGGAGACCTTGTGCATGAGCTCGTTGTAGCTCTCCGCGAAATATGTCTTGATGCTCGCCACGACAGCTTATGCTTTGCACGGGTGGCAGGGATCGAACCCGCAGCCTACGGTTTTGGAGACCGTCGCTCTACCAATTGAGCTACACCCGTTCATATCTGGTCTCTTTCGGCGGCGAAGGCCGTCCCGCTCTCGCGGGACGGCCCCACCAACACGGGTCGATATCCCTTACTTGATCACTTCGGTCACCTGGCCGGCACCCACGGTACGTCCACCCTCACGGATGGCGAAACGAAGGCCCTTGTCCATGGCGATCGGCACGATCAGTTTGACATGGATGGTCACGTTGTCACCAGGCATCACCATCTCACGCCCTTCCTCCATGGTGATCTCCCCGGTCACGTCCGTGGTGCGGAAGTAGAACTGAGGACGATACTTGTTGTGGAACGGGGTGTGGCGGCCGCCTTCCTCCTTCTTCAGCACGTAGATCTCGGCCTTGAACTCGGTGTGCGGGGTGATGCTGCCCGGAGCGGCGATGACCATGCCGCGACGGATGTCCTTCTTTTCGATGCCACGCAGGAGCAGGCCCACGTTGTCACCCGCCTCACCGCGGTCGAGGATCTTGCGGAACATCTCCACGCCGGTGCATGTGCTCTTGAGCTTCTCCTCCTGCATGCCGATGATCTCGACGTCGTCGCCGGTCTTCACCACGCCGGTCTCGATACGGCCGGTGGCCACGGTACCGCGACCGGTGATGGTGAACACGTCCTCCACGCTCATGAGGAACGGCTTGTCGGTGTCGCGGGGCGGGACCGGGATCCATTCGTCCACGGCCTTCATCAGTTCCATCACGGTATCGACCCACTTGGCCTCACCGTTCAGGGCACCGAGGGCGCTTCCGCGGATGATCGGGGTGTTGTCCCCGTCATATTCATAGAAGGACAGCAGTTCGCGGATCTCCATCTCCACGAGGTCCAGCAGCTCCGCATCATCCACCATGTCCACCTTGTTCATGAACACGACGATGCGGGGCACGCCCACCTGACGGCCGAGCAGGATGTGCTCGCGGGTCTGGGGCATGGGGCCGTCGGTGGCGGCCACCACGAGGATGGCACCGTCCATCTGGGCCGCACCGGTCACCATGTTCTTCACATAATCCGCGTGGCCCGGGCAGTCCACGTGGGCGTAGTGACGGTTCTCCGTCTGGTATTCCACGTGGGCGGTGTTGATCGTGATGCCACGCTCCTTTTCTTCGGGGGCATTGTCGATCGAGTCGAAGCTGCGGGCTTCGCTCAGGCCCTTCTCGTGAAGGACCTTGGTGATCGCCGCGGTCAACGTGGTCTTCCCATGGTCCACATGACCGATGGTGCCGATGTTGACGTGCGGCTTGGTACGCTGGAATGTCTCCTTTGCCATTGTCGTTCGGTCGTTTGTTGTTCTTCTTTGACTATCGGTCCTAACACCTTTCTGTACCAGCCGTTCGCTGAACGGGCCATTCGCGATCGCCTGTTCTTGGAGCCTTTGAGGGGAATTGAACCCCTGACCTCTTCCTTACCAAGGAAGTGCTCTACCCCTGAGCTACAAAGGCTGGTCGGGCGAGGACCCCTCTGGTCGTCACCGGTTCCCCGGTGGCGCCGCCGATGCCCTTCTTTCGTCGGGCCGCGGAGTGGAGAGCGGGAGACGAGACTCGAACCCGCGACATTCAGCTTGGAAGGCTGATGCTCTACCAACTGAGCTACTCCCGCTTGTTGCCGTTGGGCCCTCATCCCGCCTGGTCGGTTCCCTGATCGGCTCCGTTCTGGTGGGGAGAGCAGGATTCGAACCTACGAAGTCGTATGACAACAGATTTACAGTCTGCCCCCGTTGGCCGCTTGGGTATCTCCCCAGGTCAACGTACGGAGCCAATGGAGGGACTCGAACCCCCGACCGGCTGATTACAAATCAGCTGCTCTGGCCAGCTGAGCTACATTGGCAGGTACAGCAAGGAAAAGAACGCACCTTCTCCCCCCTTCCGGATCAGTGACCCTGGAAATTGGGCCTGCAAATGTAGTAAGAATACCATCCGCTACAAACGATCGGGGCTGCGAAGATCCGCAGCCCCTGATCCGATGACGGCCGTTCGTCCCAACGGCCTTCATCCGCCTTGTTCAAGAAGCCTTGCGCAGACGCGGCTTGGCCCGCAGCAACTGGCGACGGAGCGCCTCGGCCGTCTGATCGGCGGCCTCCTCGAAGCTCTTTCCCTGACGCTTGGCGAACAATTCCTTCCCCGGGATGTTCATCCGCACCTCGACGACCTTGTTCTCCCTGTTCTGGCTGTCATGCTCCAATCGGAGATAGACCTCCCCATCGATGATCCGGTCATGGTATTGGTTCAATTTGTCCAGCTTCTCCCGAACGAATCGTTGCAGCTTGACGTCAGCGTCGAAATGGATCGAATGCACGTTCACGTTCATCTTCAATGTTCTTTTGGGTTCGTTCCTGATCCCCGTGCCCCCCCACGTGGGTGGGCCTGGGCATGCACACTGCGGAGCTTCTCCACCGTATTGTGCGTATAGACCTGTGTTGCCGCCAATCCTGCGTGACCGAGCAGTTCCTTCACCGCATTGAGGTCGGCGCCATGTTCGAGCATGTGCGTGGCGAACGTGTGCCGGAGCACGTGGGGACTTTTCTTTCCCTGGGTGGTCACCCCTCGAAGATAATGATCCACGAGTCGTTGTACGCTCCGACGTGACAGGGGTTTCCCGGAAGGCCCCAGCAACAGGGGTTGCGGTGCTCCGGGATCACCTGGACAAGCGGGTCGCACCTTCAAGTAGGCTTCCAGGGCATCGAGGATGGCCGGCCCGACCGGTATGATGCGTTCCTTGCTCCGCTTCCCCAACACCCGTACGGTGGCCCGGGCGGGGTCGATGGCTCCAAGGGTCAACCCGATCAATTCCGCAAGGCGCATCCCGGTCCCATAGAACAGTTCCATGATGAGCCGGTCGCGCACCGCGCGTTCGTCCCGCGGGCTTTCCAAGGACGCGAAAAGCTCCGAAACCCGCGGTTCGGTGATGAATTCCGGCAGGCGGCCCCTCGTCCTGGGAGGGTCGATCAGGGCCGTCGGGTCCGTCGGGACGGAACCCGTGGTGCGTGCGAACCGATAGAAGGCGCGCAACGCGCTGAGCTTGCGGTTCACGGTGCGGGGCTGGTCACCGGCCCCCATCAGATGCATCATCCATCCGCGCACCGCGCGGTGGTCCGCATTTTCCGGGCCATCGAGACGCAGCTCACCGGAGAGATACCGTGCATACTGCTCCAGGTCCCGCCGATAGGCCTGGACGGTGTGGGGACTGTACCTTTTCTCGTAGGTGAGGTGTTCCAGGAAGCGATCCAGGAGCATGGGAACAAAATAGGCGAAAAGCCCGCGGACCCTTCGCCTACACTACGGACCGGTGAGCGGTTTATTGCTCGTCCGACTGCATCTTGGCCTTGTAGGCCGCGCGGATGACCTCCTTGCGCCGCTGCACTGAAGCCTTGGTGTAGCTCTGGCGCTTGCGGAGCGCACGCATCGTTCCGGTACGCTCGAACTTCTTCTTGAACTTCTTCAGCGCCTTGTCGATGCTTTCGCCTTCCTTGACGGGGATGATGAGCATGTTCCTCGTTTCTTCTTAAGGGGCTGCAAAGGTAATGGGATCCCGGGAAGTTGCAAATCGTTCAACAGGCAGCGGTCCGCTCTTCCTAGGCACCCTGAAGCACCTGTCGGCCGATGACCAGCTTCTGGATCTCGCTCGTCCCCTCTCCGATCGTGCAAAGCTTGCTGTCCCGGTAGAACTTCTCCACGGGGAAATCCTTGGTGTAGCCGTAACCGCCGAAGATCTGGACGGCCTCGTTGCTGGCCCACACCGCCACTTCGCTGGCGTAGTACTTGGCCATGGCGCTCTGCTTGGTGACCTTTTGTCCCCGGTTCTTCAGATCAGCGGCCTGGGTGGTGAGCAGCTCCGCGGCCTCGATGCGGGTGGCCATGTCGGCCAACTTGAATCCGATGGCCTGGAAATTGGCGATGGGCTGGCCGAATTGCTCACGCTCCTGGGCGTATTTCAAGCTGGCATCGAATGCGCCCTTGGCGATCCCCAGGCTCAAGGCCGCAATGCTGATCCTGCCACCGTCCAACACCTTCATCGCCTGCTTGAAGCCCTCACCCACTTTGCCAAGCACGTTCGCTTCAGGCACCCGGCAATCCTCAAAGATGACCTCGGCGGTCTCGCTGGCACGCATGCCGAGCTTGTTCTCCTTCTTGCCGGCCTTCAGCCCCGGGGTCCCACGCTCGATGACAAAGGCCGTCATGCCATTGCTGTCCAGCAGTTCGCCCGTGCGCACGATCGCCACCACCACATCGCTGCTGATCCCATGCGTGATCCAGCATTTCGTGCCGTTCAGGACCCAATCCCCACCATCCCGCTTTGCCGTGCATTTCATGCGCATGGCGTCGCTGCCGGTGTTCGGTTCGGTGAGCGCCCAGGCACCGAGCCATTCGCCCATGGCCAGCTTGGGCAACCATCGCTGCTTCTGATCCTCATCGCCGAATTGAAGGATATGCCCCGTGCAGAGCGAATTGTGGGCGGCCACGCTCAATCCCACGGAGCCGCAAACACGACCCACCTCGGTCAGTACCGATACATATTCCTGGTATCCCAGTCCCGCACCTCCGTAAGCGTGGGGGACGAGCACGCCCAGGAGCCCTGCCGGTCCGAATTGCTCCTTGAGCAGTTCGACCGGCAGATGTTGGGCCTCATCCCACTCCATCAGGTGAGGTCGCAGGTGCTTTTCCACCAGGTCGCGCGTGGTCTGCTCAACAAGCGTTCGGTTCTCGGATGCGGTCAGGTCCATGGATCAAAAGGAAATGAGCCTGTGAATGCCCGCGTGAAAGGGCTCCAGGCGTTCGGCGCCCCCAAGGGCGGTCAATTCGATAAGGAAGCTGAACCCGGCAAGCTCACCTCCCTGCTGGCGGATGAGCTCGGCCGTCGCGGCTGCCGTGCCACCCGTGGCCAGCAGGTCATCGTGCACCAGGACGCGCATCCCGGGCCGCACGACGTCCACATGCATCTCGATCTCTGCGGACCCGTACTCGAGTTCGTATTTGTAAGCCACCGTCCGATAGGGCAGCTTGCCCTTCTTCCGGACCGTGATGAACGGTACGCCCATTCGGAGCGCGAGCGGCATGCCGAAGAGGAAGCCACGGCTCTCGATACCGGCGATGGCATCGACGTGCTCTCCTTCCAGCGCCTTCAGGAAGCCATCGACCACGGCAAGGCTAAGGCCGGGATCCTCCATCACGGGGGTGATATCCCGGAACAAAATGCCCGGCTTGGGAAAGTCGGGCACCGAGCGGATCGCTTGCTCCAATCGACTGCGCAGGTCGGTCACTCCAATGAAAAATAGGGCGCAAGTTTACGGAACCGCTCCGGATCCAGGGCCTTGCAGTTGCGGACCTCATCCAATGTATGAAATGGGCCGTGCAGTTCGCGATAGGCGATCAGGGCTTTGGCAAGCGGCCACTTGACATAGGGGTGGGCGGCCAACTCCTCCACGCTGCATCGGTTGAGCGGGATGGTACGAATGGCGAATGTGTCGATGGCCAGGTATGGAATGGATCGCTCGAGCATTTCCTCCCTGCCCTGGATCACATACACCTCACGGAGCTGGTCGATGTCGTGGTATCCGCCCAGTCGATCGCGATAGCGCAGGATACCGCGGGCGAAGGCCGGGCCGATGCCGGGCAGTGCCACCAGGTCCGCGCTATCGCAGCTGTTCAACTCGATCGGTGCAAGCGTTCGGGAGGTCCGCTCATGGTAGTCCCTGGTACGTGCCGTATCCCGGCGAGCATCACCCTGCCCGTAGCCCCTTCGTCGCTCGAGGGACGCCTCATGGTTCGTGATGCGGACGAACGGGCGCAAACGCTCGACCTGATCGGGATGGAGCGCTCGAAGCCGCCCCAGGTCCTCTGGGCGATGGAAACGTCCACCTGCCTCCCTGTACCGCACGACCGCTTTCGCCTGTTTCCTTGAAAGTCCCAGGCGCATCCATCCATCCGCATCGATCGTGTTCGGATCGAATGTGAACAGCTCGGAGTTGTCATGGGCCCGTGGAGCTTCCGGATCGGCTGCTCGCCTTTCAATGTTCGCAAGACCGTCCGCAGCAGCACGGTCCGATGCCCATCGTTCGGCGCGGGCAAGGATCTCGGACATGTCCAAGTCGCTCGGCATCCGATCCTGGGCCTGGATGATGAAATAACCTTGGACCAGCATGATCATCACCAGCAACACCGCCCCCTTCCGCTCCGCACTGTGGAGCGTCAGTACATCCTTGATCCGTTCGCGCAAGGCCATCCTCCCAGAAATGGCGTAAGGACCTCCGTGATCAACGGGGCTCCTCGTCGTTCTCGCTGTAGCTGTCGGGTTCGGGTTTGGGCTTCGTGGTGAGCACCAGGTAGAAGAAGTAACCGGTGATGCAGATGACCGCGACCTGCACGATCACCATCAGGGTGGTAGCCGATCCGTTCATGCGGTGGTGGCTTTGGCGGCCCGTCGGCGCGCGGAAAAGAAGACCAGCAGACAGAGGCCGAGGAAGGTGAAGGTAAGAATGCCCCGGGCCAGGTTGGCGAAGAAGATGCGCTGTCGAATGCCATCGGCCGTCACCGGGTCGGTGGCGGCATGCAACTGGGCGTAAAGGCCCGCATTGGTGATCTGCTTGATGATCGACGAATTGTCCAACGACCAGCCATTCCCGGTGAACAGGCCCTGCATGGCGCCCTGCCAGTCGTTGTCCAGCGGTGTGAAGAGCGAGCCCAGGAAGACCAGGGCGAGCAATACCGGAGTGATGTACTTGATGATGTATTTGTAGATGACCGGCACACGGATATCCGCGCCTTCGTTCAGTTCGGACCAACCACGGTCCATGCCGAGCACCCAGGCGAAGAGCACGACCTCGGCGAGCGCGAACACGACCAGGCTGACCGTTCCCGCCCAATAGTCGTACTCATCGAACACGCCCTGTTGAAAGAAGAACACGGTGGGCAGGCCGAGCAGCAGCACGATCAGCCCGAAGCTCCAGGCCCCACGTTTCCTCCCCCAATCGAACTCATCACGCATGAAACCCATCCAGGGCGTGCCCATGGCGAGCGAGGAGGTGATCCCCGCGAAGAAGAGCAACCCGAACCACATCACCCCGGCCATCGTGGCCAGGAACGGACCCCATTTTTCGAAGAGGAAGGGCATGGTCTGAAAGGCCATGCCGAACCCGGCGTTGTCCTTCACCCAATCCAGACCGAGGTATCCGGCGGCGATGGGGATCACGATGGAACTGCCCAACACCACTTCGACGAACTCGTTCATGAACCCGGCGCTGACGGCGTTCAAGGCGATATCGTCCTTGCTGCGCACGTAGGCCGCATAACAGTGGATGGTGCCCATGCCCACGCTCAGGGTGAAGAAGATCTGCCCTGCCGCCGCCAGCCAGACCTTGGGGTCACTGAGCGAACCGAACTGGGGCGTCCACAGGAAGTTCAGCCCGTCCCACGCACTCGCCATGGGCACTTCGGCACTTGCACCGGTCGTGCCCAGCGTGAGACCGCGCAGGGCCAGGAACGCTCCGAAAGCGATCAACAGTGGCATCCCGATCTTGGCGGCCCGCTCCACACCCTTCAGACCGCGACTGAGGATGTAGGTGTTCAGTGCCAGGCAGAGGATGTAGAAGACGACCGCCTCGTAGGGGATCCCCGTGGTCGAGTGGGCCACGTCCACGTACTTGGTGAAGAAATCCGCCACATCGGTCTGGGAGAGCCCGCGGAACGTGCCCATGATGCTGTGCAGCACGTAGCTCATGGTCCAGCTCTCGATGTAGCAGTAGTAGGCCGCGACACCGATGTTGGTGAAGATGCCGAACACACCGAAGTACTTCCAGAAGTTGCGGCGCGTCATGCTGTCCAGGATGTACGGCGTGCTGTGGTTGCCCTGGCGACCTCCGAAGCGGCCCATGCTCCATTCCACCCAGAGCAGGGGGATGCCCATCAGCAGGAAACAAACGAGATATGGGATGATGAACGCACCTCCCCCGTTGTTCACCGCCTGCACCGGGAACCGCAGGAAGTTGCCCAGACCGACGGCATTGCCTGCCATGGCCAGGATGAGCCCGACCCGTGTACCCCAGCTTTCCTTCTCTTTCGCGGCCATCGTTCGGTATTGGAAAAGGCCAATATAGAAGTTGTTCCTCGCAAGGGCGGAGCGCATGGGGTCGCACGCCGCAGATCGGCGATGCTAGTGGTCCGTGGCGTGCAGTTGTTCCTTCAGGATCGCCAGACCCTCCATGAACCCATGCGGCGCATAACCCAGTTCGCGACGGGCCTTTTCCAGAAAAAAGCCAGTGCGCGGAGGACGGCGTGCCGGCTGACCGAGCGCATCGCTCTTCACCGGGGCAACGATGGCGGTGTCGAGGTCGAAGAAGCGGCCCACCTGCTGCACCAATTCCAGGATGGTCATCCCATCCGGGCCTGACAGATTGAAGATACCCGTGGCGCCTTGTTTTGCGATACGGATGCAGCCATCTGCAAGGTCCTCTGCCAATGTGGGCATGCGCCATTGATCGTCCACCACGCGGATGGGAGCCCCCTTCTCCAAGGCTGCCTTGGCCCAAAGGACCACGTTGCTCCGGCTGAGCCCCGGGGCCACGCCGTATACGATGATCGTTCGTGCGATGGCCCATTTCCGCAGGCCACTGTGCATGACGATCCGCTCACCCTCCAGTTTGCTGCGCCCGTATACGCTCAACGGCGCCGGCGTGTCCTGTTCTGAATAGGGACCACCAAGACCGTCGAAAATGAAGTCCGTGCTGAGGAAGATGAAATGCGCGCCCACCTCCTTCGCCGCTTCGACCAGGTATTGCGTGGCGAGCACGTTGTGACGATGACAAGCCGGCGGATCGAGCTCGCAGGCATCCACATTGGTCATGGCGGCGGCATGGATGATCGTGGTCGGCCTTGTGGATGTGATCACCTCCCGGACCCTGTCGGGATCGGTGATGTCCATGGGACGGTATCGGTCCTCAAGTGTGAGCGGCGTGCGGTCGCTTCCCCTTCCCGTCGCGATCAGCTCCACCTCCGGATCATCCCGCAGCGCTGCGACCAGCTTCTGACCAAGAAGCCCGTTGCTGCCGGTGATCAGGATGCGCAGAGACACGCGCCGAAACTACGACCCGTGCATCACCGTCAGGCCCGATCATGACCTTTTGTCCCCCTGTTCGAAATAACCACGCTTCATGCCGAACGAAAAGACATTGATGAACAGGACGATGTAACTGAGGTAGAAGAGCGATTGTGCCATTACCAGCAGTTTCCCACGCATGGTCACGGGGAAAAGGTCCCCATAACCGATCGTGCTCGTCGTGACGAGGCTGAAGTAGATCGCATCGATCCAATGCAGGATGGGCTTGTTCAGGTCCTGGCAGACGATATGGATCAGCCCGAACGTGAACACCACTTCCAGATAATTGAAGAGCAGGAGCATCTTGCTGCGCCGGTAGCTCCGTGGGGTGGGAAAGGCGTCGGAGGCGAAGATGAGCGTGGGGATGTAGGTCACCGTCTCCAACATGAACCATACGGCGAGCCAGAAGAGCACCAGCTGGTCCTGCCAACCTTCGTACATGATCACCAAGGGCAGGGCGGTCTTCAGCAGGACGAACAGATCGATGGCCAGGTCCTGGTACATCGGCCCCTGGCGCCAGAAAAGATGCCGGATGTACGTGCCCGGGAACACCAGCTGCGAACATGCCAGCAGGAGCCGGACGAATTTTTCCAGGCCCGCATCCTCCTCCAGGTCGTTGTTCCATATCGCACGGATATTGACCAGCCGCCGATGGATGGTGCTGTATCGCGGGACATCGGTGCCCTGGCCGCGGCCCATCATCAACTTGCGGATGGCTTCTTTCACGCGCTTACCTGGAATGCCGCCAAAATACCGGGAACCGTTGGATCGAATCCTACTGCCGAACAACCTCCTCCTGGAAGGTACGTAGCCAGACCAAAGCTTCTTTTTCGGTACTGAAGTTCCGTATAGGGATGGGGGGCTTGTTCAGTTTGAACAGGATGTTCATGATCACCCGCACCAGGCCACCGCCATCGACCATGGCCATGGCGGTATACATCTCGGGCAGGACGGCGTTCACCCTGTCGCGCGTGCTCCGGTCGGGCATGGGGGAAGGGCACAGATGGACCAGGACGGGCTTTGGTCTGCCTCCAGTGATCCGTTCCACGAGTTCCGCGTTCGCCGAGATGTTCTGCGCCGTGCGTTGGATCGGCTTCGACCAGGAGATGATGATCCCCTCGTCGCTCATCCACATCGTGGCGATCTCACTTTCCCAGGTGGGGCGATCGGTCGGAGGGGAAATGGGCATGACAGGGACCTGCTCCGGACAGGACTAGAGCTCCCAGACCGACCGGCGCTTCCTGAATGGCTGCTTGATCCGCTCCTTGTGCTTCAGCACGAAGGCCATGATGAGGTAGAGGACCAAGTGCAAGCCGGCGGTCACGAAGGACAGGTAGATGAACGACAGGCGCACCTGTTCGGTCCTGATGTTGAGCTTGTGCGCCCACCAGTCGCAAACGCCGAAGGCCTGCGTCTCGAACCAGGTCTTGATGCGATCGATCATTTCCCGAAGGGCACGGAACGCTTCAAAAGATGGCGTCCGATACCGCAAAATAAGCACTTCCTTGGGGTGCAGTAGACCTGCTTCAACTCCAAGAGCGCCTGTCCGCGGCCGGCAGAGTCCGCAACCAGGCCCGACCGAGCCCACCGATCGAGCACGGCATTGTTCTCCGCCGGCAATTGCTCCAAAAGCCCCATCGCCCTGTCACGAAGAACGGCCTTCCCCTGGATGCGGGACAGCGCGAAGAGGATGGGGACCACTGCGTTGATGATGATCGTGTCGGCTGCGGACCTGCCGAGGAACTTGGGACGCAAGGGTGCGACCTGGTCGAATCGATAGTGCGTGTTCCAATACGCAGACGCCTGCACATCAAAGGCGCTGCGGACCTTATCGAGCTCATCATGCATGAGCAGGGGGTCGAACGAACCGCCGAGCCGCATCAGCACCTGGGCCAGTTGCGCGATGCGCACGGTGGGGAAATTGCCAGGCCGCATGCGTGTAAAACGCCAGGCGGCAAGCGGCGCAGGGCGCAACGCATGCAGATGGGAAAGGGCGCCATGCTCGACCTGCAGCCGACGGGGGTGGGCATCAAGAAAGTCCACGTGCAGCAGACCAGCCTGTCCGAAAAGCAATGCCTCGGTCCGTAATTCGTCATCACGGTACTTCAAGATCGTCCGGAGCGGCAATGCCTGGGCCAGCATGCTGAAAGGGTCGGCATTGACCTTCATGCCGAACGCCCGGACGAGCACATGGTAGGTCGTGGCCTGCGCATCGCCTCCCAATGAACGGAAGAGCTGCTCGACGGCCACGGTCTTCCGCATGAGCCGCTCCACGAGCACACGTTCAAGCCAGGGGCCTATCCTTTCAGGCTCCACCCGATCGAGCTGTGCGGCACATGGGACCCAGCTGCGCCCTTTCATCAATGCATCGTACACGACTAGACTATCGGTCGAGATCCGCGCACCGAGCTCCAGGGTGGGCAATCGCCTTCCCCCGGATGTGACGGCCTGCCGATCGTTCTCGAAGACCACATGGAGCACCACGTTATCGTAGGCCGGGTCGCGATGATGGCCATGGGCATACCACTCGCTCGCAGCCACGTGCACCTCAATGGGTCCGGCCCAGAGCTGTCCGTCAATGCGCAATTGTGCATCAATGAGGTCCGGTCCACCGTTCATCTGGACCCGGCCCGGTCGCACCACTTCGACCGGCCGCCCCTCGATGGTCCGCAACGCGTGGCGTTCGAACAGCTGGTATTGCCAGATGAACTGGAGCAATTCCTCGCGATACGGGAACCGAGGATCGTAGAGACAAGCGGTCTCTGAAGGAGGCCGGGCGGGCTGCAGGTAGGGGAGCGAACGGGGTTCCACAGGGATCAAGGAGGGGCTGAACATGGTACGCTGATCGACAATTATCACGTCACACTATTGACGCAATATAGGTCGATCTCCTGCGGTTTGCTCGAAGCGCGAGAAAGTCCGATCAGATCACCCCACGGACAGCGAGCATCCGTTCCATTTCCTGTTGGAGCGCGATGGCCGCGCTGCGTGCTGCAGGCACCGCATCCGGACCCTCCCCGGCATAGAGGATGCCCCGGGAGCTGTTGATCAACAGGCCACCATCAACGGTCAGCCCGGCATCGAGCACGGCTTGCAGATCACCGCCCTGGGCGCCGACGCCGGGTACAAGAAAGAAATGGCGGGGCGCAGCGGCCCTGGCCTGCGCCAGGACGTCGGTACGGGTGGCCCCGACCACGAACATCAGATCATCCGGACCGCCCCATTCCACCGACCTTTCCATCACCTTTTCGAACAAGCGTTGGCGCCCGCCGTCGACCGTGAGGAACTGGAAGTCCATGGCCCCCTCATTGCTGGTCACACCGAGCACGATGGCCCATTTGCCGTGTCGACCAAGGAAGGGCATGACCGAATCATGGCCCATGTAGGGTGATATCGTAACGGCATCCACATCGAGCCTTCCGAAGAAGGCATCCGCGTACTTCCGGGCGGTGTTGCCGATGTCCCCGCGCTTGGCGTCCGCGATGATGAAATGGTCCCCCTGCGCCCGGATGCAGGCGATCGTGGCCTCCAGATCAAGCCAGCCCTGATCGCCCATGGCCTCGTAGAACGCCAGGTTCAATTTGTAGGCGACGGCGATATCGCGGGTGGCATAGCAGATCGCCTCGTTGAAGGCGCGGACCGGATGGCTCTCGTTTCGGAAATGGTCAGGCAGCAACTCCTCTTCCGTGTCGAGGCCCACGCAGAGCAGACTTCGACGTTCCCGGATCAGCCGTTCAAGATCGGTCCGTGTCATATCAGGGTGTCGTTCCGGCCTTCAACTTTTCAGTACGGTCGGCCAACTGCAAAGCCTCGATCAGCTCATCGAGACCGCCGTTGAGCACATTGTCCAGATCATGCACGGTAAGATCGATCCGGTGATCGGTGATGCGACTTTGGGGAAAGTTGTAGGTGCGCACCTTGGCGGACCGATCGCCACTGGCCACCTGGCTGCGACGATGCGTCGCGACCGCCTGTTCCTGCTCCCGCACCTTCTCATCGTACAGCTTGTTCCGCAGCATCTGCATGGCCTTCATTCGGTTGCCCAACTGGCTGCGCTCGGTCTGGCACATCACGACAATGCCCGTGGGAAGATGCGTGAGCCGCACCTTGGTCTCGACCTTGTTCACGTTCTGGCCACCAGCACCACCACTGCGCGCGGTCTCCATCTTCACCTCGCTCTCCTTCAGGTCCACGTCGTATTCCTCCGCTTCCGGCAGTACGGCCACGGTGGCGGCGGAGGTGTGGATCCTTCCGCTGGCCTCTGTGGCGGGCACACGTTGTACGCGATGGACACCCGCCTCGTATTTCAAGGTTCCATAGGCTCCTTCACCCATCACATTGAAGATGACCTCCTTGTAGCCGCCGGCGGTGCCTTCGTTGACATCCACCACCTCGACCTTCCAACCCTTGCGTTCACAGAAGCGCTGGTACATGCGGAAGAGATCACCCGCGAACAGACCGGCCTCGTCCCCACCTGTGCCCGCCCTCACCTCCATCACGCAATTGCGTGCATCGTTGGGGTCCTTGGGTACGAGCAGCAAACGCACCTCCTCGTCCATCGCCTCCTGCCTGAGCTGAAGATCGTCCTGCTCCTCACGCGCCATGTCCAGCAGATCGGGGTCGTTCTCCGTGCGCAGGATCTCGCGGACGCCTTCCAATTGTTCATGGAGGCGGCGGTAGTTCTCGTATGCCAGCTCGATCGGGCCGAGGTCCTTGTATTCGCGGCTCAATTGCGTGAACCGCTTCTGATCGGCGATCACGGCCGGGTCCGCCAGTGATTTACCCACCTCGGATCGGCGCTCATGGATCGCCCGCAGCCTGTCCAGCAAGGTGTTCATGGTCAGCTGTAGCGGAACTCGCCGTTCACGGTCCGGAGCACGACCTCCCTGCCCTCCATCTGCTCCACATGCCCGACCACACGCCCCTCCACACCGAAGGATGCGGCCACATCGATGATCTCCTCGGCCTGTTCTTCCGGCACGTACAGCTCCATGCGATGGCCCATGTTGAACACGCGGTACATCTCGGACCAATCGGTGCGGCTCCTGTGCTGGATGGCAGAGAAGAGCGGTGGAACAGGGAACAGATCGTCCTTGATCACCCGCAGATCGTCAATGAAGTGGAGCACCTTGGTCTGTGCCCCACCGCTGCAATGCACGATCCCATGCACCTGTGCGGGCATGCGCGCTAGCACCTCGCGCACGATGGGCGCATAGGTGCGTGTGGGCGAGAGCACGGCCCTACCCATGTCCAGGGGTGTTCCCTCGAGCGGATCGGTAAGCAGGGCATCACCACAATAGGTCAGGGTGGTCGGAGTGCCCGGATCGTACGTCTCGGGCCAGGCCTCCCCCACCGCCTTGTTGAACACGTCGTGGCGTGCGCTCGTGAGCCCATTGCTGCCGATGCCACTGTTGTATTCCGCTTCATAGGTCGCCTGACCAGAACTGGCCAGACCCACGATCGCGTCGCCATGGCGGATCCGCGCATTGTCGATCACGGAATCACGGCGCATGCGGCAGGTCACCGTACTGTCCACGATCACCGTACGCACAAGATCGCCGACATCAGCGGTCTCCCCACCCGTTCCATGGATGCCGATGCCAAGTTCACGCATGCGTTGCATGAACGATTCGGTCCCTTCGATCAGGGCCTTCACCACTTCACCGGGCACGAGCCGCTTGTTCCTTCCGATCGTGGACGACACCAGGATGTTGTCGACCGCGCCGACGCAGATGAGATCGTCCAAGTTCATGACCAGGGCATCCTGCGCGATGCCGTGCCATACGTCGAGCGCACCGGTCCCCCGCCAATAGGCATAGGCCAGGGCGGACTTGGTGCCTGCTCCATCGGCGTGCATGACGATGCAATGCTCCGGGCTGCCGGTGAGCGCGTCAGGAACGATCCTGCAGAAGGCCTTGGGATAGAGGCCCTTGTCCAGTCCAACGATGGCAGCGTGCACATCCTCCTTGGAGGCGCTCACCCCGCGTTGCGCGTATCGGCCGAGTGGTTCCATGGTCAACGAAAAAGGCATCCACCAGCGGGCGGATGCCTTTCCCAGAAAGTCCCTTCGCTAGTTCTGCGGTTGCTCCGGTTGCATCTGGTCCTTGGGCACATAGTCGAAATTGAGCACCCGGAATTCGGTGCGCCGGTTCTGCTGATGGGCGGCCTCGCGCTCCTCCTCGGTCTTCATCTTGGCGATCTCGGCATCGCTGATCCTTGGCTGGGTCTCCCCCATGCCCTTGGGCACCATGCGCGCCGGGTCGACGCCCTTGGTGACCAGATAGTTCACGCAGCTGCTGGCGCGTTTTTGCGAAAGCTCCATGTTGTAGGCATCCTTGCCTCGGGTATCGGTGTGGGCGAGCAACTCGATGGTGATCGTGGGGTTGTCGATCAGTGTTTGGTAGAGGGTTTCAAGCGAGTCCTTCCCGGCCTGGGTGAGTGCGTACTTGTCGAATTCATACTGCACCTCCGGGAGTTTGATCACATCCGTGGTCCGCGCGGGTTGAAGGAAGTACTCCTTGACGAAGGTCGTGCTCTCATCCAAGCCCACCGTGGTCACCTGGTCGTTCACGTTCAGGTATTCATCCTTGGAACAACGGATGGTGTAGGTGGTGTTCTCCTTGATGAACCGGTCCTTGCCGTTCTCGGCGAAGGAGAAGCCGCCATTGTCGTCGGTGAGGGTATTGAAATTGCTTCCGTCCGTACCGACCACTTCCACCTTGGCGCCCGAAAGTGCCTCTCCACTGACCTTGTCATAGACGGTGCCTTGTAGGGCGAAGACCATGTCAGGCATGAAGAAACGCCAGATATCGTCCTGACCTTTGCCGCCCGGGCGGTTGGAGGTGAAATAGCCCCGTTCCTCATCCCCATCGAAGATGATCCCGTAATCGTCCATCGAACTGTTGATGGGCGCCTTGACATTCTCCACATGGCCCCACGTGTCGTCGCCGGTCTTTTCGGCGCGGAAGATGTCCAGACCGCCCATTCCCGGGTAGCCATCGGATGCGAAGTAGAGGCTGCCATCGTTGCGCATGAACGGGAACATGTCATCCTTCGGTGTGTTGACCTCCGGACCCAGGTTCCTGGCCTGGCCGGTGGGCTTGCCATCCTTGTCCAGACGGATCATCCAGATATCCTTGCCACCTCGGCCGCCCTTCATATTGCTCGAAAAAAAGAGCATCGTTTCGTCCGGCGAAAGGGCCGGATGGCCGCAAGTGATCACGTTCGTATCCACCTTGGCGGGCTCGGGATGGAGCACCAGTTGCTCGGGTTCAGCATAGTTGCTGCCGACCTTCTTGCTCATCCAGATGTCGCAACCATGCACCTTGTTCTTCTCGTGCGGGCAGCGCGTGAAGTACATCAGGTTGCGCCGATTGTTGAATGTGGCCGCACCCTCGTTCGCCGGGGAATTGATGCTGGGCGGGAGCTTCACCGGTTCGCTCCATTTGCCGAGTTTGTCCCGGCTGCTGCTGAACAGGTCGGAGAAGCTCTCGCCGACAATGGCATCGGTCTCGGTCCCGGTAGAGGCCGGGCGGGTGCTGGAGAAGACCAGGTCCTCGTTCTTCTTGTCGGAAAAGGTGGGCGAGAAATCGTATTGCTGGCTGTTCAACAGGACCTCCGGGTCGACGCTGTAGCGCGTCGGACTATCCTTCCATTGTTGCGCCACCTGACAGGCACTGATACCTGCATCGGCGCGCATGTCACCGGGGTTCTTCTCCTTGTACTTGTTGTATGCGGCGATGGCCTCCGCATACTTGCCCTGTTCCTTCAGGCTCTCCCCGATGTAGAAATAGGTGATGGGGTCAGGGTACTGGGCCTTGTTGGCCTTTTCGTACCATACTTCCGCCTGCTGTGCATCCCCCAACACGCGGTAGCATTCCGCCACCTTGTAGATAAGGACCGCCTTCTCGCTGGCCTTTTTTTCGGTGGTGTAGGCCTTCTTGTAAAGCTCGATGGCGTTGAAGTAGAACCCCTTTTTGAAGGCGTCGTCCGCTTCTTCGCCGAGCTTTGCCTGGCCCATGGCCATGGTGGAGAACAAGAGGCCCACGCTCAGGCAGGCCAGGAACTTGCTGGTACGCATCGGGTGTCGCAGGATGGGTCGGATGTTCGGTTCCGGGCGAAAGTAAGCAAACTCTCCACACCGTTCGTAGCATCTTTATCAAGGAAGCGGAAGGGGACCGCAGCCCCTCGCTCCGTTGCTGGTGTCAACGCACGAACAGAAGCTCGCGGAGCTTGGGCAGGGGCCACAGTTCATCGTCGATCAGCAGCTCCAGCTTATCGCTATGGTAGCGGATCTGGTCCAGGAAGGGCCGCACCTCGTCGCAGTAGGCGATCGCCTTCTTCCGGGAGTCCTCGATCTCGTTGGCCTTCTTTCGCGCCTCAAGCATCCTTTCGCTCAGTTCCATGACCTCATGGATATGGTCGCTGATCTCCTCCAACAACCGGATCTGTGTCGCGGAGGTCTTCCTGGCCTTTTCAGCGCCGAACAACTCCCGCAATCCACGCACGTTCTCGATCAGGCGGTTCTGATAGTTGATGGCGGTGGGTACGATATGGTTCTGGGCCAGATCTCCACACACCCGTGATTCGATCTGGATCCTGAGCGTGTAGCTGTGCAGTTCGATCTCGTGCCTTGCATCGACCTCCTTCGAGGTCAACACCCCGAGTTCCGCATACAAGGACTTCACCTCCTTGCGCACCCAGACGTCCAGCGCACGTGGGGTGTCCTTGATATTGGACAGGCCCCGCTTGGCCGCTTCCTTCACCCACTCCTCACTGTAGCCATTGCCTTCGAAGCGGATCGGGCGGCTGGAGGCGATCTCCTCGCGCAGCACCTGGAGTATCGCTTCGTCCTTCTTTGTGCCCTTGCGGATCAACGCATCGACGTCCTTTTTGAACGCGCGTAACTGGGCGGCCACGATCGTGTTCAACGCGGTCATGGCCGCGGCGCAGTTGGCGCTGGAGCCCACGGCACGGAACTCGAACTTGTTGCCCGTGAAGGCAAAGGGAGATGTGCGGTTGCGATCGGTGTTGTCGCGCAGGATCTGCGGGATGCGACCGATGTTCAACTTGATCTCGGTCTTTGCTTCGGCGCTCATGCGCCCCTTGATGTCGCGTTCGAGCTCGTCCAACAGGCGGCCCAGTTCATCGCCGATGAACACCGAGATGATGGCGGGCGGTGCCTCGTTCGCACCCAGCCGATGGTCGTTCCCCGCACTGGCGATGCTTGCACGGAGGATGTCCGCGTGGGTGTGGATCGCCTTGATGGTATTGACGAAGAACGTGAGGAACCGCAGGTTCTCCTTCGGCGTGCGTGCCGGTCTCAACAGGTTGATCCCGGTGTTGGTGGCCAGGCTCCAGTTGTTGTGCTTGCCGCTGCCGTTGATCCCGGCGTAGGGCTTCTCGTGAAGGAGCACGCGGAAATCATGTTTCCGGGCGACCTTCTCCATCAGGTCCATCAGCAGCACATTGTGATCAACGGCCAGGTTGGTCTCCTCGAACACTGGTGCGCATTCGAACTGGTTCGGGGCCACCTCATTGTGCCTGGTCTTCACGGGGATCCCCAGCTTGAGCGCTTCGGTCTCGAACTCGCGCATGAAGGCCTGTACACGTTCCGGGATGGACCCGAAGTAATGGTCCTCCAATTGCTGCCCCTTGGCCGGTGCATGTCCGAAGAGCGCACGCCCCGTCAACATGATATCCGGCCGGGCATAGTACAGTGCCTTGTCCACCAGGAAATACTCCTGCTCCCAGCCGAGCGTGGCGACGACCTTGGTCACCTCCTTGTCGAAATACTGGCACACCTCCGTGGCCGCCTGGTCCATGGTATGGAGCGCACGCAGGAGCGGTGTCTTGTAATCGAGGGCATCCCCCGTGTAGCTGATGAAGATGGTGGGGATGCAGAGCGTGCGGCCCATGATGAAGGCCGGGGAGCTCGGATCCCAGGCCGTATAGCCACGCGCCTCGAACGTGTTGCGGATGCCCCCACTGGGAAAGCTGCTGGCATCCGGTTCCTGTTGGACGAGCATGCCGCCTTCGAACCTTTCGATGCTTCTTCCCCCTGGGATGGGCTCGAAGAATGCGTCGTGCTTCTCCGCGCTGAGGCCCGTGAGCGGCTGGAACCAGTGCGTATAGTGTGTGGCGCCCTTGCTGGCCGCCCATTCCTTCATGCCACTGGCCACCTGGTCGGCCATGGTCCGGCTGATCCGCTCCCCCTTGTGGATGGCCTGTTGAACGGCCAGGAACGCATCCTCGCTCAGGAACATGCGCATCGCGTCCTCATTGAAGACCTGCGTACCGAAATACTCGGAGATCTTGTTGGCCGGTGGATCGACCTGACGGGGAGCGCGATGGAGCACATCCTCCATGGCCCGGTTGCGAAAAAGGGGGGTGGACATGAAAAGGTGGTGATCTTTTGGCAAAGGTACCCTTGAAAAAGGGGGGTGAAGATCGAATATCACCACTTTTTCTTTCAACACCCCCCTGAAAACACATCCATCACCCCCGATCCATGAGATAGACCATGTATCCGGCATAGCTGGCCAATAGGACAAGACCCTGCCATCGACCGATGCGTCGGAAGAACCGCGCGAACGGGTAGAGCAAAAGGCCAGTGCCCAGCATGACGAGCAGATCGGGGCGGAAGGCGAGGTGATCCGCATGGAGCGGTCGCACCAGTGCGGTCGCCCCCAGGATGCCCAGTAGATTGAAGATGTTACTGCCGATGATATTGCCCAGTCCGATGTCCGGTTGCTTCTTGAAGGCGGCCATCAGGGAGGCGACCAATTCGGGCATGGAGGTCCCGAGCGCCACGATCGTCAGACCGATGAGCTGTTCGCTGATGCCCATTTGCCTGGCCAGGTCCGTCGCGCCCTGCACGAACCAGGCGCCCCCCTTGGTAAGACCCACCACACCCGCTCCAAGGAACAGGAGATCACGCCAGAGCGGCCCCTTGACATCGGTCGAGGCCCCGGCCCTTCTTTCCCTCCGGGACCGCCGCACCATCCAGAGCACATAGGCGACCAGTGCCAGGAGCATGCAAAGGCCTTCCGCGCTGCCGATCACATCGTTCTGGACCAATATGATGAGCAATACCGTGGCGCTCATCATCACCGGCCAGTGGATGCGATGGGCATCACGATCGGGAACGATCGGAAAGACCAGCACGCAGAGACCAAGGATCAGCGCGACGTTGGCGATGTTGGAACCAATGACATTGCCCATGGCGATCGAGGGGCTTCCCTGGAATGCCGCCGACAAGCTCACCACCAGTTCGGGTGCCGAGGTGCCGATGCTGACCACCGTGAGACCGACCACCAGCGGAGAAATGTGGGCGCGGAAAGCAATGTTCACCGCACCCCGCAGCAAGAGCTCGGCCCCGACCACCAGAACCACGAGGCCGACCAGTGTGATCATCCAGGCCATGCTACTGGGCCTTTTCCTCCGTCGCGGACCGGTCCTCCTCCGGAGGCTGAACGGGACGCGTGCCCTCGGGCGTGTCGGTCCGCGTCCGGGAAGGCCTTGGACGATCGTCCAACCCTTTTTGAATGTCAGCGGCCCCTTTCCGGATCTCGCGCTGCACGTCATCCGTGGCATCGCGCAGCTGGCGCATGGCCCGCCCCATCGTGCGTGCCACATCGGGAATGCCCTTGCTGCCGAAGAACAGCAGCACGAAGAGCAGGATCACCATCAGCTCACCACCGCTGATGTCGAAGAGAAGGACAGGATGCATCTGCGGTCCAAAAGTAGGACCGGCCCGGAATGGTCCGGGCCGGTCCTGTGATACGATGGTCGGGATCTCAGGCCTTGACCGTTGCCGGAGCGGGCTTGACCTTGCGTTCGCGCAACAGGTCCACCGTCACCGCCGAAGCGATGAAGATCGAGGAGTAGGTCCCCACCAGGATGCCCATGAACAGACCGAAGACGAATCCCTTGATCGACACGCCGCCGAGCAGGAAGATGACAAGCAGCACCACCAGGGTCGTCGCTGCCGTGTTCAACGTCCGGCCCAACGTGGCGTTGATCGCCTGGTTGAATACCGAGATGTTGCTGTCGCGCTTGTGTTCACGCAGATATTCCCGGATCCGGTCGAAGACCACCACGGTATCATTGATCGAGTAACCGACCACGGTGAGGATCACCGCGATGAACGCCTCATCGATCTCCAGGCTGAAGGACACCACACCATTGAGCAGCGAGTACAGCCCGAGCGTGAACAAGGCGTCGTGCGCGAGCGCCAGCAGGCCGCCCAGTCCATACTGCCAACTGCTGAACCGGACGGCGATGTAGATGAACATGAAGATCAGCGCCAGGGCCACGGATGTCCAGGCCGATGTCTTGATGTCATCGGAGATCGTGGGGTCCACCTTGTGGGACTCGAGCACGTCGTAAGGCACGCTCATCTGCTTCAGCGCATCGTTGACCTTGCCGTCCACGAGCTCGTCGGTCTCCGGGTCCTTGCTGTTGACGAGGTAGTTCGTCGTGATCTTCATCTCGCTGGCACCACCGTAGGACTTCACCTGCAGTGTGCTCTGCTCGGTCTCCTTGGCAAAGGCCTCGGTGAGCACCTTTCGGACATTCTCCACCGACACGGCATCATGGAACTTCACCACGTAGGTGCGCCCACCTGAGAAGTCGACACCCAGATTGAACCCCCTTGTGACCATGGAGAAAATGCCGGTGCCGATGATCACCGCCGAGATCACATAGAAGATGCGACGCTTGCCCATCCAGTCCACATGGGCGTTCACCAGGATGTTCTTGCTCCAGTTGTTCCAGAAGGAGATGGACTTGCCCTTCTCCAGCCGGCGGGTGATGATGAGCCGGGATAGGAACAGGGCGGTGAACAAGGAGGTCAGGATTCCGAGGCCAAGTGTGGTGGCAAAGCCACGGATGGGTCCTGAGCCGAAGAGATAAAGGATCACAGCGGTGACGAACGTGGTCACGTTCGAGTCGATGATCGCCGACAAAGCCCCCTTGTAGCCGAGGTCCACCGCGGATTTGATCATCCGTCCGTGCCGCAGTTCCTCGCGCACACGTTCGTCGATGAGCACATTCGCATCGACCGCCATGCCCATGGTGAGCACGATACCGGCGATACCGGGCAGCGTGAGCGACGCCTGGAGGGACGCGAGCGAGCCGATCAGCACGAACAGGTTCACCGCCAGCGCCAGGTCGGCCACCCATCCGGCACCCGCATAGTAGAGGATCATGTAGAGCATGACCATCAACAGGGCCACCGCGAAGGAGACCAATCCCTTGCTGATGTTCTCCTTGCCGAGGGACGGTCCGACGACCGTTTCCTGGATGATGCGGGCCGGAGCGGGCAGGGCGCCGGCCTTCAGGATGTTGGCCAGGTCCTCCGCCTCCTGGATCTGTTTGTTCAGATCACCGGACCCCAAGGTGATGCTGGAACGACCACCCGGGATCTCGCCGATCACGGTCGGCGCCGAGTACACCAGGTTGTCCAGGACGATGGCAATGGACTTGCCCACATTGTCCCCGGTCATCACCTTCCAGATCTGCGCTCCCTCGGCGTTCATCTGCATGCGGACCTCGACATCCCCCTTGAGATCGAAATCCTGGGCGGCATCGGTGATGACCGACCCGTCCAATTTGGGCTTGCCACCCCGTGGCACCTTCATCGCATAGAGGGTCAGCACGTCAGAACCCGGCAGCGGTTTCGCACCCCACAGGAACCGGAGGTCCCCCGGGAAGGCGCCGCGCGCAGCGGGCTTTCGCAATTCCATGTTGACCTGCGCCGTGTCACTGATGCGTGCATTCCCCACCGCAGGCCCTTGCGCCAGACGGTATCCGCCGCCCTGTGTACCGAACACCGATGGTCGCAGCGCGGCGAAGAGGGGGTTCTTCCTGGCGAAATCGCCTTGACCGAGGCTATCCGCGGCATTGGTGGCCGTGGAATCGCTGTCGTTCGACAGCTGGGAAAGCAGGTCTTCGCCAGCGGCTTCGCCCTTGTCCAGCACGCGCAGGGCCATGCGTCTGTTCTTCGCACGTCCCTCCGGCGTGGCGTTGGTGGCCACCGGATGCTGCGAACCGTAGCCCTCCGCCTCCAGCCGGGTGCTGTCAACGCCCCGGTCGATCAAAGCCGCCACCACCGACTCGGCCCTGGCCTGCGCAAGCTTCTGATTGGCCTGCTCGTTCCCTGTGCTGTCGGTGTACCCACCGATCTTCAGGCGCACCTTGGGATAGGCGGACAGGATCGATCCAAGGTTGTCCAATTGATCGCCGGAGGCGGCCTCGTCCAGACGGGCGCTCCCGCTTTGGAAAGTGACCCGGTCGAAGTCGAACCAAGTGGTCTTGTCCACCGGCGCATCGCTCTCCAGGAACCCGATGAGCCCCTGCTCCACCCCCCTGGCCGAACCTGTGATGTTACCACCATTGGGCAATTCATGGGTGTAGGGCGTGGCATTGGACAAGGAGGATGTATCCACGGCCGCGGTGTCGACGGCACCACCCATGGCCGCTGCCAGGCGCTTGTTCGCCTCCTCCAGCATCGGATAGATGTCCGTATTGTCATAGGTCTCCCAGAACTCCAGGTTGGCCGTGCTCTGGAGCACCTTGCGCACCCGGTCCTTGTCCTTCACGCCGGGCAGTTCGATCTGGATGCGGCCGCTGAACTGCTGCTTCTGGATGCTGGGTTGCGCCACCCCGAACTTGTCGATACGGGTGCGCAGGATCTTCTCGGTATTGTTGATCGCTGCGCGCGCCTCGCGGCGCAGGGCGTCGATGATCTCACTGTTCGAGGCTTCCCGGGGGAACATGTCCTTCTTGTCGGCCGAATGGAACACCGCGGCGAGCTTGGCGTTCGCATCGATCTTGTTCCACTCCTCCTCGAAAAGACTGATGAAGTCCTCGCTGCTGCTCACCTGTCGGGCGCGGGCGTTGGCAACGGCCTGTGAGAACTGCGGATCCGTGGAATTCTCACTGAGGTTGACGACCAGTTCCGGGATGCTCACCTCCAGGGTGACCGCCATCCCCCCCTTCAGGTCAAGGCCCAGATTGATCTCCTTCTCCTTGCAATCCCCGTAGGTATATCCAAAAACAGGATAGACCTTCTCTTCGTTGTGGTCGCGCAGGTACTTGTTCTCGTACCGCAGGAAAAGGGAATCCGCGTCCAATCCGGCATTGCCCTCCACCGCCAGCACCGAGTCCCTCTGCAGCGCCGCCGTTCCGCGGGCCTTGCTCTCCACGCGGGAGGTGAAGAAGGAGAAGGACAGCTGCCAAAGGCAGGCAAGCGCCAACAGGATGGTGAACACCCAAAGCGCTCCTCGATTCTGCATGACCGGTCTGTTTTTTCGTAAAAAAGAGCGGCAAATATAGGAAGTCGACCCACGCGGGCATGGGCCTCGGAACCGGACCTTGATCATGGCATGTGGGTCTGAGCGGATGCTAGCTTTGTCCACCTGCGATCGCCGCCGTCCAGGCAACGGAACGGACGCTCGGAGCGTTCCATGAACACCATGGTCAGACCATCGATCAAGCACCTGCTCACCTGTGCGACGTACGCTGTCGCCATCACCTCTCCCGCCCAATTCCTGTTGCATCTCGACCAGTCCATCCCGGTCACCCGCAACGGATCGCAGTTGCACCTGGCCTGGTCGGGTGGCCTGAACTTCTGCCAATTCTCACCCATTGACCTGGATGGGGATGGGGACCAGGACATTTTCGTATTCGACCGATCGGGCGATGAGGTGCTCGCGCTCATCAACGATGGTGGTCCCGGCCAGATCGACTACCACTACGACCCGGAACTGAGCGGCACGGCACCTTTCAATGATCTGCAGGAATGGGCCCTGCTTCGGGACTACAATTGCGATGGCAAGGCGGACATCTTCACCTATACCATCGGGGGCTTTGCCGTGTGGAAGAACATTTCCGGGCAGAACGACCTGGAATTCCAACTGGTGGATACACTGGTACGCTCGAACTACGTACCACAGGACGCGAACCTCTATGTGACCCAGGTGGACCTTCCCGGGATCGCCGACATTGATGGGGATGGTGACCTGGACATCCTGACGTTCAGCATTTTCGGATCCTATGAGGAGTACCACAAGAACCTCAGTATGGAACTCTACGGGACCTGTGACAGCCTGGAATTCGAGGTCCGTAACCGCTGCTGGGGTTCCTTCTATGAGAACCTCAACAACAACTCGGTGACCTTGAACGCTCCCTGCCAGTTCAACGTGCCGGACCCGGAGATGCCGGTGGCGATCGAAAGGCTCACCGCTGAGACCAGGGCCGCGGGCGGTCGCCCGGACCATGACGGAGCGTCGGATACGGAGGGCTCACGTGCACATACGGGGTCCACGACCATGGTGTTGGACCTGGACGGGAACGGTGTGATGGACATCGTACTGGGGGACGTTTCCTACAACACATTGGTAGCGCTTTACAACGGCGGCACAGTGGACAATTCCTTCATCACCGACCAGGATACCGTATTTCCTGTCTACGACGTCCCGGCCGAGATGCCCATCTTCCCCGGTGCGTTCTACCTGGACGTGGACAATGATGGTCTGCGCGACATGCTGGTGAGCCCCGACGGGACCTCCCTGGCCCAGAACCATCAAAGTGTCTGGTTCTACAAGAACATCGGAGCGGACGACGCCCCGGTGTTCCAGTACCAGATGCCCGACCTGTTCCAGCGTGACATGATCGACGTGGGTGAAGGGGCGTACCCGGTCCTGTTCGATCACAATGGCGATGGTTTGATGGACCTCGTGATCGCCAACTACGGCTACTATGAACAGGGGGGCGACTATCCTTCCCAATTCGCCCTGTTGGAGAACGTGGGTACTGCCACGCAACCGGCATTCGAGCTGGTGGACGAGGATTGGCAGGACATGTCGGGCTCCGGGATCGGCAATGGCATGTACCCCACCTTCGGCGATCTGGACGGGGACGGTGACAAGGACATGCTGGTGGGCAGCCAGGCCGGTTTCCTGTACTATTACGAGAATATCGCGACCGGGCCGGTGGCGGCGTTCCAATTGAGCACACTGACCGTGCCGAACGACCAAGGCCAGGCGATCGACGTGGGCCTCTTTGCAACACCCCAATTGTTCGACATGGACGGTGACGGGTTGCTGGACCTGGTGATCGGTGAGCGCAATGGGAACCTCAACTACTACCGCAATGCCGGGACCGCAACGGATGCCTCCTGGCATTTCGAGACCGATTCCCTGGGCCATGTGAACGTCACCGAATGGTGGAGCGTGACCGGATACAGCGTGCCGTTCATGTACCTGAACTCCGATGGCGAACGGGAATTGCTCGTCGGTTCGGAATCAGGGTGGGTCCATCACTACAAGAACATCGATGGGAATCTGACCGGGACCTTCACGCAACTGGACAGCGCCTTCCAGGGGATCAAGGAAGGGCGCAACAGCAGCATCGCACTTTATGACATCGACAGCGACGGTCATCTGGATGCCTTCACGGGCAATTATCGTGGCGGCATTGGCTTCTGGCACAATGACATCGCCGCATCCATTCCCGGTCAGGATGGCCGGGAGGCCGGGGCTTTCGTTTCACCCAACCCCACGGATGGACGGATGACGATCGTGGTGCGCGGCACGGTCGGCCCGAAGGACGGCTATCGGATCTTCGACGTGACCGGAGCCCTGGTCGCGCAGGGCAGGCTGACAGGCGATCGCACAATGGTCGACCTATCCGAACTGGGCCAGGGCGTGTATATCGTACGCCTCCGAACGGGGACGATGGCCTCTGGTCCCGTGCGTGTGGTCCTGACACACTAGATGGGTATGGCGGTGGGCCCCCGGGTAGCGACCATCCTGTTCGACGGCGATTGCGGCGTTTGTGCCAGTTGGGTCCGCTGGTTGAGGGCCAGGGACGGGGACCATCGGTTCCGCTACCTGCCACTTCGCTCCGAAGAGGGGCAGGCCTTGCTCGATCGCTTCGATCTTCCACGATCCCCGGATTCCGTGGTGCTTCTCGCGCACGGCACGGCCACGCTCAGGAGCGAAGCGATCGCCGGGATCCTCCGGAACATTCCCAAGTGGCGTTGGGCCGGCCGTCTGCTCGCCCTTGTGCCACGGTCCATCCGCGACCTGGCGTACCGGATCTTCGCCCGCCACCGGCATCGCTTCGCAAGCGGAAATGGCGGGGCCTGCGCGTTGCCCGAACATTAGAAGGGACACCTGAACGGCGCCTCTTCCGACCTGTTCCGTCGGAGGTGGGGCGCTATGCCGTGGTCACGCTCATGCGGTCGAGCACGTCCATCACCTCGCGGACGGCCTTCGCGCTCTCGTGAAGCAGGCCCATCTCCGCATCGTCGAGCTTCAGTTCGATGATCCGTTCGATGCCTCCCTTGCCCAGCACCACGGGAGCGCCGAGGTAGACATCCTTCAGGCCGTATTCACCCTGCAACCAGGTGCATACGGGGAATACGCGCTTCTGGTCACGGACGATGGCGGCGACCATTTGCGCCGCGGCGGTACCCGGTGCATACCAGGCCGAAGTGCCCAGCAGGTTCACGATCTCACCCCCTCCTTTCTTGGTGCGTTCGACGATCGCATCGAGCTTGTCCGCGGCGATGAGCTCGGTGACAGGGATCCCGCCGACGGTCGTGTAGCGCGGCAACGGGACCATCGTATCGCCATGGCCACCCATGAGGACCGCCTGGATATCCTTGGGCGACACGTTGAGCGCCTCGGCCAGGAACGCCCGGTAGCGGGCCGTGTCCAGGATACCCGCCATGCCGAACACGCGCTGGCTGGGGAACTGACTGGTGAGATAGGCGCAATAGGTCATCACGTCGAGCGGATTGCTCACCACGATGAGGATCGCGTTCGGGGAAGCCTTCACGACCTGTTCCGTAACGCTCTTGACGATGTTGGCGTTCGTGGCGATCAGGTCATCCCGGCTCATCCCGGGTTTGCGCGGCAGACCGCTCGTGATCACCACCACATCGCTGCCGGCCGTTTTGGCGTAATCGCTGGTCGATCCGACGGGTCGTGTGTCGAACAGATTGATCGGACTGGTCTGCCAGATGTCCAGGGCCTTCCCTTCGGCGAACCCTTCCTTGATGTCCAGGAGCACCACTTCATTGGCGAGCTCCCACCGGGCGACCGCATCGGCGCATGTGGCGCCCACATTGCCTGCCCCAACCACTGTGACCTTCATGTTCTTGCGTGCGTTTTATTGATCGTCGAACGTGCTTCGGGCGGCTAAATTACGATCGCATGCGTCTCCCCATGGAATGACCAGGATCACGGCCACGGACTTGGAGAACCGGTGATCACCATCTAAATTCCACCCGGCGAGCACCATGGGACACCCCCAACTGGCAACCGATCGCAAGGTCATCCGTCTTGACCCTACATGGAAGGACGGGGACGTGGAGCAGGGCTACACCGAACTCATCGACGGCTGCCTGGCCGGCGAGCGGCGTAGTCAGCAACGCGTCTACGAGCTCTTCTACGGAAAGATGATGGCCGTATGTCTGCGCTATACCAAGAACGCCGATCAGGCGAAGGACATCCTGCAGGATGGCTTCATCAAGGTGTTCCGGAGCATGGACCGGTTCAATCGCGATGGCAGCTTCGAGGGATGGATCCGCCGCATCATGGTGAACACGGCGATCGACCATTTCCGGCGGACCAAGAACTCCTATCTGCTGCTGGGGACCGATCGCTCGATCGAGGACTTCGGCGACATGGACGAGGAGGATGTCCTGGAGGATACCGCGGCCGAGGAGGAGATGGAGCTTCGGCCGGCGGACGTGATCAATGCGATGCAAAAATTGACGCCGGCCTACCGCACGGTGTTCAATTTGTACGTGTTCGAGGAAATGACCCACAAGGAGATCGCCGAGACGCTCGGCATCAGCGTGGGCACTTCCAAGAGCAATCTGGCCAAGGCCAAGAACAATCTGCGGAAACTGCTTAGAAAAGAGCACAAGCTCACCTAGACCACAGAGACCCATTCCACATGGATCGGACGAACGCCTTCGAACAACGGATCAAGGACACCTTGGAGCAGTTCGAGGTCCCCTACAATTCGGCGGACTGGGCCCAAATGGAACAGGCGTTGGACGCTGCCGAACGTTCCGGGCGATGGGGCAACACCGCTTGGATCGCCGGATTGGCCGGCGCCGGCCTCCTGACCGCGACACTGATGTTCTTCCTCCTGCGGCCGGAATTGGTGCCTGAGAACACCCTGCCCTCGGATGGATCCATTCCGCCGCCCAGCGAGGTCCGTCAAATCGGCGCTGGAACACCCACCGGGGTCAAGGATGAGCGCACGCTCACGTCCTCACCGACCGATGCGATGAACAGTGCGGGTACGAGCTCCACGGATGAAGGTATTGTACGCCGCTACGCTGCTGGAAACGCTGCTTCGGATACGAAGGAGGCCCCCGAGATCTCCGCGGTCGTGGTGGAACATGCGACCACATCCTCCCCCCGCATGGCCGAGCCCCCGGCACGGCCGGGACCTGGACCGAAGAACTCCAACGAGCTGGCCTTCCGTTCGAGCACCACCGAGGGTTGTCCGGGTTCCACCATCAAGTTCAACGTGGACAACATGCCCGACAACGGCATCTACCTCTGGAACTTTGGGGACGGCAGCTTCAGCAACAAGCCCGATCCCGAGCACACGTTCGCCAAGTCGGGCAAGTTCGAAGTGATGCTGTCGGTCTCGAACAGCGGTGGTGGGAACATCCGGAACAAACCCTCCAGTGATCTGATCGTGATCCATGAGGCGCCGGAAGCCAAGTTCAACACCTTGAAGCAGGAGTTCGAAGGGCACATCCCATCGGTGCACTTCGAGAACCGCTCGGAAGGAGGCGCGAGCTATCTGTGGGACTTCGGCGATGGCACGACCTCAACGGTGGCGCACCCGGACCACGTCTATCGCAAGGAGGGCGCCTATCACGTGGAGCTGACCGTGACGAACGAAAATGGCTGCATCGACCAATCGATGAAGGACGTGCACATCGAACGGGATTACAACCTGGACGCTCCGGGATCGTTCAGCCCGAACGGCGACGGTATCGATGAACTGTTCATGCCCGATGCCCTCAGGACCCTGGGTGTGCGTTTCCATCTGGCGATCCATGATCCCCGTACCGGCCGGAAAGTGTATGAGACCTCGGATGCCAGCAAGCCGTGGACCGGCCGGTATGACAACCGGGGTGAACCATGCCCGGCCGGTGAATATGTATGGATGGTGGAGATCAAGGAGGCCGCACACCTGGGTGACATCACCTATGACGGAAAAGTGAGCCTGGTCCGCTGAAATACCCTACAGGGACAACATGCTCAGCGGAAGCCTCGACGATCGTCGGGGCTTCCGCGCCTTTGGGGTTCCGATCCAAGGTCAGATCCTGACGCCCGAATGACCCCTAGGTCGAACAGGGTTCCGAAATTCGCCGGTCGGACGACACACGCGCACTTCTGGTCGTCATAGGTTCGGTCCATCCCACTCCTTCATCGATGCATATCGCACCATTCCGGATCGACGTCTTCAGGTGGTCCGTCGCGTTCTTGTTGCTGACCGGTCCTTTCGGTCGAACGGGCGCTCAGACCATCCATGATGAAGCAAGCTATGAAGCTTGGAAATCCGGACTAGTGCCGTCCGGCACACAGGTCGGTCCGGGCTTGCCGCACCGGTCACATCGACCCGCCCCGATCCTTCGCGCCGGTGGAGGCAGCGGCACCTGCGATTGCTGGGTCCAGCCGGACGCGAGCTACACGACGATCAACAACAATACCGAGTGGGATGCCAATGGGTTCCAGAACGCGGATGACGGGAGTTACGGTCCCATCAACCTGCCCTTCAGCTTCTGGTTGTATGGATCGTACTGGAGCCAGATATGGATCAATACCAATGGGAACATCACCGTGGGTGCACCCTACATCACATTTACAGCGAACGGGTTCCCGTACAACGGCGTGAGCATGGTGGCCCCCTTCTGGGCCGATGTGGACCTGCGAGGAGGCGGCCCGGGGACCAATGTCGTCCAATACAAAGTGACACCGACGGCACTCTACGTCAATTGGACCAATGTGGGGTATTTCAGCATGCATACCGATAAGTTGAACACGTTCCAGCTGATCATCACGGACGGGACGGACCCGATCGTTCCGAACGGGGCCAATGTGTCCTTCTGCTATCAGGATATGCAGTGGACCACCGGCGATGCGAATGCAGGGGTCAACGGATTCGGTGGCAACGCGGCCAATGTGGGCGCGAACCAGGGGAATGGCATCGATTATCTGCAATTCGGCCGATTCGATCAACCTGGCATCTCCTACGATGGTCCATATGGCAATCCCGATGGCGTCGATTGGCTGGACGGTCAGCATTTCACGTTCTCCACGGATATCACCACCGGGAACGTACCACCTGTCGTAGCCGGACAGAGCATATGCGATACACTCGTACTCTGTGTGGGTCAGACCTCTGACCTGTCGGTCACCTTCCTTTCCCCGGAACCTGGTCAGATCACGGTCCCGGCGGCATCATGTCCCACCCTGAGCAATTTTACCATCGTCAGCAGCACCAGTGGTTTGAACGCGGACATCGATGTGCAGGTGACCCCGGCCCTGGCCGACACCGGGATCCACTATGTGATCTTTCAAGGGACCGACAACGGCCTTCCTGTCCTCACATCGACCGTCAACATCGTTCTCCTGGTGCAACCTTCGGATGTATTGCCCGATAGTTCATTCGCTGTTTGTTCCGGGGATGCGCCGATCGATCTTTTCACATTGCTGGCCGGTTCACCGAGCGCGGGAGGTGACTGGACGGACCCGAACGGCGACCCGAGTTCCGGCACCTTCGTGCCGGGCACTTCGATCGATGGTCCCTACGAATACACTGCTGCCGCGCCCGGGTTCTGCACACAGGTCGGTCATGTATGGATGACGACCTACATGGTGAACGACCAATCCGTGGTCATGGACGCCTCGTGCAACGGTATCGAGGACGGGACGATCACGATCAACACCATTGGTAATGGCGGTCCCTGGGATTACAGTTGGACCGGCCCGGGTGGCGGTGTCGTACAGACCACATCGGCATCGAACGGGGATGTCCTGACCGGTGCCGCCGGGACCTACACGGTGATCGTGGCCGAAGGCCTGAACGGGAACGCTTGCATGGACACCCTGATGGCCACCATCCAGGAACCGCCACCGGTCATCATCTCCTTGTTGACGAACGATACGACCATCTGCAAGACCGGCGAGGCGGTGATGGATGCATCCGCTTCTGGAGGTACGGGGTCGGTCACGGAATACTGGTCCAACGGTCTCCCCAACATGGGCCCGCAGACCGTCAGCCCGAATACGACCACCACGTACACCGTATTCGCCCTGGACGACAATGCCTGCTCTTCGGATACGCTGGACCTGACCATCACCGTGCTGCCTTCCCTTCAATTCATGTTGGACGATACGCTCATTTCCTGTCCGGAGGTCGCCAACACCTTGGCCCCGACCAATGTATCCGGAGGCGATGGCCAATATGCGTACGACTGGGGTGGCGGAGCCTCCTCACAACCGGACCTGACGGTGGCACTCACCGCCTCACAGGACCTGTGCCTGACATTGACCGATGGCTGTGAGACCCCGCCGGTCACGCATTGCATCCACATGGACATCATCCCCATCCCACCGCTGGTGCTCACGGTGGACAGCACTCTGGGCTGCGAGCCCTTTGCCGTGCAGTTCACGTTGCAGGACACCACGGGTGGGGCCCAGGTGCAATGGGACTTCGGCGATGGCGTCACGACCCCAGGGCCACCCATCGTCGGCCATACATACGCCGATCCAGGCGGGTATGACGTGGGGGCCGTGGTGACCTGGCCGAACGGTTGCCAGGACGATACGCTGGTCCAGGACATGGTGTCCGTGATCGCCCTGCCCCAGGCCGAGTTCGCATGGGACCCGGACCCGGCGAACATCCTGTGGACGACCCTGGACTTCCACGAACTTTCCGGGTCCAATGCCATGACGTTCGACTGGGATTTCGCAGGACTGGGCGGTTCCACCGACCCTGATCCCACCTTCCTTTTCCCGAACAACTACGGCGCCACCTATCCCGTGACGCTCCTGGTGACCAACGAACTGGGCTGTCCGGACAGTGTCACCCACCAGGTGGAGATCGCCGACCAGTTGCTGGTGTATGTGCCGAACAGCTTCACCCCGGACGGGGATGGCGTGAACGACGCCTTCAGCGTCATCGGCAACGACATCGATACGAAGGATTTCGACCTGATGATCTTCGACCGGTGGGGCGAGATGATCTTCCATACCACGGACCCCACGGAACCCTGGACCGGCGCGCGTGGCGGCGGAGATGGTCCTGTCGTCCAGGACGGGGTCTACCCCTACCGTCTCCGGGTGCGATCGGCCTACAGCAGGGAAAAGCGCGAATATTTCGGACAGGTGACGCTGTTGAAGTGAGGTCCCGCAAGGGATCTGGTAAGTTCGTGGCATCACTGTTCCCCATGGCCCGTTCCCTTCTATCGCTCGGTACGCTGCTCGTGGCAACGACCGTACACGGTCAACAGATCACCAACGGTGGTTTCGAGGATTGGCACATGGTCACGCAGTACAGTGTTCCGGACAGTTGGGGGACGGGCAATGGTCAATATCCCGGCGTGGCGACGACGATGCCGGTGGGCAATGCGCCAAGCGGGAACCTGGCCGCGCGCATGGAAACACATATCATCGGTACCGATACGCTTTACGGGTTCATCCTGCTTGGATCGATCGTGGACGACATACCCTTATCCGGCGCCTCCTTCACGACCGCCGTGAGCGCCATCGAGGGATACGTCCGCTATGACCAGCCGACGGGCGATTCCGCGATCGTGCTGGTGGAGGCCTGGCAGAGCGGCACAGTCACCATCGCCGCACTCTTCCACTTCGGAGGGAGCCAACCGACCTGGACATCCTTCGCTCTGCCCCTGAACGGGGGGGCGGAATTCACACCGGACAGTGTGCTGATCGGCATCGCCAGCTCGGATGTCTTTTCAACGTCCAGCGTGACCGACGGCGCGTGGATCGAGGTGGACGCGTTGCGCTTGACCGCGCCCTCCGTGATCCTGCCGGACGAACTGCCCAACCACGACATGGAACAATGGACGGACATCGTGACCAACGACCCCACCGATTGGACGACCTACAACGGCTGGCTGGCCTACTATGGTGAGACCCCCGCCGAACAAAGCACCGATGCCAACACCGGGGCTTATTCGCTGAAGTTGAGCTCCTTGCAGGTGAACGGCGGCTTTCTGCCGGGGATCGTCACGAACGGTCAACTGGGCGGGCAAGGGCCATACGGAGGCATACCCTACACGGCCATGCCGACCATGCTGGACGGCGCGCTGCGCTATGTACCGAACGGAACGGATTCCGCGGCGATCGCCGCACTGTTCTATGCGAACGGTGTACTTGTCGGGGCGGGGGTGGTGCCTATCGTGCAACCCTATCCCTTCTGGACCGACTTCAGCATGCCGGTGACCTTCAACCAGGCACCCGACACGATGCTGCTCGTGATCTACAGCGGGGACAGCGCAGGATCCTCGATCTGGGTGGACGATCTTTCGTTCCAGGGGATCAGTGTCGGCCTTGCCGGGAACAACGAAGAGGGGCCAGTGGTCTTCCCGAACCCCGTCGACGACCTGTTGCACGTGAATGGGATACCGGATGGAACGGTCGTTCTGAGGAATACCCAAGGTCGGATAGTGCGCCGGACGCGATCGAGTGCCATGAACGAGTACGTCATGGATGTCCATGATATCCCGAACGGGGACTACCTCCTGACGACCGAGGAAGGACGGGAACGGCGCAGTTGGCCTGTGGTCGTGCAGCACTGACAGGTGCAGATCCATCGCCCTGTTCTCCCGCTCCATCGATCCGATTTGCCCTTCCAACTGTGCGGGGGCTACTTTGCAGGTCCGAAATGCGTCACTTCGGCGAACTTGTATGTGTCATGAGGTCCACTACGTCCGGCATCCTCTCCCTTTCCCTTGCCATCTCATTTGCGGTCCCGACCCATGCGCAGAACGGGTTCACCATCCATGACGGACAGGACGACACCTGCATCGGTGCGCTTTTCGACAGCGGTGGACAGGGAGGTGGGGGTTATTCCAACAACGAGGATTTCACCTACACGATCTGTCCGGATGTGCCGGGCGATGTGATCTACCTGACCTGGATCACGTTCAACCTGGACCAGACCGGTCCGAACCCGCATGACAACCTGACGATCTACGACGGCAACACCACCGGTGCCCCCACATTGGGCACCTATACCGGGAATGCCCTGCAGGGGTTGGTGGTGAGCGGTACCACGTTCAACACCAGCGGTTGTCTTACCCTGGTTTGGCATTCCAACGGGAGCGGCACCGGCATTTTCGCGGCGTCGATCTCCTGTGATACCCCTTGTGATCACCCCACCGCGGCGGCGATCATGAGCGAACCAGCGCCGGCGAAGATCTGTGTGGGCGAAACGCTTTCCTTTGATGGATCCACATCCACCGCAGCTCCGGGGTTCAGTCTGAGCCAATACCTCTGGGATTTCGACGACGGGTCCGTGGACAGCACCAGCGGGCCATTGGTCGACCACACTTTCGCAACGCCGGGAGAACATGTGGTGCAGTTGTACCTGACCGATGACAACGAATGCAACAGCACCAATCTGGTGGACCTGCAGGTGCTGGTCGGCACACCCCCGGACTTCACCGGCACGTCGCCCGACCAGACCACCTGCCTGGGTGAAACGGCCTGCCTGAACGGTGTGGTGAACGGCACGACCTGGACGGGCCTGCCCGATGCCAACTACGGCAACGGTGTGTACCTGCCGGACGATGTCGGACAGAGCTTCACATCCACGCTCACCTTCACCCAGTTCGGATTCGGACAGACGGTGACCGACACTTCCGACATCGTGTCGATCTGCGTGGACATGGAGCATTCGTTCATGGGCGACCTGGTGATCCAGGTGATCTGCCCGAACGGCCAGACGATGATCATGCACCAGCAAGGTGGGGGTGGGACCTTCATCGGCGATGCGAACGACGCGGATTCCAACCTGAACCCGGTGCCCGGGACCTGCTGGACCTATTGTTGGAGCCCGACCGCCACCAATGGCACCTGGGCGGACAATGCCCAATTCGGGCCCACGCCCAACGTGGTCCCTTCCAGCCAGGGCACCGCATTGGCCCCCGGCACCTACCAGAGCGTTCAGCCCTTCAACAATCTTGTCGGGTGTCCCCTCAATGGTGATTGGACCTTCCAGGTGACCGACCTGTGGGCGTTGGACAACGGTTTCCTGTGCAGCTGGCAGATGAACTTCGATCCCGCCATTTTTCCGCCCCTCACCACCTTCACACCGGTCTATGGGATCGATTGCGATTCGACCTATTGGACCGGCCCCAACATCGGCTCCATCTCGACCGATTGCGATTCGATGTGCGTGACGCCTTCCGCACCGGGCTCCTATGATTATGTGTACCACGTGGTGGACGACTTCGGCTGTTCCTATGACACCACCGTTCAGGTGACCATCGATCCTCCAATGACCGTTGACGCCGGCTTGGACCAGGTGGTGTGCAACGACCCGATCCAGCTGCAGGCCGTCGCGCAGGGTTCCTCCGGCACGGTCAGCTTCTCCTGGAGCCCCCCCACCGGACTCACGAACGCCACGATCTCCAACCCCATCGCCACCGTGACCAGCCCGACCACCTATACGGTCTCGGCCTATCCGACCGGTCATCCGGCGTGTGCCGTGGAGGACAGCATGAACGTCACCCTCGACCCGGGGCTCGATCCCGGCCTGGACACTCTGGTGATCATCTGCGCCACCACCCCACCCTTCGCGATGATCGACATGCTGGGCGGCACGCCGAACCCGGGCGGGGTATGGACGGATGCGAACGGGAACACGATCCCGGGCAACTTCGATCCGATGAACGATGCACCGGGCACGTTCACCTATACGTTGACCACCACCCTGGGCTGCGTGGGTACCGCGGACCTGGAGATCCAGGTGCTGCCCATCACCGACCCCACGTGCTGCGGCATCGTGGATGCCGGTCCGGACACCCTGGTCTGCTCCCTGAGCTGTCCCTTGTCCGCCACGGTCGCCACCCCCGGCCTGGGATCATGGAGCGGGCCTGCGGGAACGGTCTTCAGTGACCCCACCGATCCACAGGCCACGTTCACCGGGCCCGCAACGGGCACCTACACCCTTTTCTGGCACGAGAACGACGGCAACTACTGCGACCTGATCGACAGTGTGCATGTGACGGTGACCCAGCCGATCGCGATCTCCTTCCAAACGACCGACGCGGTCTGCTACCAGGCCTGCGACGGAACCGTGGAGGCGCAGGTGACAGGCGGTGTCACGCAGTACAACTACACCTACCTCTGGTCCGGTGGTGTGGCCGGTCCCGCGGAGGACCAGGCCGTTGACCTGTGCGCGGGTGGATACATGCTGACCGTTCTGGACGACAATGGATGCACGGACTCGGCCTCCTACACCATCGGTGAGCCGGCCCTACTGATCATCGACAGCGCGCGCACCTCACCCACGACCTGCCATGGATATTGCGATGGCAGCATCAGCATCTTCGATGCCGAAGCGGTCGCATACAGCTATGATGGAGGGGCCTCGTACGTGACCACCGCCACCCAGGACAGCATCTGCGCGGGTGTGCATGACATCGCGATCAAGAACAGCGATGGGTGCATCGGGACGGACCAGGTCGTGGTGGGTCAACCCCCGCCCGTTGTGGCCGACTTCACCTGGTCGCCCATACCAGCGAACGTGAACGATCCCACCATCCACTTCCACAACACCAGTACCGACGCGATCTCCTACTTCTGGACCGTGGATGAACTCGGAAGCCTCTACGAGACCGAGTTCAGTTGGACCTTCCCCGACAAGTTCCCGGGCACCTATGCGGTCTGTCTCGTGGCCTACAACCTGAACTTCTGCAGCGACACGACCTGCCACGACGTGACCATTGATGACGTGCTGTTCGACTACTTCCCCAATGCCTTCACACCGGACGGGGATGGCGTGAACGATGTGTTCCGGATGGTGTACAACATCGACGACATCAAGGACTATTCGTTGCTGATCTTCGATCGTTGGGGAGAACTGATCTACGAGTCGAACGATCCCACCGATGGCTGGGACGGCACGTTCCGGAACGGTGGAGGGAACATCGTGGCCGAGGGGATCTACCCCTGGCGCGCCCAGTTCAAGCTGAAGACCACGAGCGGCCTGAGGGACATGGTGGGTCATGTCACCCTGCTGAAGTGATCGAACAAGGACCCTTCGCGCGGATCCCCATGAAAAAGCCCGGCGCGCGCCGGGCTTTTCCTTTTCTCTTATCCGCGATCAAACGTCCAGCTTGGCATAGACCGCGTTCTTCTCGATGAATTCGCGACGCGGCGGAACGTCATCGCCCATGAGCATGCTGAAGATGCGATCGGCCTCGGCCCCGTTCTCGATCGTGACCTGGCGCAGCGTGCGGTTGGAAGGGTCCATCGTGGTCTCCCACAGTTGTTCGGCGTTCATCTCACCCAGACCCTTGTAGCGCTGCACGTTCACCGAGGTCTCCTTGCCGGCCTTGAACTTCTCGACCGCGGCCTCGCGCTCGGCCTCGGTCCAGCAATAGACCTGCTGGCCACCTTTCCGCACCAGATAGAGAGGCGGCGTGGCGATGTAGAGGTAACCGTTCTCGATCAGCGCCTGCATGTGCCGGTAGAAGAACGTCATGATCAATGTCTGGATATGGCTGCCGTCCACATCGGCGTCGCACATGATGATGATCTTGTGGTAGCGCAGTTTCTCCAGGTTCAGGGCCTTGGGATCGTCCTCGGTACCGATGTGCACGCCGAGCGCGGTGTAGATGTTCCGGATCTCCTCGTTGTCGAGGATCTTGTGCTGCATGGCCTTCTCCACATTCAGGATCTTGCCCCGCAGGGGCAGGATGGCCTGGAACTCGCGGTTGCGGCCCTGCTTGGCGGTTCCACCGGCCGAGTCGCCCTCCACGAGGAAGAGTTCACAGGCACTGGCGTCGCGGCTGCTGCAATCGGCCAGTTTGCCCGGCAGTCCGCCCCCGGAGAAGGCGCCCTTGCGTTGCACGAGCTCACGCGCCTTGCGCGCCGCGTGACGGGCCTGCGCGGCGAGGATCACCTTGTCCACGATCTGCTTGGCGTCCTTGGGATGCTCCTCGAGGTAATTCTCGAGCATCTCGCTCACGGCCATGTCGACCGCACCCATCACCTCGTTGTTGCCGAGCTTGGTCTTGGTCTGGCCCTCGAACTGCGGTTCGGCCACCTTCACACTGATCACCGCGGTGAGCCCCTCGCGGAAGTCATCGCCGCTGATCTCGAACTTCAGTTTGGCGGTGGCCCCGCTGTTGTCCGCGTACTTCTTCAGCGTGCGCGTGAGGCCGCGCCGGAAGCCGGCCAGGTGCGTGCCGCCTTCGTGCGTATTGATGTTGTTGACGTAGGAGTGGATGTTCTCGTTGAACGAGTCGTTGTACACCATCGCGATCTCCACCGGGATGCTCTGCTTCTCGCCCGTCATGTGAATCACGTCCTCGATCAACGGCTGGCGCGTACCGTCCAGGTAGCGAACGAACTCGACCAGGCCCTGCTCGCTGAAGAAATGCTCCTGGATGAACGCCTCGTTCTCGTCCTTGTGGCGCTCATCGATCAACGTGAGCTTGATGCCCTTGTTCAAGTAAGCGAGCTCACGCAGACGGGCGCTGAGGGTGTCGAAGCTGTATTCGTGGACCTGGAAGATCGAGGCATCGGGAGTGAACGTTTGGACGGTCCCACGCTGATCCGAAGTGCCGATCTCCTTCACGGGATAGAGCGGCTTGCCCATGGCATACTCCTGCACATGGATCTTCCCATCGCGGTACACCTCGGTCCGCATGTGGGAGCTCAGGGCGTTCACGCAGCTGACGCCCACGCCGTGCAGGCCGCCGGACACCTTGTAGGAGTCCTTGTCGAACTTGCCCCCGGCGTGCAGCACGGTCATGACCACCTCCAGGGCACTGCGCTTCTCCTTGGCGTGCATGTCCACGGGAATACCGCGGCCATTGTCCTTTACGCTGATGGAGTTGTCGGGCAGGATGCGCACCTCGATGGTATCGCAGTGACCCGCCAGGGCCTCGTCGATGCTGTTGTCGACCACCTCGTACACCAGGTGGTGCAGGCCCTTCACACCGATGTCGCCGATGTACATCGCCGGGCGCTTGCGCACCGCTTCGAGACCCTCGAGCACCTGGATGCTCTCGGCCGAATAGGAAGCGGCCGCCTTCTTTTTCTCGCTCATTTCGATAGCTGTCTCTGCCATTTTTTCCTTGCGTTCATCCCCTCCTTCGCGAAGGGCCCACAAAGATACCCGATCAGGTGCCTCGGACAGCCGGAAAACCCAGTATTGGCAGGGGTTTATTGACATTTTGCCAACACGCCCGGGCTTGATTTTCCGACCGGTTATTCGTATACGGAGAAGGCTTCCGACGGGGCCGTTCGGCCCGGGGTCTCAGAAGGAGTAGCTCGCCCCCATCATCAGCAGGGTGCGCTGCACGGGATAGCGGTACCAGCGTTCGTACTTGCTCGCGCTCAGGTTGCTGGCGTCGAGGAACACGGTCAGGCGCTTGGTGAAGCGGTACTCCACACCCAGATAGAGGTCGAAGAAGCCTTTCAGTTCCACGGTCTCCGATGCCTGCGGGTCCTGGTCGGCCACGCTGGTGAACACCGGGGTGAAGGCCTTCCTGGCCCCCATGAACTGCGCATCCAGCTTGAAGATCAACTTGTCGCGGAAGCCGTACTGCGCCCCGAGCGTCAATTGGTAGGGAGGCAGGTTCCATGGCTCCGCCTGGTCCTGCATGTGGTAGCTGTAGATGTCCAGCCGGGCATGGATCCGTGTACCGGTCCCATCGTCGTACGTGGCCTCGCCGCTGACATCCAGCACGTTCACCTTGTCATACACCAGGGTGAACTGGTCCCCGAAGGAGTAGTACCCGTCGGTGATGTAGAGCGCCCTGTCCTTCCAACTGCTGGTGCTCACCCGCACGTCGAAGCCGATGTTCCGGCTGAAGCTGCCGCGCAGGCCGCCGTAGATGTCGTAGAGCTTGCTGGTATTGGCCAGCTCGGGAGCGGTGATCGTCCAGGGGTTCTCCTGTGTCAGGCTGCGGAAGCTATTGCGCATGCGGGCACCGTCCGCACCGACGTAGGGCACCAGGATGTTGTCGAAGAAACTGTAGCTGGCGTACACCTGTGGGTAGAAATGGAAGGTGGTCTTCCCGAGAGCGTCCACGTAGATCCCCGCACCGACGCGCACACGGTAACGCCTGCCCGTGGTGCTCACCCCCGGCGTCAGGCCCACCAGGGTCCCGTTCTGATCGAACTCGGGACCGTCGCCCTGTGGCACGCCGTGGTACACATTGTTATCGATGAGGATCGCCGCCTCGTAGGTCTCGGTGCGCTCCTGCTTGCCCAGGTCGGCCCGGATGGTGAAGTTGGTCTCGCGGCTGCCGGTGGCATTGGTGTAATGGTGGGCCTCCAAGCGCACGTCGTGGGCGATCATGCTGCTGTCCGCGTACAAGCTGCGCACCCGCAGGCCGAAGCCGATGTCGTTGTAGACCTGTCGGAGGTCGTTGTCCCCCGGTTGTGGAAGCCCCAGCGTGTCGAAGCCGTCCGGGTCGTAACCGTAGTCGCTCACGCGCCGGCGGTCGTACATGCCGCGACCGAGGATCTCGTGCTCCTGCACCACCGCCTTGTAGAAGAGGTCCGCGGAATTGAAGCTGTAGTCGCTCGGCCCGACATCCTTGAGGCCGCCCTGGCTGCTGAAATGCTTGAGGTGGATGCCATACCCGTTCTTCCTGGACCGGGTCTGATCGAAGTAGAGCTCGCCCAATGGGGTGTTGTACAGGCCATAGCCGAGCTTCACCAGCCCGTGGTACAACCGTTCGTTCGCCTGGACCACATTGAGCCGCACCGGCGCGATGCTGTCGGCCTTGGGCGCGATGGGCATCGTGGCGGTCACCACGCTGTACGTCACGGGCTTTTCGGCAAGGATGGTATCCACCAGTTCAGGACGCACGTCGATCTTCTGCACATCCGCGATCGTCGGGTTGAAGATGCCGTGGATGTAGTACTCACCGCCGGGCGTGATGCCGCCGTCCTGCGCCAGCAGCGGACCGATGCCGCAGAGGGTCGTACCGATCAGGATGATGCGTCGCATGCTCATTCGTCGCTGCCGTTGCCGCCCTGCTGCCCGTCGGGCAGGGGCACGGTGATCTCCTCCTGTTCCGGCGGTGCGGTCTGTTGCACCTCGCTGGCCGTGATCGTGTCCAGACGGGCCCTTGCCTGCGCCACCAGGTCGGGTTCCGAACAGTGGTCCACCACACTTTGCAGGGTGGCCTTGGCCTGGAAGCGATCGTCAAGTCGCACGTAGACATCGCCGAGCAGGATGAAGGCCCTGGCTTTCCAATGATCGTAGGCGGGAAAGTCCTGCACCAGACCGAACACCTCCTTTTCCGCATCGCGGTACTTCTCCTGCAGGAAGCGCACGTAGGCCATGTTGAACCTGGCCTCCGCGCCGCGTGCGTTGGTGCTGCTGGTGGCCACGCCCTTGAACCTGGCGTACGCGTCGTCCAGTTCATTGTGGTCCAGGGCGTCCTGCGCGATGAGCAGTCCCGCTTCGGCCTTCAGGTCGGCGTTGGCACCACCATCGGTCATCACCTCCTGTGCCGCCTGGGCCGCCTCTTCGTTCCGGCCGAGCTCACGCAGACAACGCATCCTTCCGGCCTTTGCCGCAAGGACGTTCTGCGGCAGGTTGGCCACCTGGCCGAGCTGCACGAAATGGTCCAGGGCACCCTCCCAGCGCTTGTCCTTGAACAGGATGTCACTGGCGCCGAACAGCGCCGACTCCAGGAACTGCTGACCGTTGCGTTGGATCACCGCCTCGAGGTCGGGCAGGGCCTGCTCGTACTGTTGTGCGCGGTACTCACAATCCCCGCGGTAGTACAGGGCGTTCAGCGCGTAGGCCCCGTTCGGGTACTTGCTCAGGTAGTCGCCGAACGCGCCGATGGCCTGGTCGCACTTCCCATCGAAGTACAACGCCTCCGCGCTTCGGTAGTACTTCTCGTCGAGGTCCAGGCTGGCCGGGTCCACGAAGTCGAGGGAACGGAGGTAGCTCTCGTACTCGCCCACACGCCCCTGTTCCACGTAGATGCTCTCGATCCCGGCGAGGGCATCGCGGGCGCCATCCATCGTGGGGTACTTCGCCACGATCGCCTTGAACTCCTGCAGGGCCTGGTCGGCGTTGCCCTGGCGTTTGTGGATCAACGCCACCTGCAGCATGCTCTGGCGCACATTGGGACTGTTGGGATGCTCCTGCACCACCTGCGTGTAGTAGTGCATCGCGTTCGCGTCATCCTCCAGGTTGATGTAGGTCTCGCCCAGCTGGAACTTGGCATCCGCGGCGAAACGGCTGTTCGGCCGTTCGGCCAGCAGGTCCTTCAGCACGGCGATCTTCTCAGGGAACTTGCGTTCCAGGCCGAGGCACACCCCTTTTTGGAACAGGGCGTAGTCGCCGTCGGTCGAACCGGCGCGGATCGCCTCATCGTACCACCGGATCGCCTGCTCCTCGTCCTTCGCCAGGTAGTAGCAATCGGCGATCCGAAGCATGGCGTCGGCGCGCTGCTTCCGGTCCACGCCGCTCGCGCCATTGAACCGCCGGAACGCGGTAAGGGCCTCGTCATAGGTCCGCTGCTTGAAATAGGCATAGCCCATGCTGTAACCGGCCTCTTCGTAGAGCGATGTGGCATAGGCCCCGGGCGTGTTGCGCAGGTCGTCGTACTTCCTCAACGCCTGGTCGTAGTCGCCCTGGTGGTAGAAGCTCTCGCCCATCCAGAAATGACAGCGGGCGTTCATGTCACGGTCCACTGGATACTTCAGGCCCTGCTGGAAGGCCTGGACCGCCTGGTCGTACTTGCCGCCATCGTAGAGCTCCACGCCCCTGTTGTAGGCCAGCTGCTGGTACACCTCCTTCAGTGGCAGGTCCTTGTTCTGGATCTCGTCGAGCGCGCTCAGGGCGGCGGCATAGTTGTGCGTCTTCAGGAACACGTCCACCAGGAACGCATAGGCCTCGTTGCGGCGTGGTGTGTTCGGATATTTCTTCAGGTAATCCCGCAATGCGGTGATGGCCTCGTTGTAGGGATCGAAGGACAGTTCGTAGGCCAGCTTCGCATAGTTGAACAGGGCATCCTCCTTCACCGTCGGGTCCTGGCCGAGCTCGTATGCACGCTTGAAGGCATTGCGGGCATAGTTCTTCTCGTTGAGGTGCAGGTAACAATCGGCCATGTGGTACACGGCGAGCTGGGCCAGGCTGTCCTCCGCGTTGGTCACCAGGCTCAACTGGGTCAGGGCCTTCTGCCATTCACCCGACTTGTAATAGGCATAGCCCAGCATGTAGCGTTCCTCGCGGCCGATGCCGGTGCTCCGTTGTGCGGCCTTTTCAAGATATGGGGTGGCCGCCGCATACTGGCCGAGCTGGTAGTGGGACCCTCCGACCAGGCGGTTCAGCTCCCCGATCCGACGCGTCCCGCTGGGATCCGCGAGCAGGGGCTCCACATAGGCGACCACGTCCGCATACTGACCTTCGCGGAACTTGATCTCGGCGATGTAGAACGGCACGATGCGTCCGAAGCTGGGATCGTCCTTGATCTTCTCGAACCCTTTGAGCGCGGAGGCATAGCGTCCGCGGCTGTAGTCCATGTGGGCGGTATAGTAGGTCGCGGGCACGGCATAGGGGCCGGTGCCGTCCTTCACGCGCCCCATCTCGGTCATGGCCTCGTCCGTGCGGTCCTCCTGGAACAGCGCGTAGCCCTGCTTGAAGTGGAACTCCTCCTGGTCCTTCGCGGAAAGTTCGTCGGCATTGACCTGTCCCGCCCAGGCCAGGCAGTCGTCCCATTGTTTCAGGGCGAAGAAGTGGCGGAACAGTTCGTAGCGCACGGTGCCCACATGCTGGTCCTCGGGATGGTCGCGCATGAAGGCGAGCATGCGCAGCACGGCATCCTCGTTGAAGAGACGGACGGCGCAGATCGCCGCGAGGTACTCCGCCTCCACACGTTGGGCATCATAGGGGTCGCGGGTGTGCTCGGCGATGCGGTCCAGCTCGTATTGCGCGGCGCCGTACTTCGCCAGGTCGAACAGTTCCCGGGCATGGTCGAGCGCGGCGGTGGGCAGTTCATAATGTGCCGGCCGCTGGGCCATGGCCCCGAGCCCGAACATCACCGGGCAAAGGGCGCAGAAGAGGCGCCGCGGAAGGGTCGCGGGGAGGTCCACCATCGAACGGTCAAAGTTCCGGCCCGCCCTGCCCGCCATCGGCGCGCGGGGACGGAATTATCCACGCGGTCGTGTTCATGCGGATCATGCAGTGCGTTCCAACGATCAACGGAAAGCGTGCCTCGGAAATTTTCCACCTTTGGCCCGGAGCCCACCGCATGGCCGACGGACCCATCATCCAACTGCGCAACGCACGCATCTTCCAGCGCGAGAACCTGGTGCTGAACAACGTCGACCTGACGGTGGACGCGGGCGAGTTCCTCTATCTCATCGGGCGCACCGGCACGGGCAAGAGCAGTTTGTTGCGCACGCTGTACGGCGACCTTCCGCTGTCCGAGGGTGAAGGCACGGTGTGCGGCTTCGACCTGCGGAAACTGAAGCGGCGCCAGGTGCCCTACCTGCGGCGGAAGATCGGCATCGTGTTCCAGGACTTCCAGCTCTTGAGCGACCGCAACGTGAACGCGAACCTGGTCTTCGTGATGAAGGCCACGGGCTGGAAGGACAAGCGTGGCATGGACGAACGCGCGCAGCAGGTCCTGGACAAGGTGGGTCTGGCCAACAAGGGCTATAAGATGCCCCACGAACTATCGGGCGGCGAGCAGCAGCGTGTGAGCATCGCACGGGCCCTGCTCAACGATCCGGAATTGATCATCGCCGACGAGCCGACCGGCAACCTCGATCCGGAGACGACCGAGGGCATCCTTGACCTCCTGTTCTCCATCAGCCGGAGCGGCAGGGCCGTGTTGATGGCCACGCACGATTACACCCACATGAAGAAATTCGGTTCGCGGGTGATCCGTTGCGAGGACAGCAAGCTGCTGGAGCTCGCCACGGCCTGAACCGGGCCTCAGGCGAGGACGATCCGCGCGAGGTGTTCCGCGTTGCGGCGGTTGTCGAACCGCTCCTCCAGCACCTTCATGCGCTTCTCCAATGTCGAACCGTTCGCGGGGCGCGACATGCAGGCGAGGATCGACAGACGCATGGTCTCCGGATCATCGTGCACGAGGCAGACCTCCTCCAGACCGGTGTCCTGCACCATCGGCGTGTTGCACACCACGTGGCGGCCGGTGAACAGGCACAGCAGCAGCTTCAACTTGATCCCCGTGGCCTGGAAGGTGGGCAGCACGTTCACCTGCGCCTCGCGCACCAGGCGGTGGATCTCCTCCGTGGGGATGTCCTCCCGCAGCTCGACGTTCGGCGTGGTGGATGCGGCACGGCGCAGTTCGGGAGAGGCCCCGCTGCCCGCGATGATCAGCTTCACGGGGAGGCCGGGGAACACCTCCCGTACGAGGTAGAGCGCGGCCTGATCGTTCTCCGGCACGCTCAGGGCGCCGTGGTACAATGCGTAGTCGCCGATGCCCCCGGGCACCGCGATGCGGCCGCAGGCATGGAAGGCGGGCACGTGCTCGGCGCGACCGAAGTGCCGCATGAAATAGGCCTGGTCCTTCGGCGAGATCGCGATGATGTGGTCCGCCTCGCTCAGCACCGGTTCGAACCGCTCCAGCTTGCGCGCCTCGTTCACGAAATAGGCCTTGCGGAAGGCGCTGCGTTCGGCCTTGGCCAGTGCGCCGTAGTAGTCGTGCTCCACGTTGTGCGTACGCACGGAACGGCGGCGGCCCTGCAGGCGCGGGTCGCCGAGGAAATAGCAGGAATGGAGCCCCTCGAAGAGGATCGGATGATCGTCCAGGAGCAGGCGTTCGATCAGCTCCTCGTTGCGCCGGCTCACCACCACATAGGGCAGTCCGCTCAGGAGCAGGTGCTTGCTGGAACTGCGGTGGTAATAATGCACCGAAGCGCAGATCGCCTCGAGCTCCGGGGCGGGCCGCCGGCCGTATTCAAAGCAATGCAGGTGCACGCGCACCCCCAGTCCGGCCAGGGCCTTCACTTTGTAGAACACGTCGATCACGCCACCGTAGTCCGGAGGCCAGGGCACGTCGAAACTGACGATATGCAGGTGCTTCTCAGCCAATTCCCTCGAGGAAGGCCTTCAGCGCGGCCATTTCCCGGCCACCATCCAGCTTCCGGGCCGCGAATGTAGCGTTCGCCCGCAAGGCGTCCATCCGCTGCGGGTCCCGGCGCAGGTCCTCCACGGCCTGCGCGATCCGCTCCGGGTCCACCCGGGACACCACCACACCCGCATCCTGATCACGCACGATCCGCCCCACCTCGGGCAGGTCCGAGCACAGCACGGGGATGCCGGCGTTCAGGTAGTCGAACAACTTGTTCGGCAGGCTGTAGCGGTAGTTCAGATTGGTGTCCTTGTCCAGGGTCAGGCCCAGGTCGGCGTTGCGCGTCAGGTCCATCATGCGCGCATAGGGCAGGCGGTCGATCAGGCGCACCCGGTCCTCCAGCCGATGCCTGCGCACCAGGTCCTTCAGCGCGGGCCAGGCATCCCCGCCACCCACGACCAGCAGGAGGCAGTGGGGCAGGTCGCGCATGGCCAGCACCGCCTCCTCGCCACCCCGGTCCACGTTGATGCCGGCGCCCTGCAGGACCAGGATGAACCGGTCGTCGGGCAGGTCCAGCGCGGCACGCGTCGGCTTGGGGCCCAGCGCACGCGGCATGGGGATGTTGCGCACCACGCCGACCGGAACACCGTACTTCTTCCGGTAGATCGCGGCGATGCTTTCGTTCACCGTGATCACGTGCCGCAGCTTCGGGAAGATCCACCGTTCGATCCGGAGCCAGGCGCCCCGCGCGAACGGACGGCCGATGAGCTCCGGCACCTCGGTATACAGTTCGTGGGAATCGTATGCCAGTGCCCTGCGCCGGAACCGGGAAGCGAGGAACGCGGCCAGGAGCGTATCCAGATCGTTGGCCACGACCAGATCGCACCGCGTGAAGAGCAGGAGGAGGAACAGGCGGATGTTGTACGCGGCATAGAACAGGGGGCCCGTGTTGAAGGGCAGCCGCATGCGCCGCGTTGCGTAGGGCCTGTCCAGGCGCGGGCTACCCGCCCGTCCCCTGCCCACGGCGGTCACCGTGTAGCCCAGTTCCTGCAGCACCAGGCAGGTGCGGTGCACGCGGTTGTCCGTGGCCAGGTCGTTGGTGACGGTGACGAGGGCGCGGCGCATGGCGCAAAGGAACGGCACGCCGCGAACGGCGAAGCGCCCGGACCCCGGGCGCTTCGCATGGAGGTGTTCCCGGCGGGCTCAGCGGCCCACCTTCACGGCCTTCCGCACCAGTTGGGTGCCGTTCCGGTACAGGGTCACGTAGTAGATGCCGGGGGCCAGGTCCTGGGTGTTCCAGGTCAGGCTGTAGGCGCCGGCCTCGGCCTGCCCCTCGCGCAGGGTGAGCAGTTGCATGCCCGCGCTGCTGCTCACCTCCAGCCGCACGGCGCCCGCCTGGGGCAGGCGGTAGCTCACCGTGGTGCTTTCCGCGAAGGGGTTCGGGGCGATGACCAGGTCGGCGGTGGAGGCCGTCGTGGAGCGTTCACCGGGCGTGCCGTCCGACCCGGTGTTCGGGATCGGGGCATGGCCGCCCACGGCATCGGTGGCATTGCAGCAGGCCGCCAGGGACTGCTCCATCTGGTCCAGGCGATCGGCCTGTTGCTGGATGGTGGCCTGTTGCTCCTTGGCGACGGCCAACAAGAGCGGGATCAACTCATTGTAGTTGAGTGCCTTGAACGAAACCGCCTCATGGAGCATCGTCCCGGCGGTGTCATATTCGGCCGGTCGCACCACTTGCTTCACAATGTTCGGGATCACCTGGGCCACATCCTGCGCAATGAGCCCGTACTGCAGATCGCTCGGCACCCCCATGAAGTTATACTGTACCGTGTCAAAGTAGTAGCTCACTGGTGACAGCTGGTTCAACAGGTCCGTGGCATTGTCGACGGGTTGCACATTGGTCTTGAGGGCTGCATCGGAACCGAAGTAGGCCCCTGCACAGTAGACATTGCCATCGAAGTAGCCAGCCCATGTGTTCGGTGTCGCACATTTCGCACGACCCCAAATGCCGATACAGGAATTGGACACCCCTCCCTGGGCAGAAGTTCCTTCTTCCTGTGCATTCCCGTAAACTCCGACGTTCGATTGGATCGAATAGGGTATCTCCACCGTTGTGTGCGCATAGAGCCCATAGTTCACTTTCCCATTCTGCGCCCAGGTCCTCATCCCGATATTGGTGGCGTGTTCCGGTTCCCCAACACATAGTGCATCCACACCGATATTGAGCTCATCATCACCAATGGTGTGGGCCATGATCGCCTTATCGTCGTTGTGCGGCAAAGGCGTATCCTCCACCACATGGAGCTTCCATCTCGGATCCATGAGACCTATGCCCACATTGTTGCCCAGGTCAGGGCAGGTCGATGATGCAGAAGCGTAGGCGGTCACCACATCGTTGGCACCATTCAGGTCCCAGTCACAATCGGTCAACGTGCTGATGTCCCTCCAATTCACCACGCCGAACTCCGGACCCGGCGCGTCATCCACCACCATGATCTTGGTGAGCGAATTGGCGGCTGGATCGGTGGGCAGTTGGCGGATGCGCACGCGGCCGTCCAGCAGGTCCAGGCGCTCGGTGGGGAGGACTCCCGCCGTGTTCCAGTCCCCAATGCCGAAATAACCCTCGTTCAGTGAAAGGTCCGGTTGCATCCGGGCCAACTCCAGACCGGGTGTGCTGCTGGCCACCGAGGCGCCGCCATTGTACCCCGTGTAGATGAAGCGGAACGGCGCGGTGGGTCCCATCAGCCCGGACGTGCGGGACCAGATGATCCCGCTCTCCGCACCGATAAGACCACCATAGTACAACGATTCACCCTGGGTGGCCAGGAAGCCTTCGCGCATCACGGGCCGGTATCCATTGGCCACGGAAGCACCCCACTCCGCATGAAACGCGCCGCTGGCTTGTCGTATGCGTTGATGAAGCGGCCGACCCCCAGGAAGCCGCTCAGGTCCAAATTCGTGAACGATCCTACCGTCTCGTTCGTCAGCGTTTCATTCAAAAGCATCCGTGTATGCACCAGCCCATCCGTGTACCACTCGATCGGCTGGTTCGCATCGTGGCGAATCTGAAGCGGGTCATTGATCATTGTATTGTCCCAGCCAACGAAATCAGTGGCAATGCCAGAATTTGCTGGCGTAGAGACTTGAGCATGCGCTGGCAGCATGGCCAGCACACAAACAGCCATGGTCCACGGCTGTAGAACTAATCGTTTCACGGTCTTCGGTTTTATTGGTTTGTTCGCTTCCGAAGACCAGCCCTCTGCTACTCGATCAACACGAACTTGAACGTACGTGACCTTTTCTGTTGCTCTAAGTGCAATACATAGGCTCCCCTTGCCCAAGAGCCCACATCCTTACGCCAAGAGCTACCGACGTTACCCTCTCGCCACACGACACGACCGAGTGCATCATGGATCGTGAGCTTGGTGCCTTCTGGGATCTTGCTCATTGCGATCTCCGCGTTCGCTGGATCAGGGAACAGGATAACCCCATCCAATCCAAGCCCCCCCGAAATACCTTGTGCAAGCTGGCACCCATCCGGATCGGTGGACACGCACACGTTATCGATCAGTGTATATGCCGTCGGCGTCCATGCGAAAGTGGCAAAGTGAAGTGTATCCGTGTTCGCGTTGTCGAAATGGTTGCCGATCATCACATACTGGTATGCACTGTCAGCCACGAAGCTCCCGCTCACGAGGGTCCAACCCACCGTATCTGTGATGAGCCAAGGATGATACACTTGTGCCACATTTCCCCCAGTAGGCCAGGGATCACCATTCACCCATGGACGGGGTTGCACGGTGAACAGCATGCCCACATGGCTCGATGCGAGGTACGCCTGTGGATACGTCTCATTTCCATTCCAAGCTGCGTTCGCATAGAAACTGGCATAGTAGGTCTGTTCTGGCACAAGTGGATCCAGTAGTTGGATCATGAAGTACTCGCGAACGCCTTGGCTTTGTTGGTAGGTGATCACGCCCACATAGCACTCGCCATCCTGTGGATCCTGGAATGCCAATGAACTCAACGGCACCCCATTGAACGCCCCGTATGGCAGGCAACTCATGAAGTAGTCACCCGTTCCACCGGCCGAGAACCAGCCCAAAGGGCCTGTATTCTCGGTATAGGCGGTGTTCACCTCCAAGCAACTATCCCGGAGTTCAAAGGAATGGTTCGGCACTAAATTCTGCGCCTCGCAGCATAGGACAACAACAAACCCCAGGCAGCCCAGCACCAAGCCAGGGCCCGCACCGGGCCACCTGAAGTTAATCGCGGAAGAGGTCATCGTTCGTTGTTCGTGTTGACCCATAGCCAAGGTCCGGTCCTCACCTTCTGGAGATACGGGTTGTCCGTGGCATCGGCGTATTCCACGTGCCCGCTTGGAGAGGAGACCGTCCAAGGGCGGCGGACGCTGCCCGGCGCTGCCGGGGAGTCGCCCTACCTTTGCCTAGCTCGTGTTCATCTTACGTCAGAGTTTGGTGGGACATGAGTGACAGCCCCCGGTGTGCGCGCATCGGGGGTTCTTTTTGAAAAGGAGAATGCGCTTGTATTGGCGTATGCGTCCACCGGGAGGGAACACCCTCCGCACACGCGGCACGCCGCCCTGCGATCAGCTGTCCTGCCCATCGTATCGACCGGAACTGGATCCGTACATCATTCGCCATATGCGGGGATGGCAGGTCATGGTCGGTCAGGCAGGATGAACGAATGTAAGCACCAAAGAACGCCAGAACAAGACGAAAAGATCATTTATTCGAGAGATCATTATTTGTGATGGATCGTGCTCAGGGTATAGGTTCCCGTCCATTTGGTACTCGCACAAGCGCAGCGGTCGTGGATGATCAGCTGTCGTGAAGCCGGTCAGGGACCGGCGACAGCATCCGCAGATCCGAGCAGCTTTCCAGGGCCTTCAGGCACAAGTGGCCGTCAGGCTCCGCAAAGCTCCGGCTGCCGAACACTTGCGCGAAAATGGGGGGTCACGCGATCGAAAGCACAGTATCCGATCTTTGCCGCATGCGCATCCTCCTGCTCCCGTTCCTGTTGCTGGCCTTATCCACCCTGACCGCCCAACACTGGCAACTCGTCACCCCTGTGAAGACGCGCAGCGAACTGCCTTCGGTGCAGTTGGTGAGCCCCACCACCGGATTCACGATCGATCGTGTGCTCGGCTTCGTGATGAAGACCACCGATGCCGGGGGCAGCTGGCAGCGCATGCCATACAACCTGACCGACAAGCCACAGACCCTATGGATGTGGGACGACCAGCGCGGGATCATCGGGGCGAACGCGGGGCGGTTCTACCGCACCTCCGACGGTTGGGCCACGGCCAGTTCGGTGTACCAACCGACCTACGGCAACATCGCCTGCCTGGCGTTCGTGAACGATACGCTGGGCTGGGCGGGCAGCCAGACGGGCAAGCTCTTCCGCACTATCGACGGTGGCGCCACCTGGACCCAGCAGACGAGCGGTACCACGAACGCGATCACGGCGCTCCATTTCGTGGATGACCAACTGGGTTTCGCGGCGGCCACCGGCAGCATCCTGTTGCGCACCGAGGACGGTGGCGCGACATGGGACCCGCTGACACCACCAGGTACCATCAGCATCCGCGGCCTGCATTTCTTCAATGCCCAGACCGGGATCGGCGTGGGCATCGGCGGCGACATCATCCGCACGACCGACGGTGGCGATACGTGGAACTACGTCACCTCCCCCACCACGCAGAGCCTGCTGGGCCTGCATGTCCACGGCAACACGGTGCTGGCGATGGGTGCCTGGGGCACGGTGCTGCGCAGCATCGACCAGGGCGTGAACTGGTCCGTAGCCTCGCTCGATCCACTGGACCTGTACGGCGCCTGGCTGGACGACAGCGGCATCGGCCTGCTGGTCGGCAAAGGCCGCGTGTACCGCACGGTGGACGATGCCATCACCTGGCAGCCGGTGCAGATCGGCACATGGCACACCAAGTTGAACAAGGTCAGCTTCGGCGATGACCTGCATGGCGCTTCGGCGGGCTGGCTGACCAGCGGCGGTCTGGAGAACGGCGTGATGCGCACGGAGGACGGCGGCCGGCACTGGACCGATGTGGCCGCGGGCAACGCACAATGGCTGGGTGTACACCTGCGCCCGGACGGCGTGGGCTGGATCGGCGGTGGCAGCGGGGCGAACCGGAGCACCACCGATTTCTTCGCATCCACGGTCAACCACGCTGGTCCCAGCGTCGCGGTACGCAGCGTGTGGGCGTTCGATGCCAGCACGGCGATCGTGGCGGGCGGCTACGTGAACGCCGGCTGCTACCGGACGACCAATGCGGGGTCGACCTGGGACCACAGCGCCACCGGGAACATCTTCGACCTCTACTTCGTGAACGATCTGGTCGGGTATTGCGGCGGTGAGGGAGGATCGTTGCAGGAGACCACGGACGGCGGCGTGACGTGGCAACCCCTGACCAGTCCGACCACCGCCGACATCCAGAGCGTCTTCTTCCTGGACGACACCCTGGGCTTCATCGCCGGATACGGCAGTGGGCACCGCACCACGGACGGCGGTCAGACCTGGACCTACATGGGCGGGATCCCGCAGTACTCCTGCAGCATCTTCTTCAGCGATCCCGACACCGGGTATGCCGTGTCCGTCTCCGGTCAGGTGGTACGAACCGTGGATGGTGGCGACAACTGGTACAACCTGGTGCCCGAGCCTTTTGATGCGGTGATCGGTGATGCGACCCTGGTCGACGGTGCCCTGATCGCCGTGGGGCGCTACGGCGACGTGTACCGCGCGCCGCTGCAATGCCCGGCCACGCCGAGCGTTCCGACCGTGCTCGACCTGGGTTCGCAGTTCTGCACCGGTGTGCAGCCCATGATGCAATGGTACCTCGATGGTCAAGCCCTTCCCGGCGACACCGCGGCCTGCATCACCCCCACCCTGCCTGGCACCTATACCGTCGTCGTGACGGACATCCTGGGCTGCGTCAGTGCGCCCAGTGATCCGCTGATCCACCTGCCGACGGCGATCCAGGGACCGATGGCGGAAGGTCCGCGCGTGGCCCCCAACCCGGCGCATGATGCCGTCACGCTCGAATTCGCGGAGGGCGGATCGCATGGGCTCATCGTGCTTGATGCGCAAGGGCGAATGGTCCGTCAACTGAAGGCCGCGGGCGATCGGATCGTCATCGACCTGCGTGACCTACCGGCCGGGATCTACCTGATCCGTGGCGTCGACCGACCCTGGTCGGTGCGTATAGTGCGGGACTAGCGTGCCCGACCGGGGCGCCGGGTCGTGTGCAAGTGCGTCAGGGACTTGCGGTCAACGTTGATCTGCATACTGGAAACGGCTGATCCCTGCGTCCGTGCCGACCCAGACATTGCCCTGCGTATCGACGGTCACGAATCGCGTGCGGGATGAGGGTATCCCACTGCCGGCTTGGAGCCGATCCATCTCCACGCCATCGAAGTAGAGCAAGCCATCGTTCGATCCACCCCAGACGTTGCCCTTCCCGTCCTCCACGAAGCCATAGATATCCCGGTACTCCTTGAACGTCTCCCATTTCCCATCGCGGTGCACCTCGAGGCCCTTCTTTCCAGGCACCCAGATGCGATCGTGCTTGTCGATGTAGAAGCGCGAATCCAGCTTTCGCCAGACCTGCTTCCACGTGCTTCCATCATAGTGCCCGAAATTGTTGTTCCAATAGACCCAGAGGTCACCTTTCGCGTCGAACATCGAATGGTAGGTCGCCAAGTCGGAGGGGGAATAGGCCCCCTTGTTCTCAAGATCGAAGGATCGCCATTTGCTGCCGTCGTACACAGCGATGCCCTCCATGCCGGTCACGATGATCTCCCCCTTCCGGTCCTCATGGATCCGGAGCGAGGTCAAAGCGAGCAGGTCGCCGATCACACGCATCTTGAACACGGTCCATCGGTCTCCATCGTACATCATCACCTTGTTCTGGGAGGCGATCCACAGGTTCTTCCGGCTGTCGACCATGATATCGCGGATCTCGCACTGGACATAGCCCTCCTTTGCGCTCGGGGCGATGAACGCATGCCCATCGTAACAGAACAATTTGTCCTTGTCGGTGGTGAACCAGACCCGGCCCTTCTTGTCCTCCACAAGGCGACTTACATAGTCAAAAGGAGGTTCAGGTCCCACCTTGTCGAAATTGGTCCATGTGTCATTGGAGAACATGGAAAGCCCGGACTTTGAGGCAGCAAGAACAAATCCGGAATAGGCCAGACCTGCGAAAGGGATGACCCCGGATAAAGTGGAGGCGGCCATCCCCGCGGCATAGCTGCCCGGGATCGTGGACGTCGCCACCCACACCCGTCCCTGCGGATCTTCGACGAGGAGCCGGGGATGAGCGGCCTTGAAATATCCTTCTGAGCGCCTGTACGACCGCCATTCCCCTTCGTCGAAGATGGATATGCCACCATCCCCGAGCTCGTTCGTATAGGAGCCCACCCAAATGCGGCCCTTGCTGTCCAACAGCGAACAGGAGATCTTCCTGCCGATCAGGCCGTTCTTTTCCGTGTAAGAACGCCATGAAGTACCGTCGAAGACATTCACTCCCCTGTCCGTGATGAACCAGACCTGGCCTTCTGGGTCGACATGGACGTTGTACACCTCGAGGGCATCGTCCAGCAGACCGTCCTTCGTGGTATAGGTCCGCCATTCGCCTTGCTGGCCCATGCATGGCACAGCGGAGAGCGACCAGATCACAAGTATCGGCAGAAGTAGGCGGCGTGGCTGCATGGATCGTTGGCTCAGTGGGTCATCACCATCCTGCATCGGCCATATCCGCTGGAGGACGAGGACTTGCTTCGATAGCAGAACCAAGGTATCCGATCATTTGCGACAAGGCGAGGTTCGCGAACTTCCATTCCTGCAGAAGTCCGCCCGCTGGGCTGCAGTTGTCGCTGAGATCCGTGTCCGCAGGTCAATATGGGGGGCGGTCCCACCTCTAAGATCAACTGCCCGATACTTCCCATGCCGTCGGAGTTGGGAACTGCGTTCGATGGCCCGGTGACGAATGCGTTGCGCCCGATCCTCGATGTCGACGTTGATCGGTGCGGAGCAGCCCTCAATTCGTCCAGACCGCATACCCCTTCCGTCGCAGTTCCAGCGCCAATCCCTTTTCCACTTCCAGCGCCTCCTCCCGGCTCATCGGTGGGATGTGCTGGTAGAGACTGGGGCGCAGATAACGACCATATTTCCGCACGATGTCGGATGAAAGTTTGTGCCCTTTGGCCGTGCGCGCGCCGGACCTGTGCTGGGCGAGCCGTTCCTGCGGGGTCTTGCTCGTCTGGCCGACATACAGACACTCGCGCACGCCGTTGTACTGCGGGTTCGCCTGCCGGAACTTCCAGTTCTCCGAATACACCTTCCGGCTCAGCTCGATCACGTAGACGCGGTAGGCGGTGGGCATCGATGCAAAGGAAGCGAGCGGGGGGTCTGGTGGACCAGTACGGAGGAACGAAGAACGAACGATCACGATCCATTCACCTTGTCACCGGGCCAGGTATGCACGCACCTCACCTTTGTGGCACCATGTGCCTGATCGCTCTCGCCTATAAAGCGCACCCGCGCTATCCCTTCATCTTCGCGGCCAACCGGGACGAGTTCCTGGACCGCCCGGCGGCGCCGGCTCATTTCTGGGAGGATGCGCCCGACATCCTCGCCGGACGCGACCTGCAGGCCGGTGGCACGTGGATGGGCATCACACGCGCCGGTCGTTTCGCCGCCATCACCAACTTCCGCGACCTGCGCCGGTCGCAACGCACCGATGGTCCTTCCCGTGGGCTTCTCGTGCGGGATGCCCTGGAACATGCCATCGATCCGCGAGCGACCCAGGTCTATAACGGCTTCAACCTGATCCACGGGCCGCTGGATGCATTGCGCTACCATAACAACATCGAACCCGCAGACATTCCGCTTTCCCCCGGCATCCACAGCCTCAGCAACCATTTCCTGGACACGCCCTGGCCGAAAGTGGAGCATGCCACGGCGGCAATGGAACACCTGCTCCAGGGACCGGACGAGCAGCTTGTTCCCGGCTTGTTCGCCCTACTGAGGGACGATGTTCCCGCGTCGGATGAACGCCTGCCCGATACCGGCCTGCCGCGGGACCTCGAGCGTGTCGTCTCCTCCATCTTCATCGACTCGCCCGATTACGGCACGCGCTGTTCCACCGTGGTGCTTTTGGATATTGATGGTCGGGCGTGGTTCGAGGAGCGGACCTGGCCGGAGGGATCGGTCGTGATGGAGAAGATGTCCATCCGGTGAAACCCTGCTGAAAGGCTTGTCCAAAGCCGCTTTTCATGGCTCACTTGTTTGGAAGGTCCGCCGATGTTGGGCTCCGGATGCGCCTCATCATTGCATCGCGCGTCCGTATTGGCGATCTTGTCCACCTTCACATCAAATCCCTTGATCATGAAGCATCGCTACGCGACCCTTTCCTCCTTCCTCTTTCTTCTGGCCACCTCGGTGCACGCCCAGACGATCACCGACAGCGCATCGCCGATCGCCGGGGACAGCTTCCTCGACAATTACACTCCATACATGGACCCGGGCCCGGGTGGATCAGGACAGACCTGGGACTTCAGCAACCTGGTATCCGACAGCACACGCACGGTCAGCTTCCAAACACCGGCCTCCACGGGCGTGAACGGCGGCTTCCCCAATGCCAACATCGCCGAGACCACGGACATGACCGACTGGACCTTTTTCGAGTCCAGTTCCGCAGGCTATGATCTGCAGGGGGTCTACCTCAATTCCCTCACGCAGGAAGTGGTCTATCAGGACCCCGAGCGTGTCCTGAAGCTGCCCTGTTCCATGAACACCAGCTGGACCGACAGCCTGGGCGCCGACTTCACCTCCTTCGGCGTGCCCATCATCCGCAGCGGCGCCATCGACGGCCTGGCCGATGGATCGGGCACCCTCATCATGCCCTACGGCACCGTGAACGATGTGTTGCGGGTGCGCACCATCGAGGATTACACGGATGTATCGATCGTCAACATCGACTACCTCTTCACCACGTACTTCTATTACAAGCCCGGGGTACGCCACCCGGTCCTGACCATCTTCCACGATGAGGTCACGTCGTTCGGCACCACGACGACCAATGAATTCCTCTTCTGGTCACAGGTGACCCCAGGGGCCATCGAGGACCTGACCGGCGATGTCATCGGCATGGAGCTTTTTCCGAACCCCGCCAGCGACCAGGTCGTGCTGAGCTATGGCGGACAGGGCGAAGCGCTCGACCTTGAGGTGACGGACGTTTCCGGTCGCGTCGTGCGCACCGAACACCTGTCCGCGCAGCCGCTGGGTTTCCAGGTGCACGACATGGACGTGAGGGACCTCCCGAAGGGCGTCTACCAGGTGCGCCTCATCACGGCAAGCGGCCGACAGGGCCTGCAGCGCCTGGTGGTGCAGTGACCGACGATCCGATACCCGGGAAGGGGAGGTGCCGGTTCCCGGACCTCCCCTTCCGCTTTTCCGGGTGACCGCCCCCCTGCGATACCGATGAAAGTCGCATCTTTAGGACGGAACGTTCACTCCCTTCCCGGACCGATCACCAACCCCAATTCCTCATGCAACGACCCAACACCCTTGTTCCCCATCTCATCGGCTGCCTGGCCCTCGCCCTGGCCGCCTGCAACAACTGTCCGCCACCTCCCGCGCCTCCGCCCCCGCCGGACATGGCCGCGCTGACCACCCAGATCCAGGCCATGGAGGACGCGTATGCCAGTTCCGAGGTCGCCAAGGATGCCGACGGCGTGGTGAAGTACTACTCCGACGACGTGGTGAGCTACATGAGCAACAAGGAGCCCCTGAGCGGCAAGAGCGCCGTGCGGGACCGCATCGCCGAGCAGATCGCCAAGGACAGCCTGGGCGTGACGCCCACCTATAAAGTGATCGATCTGTTCCCGGGTGGCGACTACATGACGGAGTTCGGCTCTTGGAGCAATGCCGACAGCACCGGCACCGAGACGGACCACGGCACCTACATGAGCGTGTTCCGCAAGAAGGGCGACGGCTGGGAGTGCATCCGCGAGATGGCCGTGAGCAGCATGCCGAAGGAGAAGAAGCAAATGGCGGCGGAAAAGAAGAAGCCGACGATGTGAGCTGTTCCTCCGAAAGAACCCTGAGAGAGCGCCCTTCCGGGGCGCTTTTCTTTTCAGGGCGCCTTGTCCCCGAGGTCCGGACCGGTCCTAGTGCACCACCATCAAACGCACATTCCGGACCTGATGATCATGCACGGTACGCACGGCGTACATGCCGCCGGGCAGCGCGGATACGGAAAGCACGGTCGGCAGCGGTGCCCTCCAACTGCCCACCGTCCGGCCGTCGGCATCGATCAGGTCCATGCGCTGCGCATCCACCATCCCGGAAACCTGGACCCACGCGTCAGCCGGGTTCGGGAAAATGGCAGGGGCGATGGTGTGCACCACATGCGGCTCCGGGATGGCCGTGTCCATGCAGGGGGCATCGGATGTCCAGGGGATCGTGTCGGGCACGATCTGCGGCAGGAGATCCGCGGTGGTGCCGGAGATGGGTGTGCGCACCACACCGGTCGTCAGCGTGAAGGCCAGGGTATCGGTGAACAACGTATCGCGATGCTCGCCGCACGGATGAAGTGTGGCGGGGTCCCAACGCATCATCACCGGGATATTCCTGGCGAGCAGGGTATCGTATTCCAGATGGTCCAACAGGAGGTCCCCATTGGACAGCACGGTGCCGTGCATGCTGCTGGTACCGCCCGTCCCTGGCAGCCAGCGCACGGAATCGGCCGTGGCGGTCGTCCCCGCGTCGATGAGGAAAGTGCCACCGGGGTTGCATTGGCCGGTGAGCAGCACATGACCGTTCGCATCCTCGGTCAGGCCTGACGCATAGCCGTACGAATCCTCATACGGGCCAGGCCAGAAGCGCCCCTGGTGTGTGTACAGGCCCGAGGGGTCCAGCAGCAGCAGCCATGGACCGGCATGGAGCGGCGCGGGACCGATCTGCTTCACGGAGGTCACGGCCCATCCGCCATTGGCCCGTTGGACCGCATCCAACGCCGTGGCCGCAGGTCCATCGAAGCGCTCGGCCCACTGTACGTTCGCGGCGGTATCCTGCTTGATCACGTAAAGGGAGCCCGGTCCCTGTTGCGTGAGCTCCTGACCCACGATCAGCATCCCACCATCGTTGGAGGCGCGCAGCAAATGATGCGCACCCTTGTCGTTCCCGAACCGATCCGACCAGGCCGAGATCAGGTCCCCCTGGGCGTCGACGTGCATCTGGAGCGGATAGGAGTCGCTGTACCCGACGATCATGCATTCGCCGTTGGCGAGCGCGCGTACGTCATCGAAGGAGGTGGCCGTGCCGAAGTCGAAGGTCCGCGCATCGAGCAGGGTGGCGCCAGCATCGAAGTCGAGTTCCATCCCGACCCATGCACCCGCGCCGACCAATCCGATGCCACCGCCCGGGAAGGCGGCCGCACCCCGGACCTGCCACGCCGGGGACACCGCGGGCAGCAGCACGTCGTTCGTCGCCAGCGTTTGACCGGTCCCGTCCGATCGCCGCAGGTGCACGCGGGAAAGCCAGGGCGAAGTGCTCGCATCCCACGTGCCGAACACCCACCAGATGTCGCCATTGGGAAGTGGGATGGCGCACTGATAGTAGGTGGACAGCGGCTGGCCCGGCGTCTGCCGCAGGGTGAAAGGCGCTTGCGCGGACAGGACCAGGCCGTGACCGAGCGACCAAAGGGCGATCAGGAAAGTGTGCTTGCGCATGGGTCTTGTTCCGAAAATACGGGGAAGGATCGTCCCCTTAAAGACGCATGGGAAGCGATCGGTGGCTTGCCCGGCCCCGGCCTATCTTGCAGCATGCGGTCCACCGCGTACATCAGCGGGGCATGCGCCCTGATCGCGCTGTTCGTGCTCGCCTGTGCCAGGGACGCGCCCGAAGGTCCGGGCCCGGTGGGCACGCCCTATCCGCTGCACATCCCGTCCAACTTCCCGCCCATGCCCTTGCCACCCGACAACCCCCTGACGGTGGAAGGGGTGCAACTGGGCCGGCATCTGTTCTACGAGAAGCGGCTCTCGGGCAACGACCACCAGAGCTGCGCGACCTGTCATTCCTTCTCCACCTCGTTCACCGATGGCGTGTCCACCAGCACCGGCATCGATGGCGTGAACGGCACGCGAAACGCCATGGCGTTGGTGAACCTCGGGTGGCAGTCGTTCTTCTTCTGGGACGGGCGGGCATCCACCCTGGAGCAGCAGGCGCTGGAGCCCGTGCGCAACCCGATCGAGATGCACGACACCTGGCCGGCGGTGGAGGCCCAACTGCAGGCGGACCCCGCCTATCCCCCGCTCTTCCAGGCCGCGTTCGGCACTTCCACGATCGATTCCCTGCTGGTGGCCAAGGCCATCGCACAGTTCCTGCGCACGCTGATCAGCGGCAACAGTCCGTACGACAAATGGAAGCGGGGTGAGGGCACCCTGTCGGCCGACGCGCTCGCCGGCTACGTGCTGTTCACCACCGAGGCCGGCCCCGTCGGGCAGCCGATCACCCTGCCGGGCACCAACACCACGGTGATCGGACAGGGCGGCGCCGATTGCTTCCACTGCCACACCGAGGGGCTCTTCACCGATGGCGGCTTCCACAACAACGCGCTGGACGAGATGCCTGCGGACAGCGGTCGCGCCCTGGTAACGCATCAGGCTGCCGACCTCGGCAGGTTCAAGGTGCCCACCCTGCGCAACATCGGGCTCACACGCCCCTACATGCACGACGGCCGCTTCTTCTCCATCGAGCAGGTGCTGGACCATTACGACAGTGGCGGCCACGCCTCGGCCACCGCGGACCCGCTGATGAAGTTCACCGACCCGGGCAGTTCCATGGGGCTGACCGCGGAAATGCGCACCCAGCTCAAGGCCTTCCTCGATGCGCTCGTGGACTATGAATTCGTGGGCGACCCGGCGATCCGGGATCCGGGGCCACCCTAGCGGAGCGAACGCCTCCGTGCGATGGTGTTCCGGCCATGACTCTCTCCACGGTCCCTTACCTTCCTCCCCATGCTCAAGATCACCGAGGCGGTCGAACTGATCCAACAGAAGCTGCTGGGCTGGACGAAGGACTTCGTGCAGATGCTGCCCAATCTGGCGGTGGCCGCGGTGATCGTGGTGATCGGCTGGCTGCTCGCGCGCCTGGCACGCCTGGTGGTGCGCAAGGTGCTGGGCCGGTGGTCCATCGGTCCCACGCTCCTGCGTCTGGTCGGCAACAGCATCTACCTGGTGGTGCTGCTGGTCGGGGTGTTCACGGCCCTGAGCGTGGTGCACCTGGACAAGACCGTCACCTCCATCCTGGCCGGCGCGGGCATCATCGGACTGGCCCTCGGGTTCGCGTTCCAGGACCTCGCCGCCAACTTCGTGTCCGGCATCTTCATGGCGGTGCAGCGGCCGCTCCGCGTGGGCGACCTGGTGGAGACCGGCGGCCACTTCGGCGTGGTGCAGCGCATCGACCTGCGCACCACCGAGATCACCAACATGCAGGGCCTCCAGGTGATCATCCCCAACAAGGAGGTGTTCCAGGGCGTGCTGGTGAACTACACCCACAACCGGACCCGTCGGGTGGACCTGGAGGTGGGCATCAGCTACGGCGAAGACCTGGCGCACGTAAAGCAGGTGACGCTCGATGCGGTGAAAGGGCTCGACGGCCTGATCCCGAGCCAACCCCTGGAACTCTTCTACACCGCCTTCGGCGACAGCAGCATCGACTTCGAACTGCGTTTCTGGGTCCGCGCGAAGGACCAGTCCGACTTCCAGGCCCACCAGAGCGCGGCCATCATGGCCATCAAGGCGGCCTACAACAAGGAGGGGATCACCATCCCCTTCCCCATCCGCACGTTGGACTTCGGCATCAAGGGCGGGGAGAAGTTGGATGCGATGTGGGGGAAGAGGGATGGAAGTTGAAGGTGGGAAGTGGGGAGTTGTTGGTTAGTGGTTAGTGGTTAATGGTTGTTGGTTGTTGGCGGGTGGTGCATGGATACAGGGGTGTTCACGTGTTGCGTTGGATCCGGTAATTTGGTGGGATCCCAGCCCACTCCCATGAAGCACCATTCGCTCCTCCTGCTCGTCGTGCTCTCGGCACCCGTCGCCGTGCAGGCCCAATGCGTGTATGCCCAGGACACCTGCGCCGGTGCGGTGGACGCCAGCACCATCCTGGTGAACGGCACGCTTTTCTCCACGGACTCCTACGCGTGTTTCTATGTGGGTCCGGGCGACAGTCTGTCCGTGGATGCGATCAACAACTTCATCATGGTGGAAAGCGGGGGCAAGGTGAACGTGAACGGCGTGAACAACGTGGTGCTGGCCAAGGCGGGTGCATCCGTGGCGTTCTGCGGCAGCGGCTACAACAACTTCGTCGATCACGAACCGGGGCTCGCCTCCCAGCTTTGCATGAGCGGCAACATCGATATCGTCTGTGCGCAAGTGACGATCATCGGCCCCACGGGCATCGGGGAACGGCAGGACGCCGGACCGGTGCTTTCCTGGTCGGGTGATGTGCTTTCGCTGATCCATTGCAACCCAGGTGCGGTCCTGGTGGAGGTGGTGGACCTGCAGGGGCGCATCGTGGCGCGATCACCGCTCCGGTCGGAAGGGTCCCTTCGGTTGGACGACCTGGCGCACGGGCTCTACACGGCGCGCGTTCCGGAACGACCCGACGTACCGCCGCTGCGGTTCGTGCGGTAGCGGGATCCAGCCGCACCGCCAGTACGGACCCGATCGGTATCCCATTGGCATGCGATCCCGCGGGTGCTCAACCCGTGGGTCGGGGATCTTGGGCGGAACTCATCCTGCCAGCGCCTCCAGCGCGCCGTAGACCAGGAAGGCCGGCCAGACGATGGCCTTCAGGAAGCCCAGCAGGCCCATCCAGAAGCCGGTGGCGTGGCCGATGTAGTAGATCGCCGCGCCGACGAAGCCCAGCCCGTAGACGGCACCGCCGCCGCCTTGTCGTTGCACATGTTCTTTCATGGTGGTCCGTTCGTTGGGGTCGAAGTTCGCCATTCATGACCGGCCCGGCTTGGAACCGGTCAGCAGGGTCGTTCCGGCATCGCTCCTGGTGTTCGGGGCGAAAAGCTATCTTCAACGATCACCAAAACCCACACACCATGAAGATCCTTGATCACCTTTTCCGACCCCTGCTGCTGCTCGTGGTGGTCTGCCTGCCCTGGGCGTCCCAGGCCCAGGACGACAAGGGGCCGGACGTGAACTACCTGACGCAGACCACCACCCGCATCAACGTGCCCGACGGCATGAAGGAGGACGACATGTGGGATATGATGGAGGAATACTACCAGAAGGTGTTGTCGAAGAGCAAACTGCTGGTCCACTACACCGTGTACCGGCATGCCTGGGGCTCGCAGGGCGCGACCCTTGTGATGAACCTGGAGTTCAAGACCTGGGATGACATCATGAAGTTCAACCGGGGCGAGCGCCAGGAACTCGAGAAGGCCGCCTGGCCGGATGAGACCGCACGCAAAGCCTTCCTGGACAAGATGGACGCGTTCTGGGACACCCACCACAAGGACGAGATCTACGTCGTGAGCAACACGATGCGGAAGTAGAGCACCGCTTGATCGGAACACCTGGACCGCGGCCCATGGGTCGCGGTCCTTTCCGATGTGCCCGGATCGTGCCTAGCTTTCGTTGACCAACACCAACACCCACCTTCATGAAAATGAGATCCTTCACGCTTGGAGCGGGACTTTCCGGTCTCCTCCTGCTGGGCGCCTGCAACGCGCCCGCGCCCGACCCCATGGCCGCGAAGAACGCGGAGATCGCAAAGGCCGACAGCGTCGAAAAAGCCCGCGTGGCGGCCCAGGAGGAGACCCTCCAGAAGATCACGGAGATGTTCAACACCGGCAACACCGATGGCATCGAGGACCTGGTGACGGCCGACTTCCTCGATCACCAGATGCCGCCGGAGCTCGCCACCACCGGTGTGCAGGGCGCTCGGGACGTGGTGGCATTCTACCGCACCGCCATGCCCGACCTGCATCAGGACATCGTGCGCACCGCCACCAACGGCGACCTCACCTTCATGCAGGTGCACATGACCGGCACGAACACCGGACCCATGGGTGCCATGCCGCCCACCGGCAAGGCGATGGACGTGATGGGCGCGGACGTGGTGCGCTTCGCCGACGGCAAGATGGTGGAGCATTGGGGCTACATGGAGGAAGCGAAGATGATGCAGCAGCTGGGGATGATGCCCGGCCCCGACCAGGGCAAGCCCGCCGCGAAGAAGTAACGACTTAGCGACCGGTCCACGTGCGAAGGGCGGGATGATCCCGCCCTTTGCTTATTGAGCTCCCCTCTCCCGATCGAACGCACGATCGGATCGCATGGGGAGGGTCCTTCCTGAAGCCTGGTTCCGATATCACCCGCCCTTGGCGCGCTGTTCCCTCCTTGTGCACACAGGCGAAGCATTCCGCCCTGAGGCGGAGGATCAGCCGGAGGTGAGCTCGATCACACCCACTTCACCACCTTCCATGATCCTCCTATCTTGAGGCTCCTTTTCAGCCCGATGAAACGAATGGACCAGCGGGGCCCTGCTTCCGCCAAGCTCATCCTCGGCCTTTGCACCACACTGGCCCTCACTACCGCCACGGCCCAGGTGGACCGGAGCTACGACGGATACGGCAATAACGTGGACAGCGTGCAATGGGGCCAGGCGGGCACACCCTTCCGCAATTACGCGAGCAACGGTTTCGGGGATGCGATCAGCACGCCCGGCGGGACCGACCGGCCGAACCCGCGCGCCATCAGCAACGCCATCGGCAGTCAGTCCAGCTTCATCGCGAATGAACTGGGCACGAGCGACCTGGTGTGGGGCTGGGGGCAGTTCGTGGACCACGACATCAACCTGAACGACGACCAGCCGCTGGAGCCGATCGCGATCGACGTCCCGGCCTGCGACCCGCAATTCGACCCGAACTGCACCGGCTCGGCCACCATCCCGATGTTCCGGTCCTTCTCCGATCCCCTGTCCGGCACCGGAACCGCCAACCCCCGCAGGAACATCAACGCCATCAGCGGTTTCCTGGACGGCTCCACGGTATACGGCAGCGATCCGGTCCGCGCCGCATGGCTGCGCACCTTCAGCAACGGCAAGTTGAAGATGTCCGCCGGCGGCCTGCTGCCTTGGAACACGGTGGACGGGGAATACGCCAGCGCGGTGGACCCCGATGCACCGTTCATGCTGACCGACGGCCCGGTGCCTCCGGTGAAACACTTCGTGGCGGGTGACGTCCGCGCGAACGAACAACCCGGCCTCGCCTCCATGCAGACCCTGTGGGTGCGCGAGCACAACCGGCTCTGCGATGAGATCAGTGCGGCGCATCCCACCTGGACGGACGAGGCCATCTACCAACGCGCCCGCAAAACCGTCGGCGCCCTGATCCAGGTGATCACCTACCAGGAATTCCTACCGGCGATCGGCCTTGTCCTGCCGCCCTACGGCGGCTATGATCCCCAGACGGATCCCCGGATCATGAACTGTTTCTCGGCCGCCGCCTACCGCTTCGGGCATACCCTGGTGAACGGTGAGCTGATGCGCTACGACGAGGACGGCAACCTCTGGTCCTTCGGCACCGTCGACCTGCGCAACGCCTTCTTCGCGCCCACCATCCTGAAGGACGAAGGCGGCATCGAACCCTTCCTGCGCGGCATGGCCGCCCAGGAGCACCAGCGCGTGGACCCGTTGATCATGGACGACCTGCGCAACATGCTCTTCGGCCAGCCGGGCTCCGGCGGACTGGACCTGCTGTCGATCAACATCCAGCGGGGGCGGGAGCGTGGCGTGCCCGACTTCAACACCCTGCGCACGGACTTCCAGCTGCCGGCCTGCGTGAGCATGACCGAGCTGACCGCCGACACGCTGCTGCGCTACAAGCTGACCACGGCCTACGGAGGCGTGGGCGACATCGACCCCTGGATCGGGCTGATGAGCGAGGACCACCTGCCGGGCGCGTTGTTCGGGCAGACGCTCTCCACCATTCTCGGCCGCCAGTTCCAGGCGCTGCGCGATGGGGACCGCTACTTCTACGCCGCCGATCCGGCCTTCACACCGTCCGAGGTGGACGCGCTGAACAACACCACGCTGGCGGACGTGATCCTGCGCAACACCTCGATCCAGACGCTGCAGCCGAACGTGTTCATGGCCGTGCCGCGCGACGCGCTCGCGGTGGAGCTCCTGCCGTTCAGCGACCTGCACGACTTCGCGCTGCGCGCCTTCCCGAACCCCGCACAGCAGCATTTCGAGCTCGCCTTTGAAGCGCACCGCGCCGGTGCCGCCTCGCTGGAGTTCTTCGATCAACAGGGGCGCCTGGTGCGCACCGATGCCCTCACCATCGCCGCGGGCAGCAACCAGTTCCGGTTCGACCTGGGCGCGGACCTGGCCGCAGGTCTGTACAGCATCGTGCTGCGGACCCAGGAAGGTCGCGGTCAGCTAAGGCTGGTGAAGCAGTGAGGAACTGAGGGCTCTGAAACCACCCGCCCTTCCGACTATCCCCTCCTTGTGCACCCGGGCGGAGTATTCCACTGTCAGGAGGCGAACTTGCCGGACAAGATCCTGCCACACACGCCGCTCTTCGCACCTCTACCATTGCAATAACGCGACCCCGTATGGACCGGCGCATCCGTTTCGAGACCAAAAATGAGAGCAACGCCCGGCGTATGAGCGCCTTTCTGGCATTGTCGCCGGCCGAGCGGTTCGCCTGGTTCCTGCGAAGTTTTGATGGGCGGAAAGTGGCCGCGGCGCCCAGGAACACGGCCAACTTCCACGGCGATCAGCGCCAGTCCGGCGATCTGGACTTTTGGATCGACACCACCCCGGAGAACTTCGAGCGCCTGCTGGGGACCCTACGCGATGAGGGCTACGAGGTGGACCCACTGCCCCGGGCGGTGTTGGACCGGGAACAGAACATGTCCATCAAAATGCGCCCCGACCTGGACGTGGAGCTCATCACCCGGTTCGATCCGGGGTTCACGTTCGATGAAGCGTGGTCCAGACGTGCGGAGGCCGAACTGGCGGGGCATCCCGGGACGCGCTTCCAGGTGTTGCACCGCGATGACCTGATCGCAAGCAAACTGCGGGCAGAACGGCCGCGCGACCTGCGGGACGCGCAGGAATTGCAGCGTAGGAATCGCTGAGGTCCCGTTCTCAGCTCCCCGCATCGCTCGCCGAAGCTTCACCAATGGAGCCGCCCATGAACGAATACGCGATCGGCAAACACAGGTGGTGGGCGGGGTGTGGGTCCCACTTGAAGCGCGGCATGGGAACCACCCGCCTTCAGGAGCGATACGTGAACATGGCGATCCCGCATTCCGCACCAAGTCCTATCTTACTTACCCATTCACCGATCCCTTCCTCCCATGGTCCGAACCCTACTCCTTCCGCTCCTCACCGCAAGCGTGCTCAGCGCCCCGGCACAGGTGCGCATCGTGAAGATCGACATCGCCCAGGACCAGGTCGTCCTCGGTAACTATGGCAACACCACCGTGGACGTCTCGTCCTACTGGTTCATCTGGCTCAGCAATGCCGCGCAGGTGAGCAGCCTCACCGTGGTGCTGGGCAACCCCGTGCTGGGGCCCGCCTTGAACGTGACCTTCTCCGGTTTCGGCCTGTCCACCATCTCCGACCTGGCCCTGTACACCAGCAACGTCGATCACAACGACACCGCGCTCATGGCGGATTTCACCGAGTGGGGCGCCGCGGGCCAAGGCTACGAGAGCGTGGCCGTGGCCAAGGGCATCTGGACGGCCGGCACCTTCATCGGCGGCCTGCCGCCCTACATCTGGGTGGGCGATTGCTGCCAGTTCGGTGCGCAATACTGGGTGCCGAGCAACAGCGGCATCGATGCACCCGATGCGCTGGCCACCGCGCAGGTGCATCCCAACCCCGTGCACGACGCGTTGCACATCGACCTCGGTCCCGTGTCCTCCCCGGTGCACGGCGTGCTGGCCGCGGCGGACGGTCGCACCCTGCGCACCTTCCACCTGGGTGCAGGCAGCACCACGACCCTCAACGTACAGGACCTGGCGGTGGGCACCTACCTGCTCACCCTGCACACCCCGGAGGCACATGTGCACCGCCGGGTGGTGGTGCAACGCTGACGGGCCAGGCCTATGCGCTTGCTACGGCCAACCTGTGTGGCCGGTCGATCATTCCACCAGCTGCATGCGGATCAGTGCGGTCTTCTTTCTGCCGAAGGGCAGCAGGCGTTTCTTGCCAAATGGCAGGAGCCGCCTGCTGTTGAATTCGACCTTGCCATAGAGGGTCTTGCCGCCATCCTTCAATATCAATTGACCCGGTATGAACCGCCTGCTGTCGGTCTTATTGTGGAAGGATAGGACGTCCTCCGTGATATTGGAGCTGCATTGAATGAACTCATTCCCTACGGAACCGGAAAAATTGATATGATCAAAATGGTCCCACTTGCTGGATGGGCGCTGCAATTCATAGAAGCCGATACTGTCCGTTGACAGCGGATCCCGATACACCCTTCCCTCGGGATCAAAAGGCCGCTCGTCCGGGGTACGGTGAAGCACCAGGTTGGAAGTGCTGCCGTCCGCATGGATCACATATCCCACCAAGGCCGAACCGTCTTCATTGATCATGAAGCGCCCGATCTGCTCCTGTTCATGTTGACCAACGTACTGCCGGACCTCCATGAACCCGGTCGAGCGGGTAGAAGACAATGTCGCTTGGAAGACCATGCCATCAAGGACACCAGTGACCGGGAACTTATCCGAGGTCCCTCGTTCATGGATCGTCAAATAATCCTCCCCTTGGGGCCCCGAATACCTCCCTTCCGGGATGAACTGGGTCGAAACGGGGCCATCACGACCCAATTCCCGATGGTGCAACGTTCCCGAATTCGTCCATAGACTGATGTTCAGCTTGCCCCAATCGGGATCCAGCTCGATGCGACATTTTCTGGCCCTATTTCGAGAATTTTTGTCGTTGAAAATGATCGCATTGCGTTCGATGCGGCCTCTTCCTTGGATCAATTCACCCTGGATCCTTCCGGCGGCGGACGTCCACCCCCCCGACCCTCCATAATTGAAGAAGGTGATCTTATCGCCAAGGGCATTCGAATAGGTCACGTCCTCCAACGTCGTGCGGTCATCGATCGCCTCATTCGTACTCACCGACCTCATATGCCTGGGGTCATCGATGTTGTAGTTCCCGACCACACTGAGCGGGAAGTCATTGCATGCTTCGCACAGCCGGTCCGGGCGTTGAGAGGCCTTGAATACCTTCAGCGCGCGTTCTGCGGTGTTGAAGCTCACGTAGCGATGCAGTTCGTGCACCGTTACGATGCTATCCCCGGATGCATCCGCATCCCCCTGCAGTCCCTTGATCAAGTAGTACGAGTAAATGCCATGTCCTCCTTCCAGGCTTTCATCCTCATAGGACTCTTCATTATCCGATGACGAGGTCAGGATGGTCAACGTCGGGTCGGCCATGGCCATTTGCTGGAGGACCGTGTTGCTGTTCTCCGGGATGCCCTTGCGGCCAATGCTGGCCATCATTCCGGAATGGCACGCGTCGATGATCAACACCTTTTTCCGTGGACGGGCATGTTCGACATAGCGCAGCACATCTGATTGCAACAAGCCGGTGGCACGCAATGCCTCTTCACTATTCGTGTGCGCATCCGAAGTGACCAGGCAAAGGTCCTTCCCGGCATCCACGATGGTGCCGTGTCCGCTGAAATAGAGCAAGAACACATCCTCTTCCTCCGCATCACGGAGCAATTCCAGCATCTGACCGAGGATATTGTTCCGGGTGGCCTCCTTGTCGGTGAGGAAGCGAACGTTCTCCTCAGCCAATCTTCCCCCGTGCGTGCTGGTCAGGAACCGCTTGTACTCCTCGGCATCCTTCGCGGCGAACTTCAGGTCGATCGACGGATCGTTCACATAGTTGGAAATACCCACGATCAACGCATAGATCTTGGGAAGTCGCGAATTCCAGGTCAATACATCACCCTGATCGGCTATCCATGGGACATTCCCGGAGGCGTTCGGTGCGCGACGGGGATCCGCGCGCACCATGGAGAACCGTGCACGCGTGAAACCTCCTGCCCGATCCGCCACACCGATGAATATGACCTTCTCCCCGACCGGCAGGTCCACTCTGGTGGAGAATCGGCCCACGGTATCGAACGGCACTGGTCTGTTGTCGATCAGCAGCAGGGTCGGACCGCCGCCACCGACGACCTGGCCTTGTATGCAAAGGGACGTGTCCGAAGTGGTTAACATGGAGTCCGGACCAAGCTGGGGTGCGGTAATGATGACCTGCAGGGGCGTTCCCGGCACCTGACCCTGACATGGAGGGACCAGGTGCCAAAGTCCGATGGCCAGCGCACCGATGGCCATGCGACCGGGCGCATGGGGAGCACGAACGATCCGATGATAGCGGGCCATACCCCTCATGCGGAAAAGTCCATTCGCCGGAAAAGTGCAAGGAGCATGCTGTAATAAATGAAGATAACGACCAGGTCGGAACCGTGGCCGAACACATGGTGCAGCACGGCAGTGACCACGAGGAACAGCACCATGGGAAGGGCATGGACCAGAAAGCGCCCCGTGGCCGACCACACCCGGCGGTTAAAGCTTTTCTTCACCGGGGCTTTGATCACCCTGGCCGGTTTGGTCACCGGAATGCACAGCCTTTTCCAGCCCGCCTTTCTTCGGACGCCCTCCTCGGCATCCGTTCCACCCTCTCCCAGGTCGCCGCGCACCCGATCGGGAAAACCGGCGCTATAGAAAATGAGCAGTGAACATACCCAGAAGAGCAACCCTTGAAAGAACAGGAGCCCTCCATTGAGCAGGTGTCCCCCACGGCGCATTTCCTTGAACAGGTCCAGCAGGATGGCACTGCCATGGTGGCGACCGAGGATGGTCTCATGCAGGTCGGACCCCGCAGGACCCATGGGGGACGCGAACTCACCAATGAAGACCACCGGCAGCTCGCCCGCTGGATCAGGGGTCAGGCGGGCCAGTAGTTCCGCCTTCCCATATTCCGTCAGTACATAGCCCAGCGGCATTGTCAGCCCCGAGGCATCCACCGATGCATGGAGTTGCCTGTCGGACCGATCGGCTTCCAAACGGTCCCATACCGGGGTGAACGACGGATACGCATAGGCCCGGCCACCTTGCCCGTCGGACTCCTTGATCAAACCCAAGCCCGCTGGCTCGGCCGAACGATGCGTGGTCCGTAGATACAGTTCGTAGGGCAGACTGTTCAGTCCGTCCCTGCGCAATGTGTACCAGGCGATCCGGTCCCCCTGTTGCTCCGCTGCCACCGAAGCCATCACCGTCGTATTGAAGGCCAGCGTCGGGCAATTCGCGGCCGTACCCTGGGCAAGGACCACCTTGTTGTACCGCACCAGCTGTCGGACAGCCTGGCCGAGCGCGGGATCCTGTGCCGTGGGTTCCTCAAAGGTCATATCCACCACCACCTGCCCCACGCGTTCCTGGTGCTCAGCAAGGTATGCCAGTAGGCGCGCCAGCTTGGCGCGATCCGTGAGCACGAGCACCAGGCTGTCGTCCGGATCGCTCCGCGGGTCCGGCACCAGCACCTTGTTCTCGCTGTTGTCTATGGTGATGATCTGGGGCATATCCACTCCATCACCCTCATCGGCACCGTTCAAAAAGGCGCGCACGGAGGCCGAAAATTCGTAGGCCACCTTGTTCTCGTCGATCGGACCCGGTAACCGACCCAAGAGAAAGACCAGAGCGAACAGCGTGAGGAATGCATGCACTCCCGAGATCAGGAAAAGCCCGCACCATGTGGGTCTTGCCCCCAAAACCTTGAGCACCGCCGATCCCATCAAAAAGGCCACCGCCGCAGGAACGACCAGGAGCAGGATCAGCCAGAGGATGGAGGGCATGGAGGCGATTCAGGGACAGGAGTGGACGACCACGTTCGGGGGATGGACCTTGCCGTACCACTTTCGGATCAGCTGCACTTGGAGCTTGTCCAGATCGGTGCTATCCAGTCCCTGTTCGTTGGACCTCAGCGCACATCGCAGGTCGTCCAATGCCCGCCACTCTTCGGGTGCCAAGAAGCGCAACACGCCTTTGGCCAGGTCCACCTCCGGGCTGGTCCTGTGGCGCAGGACGATCTGCGCCTCACAAGGTGCCTCCCCCCCTATCAACAAGGCTGAAAAGAGCAGGGTATCTCCCATGTTCGGCACGTGCGCGCTATGTGGCGGTTCGTCGTCCGTTCCCCGCCAAAGGATCAAGTAGCCAGAAGGTGCCAGGCCCGCATCGGACAACCGCACCCAAAGCCGAAGCGTGTCCCGGATCACCAAGGTATCGGCGAACAGGTCCCGCAGTTCCGACCGGGAGCGGATCCCCCACGTATCCAGACCCTTGCTGGCTAGGGTGGCCAGGGCCAGACGCTGGCTGTTCCGTTCGGGAATGTTGTATACATAGGCCGCGAGCAGTGATCCGTTCGGGTCCAGGACCTGGTACCTCACCATCCCGGCGTTCATCCTTCCGAACTCCGAACGCAGCAGTCCCAGGAACTCCGCTTCGGAGGTCAGCTCCTCCGCCCGTTGGTTGTAGGTCTGCTTTTCTTCGCTCGTGCACCCGGGGCAGGAAGTGATCACGAACCGCTGCCCGATCACTTCCTGGGCGCGAAGTGCCGTTCCGGCAATGCACCAAACCCAGATGACGCCCAAGGCCAGGATCCTCTTCCAGAGAAGCATTGCATCCATGATCGAGGTAGGAAGATAGGTGAAGCGGTCGAGTCGAGCCGACCTGATAGCCGATGCAGTTGTGTGCGGTGTGCCACGAGGATAGGGCCGGTGAACGGCTTTCGATGGCCCTCATTCCCGGGATCGGTGCATCGCATCACCCGATGGCCCCCGAAATGCGAAGAGGCCCTTGCGGGCCTCTCCGGGAGTTCGGGCGGTATACCGCTCGTGCGGCGCCTAGTTCAGGAACACGGCGTCGGGTGCACCCTGCACACCGTACTTCTCCATGGTGCTCTTCAGCTCGGGCGACTTGGCGAACGCCTCGGCACGCTGCCGGTCGGCCACCTCGAACAGGATCAGCACATCATTGGGGTTGTCGGCGTTGCGCATCAGCTTCTCCTCCTTCAGGCCCGCCTTCTGGCGATGGGACAGATCTCCGTCGTATCCCTCTTTCCATTTCTTGAAGTCGGCCACTTTGTGACGAATGAGCAGATGTTCCATGATGTCGCGGCTATTTTGAGTTGCAACCGTGGTACAAAGCAGGTGTCCCCGCGAGGCGATCGGTCGGAACTTGACATCCTTTAACGGTGACCGCGGTGCGCTTTAACGATCGCGATGATCGCGCTCAACACACCGGTAGCGATCCGTTCTTCGCGATCCTCCGGATCCCGTCCCTGCGAGGCACCGCGCCGCGGGACGTCCGCCCTACTCCTTCACGAAGCGCCGCGTGGCCGATCGTCCATCGGCGAAGTGGAGTTGGATCGCATACAAACCGGCCGGCAGCTGGTCGATCGCCAGCGTGCCCCCATCGGTTGAGAGGTCCTGCCGCATCCATGTCCGGCCGCACACATCCAGCACGGTTGCCTCCGTCATGGGTGCCCCACTGCGCACCGTCAAGTGGTCCGTGGCGGGCGTGGGGAACAGCTCGAACGCCGGTGCGAGAGCGCCTTCTTCGATGCCCACGGTACCGACGAACGCCAGATCATCCACCCAGATCGCGGAGCCGTCGCCATCCACCTGGCTGGTGGCCTGGATCATGATGTCGGCCGAATCGGGTATGGCGTTGCTGTAGTACAGCAGCGGTACGCTGAACGACTGCCAACCATTCACGGGGTTCTGGGTGAGCAGCTGTCCATTGGCGATCACCTCCCGCTGGTGTGTCACGGTGTTCCAATGGCTCAGGGACAGCGCCACCATGCCGCTGATGCCCCCGAGCTGCGGGTGCCACTGCCACTGGCCGGTGAGCGCATAGGGCCGCACGGTGCTGGGGAAGCCGGGGAACACGCCCGGCACGCCGGCGGTCACATCGCCGCTCTCGGGGCCGAAGCCGAAGGAGGTGAGGTCGCGGTCCGTCGCGATCAGGCAGTAGTTGCCCACGGCACCGGGGCTGCCGCGCTCACAGCTCAGCTCGCCGGCGATGGACCAGGTCACCGCGTTGTTCGTGAGCCATCCGTCCGGGTCCAGGTAGTTGCCCGTGTTGGTCCAGTTCTCGAAACCGGCATTGGGGATGTTCTGCGCCGCGCCGGCAGCAGCGAGGAACAGCGCGCTTGCGCTGAATAGCGTATGGAGGGATCGCATGCGGTGCTTTGCTGGTGTTGTGGCCTATCGACGCACCGCATGGGTGGTGGGGTTGCCCCGGCGTTCTGTTCCTGCGGACCGGCCGATGACGCACCTCAACTCCCCTTCCACGATCGTATTTGCGATCGGCATGCACCAGGAGAGGAACTGCACAACGTTTTCGCCGCTCCCCACCCGCGGGCAACCCCGCTCCACCGACCCCACGTCTTTCCCGCACAGCCCCCGCCCATGCGCTCCCTGCTCTTCGCCACCGCACTGCTCGCCACGGCACCGCTCGCCGCCCAGCTGCCGTTCATCGACTATGGCTTCCTGGCCGACGACCCCAGTGTGCAGGTGTACAAGGTGCTGGTGCAGCCCGACGGCAAGATCCTCGTCGGCGGCTTCTTCCTGGACTACGCCGGCACCGGCCGCCAACACCTGGTGCGCCTGAACAGCGACGGCTCGCTGGACACCTCCTTCAACCCCGGCGGCACGGGACCCGACAACGGCGTGGTGGACATGGTGCTGATGCCCGACGGCCGGATCCTGATCTGCGGCAGCTTCCTGAACTACAACAGCGCCACCAGCTACTTCATCGCGCGCCTGCACGCCGACGGCACGCTGGACACCACCTTCAGCGTGGCGCCCAACTCCATCAACGGCGCGGTGTGGGCCATCGACCTGCAGGGCGAGCACGACGTGATCGCCGGCGGTGAATTCTTCGTGTGCAGCGGCCACAGCATGCCGCACATCGCCCGGTTCACCAACACCGGTGCGCTGGACACCACCTTCCAGGTGGGCACCGGCTTCAGCCACAACGTGCGCGACATCCTCGTGCTGGCCGACCACCGCATCGTGGTGGGCGGGCAGTTCGAGCAGTACGACGGCGCCGTCAGCGGCCACATCGCCCTGCTGCAGGCCAACGGCCCCCTGGATCCCTCCATGGACTGCGACCCCGGTCTGGTGGGCAGCTTCGGCGAGGTGCACACCCTGGCCCTGCAACCCGACGGCATGCTCCTCGCCGGCGGCTACTTCCAGTACCACGACGGTCAGCCGCGCAGCGCGATCGAACGGCTGCACATGGACGGCTCGCACGACCCCGCGTTCAGCTCGCCGCTCTATGCCTACTCGAAGGTGCACGCCATCGCCGTGCAGCCGGATGGGAAGATCGTGGTCGGCGGTGAGTTCACCAGTGGCGAATACGCCAACATGCAGGGCGGTCCCGAGCGGCTCGTGCGCCTGAACGCGGACGGCACGCGCGACCTGACGTTCGCCATCGGCACCGGTCTGGGGCTCGGCGGCCAGCCGACGGCCTATGCCGAGTCGATCGCCGTGCAGGCCGACGGCAGGATCCTGGTGGGCGGCCACTTCGGCACGGTGGATAGCGAGACGCAATACCAGCAGCTGGTGCGCCTCTATGGCACCGGCGCCAACGCGGTACCCGAAGCCCCGACCCCCACCCCCTTGCAGGCGTGGTCCGATGCGGACGGCGCTCTGTGGCTGCGCCCACCCGCCACCACACCGGCCGGCACGCGCGTGGAGTTGCACGACCTGACCGGTCGCCTGCTCTACAGTGCGGAATTGCCCGGCGGCGACCGCCTGCACCGCCTGCCCGTGCCCGCCACCTCGGGCCTCTACCTGGTGCGCCTGTTGGCCGATGGCCAAGGCACCACCACGCGTGTGGCGGTGGAATGAACGGTGGATAGGCCGTACGCGATCCCCAGCATCACCGTCATCGCCAGCTGGACACGGCGATCTCCTTCGGTGCCGTCATCGCGCGGGTCGGCGGGCTTTTGCCAGCGCCCGAAGCGATCTCCCCACGCTTGGCGGGTTCTCTTGCGTCCGTTTCCCGATCATGAGATCGCTTCGGACGGCTTGGCCCGATCGGCCTGTGGCCTCACTGGTCCGCGCCGATCCACGCGATGACGGATAGGGCGGTGTGCGGGTTCGCTGAAGGATCATGCGATCTGCATGCACAGGGAGAGGAGATGAACCGCTTCATGGCTTGACAATGCCTGAGCGGATCGAGCTTTACGGAAGCGCACAAGCAATTTCCCTCAACCCTTGCATCTGAAGGGAACATTCTTACTTTCACTGCCCTTTTACCCGAATGCCCGTTCCGATCAAAAAGATCCATCATCCACCATTCCATGGTACATGCCACTGAAAAATCCGTTCCTGGTACTGGCCGTCTGAAGCATTGGCATCGGGTCGGCCTGGCGCTCGCCGTCGCAGTCCTTGGGGTCGTCGAGCCGTCCGCGGGGCAGACCAGCGAACGCAGCCTGAAGGACTGGATCGATGACATGGAGGTGAGCGGACCCAGCGCACCGCCGCCGACCATCACCGGAGAAACCGCATCGAATGAACTGATCACCCTTCGCCGCCTGCATTTCGCGACGGGGTCCCACGAACTGACCGTTGACCAGAAAGTCTATCTGGATTCCATCGCCGGCCATCTCCTGCGCATTCCGTCCGTCAGGGTCAGCGTCCAGGGACATACCGACAATGTCGGGAACAGCATCTCGAACCAGCAGCTGTCGCAACGACGGGCCAACAGCGTCCGTGATCACCTCATCACCCAGGGATTCCCATCGGAGAATATCGAGAGCATCGGATATGGAGAGTCCAGACCGCTGCCCGAAGCCGCGAAGAACCTGACCCCGGAGGAGCGGCAGATGAACCGACGCGTGGAGCTGCACCTGAGGACCGACGCACTGACCGCCTCGGGATCGGGCACCGCGGACAACACGGGCCATTCCTCCAGGAAGGGCTCGAACAAGGAATTCGAGATCACCACGAAGGACGGCCGCACCATCCGGTCCTCGTTCGTGATGTTCTCCGCCGATGGCAGCGATGTGGTCTATCAGGACCCGACGGATGCCACGGTGATGAAGCGCCTGCATACCGTGGACCTGGACCGGGTGATCACCCCGGACGGCAAGCCGATGCGGCTGGCCGAGGTCAAGCAACGGCTGAACACCGCGGACAGTCTGCGCCAGGAACAGGAGCGCCAATTGAAGGAACGGTATGACAGCACGATCGCCCGCGCCGATGCCGCCTATGCCGAAGGGCGCTACGAGGAGGCGCGGCAATTGTACATCCTGGCCAGTGCGCTGATGCCCAAGGACCAGCATGCACGCGAACGGATCCGGGAGATCGATGCGCGCGGCGACGTGGCAATGCCACCGCCCCCGACCCCCGCGCCAACACAAGTGATCACTGATGAGAAGAAGCCCACGTTCTTCGATGAATCGTTCCTGTTCATCGGCATCGGCGTGGACCCCTTCACCCCGAAGAACAGCACGGGCGATCTGACCGTGTACAACGAGACCGGCGGCGACCTGCATTTCGGGCAGAAGAACAACAACCCACCGCTATCCTTCAGCGCCCGCCTGGGATATGAATGGGAAGGGCGGCGGACCTCGAAGAACATTTACTTCCGCCTGTACTATGAATACGCGGCACTGACCGGCCAGCTGCACCGCGGAGCGTTCGGCTTCGGGTTCGCGTGGAACGACAAGCTCCGGGGCGGAGTGGACATCTACCTCGGGGCCGGTTCGCAGCGGCTCGATCCCATCACGATCACCAATCAGTCCGTATCCGTGAACGGGGTGACCTTCGGGCCCGGTGATGTGAAGGCGACGTTCTCCCAACGCGTGTTCGGGGTCGCTCCGAACATCACCTACGGGTTCGCCATCGGGTCCCACCTGTTCGCCCGCACCAGCGCCGGGGCCACCATCCCGGTGAATTCACCGTCCGAGTACACCCTCAAACTGAAGGGCGCCGGCGTGGACGGTGGCACCGAGAAGGTGCGCCTGCTGTCCAACAAGTTCAGCGTGCCGGACGACCTGAGCCCGAACGGACGCACCCTGGTGAAGCACATGGGCCCGTTCATCAACATCCAATTCATCATTCCCCTCTGACCAATGCGGTCGATCTCCATCGGGCTCCTGCTGTTGCACGTATTCCCATGCGCCGGACAAACACCGGACGCGGAGACCGGCTGGCCCGCCCTGTTCGGCATCTATGCGGCCGAGCCCATGGAACGCCGCCCCCTGGTGCGCGCCCAAGGCCTGAGCCTCAGGGACAGCTCCGAGGTGGATGGAAACATCAGGTGCTATCAATACGCTGTCGACCTTGTTCAAGGCAGCAACCAGTGGGAGCAGCGGATCAAGATCTGCACCGACGCCAAGGACTTCGTGTACATGACGGAGAACACGATACACTGGCAGGAACTGGAACAACAGTTGGTGGAGGTTTACGGGTTCGAGGAACCGAAGGACGGCAATGCGGAGGAGCAGACCTATGTGCGCGACAGTTCGGTGGTGGTGTTCTCATCCCGGGAGGGCCGCGACCATCTGACCAAACACTACATCTGGGTCAAACGCATCCATGAAGATGCGGGCAGCGCATGCACACCGGACCCCACGCGGTCGGCCTATCATGCCCTGCTGATCGGCACGCAGAACTATGCCGACCCCACCTATGAGGACCTGAAATGGCCCCACGCCGAGGTGAAGGAACTGGAACAGGTGTTGCGGAAGCGCTACGGGTTCCAGTGCACGGTGCTGAAGGATCCCACGCGTGCACAGATCATCCAGGCCCTGGAACTGGAGCGCAGCCTGACCTGCGATGATGACCTGATCATCTTCTTCGCCGGGCACGGGGAGGAGGACAAGGGGGCCCAGCGCGGTTACTGGCTTCCCAGTGATGCGGACCCCGAGAACCGGGGCCATCACATCTCCAGCAGCGACCTGCGCGACCAGATCCGCGCCCTGTCCGCCGGGCACGTGCTCCTGATCTCGGACGTCTGTTTCGGCGGCGCCATTTTTCGCGAGAACCTGGAAATGAACCCGGTCGAGGCGGTCGCCATCGATACGGACCTGCGCGAGCTGATGACCAAGCGCTCGCGGCGGGTGATGACCAGTGGCGACCTGGACGTGGTTCCGGACGACAGCTTCTTCTTCGGTTCCTTGCTGCGCACGCTCGAGAAGAACGACCGTCCCTACCTCGAATCGTCGCACCTCTACGATCAGGTGATCGCCGACATCAAGCAGGCGCGGCAGACCGAACCCGGGGCGCAGATCCCGAAGCCGCAGTACGGCCGGCTGATGAACACCGGCGATCGCAAGGGCGATCTGGTGCTGCGGCTGACCGGAAAGTAGGCGCGGCGATCAGGCGCGATCGGGCGGCAGGTAGGCCCGCAATACCAGCTCCACCACGCTCAACAGCATGGCGAACGCCATGATGTTCACGATGCGGTGCAACCACACCTGCAGCACGAACAACAGGATGAAGAGCGCCCAATAGTGGAACTCCTGGACGAAAAGCCCATGCACCGCCCGGCGGACCATGCGCCACCCCCGATGGCGCGAAGGGGGAGGCGGAGCGTGCGCGGGCCGCGAACAGCGCCACACCAGGAGCGCCAGGATCAGCGCGAGCGATGCCCATATGAGGAAGAAGATGCGGAATGGACGCCTGTGCCGCCCGTTCAGGAATTCATAGATCAAATTGGTCACCATCAGGGCGCCCTGCATCTCGCCCTGCACGGTGAGGTGCCTGTCCCTTCCGGGGTCCAGGAAGTCGCCGATCACCAGGATGTGCGGACCTTCCTCCGCCATGCGCTGCCGGAGCATCGCCTGCAGGAAGGGGGCCTCGGGGTCCTCATCGATCTCCTTCACCAGGCGCCCCATCGGCATGGCCAGCGCCTCCATGCCGTCCGCGCGCCCGAGCCCCAGCCCATCCCGTGTGGCCACGCGCTGCTGCTCCACGCCGAGCAGATCGAGCAGCCCGTTCCAAAGCCCCTCGTCCGGCTCCGCCATCAGGAACAAGGGCGGATGCCGCAGTTCGATCCAGCCCGGGTTCTTCGCTGATGGTTCGTAGGCCAGCCCGAAGAGATGGTCCAGCCACTCCAGGGAGTCCACTTTGTTCAACAGGCAGTAGGCCCGGTACGGCAGGCTCAAGGGCACGGGGTCGTCCGCGCGGTCGGTGGCGCCGACGATGGTGTTCTGGAAATAGAGGTCGCCCACCAGCCCTTCCCGCACCTCGCCGAAAGCGTTGCGCAACCGGGGATCATCGTAGATCGTCCGATCGGTGGCCAGGGACCGGTCATGGGCCATGGCCAGCCTGCCACTGTCGGCGAGCAGGACCAATTGCGCGCGCAGGGCCGGATCCTCGGGAAGGCCATGCTGGAAATACACGTCCTGCACCACGATGTCGAACAGGTCCTGATGGTGGGCCAGGAAGCGCATCAGACGCAGCAGTCGACCGCGGTGGGTGATCACCACGCTGAGGCTGTCGTCCGGCACGTTCTGCGCTGGCACCAGTTCGATGTCGGCGGACACGTCGATCAGGGTGCAGTTCTTTTGGAGGAAGTCATGGGCCGCCTTGCGTTCCTTGCCCATGAACAGGGTGCTCCATCCGATGGACGAACGCTCCTCGCCGAACCGCACCGGCAGCACGTCGCCGAAGAAGACGACCTGCACGGCCATGTAGAGGGACCAGCAGCCGATGAACAGCCAGCGGGACGTGGTGGATCGGCGGACGGCCGGGGCCACCATGATCAGCAGGCCCGCGTACATCAGGAAGAAGATCGCGAACTGCAGCAGCTTGTCCACGGTCAGTCCACCAGCTTTTCCGCGCGCAGCAGCCGGTGCAGGTCCTCCAGCACGGGCCGGCCGTACCACGCACGCACGTAGGCCTCCACGTGGGCCGTCAGGTCGCTGTCGGAAAGGCCGAGCGTCCGGTCGATCAGGGTGGCGAACTCCACCACCCGCTGCCGGGGTCCGGCGCCCAGGAACACGAACAGGGCCGAGTCGTTCATGGCGGCATTGCGGAGGGAACGCACCGCCAGACGGCGTTCCATGCGTTCTTCCCCATCATCCTGCGGCGGCGGCACCAGCAGGAAGCGCGGCGCACCGCCCCCCTCCGGCGTGTGCACCGGCATCGGCGTGGCCATCGACCCGGGCATGCCCAGGTCCTCCAGCACCACGGCCCCGGGCTGCGCACCCGGCAGCCGGGCCAGCACCATGGCCAGGGTGTCGAATACGGCGATGGTGTCGCGCCAGAAAACGTGGAACTCGTCCAGGTGGTAGAACTGCATCGTGCTCTGGCCCCGCACGGCCAGGATGGCCACATCCCGCGTGCGCCCGTCGTCTGCAGCCGGGCCGAACGGCAGGCTCCGGATGCCGTCCGCCGTCACCAACGTCACATGGGCCGGACCGTGGAAATCGCTCCCGAGTTCCTTCAGCAGCACCTTCCGCACCCCCTCCGCGTCCACGGCACCGGCATGCATCAGGCGCTGTTCCACCGCCAGCTCCTGCTTCCTGTCATCCCCCGGCAGTTCCACCCGTGCGGCCTTCAGCTGGGCCGAGGCCTGCGCCCCCCAGCAGAGCCCCGCCATCAGCAGGAGCACCTGTCCGGGTCCCGTTCTCCGCTTTTCGTTCGTGGGTTGGTCCATGGGGTGGTCGGTTCCTTACCCAAGATCGAACTAATTCCGTGATCGGGCAGCGGGATCCTCGAAAGGATCGCGGCGCTGATCGCGAACACATCCAACGACAAAGCCCCTCCGCGCCGATCCACGCGATGACGGATAAGGTGATGTGCGGGTTCGCTGAAGAATCACGCGATCATCATCCAACGACGTCATCGGGAGGGTCGCTGGGCTTTTGCCAGCGCCCGAAGCGATCTCCCCTCGCTTGGCGGGATCTCTTGTTCCGTCTCCCGATCATGAGATCGCTGCGGACGGCTTGGCCCGATCGGCCTGTGGCCTCACTGGTCCGCGCCGATCCTCGCGATGACGGATGGGGTGGTGTGTTGGATACGCTAATGGATCACGCGATCATCATCCAACGACGTCATCGCGAGGGTCGCTGGGCTTTTGCCAGCGCCCGAAGCGATCTCCCCACGCTTGGTGGGATCTCTTGCGTCCATCTCCCGATGATGAGATCGCTTTGCACGCCATGGCTTCAGCGGCGGCGTGCCACGGACGGCTTGGTCCGATCGATCCATAGCCGGATCGACCCACACCGATCCTCGCGATGATGGCGGGAATACCCCTCAACGCATCTCCAACTCCACCTGCTCCGTCTTCTCCGCGGGTGCGGTGATCAATTCCCGGTCCGGCCCCTGGCCGTAGAGTTCCGGCATGAAGTAGCGGCCCTGCTGCCCTGCCCGCTTGGGCACGTCCACCGCCCGCTTTTCGGGATGCTGCCGCAGGTAGGGATCGTTGCGCTGGGCCTGCACCGTCCAGGAAGCTCTGCCGCCGGGGGTACCACCGGCGATGACGAAGCGATCGACCTGCAGCTCCTCCTTGATGTACAGCGGCATCCAGCCTCCGATCGGGGTCAGCTGGTAGCTGGGGTCGGTATTGATGGCCGCGTAGTAATCGGGCATTTGCACCTCGGCCTCGCCGTCAGCGTTGAAGGTGACGTTGCCGCGGTACACGTTCAGCACCTCGTTGCTCTCCAGGCTGAAGTGCTTCAGGAAACGCTGCGCCGGGTCCAGCGGATGATCAATGATGAAGGACTTGACACCGGTAGCGCCGAGATCACCATTGGCCAGCACGCCATACGCGCCGGCGACACCGCCCAGGTAGCGGTCCTCACCCACCACGCCCCAGTACCCCTTGCCGGCCACACCGATCCCGTTGCCCAGGGGCGCGATGGCGTCGAAGTTCTCGCCGTACACCGCATTGCCGGAACTGTAGTTCGTCTGGCCCACTGTTCCATTGAATCCGATCCCCAGGACGCCGTGCCCACCGTTGGTGCGCAGGTTGCTGCCGTACACGGCGCTCTGGGCCGTCGCGGTCGCGCTTACCTGTCCGCTCACGCCCCAGGCCGCACCGGTGCTGTTGCCGACCACCGCGGAGGCCTGGGTGGACGTGCTGTTCGTACCGGCCTGGATGGTGCTGAAGGTGTTGGCGGGGTCCTGGCTGTTGGCCACGATGGCCACCCCGGTGCTGTTGTGCGTGGTCCGCAAGGCGATGCCGTTCGGCGTGGCGGTGCCGAGGTCCACCTCTCCGGCATCCACCTGGATGCTGCGGCCCTGCCCCGGGCCGCCCTGGTCGTAGGCCTGATCCAGCGTGTTGCCCCCGCCGGTGGTGCCGCCCGCATACAGCGCGTACGGCACGCTCAGCAGCTGCATGCTGCCCAGATCGACGTAGGAACTGCCACCGGTGACGTCGAGTTCGGAGCGCAGGAAGTAGGGCCCTGATCCCCAGTTGATGGCCGGGAAGCTGCCGCTGAGCACGGTGCCCTGCCCGATCGGCAGCGTGACCAGTCCCAGCGCGTTCGTCGTCGTGCCGTGCGTTTCCGCGTACACCACCGGACCGAGGGCGCTGCCCTGCTGGATGGTCATCCGGAAGGACACGGGCTGCCCCGAGATGGGTTCACCACCGGCATCGCGCACGACACTCTGATAATTGAAGGCCTGGGGCGATTGGGCGAAGAGCAGTCCGGGTAGGAGTAGCAGGAGGAGCAGGAGCTTTTTCATGGGGAAGTGTTCAGCGGTCCGTGTGGGCGCATGGCCGGGTGACGTTCCGGAAGTTAAGGCGGGCACGTGGAAGGAGGGGGTAAGCGGAGAGGCGAAAGCCTGCACCAAGCGATCGGCCGCCAGCGCCCTTCCGATCCCGACCTACTGGCCCGGTAGCCTCTTGTTCGGATCGGTATGAGAACTGGGGGAGGTTGCACTTTATTCGCGTTGCCGAACTTGCCCCCTGCGCGACCCATGCCCCCATTCCCCCCGACCCTGCACCCTACGGACCAAATGCTGCTGGGCGATGCGCCCATCCCGCTTTGCCGGCCGGTATTCGCGCATTACACCGGCAGCAAAACCGTCCACACCTTCGGCGGCAAGGACCTCCTGGACGTGGACGGCCGACCGCAATTCGCCGAGGTGGCCATCCTGCGGCTGTTCGAGGCCGACGGCTGGCAGGGCCGCTGGGTGGAGACCTACGGCCACATGCATGCACCTGCCCTGTGGCGCGAATGGAAACCGGGAGGACCGGGTGCACAGGCGCACATCCCGATCGAGGAGGCCTGGGTGAAGGACAAGCTGCAGGCCATCGCACAGGCCAATGGTGGCACCTACAGCGGTTGCTGGGACGTGCTGGCGTGGAAAGGCGACAGGCTCGTGTTCGCCGAAAGCAAAAAGCAGAGGAAGGACCGGATCCGCGACACGCAGGTCCGTTGGCTGGACGCCGCGCTGCAACGCGGGCTCAGGCCGGAGGACTTCCTGCTGGTGGAATGGGCGCTGGGCTAGCACACCTCCAACCACCCCTCCTCCACCTGCCCCTGCCACACCTTCGCCGCGCGGAGCACCTGCCTCCGCTTCGCGCTGAAGGTCACCACGATGCCGAGCAGGCCGGGTAGGCGGTGGTGTACTCCTGCAGCTTGCGCAGGTCGTCGGGGATGAAGGTGTCGCGGTCGGCTTTCCACTCCAGCACGGTCAGGGGCGTGTGCACGGGGCGGTCCGGGCCGGGGCCAGATCACCAGGTCCTTGCACACGCGGGCCTTGGTGTGGCTGCGCGTGGCGGGCATGCGCCCCGCGATGGCCAGGTGGCCGGGATCGTGCAGCAGGGCGCCGGGCCGGCAGGCCTTCACCAGAAAGCCGAAGGCGTACCAGCTCACCGCCTCGCGCTCCAGGCCATACCAGGGGGTGTCCAGGATGGAGCGGCCGAAGGCGGTGAGAGTGCGGTGGAGGATGGGTTCGAGCGCTTCCATCTCACACCCCCGCAAAGCACTTCTTCGCCACCTGCGTATTGGGCATCCTGGCCAGATCCTTGTTCAAATTACCCTGACCGATCCGCATGGGCATTTGCTCACTTTGCGAACAAGGAACGATCCAAACGGCTTTGCCGGATGATGGACATCAAGGTACCGATGCGCAATTCCTTGTGGTCGGGAACGGGCACTGTTATGGTGGTGCCCTCCATTTGCCGTTGCATGATAACGTGACTTCCACGCTGGCGCACCTGCACGAAACCGTGCTTCGCCAGGATCGCGAAACCTCCTTTCCGCTGAGCGTGTGCATCAGACGGCGATCCGCACCCGCGTGACCAAGACCTCCTCGTGCAACCGCTCACGCACTTCGCTGGTCGATGCCGCCTCGAAGAACAGCTCCAGCGCCTCCACCAGGTTCGCGCGGGCCTCCTCGATGGTATCGCCCTGGCTGGCCACGTCCAGTTCGGGGCACAAGCTCACATATCCGTTGCCTTCCCGCTCGATGATGGCCGTCAGTTCGCGCGTGGTCTTCATGGGTAGGTGGTCTTGTTCAAAGATAGGTCCGGATCGCTGTGAAGGCGGGGGATCCTGCCGGCCACAGTTGCCCGCCCCCTCACACCCCCGCAAAGAACTTCTTCGCCACCTGCCCAACCTGCACGATGCGCATCCGGTCCAGGTTTAGGTCCTTGATGGTCGCAATGCCGGGGCTGCCGTCGCCGGGCCCGTCATTGCCAGGCGTGTCCATGCAGGTCACGCTGCACGGCTTGTACCGAATGCCGCAAGGTCCATGCTGTGTGACCCGGCGGGGACCGGAGGAGATCCGCGCGGATGTGATCGCGCGTTCAGATAGGTCGTCAGTTGGGCCACGATGCGTCGCAGCGTCTCCGGGCGCACCGCACCAATGGGATCCTGCACAGCGCTCAAGGGCACCGTCGTGAGGTAGGCGCTTCGGATCAGCAATGGGAACGGAAGACCCATGCCGGGGAAGTCCGGGTGTTGCTGATCCACCACGACGTCCACACCGGGCATTTCGCGATGGAGCTTGCTGCTGATGGCGCATACCAACAGATCCCGGTCGGCGCCCATCCGCTTGAGCACCACCGCCGGACGCAGCTTCAGTTCCCCATCGGCCTGCTGGAAGGCCACGCGCACTACACGTCCTTCTTCCATGGCTTGTACGCCGGGTTCGGCTCCCGCACGGCGATGTGGCTGATGTCCGGTTCGTCATCACCGTAAGCGGCCCGCTCGAAGGTGCCCATGCTCAGCTGCGACCAGCCGCCCGGCACGGCCGGCAGCGTCTCGGTGGTCACGGAGATGTTGAACTCCTCCTTCAGCTCCTTTCCCAATTCCTCGGCGCTGTTGTATTTGCCGAACACGTCGTCCAGGATCTCGGCGGCGATCCGTTCCTTCTCCTTCTTCGCCTTCGAACTCATGTACCATAGGACGGCCATCAACGCGATGACCAGCACGGCCATCAAAGTCTCCCTATCGGATGCTGGTTTCTGCAACACCTTCAGGTCGTCACCCGACTTCAAGTCCTCCCTTTCCAGCAGGGTGTATACCTCGCGCGGGGTCCGGGCAATTGCCGTATCCAGTACGACCTGTTTCATCGCGGCAACAATTTACGACCCCCTATCCCACCTCCCGGTCTTCTGCGCCATCAGCGCCTTGCGCTGCCAAAGGAAGATGGACCCGAAATGCTGGAAGGCATGGATCGGTCCACAGCGGGCAGGCCCATGCCTTGGAGCCGGACCATGTAACCCTCACACCCTCACATAGAACTTCTTCTCCACCTGTCCATACTGCACGATGCTCATCCGGTCCAGATCCGTCACCGCGATGGGCGCAACGCCCGGGCCGCGATCGCCGGGCCCATCATTGCCGGGCGGGTCCATACAGGTCGGGGTGCACCGCTAGTTCCGAATTCCGCAGGGTCCACGCTATGGGATCTTGCGGGGAAGTGTGCGACACTCAATGAAAAGTAAAAGTGAGCTTACATGCGTCCTGAATGGGAGCATTTGGGTCTCCATTGAATCGACACTTGAGCGCTGCCTCCTTTGCTCGACCGTAGAGATCAGCGGATGCGGTAGTGCTGGACATTAGATCCTGATCCACGCTAAAAACCTTACCCGAACGATCAATGATCACATTAAGAACAACACGTCCTGGCCCTTTGCCACCCGGCACTGGAGACACGCGGTAGATCAGACTACGGTCTTTGCATGACGCATATGGACCCATATCTTCATCGTTGTCTGACGGCATATAGACCATGTTGGGGTCGAACAGACTGTGGCCTCCTCTGCGACCTTCAGATGCGGCAAAGCGCAGTGATGCAAGGAAGACGGCCGCATAAGCATCGGGATCCTTCCCCAATCGTTCAGTCATCTCCTGGAAAGCCCTATCCCATAGCGCATCCGGAGCATCATAGCTTGGAATGCAGAGGTAGTTCTTCAATGTGTTGTCGCCTTGACCCAATGTGACCAAGTACGCACAGGGCTTGTCCGTTCCTTCACGATATAGTCCGCTGAACTCCACTGAACGCGCTGCGTTGTGGATCGGCAATGTAGTTCTGTCCAAGAGTTCAAGGCGGTAATCCTTCTTCATGTCAAGACCACTTTCCAACTGGATCTGATAGCCTCGGCTCAAATAGTTGAATTCCTCCTCGGTTGTCGACTGGCCGCGCAGCCAGCATGGTATGCAAACGAGGACAAAAGCGGTCAAACTAATTTTCATTTTCATGGCCATGTGATTTGTTGCGAGTTGGAAATTATGAAGACCACAGTATGTGATCGACAGGCACCCTGTTCTGAACTTGGAAAGGGCTTCTTGGAAGTGACCTGCAGGCTTTCCGGTATGGCGATCTCGCCTTCCTTTACTCACGCAAGCAGGCTTTCGATCAGGGGTTGCTGGATGGCGTACTTCTGCGCCTCGATGTACATCTTCTCAAGGCGCGCGTACTTGGCCTTCAGCTTCTTGAACTCCTTGAGCTGGTTGGCGTCCAGGCCGCTGTACTTGGCCTTCCATTGGTAGAACGTCGGCTGGCTCACCCCGTGCTCCCGGCACAGGTCCCCGACCTTCTTGCCCGCTTCATGCTCGCGCAGCATCCCAACGATCTGCGCCTCCGAAAATCTGCTCTTCTTCATCCTGATCAAGGTTAGGTGTTTCTACGTTCACCTGCACCTGTTTCAGGGGGGGCTTACATTTCAGGGGGTGCTTACAAGGCGGCCCTTCTGGTTGATGTTGCTTTGGGCGTGCCCCGGCTCAAATGCAGCCGGGTCGCGCTTTCCGCTGTACTCCTCGGCCGGATTACCGGCCTGCGGGGTGTCGCTCCAATCGCTCACGCGGAATGCACTTTCTACCATGCCTCAGCACGTAGGGCCAGGCCATTGATGGCGTCACGATGATGTCTCCACTTGGGTAAATGCAGGTCCATCAGTGAAATGAATCGCGCATTGTGGGTTGGCTCAAGAAGGTGCATCAACTCATGCACTACTATGTACTCCACACACTCCTTGGGTTTCTTCGCCAGCTCTGAGTTCAGACGAAGCGTTCGTGTAGCCGGACTACAACCTCCCCATTTCGTCTTCATGCGCTGCACATAGACGTGGGCGACTTGCACGCCGAGAATCTCTTCCCATTTCTCTATAAGCACAGATGCTTCTGTCTTCAATTGATGTCTATACCATTCGTCCAGTGCGGCTTGCTTTTTCGCGGCACTTGTGCCGGGGCGAATCCGCAACAACAGTTTATTGTGCTTCACAACGACTTCGGATGGTGCCTCCACCTCCTCTAACCGCATCATGTACCGTTTGCCCCATACGTAGTGACTTTCCCGATCTAAATACTCGCGAGGTGCCTCACGGGGCTGGGCCTTGATCTTCCTCTGGTGCTGCCGTATCCAACCGAGTTTGCCGATGGCGAAGGCTCGGATGGTCTCGGTACGCATTCGCAAGGGCGCCGAAATACGAACGCGGCCTGTAGGTGGATACACGCTCAAATGGATGTTCTTGATGTCCTTCTTGATCACATCCACGCTCACGTCGCCCAGGCTCAGCACCTCCGTCATCAGTATTCCGGTTGTTGTTTGATGATGGGGAAGATACGCTCGACCGCAGTCTCAAGACCGAGGATCTGGAACAGCGTGTTCTTGATCTTCTGTTCGCGCGCGTGGATGCCGCGCCACCCGTCCGGGCGCGACTTCAATATCGCCTCATGCACGCGTAGTGCAAGTGCTTCATCCTTGTCCAGATTGTTGTAGAGCGCACGCTTGCCCCGTGTATCCAACGAAGCTGGGGTGCCTTCTGCCACGCCCTCCTGCACGCGGTTGGCCAGATCGAGCAAGCGGCGCAATGATTCGGCATACTCCTTCTTTCGCTCCCGAAGATCTGCGAGGATCTCGGCCAGTAGTATGCTCATGCGCTCATAGAACGCCGGGTCGTTCAGATGGTCCTTGATGATCTTGCTGCGCACGTTGTTCGCAATGGTCTCCGCAATGGCGTCCTTATTGCTCCGGATGCCTTCAGGAAGTTGGGCGATCACTTCATCCAGCCCGGTCTTCTGCAACAGCTCCAGGAGCGGGATGTCCTCAAAGGGCGAGATCTTCCTGGGCTCCGAGGCATCGATGTAGGTATCGAGCAAGTGGCGCATGTCGGCCTCGTAGCTCTTCAGGTCGATGGTCTCTCCGGCAGCATGGCGGATGACCTCGCGCAGTTTCAGGTAGCGGTCCAGGTCGTTCTTGATGCGCTCGATGTCGGATGTTGAATAACCGGCGGCTTCCAGTTCGTCTGCGATGTTGGCATAGGCACGGACCAGGCCAGCGACCGCCTTGTAAAGCCCTGCGCGGATCGGCTCGCGTTCCTTCAGGTCCGTCTCGATCTCGATGTTCCCGCAGAAGTAGTGGATGTGGTCCAGCTCGCTCTTGGGCGGTTGCACCGGTTCCACATGCAGCGCGACAGCCTCCAGCGCATTGTCCAGCCGCTCCTTGCCCTTGGCCAGCCGGTCCTGCATCAGTATCTCCTGCGGCTTGCCGGGTTCGTCGCTGTCGTCCAGCGCACTGGTGTATACCTGTAGCGCCCCGGTGCCCTTCTCGTTCACCAAGTGCTTGAACAGGTCCTTGTAGTCGATGATGAAGCCGTTCACCTTGTCCTCGCCATCCAAGCGGTTGGTGCGGCAGATGGCCTGGAACAGGCCATGGTCCTGCATATGCTTATCGATGTACAAGTAGGTGCAGCTGGGCGCATCGAAGCCGGTGAGCAACTTGGCCACCACGATCAGCAGCTTCATGTTCGCGGGCTGCGTCTTGAACAGCTCTTTAACGTGGTCCTCGTAGACCTCGGTCTTCGACTTGTCCGGCTCCGCCTGTACATCCCTCAGCAGCTCGGTGTAGGTGCGGTACAGGAACTTCTTGTCCGTCTCGGTGGCTTCGCCGGTGTCCTCCAAGGTGATGTCGCGGGCTTGCGGGTCGTACGAGGTGACCACCGCACACTTGCCTGCCAACGCGCTCTTCTGGAAGAGCGTGTAGTACTTGGCAGCCTCGTACATGGTGTTGGCCACGAGGATGGCCGTGCCTCTATCGTCGCTCAGGCGGGGCCGCGTGCCAAAATCAAAGACGATGTCGCTCACCACGCGATCCATGCGGCTACGCGAACTGAGCACCCGCTGCATGGTGCCCCATTGTTCGCGCAGCGCGGCCTTCTGCCATTCGTTCAGCCCTTTGGTCTTCGCGTCGAACCAGGCGTCCACTTTCTCCTTCGACCCCAATTCCTGCTCGATGTCCCGCGCCTCGTACACCATGTCCAGCACCACGCCGTCCTCCACGGCCTCGTTGTGCTTGTATCGGTGTATGTATCCGCCGAATACTTCTTCGGATGTCTTCTTGTCAGCCTTGAGCAGCGGCGTGCCGGTGAAACCGATAAAGGTCGCGCCGGGCAGCAGGGCCTTCATCGTGCGGTGCAACTTCCCGCTCTGTGTGCGGTGGCATTCGTCCACGAACACGAAGAGCTCACCGACCACCGTGCTGGGTTTCGATTCCAAGTCCTTGATGAAGGCATCGAAGTCCTTCACCCCGCGCTGCCCAAACTTGTGGACGAGAGAAGTGATGAGCCTCGGCGTGGCCTGACCCAGTTGAGCCATCAGGTCAGCGCCGCTGCTGGTGCGGTAGGGCTTCTCCCCGCCGTCGCGGAAACCGTCCTCGATCTGCTTGTCCAGTTCGTCGCGGTCGGTGATCACCGCCACGCGCGCGTGCGGCCGGTTGGCCAGGATCCACTTGGCCAGCAGCACCATCACGATGCTCTTGCCGCTGCCCTGCGTGTGCCAGATGATGCCGCCCTTGTTGGCGTTTACATGCTCCTGCGCTGCTTTGATGCCGAAATACTGGTGCACGCGCGGCAATTTCTTCATGCCCGCATCGAAGAGCACGAAGTCGCGCATCAGCTCGATGAGCCGCTCCTTAGCGCACATCTTCAGCAGGTACTTGTCCAGCTTGTAGCCTGCGTTGTCGGCCTCGTCCTCCTTCCAGCTCAGGAAGTACTTCTCCGGCGTGCCGATAGTGCCGTAGCGCAGGCCCTCGCTGTCATTGCCGGCGAAGACGAATTGCACCGTACTGAAGAACTGCTGGTTGAACTCCTTGCGCTGGTTGCTGATGTTCTGCCGGATGCCGTCGCCAATGGTGACGCTGCTGCGCTTCAGCTCCAGCACGCCCACGGCGATGCCGTTCACGTAGAGTACGATGTCCGGCCGCCGTTCCAAGTTGCCGTAGAGCGTAACCTCCTCAGCGATGGCGAAGTCGTTCTTGGTCGGCTCCTTCCAGTTGATGAGCTGGACGGTGGTGTAGTTCTCCCCGGCCGCCACCTGCACGGATACGCCATAGCGCAGCAGGTTGTACACCGCTTTGTTGTTGTCGTAGAGGCTGCGGGTCGGGTTGTCGGCCTCGTTGGTGAGCTTCTCCAGCGCGCGCTTGATGTGCGCCGCGCTGTACCCCGCTTTCTCTAAATAGGCCGTGACCAGTTCCGGCTCCACGCTGCTGTTGTTCGGCCGCTCCTCCCAGTTGCCGAGGTAGGCATACTTCAGCTGGTCCCGGAACAGGGCCACCGCCCGGTTCTGAGTCTCGCGCTCAGGTTTGCCGACGTCGCTCATTGGCATTCTATAACTTGAATATCTCCAACGCCTTCTTGACCAGCGTATCCGTACGGTCTTTGATCTGCCCCTCCGTCCAGCGGTCGACATCCTTGATCGGTTCATTCAAGGCCAGCCCATTCTTGAAGCCGATGAACTTACCGTCCTGCCCCTTCTTATCCTGCTTCTTGCTCAGTGCCTCGTTGCTCAACTGGGAATTGTAACCGGTAAGCGTGAGGTTCCCGAGCTTATGGCACCAACTGGCGCGTATCCGTTCGGCCTCCTCCTTGTTCCCCTTTGCTATCATGTCCACCCAATGCTGTGGGATGTTCTCACCCTGGGGCAAGACATGCTCCACGGTCCAGACAAAGAGGGTGTTGTTCCTTGCGTAGAAGTTCGTGTAGCGCTCTCGCGTCGCGCTCATGGCCAGTTCAAGAGAGGACAAAATGTAGCGCGTGGCTCCCACGTTCTCCATGTACAGGTCACCCTTCAGCTTCTCCTCGAATAGGTCATCACTGGCTGGTTTGCCATGGCTCAGGATGATCTCGCGCATCCGGTCGTAGTTGTAGTTGGCCATGCCGTCGGCCTCCGCGATCATCAGCATAAAGTAGTTCGTGAGGTCGCGGGTAGGCGGTGTGTCCGTCACATTCCGGCGGATGAAGTACCGGCAAAGCAGGTCGACGAGCTTCACCTTCTCTTCTGTTGAAATGCCGAAGCGCTTCGACACGAAGAGCAACAGCATGTACGCGTCCGCACCCGTCACATTCTCCAGATTCCGGAGAGCGCGCACAAGCTCCTCGGGCTGTTCCCCGTCCTCGTATTTGATGTGGCTTGCATAGATGCCGGAGGCCTCCTCCAGTCGATCAAAGGTCCCGTGAACATCACGATCGATGAGCGTCTCGTAGATCCTGATGAGATTGGAACGCAGTGCTTTGGGGGCCTTCTCCACTTCGATGCCGGGAATTTGCCTGAACGCGTTGTAGAACTGCCGCAGGAAGCGTTCCTGGACATTGTACTCTTCGGTCAGGTTCTCCAATATGGCATTCCACCGCTCGAAGTTTCGGGTCAACGAACCCTCCGGTTCGATCCTCTCCAGTTGTCCGAGAAGCTTGTTCTTAATGATGTCGATGGCCGACAAAGGCACCCCACGATTGTTCAGTGTCTCGAACAGGGTGAAGGCGTCGGCATGTGTGGCCACGTCGATCTTCACGAGAATGGCCTCGTTGACCTTCTCCAAGAAACCCTCGATCGCTTCGTAGTTGAACAAACGCCGTTCTTGGTCATCCACTTCGGTGAGCCGTTCATGGAAATACCAGAAGGCCTTGCTCAGCCGCCGGTTGCCCAAGAACTTGGGCTTGCGCGCCACGCGCACCTTGTCGATCTCTTCGGAGACCAACCACTCGTAGTCATCGAAATTGAAGCTTGTATAGGAGGGCGTGAGGCGAAGCTTGTCGGTATTGCTAACCACAATCCTGTTCTTCAGCAGCATGAGGCTGAGCTGGCGATCCTGGTCCGTGGCATCTGGCAGCTCTTCCTTCAGGATCTTATACAGGACAAGGTAGAGGATGCTGATCGTGGTCATCCGCTGCTGCCCATCCACCAGTTCCAAGCGTGCTGGCTTGCTCGAATCCAGTTCAGTATTGATGCAGATGATGGAGCCGAGGAAGTGCGCCCCCTCGCTCTCCAGCAAGTCATCGAAGAGTGCCTCCCAGTTCCATTTGCTCCAGATGTATTCGCGCTGGTAGCGTGGTATGTGATAGGTGATTTTGTTGTCCGAACCGAACAATTCGGACACTTGCTTCTTTCCTGTATGCTGGATCATCTCTATTTGAGCATATCACTGATTCGCTGAGTACAGTTGTTGCGCGCCTTGGACCCCTCAGTCACAAGCTCATCGAAGTACTTGTTGAAGACCTTCTTGTAGGTTAACCAGAACCAGCCTGGGTTGATGACCATGTAGGCGGATTCCTCGTTCACGAAGAAAGTGTCCGTGTCATTGTAGTCCAGGTAAACGCCTTTTGCCTGGAATCCATGGACGAGCTCATTCCTGAGATAGCGGTAGATGAGTCCGGCAAGGCAATCAATTTCGTGGATATCCTTGTTGTCAGGCCACATCTGTTCCAACTTGGTCCGGAACTTCTTGCTGAACTTCTGAGCTAAGCGTTGGTCGAACCGGCAACAGACTGCAATGAAAGACGCTCGCTGGCCTTTCTTCTTTTTCTTCTTGCGTTCCTCTTTCTCTTCTGTGGTCTCTTCGGCTATGGCCTTCTTCAGCTTGTCCGACTCGAAGATGGACGCCAATGCTTCAATGCCGATGCATGTCATCGTCACTAAAGGGAACGCGCTCTTGGTCGTATAGAGAACCTCACAGGAATTGATAAAGAGCGCTTCCAGTCGAAGCTTCAATAGGCGAATCCGCTCGCTGTCATTCGTTATCGCACGGACTTGGCCATAATCCAAGGAGCCGCCGTTTCCATCGGGACCCCAATGAGCTTCATTTGGTACTGGCATCGAACGTGATTCTCAAACTAGTCTCTTCCTCCCCGTCAGTAATTCCTGCATCATGCCCTGCTTCACATTGCGCAGCTTCTCAAGCTTTTCTTCAAGTGCCCTCACCTCGTTGGCCATGTCCGTGATGACCTCACCAATCGCGACCTGCTCTTTCACCGGTGGCAACAGGAGCGGACACTGGAGAAGCGCGGCGTTCTCGTAGTTCATCTGGCTTTCGGCCATACCCGTGGTCCTTTGGTCTAGGAAGACCTGTGCGGGTCTCGCAGCGATAGCAGAAGAGAGCATGAAGGGCATGACCTTGTCCTGGTTTGGACGAAGGGCGATCATCTTGCCGGAAGGGATGATCCGTGGTGGAACGAAATCGATCCAGGAACTCACCCCAACTCGACTGCGTGGTCCCGCCTTGGTCACAATGACATCCCCCGCTCGCAGTTCAATGTGGGATCGCCCCCAGAAAGAACGAGGGAGGGTCTTGTGTGCCCGCCAATCCCAGCCGTATTCCCAAGTGGTCGCGGTCGTCTTCAATACGCCCCACTCGTCACCCCGCACGTTCCTCTCCTCGCATGTTGGACTGGGCCCGGAGAAGTAATCCCCGATGACTTCTTCAACCTTTTGGGGTTCCCACGCCCCCTTGAACCCCGGCAAGCGCTTATGCCCCGGCTGACCCGGCGGGGTGAGCAAGGCCTGCATCGCCCCTTGCTTGATGGCCTTCTTCTTGGCGATGAGTTGCTCCAAGCTGCTCAATAGCGAGTCGGCATCGGAAAGCGCCGTGGCTATGGCGCGTTGTTCATCCTTGGACGGCGGTGTGGGTATTGGAAACTCACTGACGTTCTTCAGCGACAAGTTTGCTTGTGCTGCTTGAACGTTGATTCCGAAGATGTGTGTGCTTATCGCAGCGCTTCTGAGCACTCGCGTGAGATAGCCAACGTCCAGCTTCGAGTCTCCTGATAGCCGAATGATGGCAAGCGCCTGGTTCGTATTGGCCGGCGGAATGCTATTGGGCACAACAGCAACTCTCCCCAGCACGCCGGCAATGGAGAACAGGACATCATTTGATTGCAGCTGTGACCTGCGGAGCAAACGGTGTGTCTCCTCGTTGATGTAAGCAATGAATTCTGGCCGCACAGCACCATCGTCGGTCAGACTCTCTGCCTTGATGAACCGGATTCCATACTGCTGGAAGTGTTTGCCAATTGAGGTTGGAGTTGTGCCCTTTGTGATCGTCTGGCACTCGTCGCCTAGCGTCCGGATCTTCCAGTCCACCGGAAAGACGCCGACCTCGGTTCTCCGAAATCCGGGTTGCACTTCCTCACTCACCGGAGCCTCGATCAGTTCCATGCGAAGTCCATCTGCTTCAAGTGGCCCTCCACTTTCGCCGCGAGTGTTTCCACATCATCGGCCAGTGACGGCATGGTGCGACCGTAGCGTTCACCCAATTCGGCCACGCGACCGGTCAGGCGCTGGCTGATGCGGTCCATTTCGCCATGCACCGCTGCGCTGAGTGTATCCATCCACTTGTCCTCCACCACCAGGATCTTCACCTCGGCCTCGCTGAGGGTGGGGTATTTGGCGTGCAGCAGCGCATCCAGTTCCTCCTTGCGCTTCTTCAGTTCGGCCTTCTTGCCGCTTAGCGCTTCGTTCAGCTCCAGGTATTGGGTAAGGATGCGTAGCTCTTGCACATCCTCGTGCTCGGGTTCGTCCTTCAGGCGCTTGGTGGCGAGTTGTTCGGCCTTTTCCAACAAAGGCTTCAAGGCATCGTTAGCCTCTTTCTTCTTGGCCACCATTGCCAGGTAGTCCGCCGTGAGCATCAACTCGTCCGGATCGGTCGTGCTCTTGTTCCGTGCTTTCACCAAGGTCTGCGTCACCTTGCCTTTTGCATTGGCTAATGCGCGTATGCCCGGCGCATCCTCCAACTCGCGCAAGCGGCGGTTGGCGTCGGCCAGTTCGGTCCGTGCCTTCTCGATGTTGTCGCCGATGGCCTCGTCCACAGTAGCGGCCACATCCAGCAAGGCCTCGTCGTACGCCTTGTAGGCATCCTTCACGTTGTCAACCGCGCTCAAGGCGCCGCCTTCGCCGCTGTGCTCTTCGTTCAGGGCATCCAGTTCGGCCTTCAGGCTTTCCACCGCGCCCGCCAACTCGGTGATCACCGTCTGCTCCTTCGCGAAGTAGCGCGCTACGAGCAAGGTGCCCGGTATCAGGTCGCTCTTGAAGCGCCGTTTGCCGATGGCGTAATCGTGCGCTTCGGCCCACACCAGTTTCTCACCGTCGTCCTTCTTCACCTTCACCTTCTGCAGCTCGCGCACCTGCGCGCCGATGCCCCAGCCTTCTTCGCTGAGGATGTAGAGGTCGTCGCGCAGCACTTCCTCCGCGTAGTCCATGAGCAGCTGGTACACATCGTAGGCGCCGATGAGCGGCTTGCCCGCGTAGTGCGCCAGCACGCCTTCGCCCAGCCCTTTCACCTCGGGCTTGGGGTGCAGGCCTTTGCCCAGCGCCTTCAATTTCGTCACCGTCGGCTTGCGCCATTTGGTGTAGTGCGCTTCCATGCCCGCGCTGTACTGCTTGAACTCGGCGTGCTCGTGTATGGCGGGGCGTATCGCCGCCTTGTCCACGGCGAGGTCCACGTAGCCGCTGCGGTTCTCTTTGAACAAGGTGGTGCGCAGGGCAGGGCACACCTCCCAATAGGGCTTCAGGGCGTTCACGTCGCGCTCGGGGATGCCACCGTTCAGGTGCCCGTCGATGTCCTGGATGTCCTCGGGCGGGCGGCTGTCGATGTAGCGCGGGATGTTCAGGTTGAACTCGTTCCGTTCGATCTCGTCCCATGTGACCAGTCGCGCGTAGCCGTTCACGGGCTCTTGCTTGGTGAACACGTCCACGATGCGGTGGATGTCCATTTCGCGCAGGCGGTTCTTGGCACCCTCCTTCTTGAAACCCGCGCTGGCGTCCATCATGTAGATGCCGCCCTTAGGGTCCTTGCGGCGCTTCTCCGCATCGGCTTTGTCCAGCACTACTATGCAGGCCGGGATACCTGTGCCATAGAAGAGGTTGGGCGGCAGGCCGATGATGCCCTTGATGTAGCCGCGCTCGATGAGGTTCTTGCGGATGTCGGCCTCGGCATTGCCGCGGAACAGCACGCCGTGCGGCAGGATGCACGCTCCCTTGCCGGTGCTCTTCAGCGAGCGGATGATGTGGAGAAGGTAGGCGTAGTCGCCCTGCTTGGGCGGCGGCACACCGTAAGGCTCGAAGCGCTTGTGCTCATCCTTGCTCGGCTTGATGCCCTGGCCCCAACGCTTATCGCTGAAGGGCGGATTGGCCACCACGTAGTCGAAGGTCTTCAGCAGGCCGTTGTCTTCCTTGAACTTCGGGTTGGCGATGGTGCTGGCCCCGCCCTCGATCAATGCACCGGGGCTATTGTGTAGGATCATGTTCATGCGGGCGAGGCCGGCCGTTGCCACATCCTTCTCCTGCCCGTAGAGTGTGACCTCCGTGCCCGCTGCATCGGCGACCTTCAGCAGCAGGGATCCGGACCCGCAGGTCGGGTCATAAATGGAAGTGTCGCTCGTGACCTTCGCGTTCGCGATACCAATGAGCGAGGCCATGATGCGGCTGACCTCGGAAGGAGTATAGAATTGTCCCTTGCTCTTGCCGCTCTCCGTGGCGAAGTGCCGCATGAGGTACTCGTAGGCATCGCCGAGGATGTCGTCCCCATCCGCACGGTTCTTCGAGAAGTCGAGGGCCGGGTCCTGGAAGATGGCGATGAGGTCGGTTAGCTTGTCCTTCTTCTCCGGACCATCACCCAGCAGCACCGGGTCGTCGAAGTCGGCCAGATCGGACTTGCTCAGCTTGTTGGCCTCCGCAATCGGCCCGAGGATCTTCTTGTTGATATCATCGCCGATGTTGTCCGTGCCTTTCAAGGCCACCATGTCCTTGAAGCTGGCGCCCTTGGGCACCTTGATCTCGGCATACGGTCCGGCGTCGGCGTACTTGTCGCTGATGTACTTCACGAAGAGGATCGTGAGCACGTAGTTCTTGTACTGGCTGGCGTCCATTCCGCCGCGCAGGGCATCGCAGCTCTGCCAGATGGTGGAGTAGAGGTCGGATTTCTTGAGGGGCATGAAAGCGGTTATCGCAAGTTGTGTCGTTCTCGGTTCTCGTTGATCCAGTCCCAAGCCTCCTTAGGCAGCCACCCGTTGTGGTCCCACGGATCGAATCGCGTGACCAGAAAGTGCTTTGAGCCAATGATCGATCTGACATAGTCGGAAACACCACTGGCATTGATATTATCGGCTACGAGGATGATATAGGCGTTCGGCAGGTAGTGCCACCAGCTAATGAGCCCTTGCACCGTTGTGAGCTTCTTGTGGAACTCCTCCTCGTTGAAACCATCGAGCAGGTGCCCAGGGTGTATGACGATCAGGTAGGCTCTCATGCTTCCTGGTCGGGTTTGGGTCCCAATTGAGACGCCCCTGAGTCCTTAGCGAACGGATTTGCGATCGGGAGAATCTTGTCCATGTTCGGATTCAAGCGATTCTTGTCATCACCAAGCATGTCAATGGAATGCTTGCTAATGTGAAAGCTTTCCGAACGCAAGTAATCAGGACACTTGATGGCGAAGTAGATGTAGAAGATCAGGCCGATCACCAAGAAGAGCCCACTACCACCCAGGAGCAGCATCCAAACAATTCCCGGCGCAGGAAGACAGGCTACGGCACCTCCGAGAACGGCGAAGAGCAGACTGAAGCGGAACAAGGGGTCAGTAATCGACTTGACCTTGATCGAACTGACTTCGCCGAAGATCTTGGTCCAGTTCAATTGGCTTCGAGTTGTTCGTTCAACCTGCTAATCTCCATGCCGCATGGCAGGACGTCGCTGCTCTGCCAGATGGTGGAGTGGAGGTCGGATTTCTTGAGGGGCATGTCCAAGATGCAGCGAAGTGAAAACTGAAAACGGGCGCGCATTTCGCGCGAGGGATTGGACCGGAAAGCCCGGAGCGCCGTATTCGGCGCGAGGACTTGGAGCCCCGGGTCGGAGCCCGGGGTAAAGTCCGAGCCCGACGGCGTTGCTTTTGAGCGCCGGCACGCCCAAACCTTCGACCTGTCGCCCTCCAGCCGCGCATCCCACCACTCCTTCAACAAGACGAGGCCGAGCACGGCGTGCTTGTACACGGCGGCGTCGAGGTTGCTGCGCAGCTTGTCCGCGGCGGTCCAGAGCTTCTTGTCGAGCTCCTTGAGGAATTGTTGTTCCTCCATGGCCTGGTCCCTGGCCGCCGGAGGCGGAGCGGCTTTCAGGTCTTTGGGCTTTGAGGCCTCCGCACCTGTTGGCTCCGTCCCCTTCGGGCCTTTTGCTGCCGCACCTTGGGGACGGGAGTGCATTGGGCTTGGGGTTCCAGGCTTCAGGTCCTTGGTCGCATTGCCCCCATTTCCCGCATTGACCTCATTGCCCCCATTTCCCCCATTTCCCACATTTCCCTCATTGCCTCCGGCCAACCGAATACTTCCACCCCTGCCCCGACCCAGGACCACCTGGCCTTTGGCCACCAGGGAACCTTTGACCTGTTCGTAGCGGTGTTCGTCCCAGCCGAGGGTGGTGCGGGCTTTCTGGTTGCCCATGCGACCGCCGAGCTCGTGGATCAGATCCAGCAATTTCTGTTCGTCCCCGTTCATTCCGTTGCTCATGAGGCAATGAAATTATCAGGATCCGTGTTGCCGCGTGGCATAGTGGTGTCGCACATCCTCATTTCTTGCCGCGCAGCCCCTCCTTGAGCCTTTCGGTGCGCTCCTTGATCCAGTGGAAGCCGGAGCGGATGTCGCGCGCCATGGCCTGCAGGCTGTCGCGCCATTGGGTGTAGTCCTTCAACTGCCAGAGCAGCGCTCCGCCGCCGGCCGCGGCGATCACGTTCGCGTTGATGGAGATGTTCACGATCACCGCGGCCAGGATCAACGAACCTTCGCCGGCACCGACGATCATCGCCCGCACGGGTGCGTCGCCGAAGTGCTCGCGCACGTGGTCCTGCAACCGGTGCTCCACGTCGGCCAGGTATTCCCAGGCCAGTTGCGCATGGGGTCCTTCGCCGCCTCCCCCTTCTGCTATTGGCCAGGGCAGGTCGTAGTCGGCGATGGATAAGCGCAGTTCGGCGTACAGGGCGTCCGGAGGCAGATCGATCTGGTCCAGGTACGCGCGTGCCGCGTCGGATACCGGGCCGCTGGTGCGTAGCTCCACCTCCTCGGGTGCCGCCTCGGGCAAGAGCCCCTTGCGCACCTGCGCTTCCTTCGCCATCATCCGCCCGGCCGTCGCCAACGCGTCGGCGGCCTTGTCCCGCTCCACCGGGCGCCGTTCGAAGGCGGGCGGCGCGTCGTCCGGCAGCGCCGCATTGGCCTGCATGAAATCGTCCAGGCGATCCATGACCACCCGGCGGGCATCCTCCGCGCCTTGTTCCGCGCGCAGGGGACGCATGAACAGTTTCGCGGGCGAGGTGGGCGTGAACTGTTCGAGCACGGTGCTGTAGCCAAGCATGTCCTGCTGCAGGTCGTTCAGGGGCTGCGCGGGCGTGGGCGGTACGTTGCGCCAGGGCATGGAGGCCGATGCCTCGCGGCTCGCGGCGGCATCCACCAGTGGCCCGATGCTGTTGGCGGCGGCGGTGCGCGCGCCCAGGTCGCCCAGCCCCCACTTGTCCTGCAGGTAGCGCAGGAGGCTGGTGTGGTCGAAGGGCACGTGGCTCACCGCACGGCGCACATGGGGCGAAACGAGAATGGCGGGCACCCGCACGCCGTAGCGGTCGAAGTGGAAGCCGTTGCCCGCGCGTTCATCCGGCGGCACGGCGGCGGGGGGATCCACATGGTCGTAGAAGCCGCCGTGCTCATCGTACAGCACCACCAGCAGGGTGCTTTGCCAGAGCGCCTCGTTGGCGCGGATCGCGTTGTACACCGAGGCGACCAACGCATCGCCCGCGAGCACGTTGCTGGGCGGATGCTCGTCGTTCTGGTCCCCTCCGAAATAGCTGGGCTCGATGAAGGTGAAGGCTGGAAAGGAGGCCTCGTCCGCCACATCGTCGAAGAACCGGTGCATGCGCCGGTAGCGGCGCAGGTTCTTCGGCCACCATTGGTGCAGGAGCAGCAGCGACAGGGGAAAGTCGCCCCGGTAGACGCGCCAGGGCACGTTGCGTTCGTTCAGCCGATCGAAGAGCGTGGTCTGGTCGTAGAGGTGCCATCCGTGGAACCAGTTCGGCATGTCCACCCAGCCGTTGGAGGTACCGCTGAGGGCGAAGAAGCGGTTGGGCCAGGTGGGGCCGGGCACCGAACTGAACCAGCGGTCGCAGATCAGGAACTCCTCCGCCAGGGCATGCATGGCGGGCAGGCGGTTGTTGGTGCTGTCGTCGGCCTGGAAATAGTCCATCACCTGCTGGGCCTCGTCCTGCCGCCCCGGGAACGCTTTTAGGAAGTCCCGCACGAAACCGCCCATGGGCGCGGGGTCGTTCAGCTGCCGTTGCACGTTCTTGAACTCGTGCTTCGGATCCACGTGCAAGGGCAACTGGAACTCCGCGTGCGGGCGTTGTTCATAGGAGTTGCCGTCGTCGTCCAGGTTGACGCCCGGATGATCCGGGTCGATGCCATCGAGGTCGGGGAAGCGTTGCTTGAGGCTGCCGAGCATCTGGTCGAAGGACCGGTTCTCGAGCATGAGGACGACGACGTGGCGGATGGGGTCGGTGGGGGTCATGGGAGGGGGATGGAGCGGTGATCCGAAAAGCGGCAGTTCGGATCAGACCTTGATATTGACCTTGACCTGGAACATCCAAAATTCACTTGGTGCTTCGAACAGTCCATAGTAGACGGTCCCTGACCCTTCATCGGTAAAGGAGACGTAACGGCGCTGTGGGGCCAGTTCGGCGATGTACTTGAACGATAGGCCCACCTCAACGACGTCACTCGCGGCATACTTCACATCCGCGGGTACCATGATCCGGATGTCCACGCGTCGGTCCTGCTTCACCTGCTCAGGCGCATTGGATGGTGGTTCCACAACGGAATGAAGTTGCCCAAGGGGCGGAGCGGCGAATGCGAATACGCTGAGTTCCCCAGATACGCCAGAAGAACTCTGGAATTCATACTTCAATCGGTTGCCCGCCCGCAACCGCGCCGTGTTTCGGAACTCCTGCGTGGTGGTGGTCGCTCCCAGTTCGTTCCCAAGGCCCTCGGGATAGGTGAGGAACCTCCGAAGCGTGTCCGTGTATTCGATCAGATCATCCTCCACGAGTATCTCCCATAGCACCGCGAACCGATGACGGAAGTACTTCTTCCTGATCATTTCGGCCGCTCCTCTCTGGAGAGGGACCATTTCAAGGCGTTCCTTGTCCAGTTGTTTTCTCAGCACGGCCTGCTCTGCGCTGCTAAGCTTCGCGATCAGATCGTCATAGGTCTTGGCAATGGCCGACTCGTTGACCGACGAACCATAATCGGGCCTTGAAAAATTTATCGCTTGAAGCTGTTGCTGCCTGCTCGTGGTCTTGAAGGGTACATACTTGTTGTCCGATCGCGTACGGATGACCTTCTTCGAGAATACGTTCAGTACAATACCACTTCCACCCTGGTATCGACGGGTGACCCCCATGTAGCTGTTCGAGGTACGATCCAGGAAACCGAATATCTCCCAGCGCAGGCGATGTCCATTTCTGCTGTTCGGACTGTTCCTCCAAAGAAGATTGTAATCGAAGGAGACGTCGAAGTCCGAAAGCTCTTCGATCACAGTGCCGTTCTGGTCCTTCAATTGGATGCCTCCACTGATATCCAACTGATAGGGATAGGTACCTGCGGTGTACTGCCCTGCAAGTGCCACCTGTAGCGCCTGGAGCGGCCGTCCGTTCGCATACGCGGTGTTCGCAGAGAAGCTCGTCGAGCCGGACAAGGAATAGTCCTTCAATTCAACGCCAAGCTTGAAAGCACGAATGAGGTCGAGGCAATCGCTCAATCGTTCCAAGGCTAGCTTCTGGGTTGGCTTGTTGGTGAAGTCCTTCATGTCCGCGATCTGGCCAAAATGGTCGAGGCCTTTTTCCTGGGCCATGGCGGTGGTCGCTCCGAACAAGGCCATGGCACCGAAGCATACCCGCAGTGATCGACATGGATGGGCAGGTACAAGGTGTCGCTTAGGACCGATCGATCGCTCCCAATTGGTTCGCCCTGCCGCGGATCGCGCGTGGTGCGGCCCGAACGAAAAATTCTGGAGGTTGCTTTTCATGGTCGCGATGATCAGCGGGGTCCGGTCCTGAACGGGAGCGGTCAAAGAGGCTGCATATAGATCACCCGGACGGTCGCCTGGCCATTCGAGGGTCCCTTGAACCGCAGTTCGGTCTTTTTGAATTCGCTGCAAGGACTTCCGGAATTCATCTCGTACATCTCGCCCTTCAGGAAGAAGCGACCCTGGTCATCGTCCTTGTATTTCACAGTGACCTCTACCTGACCCGAGACGTTGATCCGAACGCCGCTCATGCCATCGAGTTTTATGCTTTCCACCCGGTGGTCCGGTTTCAGCACGAAAGTCTTCGCACCCATGGTCACCGCGCGGTCGCAAGGTTTCGCCACGCCTCCGTCTGTGCATGGATCGGTCGGGATCTTGTTCACTCGCTTTTTGATCTCGCCCAGGTCCGCCTGCATTTCGAGCAACTTCAGATAGGAGTAGTAGTTGAGGTTCGCGTTGTAGCGCGCATACTGGAGCAGGATATCGTCCTGGGCCTTGGCCGTGCCATAGACCCGGGACCTTTCTTCCACCCAATCGCCCTCTCCGGACGCATAGGAGAGCGGGGCGGAAGGTGGTGCCTGAAAGGATGGATCTTCCTGGGCGAAGGCCAGGGGTGATGCGCACAGCAGGAACATCGAGGGAATGATCGATCGGGTCATGAGCGTGTAGGGTTTAATGGGATGAATTGGATCGTGCGTTATGAAAATAGTGGTCCACGGCCGAACATCGACGTCCACCGCATCCTACCCGACATCCGCCCCCCTGCTTCCCATATATAGTGGTACACGCTGCCCTCCCTCCACCGGCACCCGGTCCGGCCACCAGCAGGGCGCACGAACCCCAACCTGCCAAAAACGGTTCGGCCGGCGCGCCTGCTGATGACCTGGGACCGGAACGGGCGGGCGACGGACGACCTGCGGGTGACCCTGCGAGGTCCCGCCAAGGAAGCGCGAAGTGCCTGCCCTGCGGCAGGTCGCGGTGTGAGGTCCGTGGCCTGGTGCCCATCCGGTGTGCGCTCGGAACGGGGGGAATGGACCGGTCGGGAGCGCGGGCGTAAGGTGGGAGATCGCGGGACGCGCGAATACCGTAAAAACACATGTCCCGATACCGTAAAAACACATACCCCGGTCGGCCCATTCGGCCCCGGACCCACGTATTTCTCACCTTGCGCGGATGGGGTCGGCGTGCGCTGCTTTGTGGCGGACCCCCACCGCCCGGCCCTGCCGCGGCAGGTGGAGAGGTCCCCCAACATGCCGGGAAGGATGTCGCGAGCAGCCAAGGAGCGTCTGGTGGTGGTGGAGGACGAGCCCTGCGCGCGGCTGGGCCTGGAGGAGATGCTGAAGGGGTGGCCGCACGGGCGGCTGCTGTTCACCGCGGAGAGCATCCGTGCCTACGAGGCGGGCATCGCGCGCTACGGGCCGCCGAGCCTGGTGCTGCTGGACTTCAAGCTGCCGGACGGCGATGCGGAGCAGCTGCTGCAGCGGATGCAGGCCGGGGGCCAGGCCACGCGGGCGCTGGTGATCACGGGCCGGCCGGAGCTGCGGCGCGCGCAGGCGGTGCTGGCGGCCGGGGCGTGCGGCATCCTGGGGAAGACGGCCACCACGGTGGAGCTGCGGAAGGCGCTGGACGATGTGCGGCTGGCGGGCCACCACCACAACGCGATCACGCAGGAGCTGCTGGCGCAGGCGGGCAAGCCGTGGGGCGCGGGTGATGACCGGGAGCAGCTGCACACGAAGCTGAAGCGGACCCTGAAGGGACGGAAGTACCAGATCTTCCTGCTGCTGCTGGACCCCCAGGGGTACACGGTGCGCGAGGTGGCCACGAAACTGGGGATCTCGCTGCACACGGCGGAGGAACACCGGAAGAAGATCTACGAGCTACTGGGGGTGCACAGCCGCATGGAACTGGTGTTGACGGCGATCCGCTTCGGGGTGCTGGCGGGGTGATCGGCGGACGGGCGGGCCCCTCGTGTGGCCGTGCGCTCCGCTGGTGCAGCCGTGCGCGTGCGTTCCGCTCGTGCACGGTGGCGGCGCGCGCCAGCAGCCCGGGTCCGTGCTGGTGCACGCCGCCCCGGTGTGCATGCTTGCACGCAGGGTGCGGGCGTGCGCCGGAAGCCTGCGGCCGCACGCGCACGCCCTGCACCACCAACACCCGGCGGCACTGTTGCAGGACACGGCCGTGCACAAGCGGACGCTGCGCGTGCGGGTCCACGGCCGGTCCGTGCGCCTGCAGGACGCGGGCCCGCACCACCACGCCCGATGCGCACGACCGCACGCCGTGGGCGTGCACGTGCAGGCGCGGGGCGTGATGCCTCCGGATGCGTGCGTGCACATGCGGACGCCGGTCGTGGTATTGCACGACGCCGTCCTGCGATACCACGACACGCTCGTGCGGGTGCACGACGAACGCGCACGACAGCAGGATGGGTGTTCCGGGGTCCGGGACGGTCCCGGATGGACGTGCGCAACGGGGGGTCCGGCCGATGGTCGCAAGGCCTTGTCCGGCGCGGCTTTCGGGCGGTGACGGTCCCGTGGGCACGGGATGACCACCCCCCGGGGATACGGGATGATGGGCTGGAACCGGCGAGGGCCCGCACACGAACAAAGGGCCGTCGGCAATGTCGCCGGCGAACAAAAATTTCAGTTCGATGACACACGTTTTTCAAGTCAAGTTGGGCCTCGCAGGCCTCACCCCCACGGACCTGGTGGAAAAGGGCCGGAACCTGGTGGAGAAGTGCACGGGCAACGCGAACCTGACGCTGCCGGCGAACTTCCTCACCGACATGACCGCGGCGCTGGATACGCTGCAGGCCGACAACATCGCCGTGCGCGACAACGGTGGTCGGCAGGACGTGCTGACGCGGAACCTGCAGGTGGCGGCGGTGCAGGAATTGGTGCGGCAGCTGGCCGGCTATGTGCAGGCGCAGTGCGGCGATGACGCCGGCAAGATCGCCAGCACGGGTTTCACCACCCACCGCGTGCCGAGCCCGATCGGCGTGCTGGACGCTCCGGGCAACCTGCGCGCCGAGCGTGGCAGGCTGCCGGGCGAGGTGCACCTGCGCTGGGACGGCGTGTACGGTCGCCTGATGTACCGCGGGTTCATCACCTCCGGTGATCCCAAGGACGAGACCACGTGGCAGGAGCTGGTGCAGACCAGCAAGAACTTCCACACGGTGACCGGCCTGGACAGCGACAAGTCCTACTACTTCCGTGTGCAGGCCATCGGCGCCGCCGGTGAAGGGAAGATGAGCGACAGCGCCACTGCGAAGGCCGCCTGATCGTGCGGGCCATGACCAAGGCCCCGGTGCTCCGATGGGAAACCGTCGGGGGCCGGGGCTGCGGGCGTGGGGAATGAGGGAAATGAGAGAAATGAGAGAAATGAGGGAAATGAGGGAAATGAGGGAATGAGGGAAATGAGAGAAATGAGGAGAATGAGAGAAATGAGGGAGATGCAAGGACGAATGATCACGATCAAGCCGTTGGAGGCCGGGGCGCTGAAGGCGGCGGCGGCGCTGACGCCGGAGGAGCCCGAGGCGCTGGGGCGGCTGAACTGGCATCTGCACACACCGTATGCGCGGGCGGTCGGGGCATGGGTGGAGGAGGAACTGACGGGGTATGCGCTGGCCATCGGTCACGCGCACAGCGCGCACGGGACGGACCTGGTGGTGCCGCCGCACTGGATGGGCGAAGGCGTGGGCACGGCGCTGGTGCAGGTCCTACTTGCCGAAATGGAAAGGAACGGCGCCACCGCGCAGGTGGTGCTGGCACCCACCGAAAGCGCGGGGTTCTTCGAACGCTTCGGTTTCCGCGCGGAGGGCGACTTCATCCGCTACACCGGCGGAAGGCACGTGCAGGCCGCGCTGCAGGAGGTGGTGTCCGTGGCGCCCGAGCATTGGCTGGGCATCGGCCACCTGGACCGGCGCGCCACGGGCGAGGACCGGTCGCGCTGGCTGCGTGAGCACGATTACCTGGCGAAGGTGTGGCTGGAGCTTGGCCGCGTGCGCGGTTTCCTGCTGCCCCTGGCGGGCAATGGGCTGATCATCGCCGATGCACCTTACATCGGTCTGGAGCTGCAGCGCTGGCTGTTGCCGGTGCGGGACCACATCACCCTGCCCGCCGGACAGGAGCAGGTGCATGCGCATCTGGTGAAGCAGGGGTATGTGCCGGAGCCGCATGCAGTACGGCTGGTGCGGGGCGCGCCCCTCCCCCGGCGGCCGGAGATGGTGTATGGGTGGTGAGGGGGATCCTGCTCAGCCTGACAAGATCGCTTCGGGCGCTGGCAAAAGCCCAGCGACCCTCGCGATGACGGTATCGAAGGAGATCGCTGAGGTCCTGCTCGCGATGACGTCGTTGGATAATGATCGCGTGATCCATCCGCGTATCCCGCACACCACCTTATCCGTCATCGCGAGGATCGGCGCGGACCGATAAGGCCGGAGGCCGATCGGGCCAAGGCGCCCGAAGCGATCTCATCTTCGGGAAACGGGCGCTAGAGATCCCACCAAGCGTAAGGAGATCGCTTCGGGCGCTGGCAAAAGCCCAGCGACCCTCGCGATGACGTCGTTGGATGGATGATCGGGTGATCCTTCAGCGCACCCCGCATACCACCCTATCCGTCATCGCGAGGATCGGCGCGGACCGGTGAGGCCGGAGGCCGATCGGACCAAGCCGTCCGAAGCAATCTCATGATCGGGAGACGGGAACCGGGGATCCTACCAAGCGTGAGGAGATCGCTTCGGGCGCTGGCAAAAGCCCAGCGACCCTCGCGATGACGTCGTTGGATGGATGATCGCGTTGTCGCTTGTGGAGATATTTTGGCGAACTGGACGATCCCATGGAACGCGGCGGCAGCGTCTACATCATGACCAACCGAAAGAACGGAACACTGTACGTCGGCGTTACAAGCGATCTGATCGTGCGGGTCGGGCAGCACAAAGCGAAGGAGGACCCCAGCAGCTTCACCGCGCGATACAACCTGCATCTACTCGTGTACCACGAGAGCCTCGATGGCATCGAGGAGGCCATAGCGCGGGAGAAGCAACTGAAAGCAGGCTCCCGAAAACGCAAGATCCAGTTGATCGAGGCCATGAATCCGGAGTGGCGTGACTTGTATGATGAGCTGATCAAGGAGGAAGGGGAAGCGTTGGAATAGCGCCGGACACCACCCCATCCGTCATCGCGAGGATCGGCGCGGACCGATAAGGCCGGAGGCCGATCGGGCCAGGCCGTCCGCGGCGATCTCATGATCGGGAGACGGGCGTAGGGGATCCTACCAAGCGTGAGGGGATCGCTTCGGGCGCTGGCAAAAGCCCAGCGACCCTCGCGATGACGGTACCGAAGGAGATCGCCGCGGCCATGCTCGCGATGACGGGAACGAAGGGGATCGCATTGGGGAATAGGGAGCTGGCCATCGCGAACACCGAAGCGGTCCACCGGCCCACCCCTTACCAAGAGCGACCGATCGTGATGATCTGCCGGTGGACCGCTCCGGTCAGGGCACCTGTTCCACGCGGACGGCCGTGGGCACCGTACCGCCGATGTTCACCAGGATCGGATCGCGGTCGTTGTTGGCGCCGGCATACTTCACCGTGCCGTCCATGGTCACGTCCGTGGGCAGGTATCCGGTGACGGTCGCGGTGGGCACCGTGCCGCCGATGGCCACCAGGATCGGGTCGCGGTCGTTGCCGCCGCCGGCGTATTTGATCTGGCCGTTGAAGGTGACGTCACCCGCCCAAAGCACCTCCACGCCGTTGATGTCCTTGCGGGCATTGGTGCCGTAGGTGGGTGTGGAAACGAGCGTGAAGTCCAGGACGGTGGGTGTGCTCGCCAGCGTCACCGGTGCGAAGGTCATCACCCCGAGGTGGTTGCGGTGGAACACGGCGATGTGGTATTCGCCGGGCGGCTTGTTGAACGAGATGGGCGACACGCCGTCGGTGGCCACGATGTCGCCGTCGCGCTGCACCAATGCGCTCTGCGCGGCCACGACCGCCGTGGCATCGTTGGCATCGCGCAGTTCCACCAGCACCCAGTCCACGATGGCGTCGTTGCCGGTGACGGCCAGCACGGGTGCGGTGGTGGTCTCCCCTCCCCCGCCCACGAAGCCGTAGCCCAGGGCGGTGTAAGGTTCGGTGAGCGGCACCAGACCACCGCTGCGCAGCGCATCGCTCATCAGGCCGGAGGCGGACACGTAGGGACCTTCCAGCAGGGCGGCGATGTTAAGGCGGATCTTCACGGTATTGGGCTGTTGGAAGCCCTGGGTGATGATGCCGCCGGGGACGGTGCCCGTACCGATCACGGGTTCGCCAACGGACCAGCTTACCGATCCGCCGGGGATGCTGGTGGAGCTGCCCGCAGGGGAAATGAGCGTTTGGGCGTTCGCGGAAGCGAAGGCGAGCAGCAGGGCCGCAGGGGGCAGGATAAGGGTCATCAGGTTTCTCATGTTCGGTCTTGTCTCGGTCGGTTTATCGCCAGCACAGGCATGTTGGCATCAACAGTATCCCCATTCGCCCCACCCGATCCCCATTGATCCGCATGGATAGGCCGTTGCGGAACGGGCGAGGGAACGATCGTTCAGGGGGCACTTGTCTTGTACATGAAGGAACAGTAGGCGCTGGCTACGAATGACGAGGAGTTCTTGATCATCAACTTCACCGATGAGGTGTTGTTGTAGGAAACCAGACCGATGGAGGTGTCGGATCCATTCCGGTAATGGTCGCTCGCGAAGGTGCCGTTCACAGCGGGATAGGACTGGACATTCGCGACCGGCAGGTCCGCAGGAACGGAGAGGTTGACCGTATTGGTACCAGCGCCGAAGTTGTGGGCCGATGCGCCGGTTGTGCAAAGGACATTCACAAGAGCACCTACACGACTGTACTCACACCCCATCGTCGTCAATGAAACAAAGCCGGTGCTGCCCGACAACGTTGGTGTATAGGAGCCGGATGTGACCACTGTTGTCCAGGCCGCATTTCCGCTCGCGTCGGAGGTGAGCACTCTGCCTGCGCCCTGGCTGCCATCCTCCAGGCGGCAGGTCCCCTTCACATGCAGGTCGGCCGCAGGGGTCTCGAGCGCCGGGTCGAGCCCGATGGCGAGCTGGTCCGTGATGTAGGTCGGTTGCCCACCGAACGTGGTGTTGTACCCATTGAACTCCATGTGCTCGTTCCCCCCTTCATCGAAGAACTCCGTCCGGCCTGCACCATCGTAGGTGATGGTCTGCTGATCGCCCACATAAAGCCCACCTCCTGCATTGATCGCCCCTTGCACATCCAGCTTGTGTGCAGGGGTGCTGGTTCCAATACCCACATTGCCTGTGTTGGTGTTGAGAAGATCGCTACCCTGCAGGGCCCAGCCCGTCGGCGGCTGGTTCGTTGTTGAAAGGGCATTGAGCGCGAAGGGCACCGCTTTCATCTGTTGCGAGCCCACCAGGCTGTAGTTCGTTCCGCCGGTGATGTCCATGGAGACCGTGACGTTCCAAGTCCACGTGCCGCACCCGCTCCAATCGATCGTGTTGAAAGGGGCCGAACCGAACACCGGGGTACCCTCGCCGATGACCAGGTCCATGAGGCCATGGGCATCGGTGGTGACCGCATGGTCCTCGACGTAGGGCTGCAAGCTTCCGCAGCTGATCACCAGCTGTACGCCCACGTTCTGGTCGGGCAGCGGATCGCCGTTCGCGTCGCGAACCACCGCCTGGTAGTTGAAGCCGGAGAAGTTGGACTGGGCGAAGCCGGTAAGTCCGGAGAGCAGCAGTGCGCAAAGGGCGAGTGTTCTGGTTTTCATCGGGTTCAGCAGGTTGATCTTGAGTGGTATGTTCGGTGAGTGGTCAGTGTGTTGAAAAGGCCTTGGATGTCTCATTGCTCGTAGGTGATCAACACCGTGTATGGAGCATTTACCAATCCCGTCGCGCTCGGCCCGCATTCAATGACCAAGTATTGATTGGCACCATCAGCGTAGACGTTCACCTCGTAGGTGAAACCAGAATAGGTCGAATGAGGGAGCCATCTGGCGTTCGCAGCGGTCACGATCATATCCACGCCCAAGATCTTGGAGGGATCCAATCCGTGGTATACATAGAAATATGCTCCAACGTTACCGGGGAAGTTGCCCGTGATCTTCTTGTACTTGATGGCGGGCGCGTCCGAACCCAACTTGGTGTAGCCGTTCACCTCGAAGCTGGCGGCTGGCGCGGTGGTTCCGATGCCGACCCTGCCGTTCACATAAAGCGCATCCGCGCTTCCGTAGATCGGCACGTTGGAGTAGCCGATGGAGACACCGCCGCCACCGACGTTGAATTGCTTGAACTCCGCGGGGTTGCCGGCGTAATTGGTCTGTATGTACCGGTGCGCATTGAACAACGCGGGACTGCCCCAGCTATTGGTGGATTGCAGGAGGTTCAGTGTGGTGCCGTGGTCGTATGGGGCTGCCACTTGCAAGCGGCCGGTGGGGGTCGCTATGCCGATGCCTACGTCCCCGTCCGTTGTCAAGGTCATTTGTTCGAGTCCGTTGTTCGTTGTGAATTTCAACGGATCGTTCGTGTTGGTCTGGATGTAAGCCCCGAGCGCGTTGCTGACGTATGTACCTATGGAGATGGTTCCGTCCGCGCTGGTCTGGGCAATGCCTTGGATATCTGTTCGCACCTCAAGCTTATGTGTCGGGAGGGTTGTGCCGATGCCCACGTTGCCGTTGTTCGTATTGCTGAGGTGGCTGCCGTTCAATGCCCAGCCCTCCCCTGCGGCGAATGGAACTGCCCATGATGCCAGGCCGTTCGCATCACTGGTAAGCACCTTGCCCGTGCCCTCCGTACCATCCTTCAACCGGAAGCTGCCCTCCACATCCAGCTTCGCGCTGGGTATGCTGGTGCCGATGCCCACATTGCCTGTGTTGGTGTTGAGAAGATCGCTACCCTGCAGGGCCCAGCCCGTCGGCGGCTGGTTCGTTGTTGAAAGGGCATTGAGCGCGAAAGGCACGGCTTTCATCTGTTGCGAGCCCACCAGGCTGTAGTTCGTTCCGCCGGTGATGTCCATGGAGACCGTGACGTTCCAAGTCCACGTGCCGCACCCGCTCCAATCGATCGTGTTGAAAGGGGCCGAACCGAACACCGGGGTACCCTCGCCGATGACCAGGTCCATGAGGCCATGGGCATCGGTGGTGACCGCATGGTCCTCGACGTAGGGCTGCAAGCTTCCGCAGCTGATCACCAGCTGTACGCCCACGTTCTGGTCGGGCAGTGGATCGCCGTTCGCGTCGCGAACCACCGCCTGGTAGTTGAAACCCGAGAAGTTGGTCTGGGCGAAGAGCGCGTTGCTGAGTAGCACCGCGCCGAGCAGCAAAGGGACCAGGGTCTTCTTGGTGCGTTCCATGTCGTTGAACTTGTGCTGGCAAAGCACCGCAGTCGGGCCGCACGCATCAATTGTTGGAATCACTACATCTGGTCGGAGGCGACCACCCCCACGGGTTGGCGCTGCGTATCCGGAGAACGGGGTATTTTCCCCCGGTGAGCGCGATCCGGGTCTGCAAAGGCCGATGTTCAGTGGCGGCTGTGTGCGTGTGCCTGGCAGCGGTCTGCCTGGGGCAGATACCCGTGCGCGATGTGCGCATGCACGTCACGGCCTTTACCGTGGAGGATGGCCTTCCTCAGGGACAGGTGACCGCCATCCTCGAGGACCGCACCGGCTTCCTCTGGTTCGGCACCAAGGATGGCCTGGCCCGCTACGATGGCTATGACTTCAAGATCTTCCGCCACGATGCCGCGGACAGCACGAGCATCAGCGGCAACCACATCATCAGCCTCCTGGAGGACCGCGATGGCCGCATCTGGGTGGGCACGCTCTCGAATGGGACAAGCCTGCTGGATCCGCGCACGGGCATCGCGCAACACATACCCTCAACAGCTGTGAGGAAGTTCCTTCAGGACGCCCAAGGCGCCATCTGGATGGCGGATGCGGACAGTGCGGTCTTCATACTGGATGATCTGGATCAGGGCTTCGTACCCCTATCGCGTCGCTGCTCATCATCTCCGGATGTGTGGAAGGTCTCGGACCTGGCCACCGATGCTTCCGGGCGTGTATGCGCAATGGGCAATGAGCGCCTGCTCGCATTGCTGCCGGACGATGCAGGAGGCTATCTGATCGATCGTTCCATCATCGTTCCAGGGCACGTGTCGAAGTTCTTCGATCACCCGCTGCAGCAGCTCGTGGAAGTTCCCGGTGCGAACAGCCTGTTGCTCGTGAACAGCCGCGAGGTGTTCGCCATCGACCCGAGAACCGGAGAGCTGGGTGATCCCACGGATACCGGACTGCAGCTTTGGCGATGCGAACTGGTGGACCGCGAGGGTCGCCTGTGGTGCAACATGGAGGACGCGAGCACCGTGCGCCTGGACCTGAGCACGGGGAGCGCCGAGCGTATCCGGCTCACCGTCTCCAATGGAGCCGGTGAAACCGAGCGGCCCGTGGGCAGCGCAGTGCTGCAGGACCGCAACGGCTCCATCTGGTTCACGAGTTCGGGCTTCGGCGCCACCTGTCTTTCCGCGAGCGCCCAGCGCTTCCGTGCGAGCCCGGGCGCAGGCATCCCCGTTCGTTCAAAGATCTGGGGCGCCATGGAGGCAGGAGAGCTCCAACTCCTGATCCCCGCCGGATCGCGGATGCCGGGGCCGCTGCGCGATCGACTGAACAACCTGGGTTATCGCATCGTGCACGAGGCCATGGTGGTGCAGAAGTCGGAACGGCTCTGCATTCTCGCCCGTCGCGACCGCGGCTTCGATGTGGAACTGCTCATCCTTGATACGCTCGGCCATATGCTCAAGGCTTCGTTGGGTGAGGGAGTACCCCCGAGCCAGTTGCTGCCGGGTCGCAGCGGAGACTTGCTCGTCGGCTACGGACAAGGGGACGGTGCGATGGTCGACCATTTGGCGGAGATGGATCCTACGACACGTGAGGTCTCCGCGCGGTACACGCTTCCACACCCCATGCTCAACGTGGACTACCGCCCGATCGCTTCCTGCAGCTGGACGCCGGACGGGCGCCTGTGGCTGGGCACGTACGAGGGCTTGTGGTGCCTCGATACCCGGACCGGCACATGGGAGACATTCGTGAACGACCCGCTCGACTCCCTGTCGCTGCCCGGCAACATGGTGCTCGCCACCTGCCTCGATCCATCCGAGCCGAATGAGCGCCTCTGGGTGGGCACGGAAGGGAACGGCCTGGCCGTGTTCGATCGCAGGACGCGAAGGTTCACACGCTATGGCATGGATGACGGGCTGCCGAACGAGGTGGTGTATGGCATCCTGCCCGGTGCGGCGGGCGAGCTCTGGCTCAGCACCAACCAGGGTCTCTGCCGTTTCGAGCCGCGTACGGGTGCCACGCGCAACTTCACCACCGCGCACGGTCTGCCGGGCAATGAGTTCAACCGCTACAGCGCCCTGCGGAACATCGACGGCACGCTCACCTTCGGCGGCATGGGCGGCTCGGTGGACTTCGATCCCGCGGACTTCCTGACCGATACGCTGCCATCGCCCACGGTGATCACCGGCATGCGCCTGCGCGATCAGCGGGTGGACCGCGCTTCGCGGCCCGATCTGTTGCAGGCCTACATGCCCTTCACACAGCGTATCGTGCTGCCGTACGATGAACGGATGGTGGCCTTCACCTTCTCCAGCATGGACCACTCGGCGCCTGAGCGCAACACCTTCCGCTACAAGCTGGAAGGAGCCATCGACCAGTGGGTGGAGAGCGGCACCACGCACGAGGCCACCTTCACCAATCTCGATCCGGGCAGTTACACCTTCCGCGTGCAGGGTAGGAACAGCATGGGCGTCCGGGATACCGTCGGCGCCACGCTGCTGCTGGTGATCACGCCACCGTGGTGGGGCACCTGGTGGTTCCGCATGGCAATGGTGCTGGTGGTGGCCGGTGCGCTCTATGCGCTCTACCGCTACCGGCTGGCGCAGCAGCTGCGACTGGCCCGCGTGCGCGACCGCATCGCCCGCGACCTGCACGATGAGATCGGCAGCACGCTCAGCAGCGTGGCTTTGAACAGTGAAGTGGCCCTGCGTGAAGGGGGATCCCTCTCCAACAGCCATCGCGACACGCTCGCACACATCAGCGCCAGCACGAGCGAGATGATGGAACGCATGAACGACATCGTGTGGGCTGTGAACTCCCGGAACGATGACCTGCTGCACGTCGTGCAACGCATGAAGGCCTTCGCGGCGCGGATCACGGAGGCCGCCGGCATGCGGCTGGAATTCGGATCCGACGAAGGCCTCTCCGCGCGGCCGCTCTCCATGCTGCAACGCAAGAACCTGTTCCTGATCTTCAAGGAGGCCGTGAACAATGCCGTGAAGTACTCCGGCGGCTCGCTGCTCACCATACACCTCAAGCGCGAACAGGGGATCTACGTGCTGCAGGTGCAGGACGACGGCGGTGGCTTGAGCGGGGTGGCGGACGGACCAACGGACCGTTCCGAAGGCGGCAACGGTCTGCTGAACATGCAGGCCCGGGCGCAGGAAATGAAGGGCGTGGTGGAGATGGGAACGGCGGACGGTGGCGGCACCTGCGTCACCCTGCGTTTCAAGCCCTGATCGCGATGTATTGCATCCAACAGATCGCCCGGCGGACACACCGGCATAGCTTTGTCACCGATGTTGAAGGTGGCCATCTTCGATGACAACGCGGCGCGCTGCGAGGCGCTCGCCCGGCTGATCGGCACCGACCCGGACATGCGCTGCGTGGGCCATTTTCCGGACTGCCGGGAAGTGCTGCGCCACATGGCGGAGACGGAGCCGGACGTGGTGCTGATGGACATCGACATGCCGCATGTGGACGGCATCCGGGGCGTGGAGCTGATCAAAAGCCAGTTCCCCGAGGTGCGTGTACTGATGCAGACCGTGTTCGAGGACGAGGACAAGGTGTTCGCCGCGGTGCTGGCCGGGGCCGATGGCTATCTCCTGAAACAGACCACGCCCACGCGCCTCATGGAAAGCCTGAAGGAGGTGGCCGATGGCGGTTCCCCGATGACGCCCATCATCGCCCGCAAGGTGCTCACCTTCTTCACCAAGCGCGGGAACACTTCCGCCAAAGATGACTTCGACCTGAGCGGGCGCGAGCTCGACATCCTTCGCGGCCTGGTCGATGGCCTCACCTACAAGATGATCGCGGCAAAACACGCCATCACCTACTCCACGGTGAACGCGCACGTCACGCGCATCTACAAGAAGCTGCATGTGGCCTCCGTGGCGAGCGCGGTGAAGGTGGCGCTGCGGGAAGGACTGGTGTGAGCGCACAGCACGCCGTTCCCGGGCAAGAGGTGGCGATGGGAACAGCTCCAGATCCCACCTGGCGTGAGGAGATCGCTTCGGGCGCTGGCAAAAGCCCAGCGACCCGCGCGATGGCTGTGCAAAGGGAGATCGGAAGACCGGACCAAGGCATCCGGACCACTCCCTGACCCGGGCCCGCCGATTTAACGATCTGGACGACCCACCGCGCACATCCGCCATCTACTTTCGTGTAAACAGATCGAATGAACCCGGTACTGCGTTCCACCATGCTGCTGCTTTCATCCGGTGCCCTGCTCGCGCAGGCACAGGACGTTGCCGGTCGGTTGATCTACGACCGCGCCACCCCTCCCAACGGTGCCGTTTGGCTCAATGACGGCAACGGTACCGATTCGCTCTACTTCACCAATGGCAACCTCGTTCGCGTGGACCAGAGCGGCCGCTTCATCTTCTACATGCAGAACACGCCGCTCGGCAACGAGGCGTTCGGCGGCACCTGGATGCGCCACGACGTGGCCGATGGCAGCGATCATCTGCTGTACTCCGGCGGTGCGGACTACACGGTGGGTTACGACATGCTGGAGACGGACAGCGCACTGGTGGTGTCCTACAGCTGTGCGATCTACCGCACCCATTTCGACGGCGCACAATCCACCGTGATCACGCAACAGAGCTGCTACGACGATGGACCCGCGCTCCGCCAGGCCGACAGCATGATCGTGTTCCACAACACACAGGCGCAGATGTACCTGATGCACATGGACGGATCGGGGCGAACGACCGTCCCGAACACCCAGTCCCGCGATGTGTGGCCCACCTGGTCGCCGGACGGCCAGTGGATCCTTTTCGGCAGGCTCGACGACAACTATGAAGGCTTCCGCAACTATTACAAGATCAAACCGAACGGTGACAGCCTCACCGTGCTGACCCCGTACGATCCGATGGACACCGCGCACTTCACCAGCAATGCGGTGTGGAGCAGCGATGGCCTGGCGATCATCTGCGCCGGCCCGCGCAACGGGCAGAACGGACTGATCGCCTACATGGCCGATGGCTCCTTCGCCCACATGCCCCTGTACACCGTACCGGGCGACCCGATCCATTTCATCAGTGGCATGGCGGACATCACGGTGGTGGACGGCGTGACGGACCCGGCGCCCACCGCCGGACCCCGCTGCTGGCCGACACCAGCCGACGCGACGGTGCACCTGAGCTGGGACCGCAGCGGACCGTGCGACCTCGTGCTGTATGATGAACAGGGCCGCACAGTGCAGCAGAACACGGTGACCGGGCCCATGGCCGACGTGGACGTTCAGGCCCTGCCGCCCGGCATGTACCTGGCGCGCTTGCGAAGCACGGACGGACGCTGGACGGGTGCCGCTCGGGTTTTGAAGCAGTAGGCGAAGGGAGCCGGGTGGCCACGGACAGGTTGGGCCCGGCCTCGCGCTCTTCGCGATGTCGGTACAGGGATGATGACCGCGGGAAGCACCGGGATCCACACCCTAACCCCACAGCGCCAAGCCCACCAGCGCCAGGCCGGCCACCAGCAGGGCCACCACCACGAGCAGCCGGCTCGCACCGCGGGTCGCGGCGCCGTTGGAGCGGCGGGACGGTGCAGGTTCCGTGGGGCGGTCGGAGGTCATGAACAGGACCGGTTGTCGGGCAGTGGGATGGGGCGAGGGGTCGAATTTGGAACGGGCAGGTGCTCCCCACAAACGTATTTCCACGTACCCCGATACCGTAAAAACACATGATCGCGTCGGAGGCGCTTTTCCGGCCCTCGGCACGGGCAGGTACCTTCTGGAATGCCTGTCGATACAGGGAAGTCGGGTCGAGAGCACCTCGGGAGGACCGGTCAGCGGCTCACCGTTCGTCCCTGATCGGGGTATGTGTTTTTACGGTATCGGGACATGTGTTTCCACGTTGTTCCGAACAGGTCGTCCCGGGGAAATTTGGCCGCGAACAAATCCCCGCGCGATCCATGACCTTCAAACGCTATGTTCCGCTCCAGGAATACACCTGCATCACCAGCGACTTCGCCGAACACATCAAGCTCCGCCCACTGACGGCACCCGTGGCCATGGGCATCCGCCAGCTGCGCTTCAAGGTGTCGGAACTGCTGGCGGCGCTGATCGATCCGGAGACCTGCGACATGGAGGACGGGGCGATCCGCGGGATCGTGGTGCACCTGGGGCTGGACCCCGATGACCAATTCGACGTGGCCATCCAATTCGTCTGCCTGGAACCCACGGGCGCGGAGGACACCTACGCCTACAAGGAGCCCACGAGCTACTACACGGTGGGCACGGACCAGCTCATCGCCGCATCGGGCAAACTGTCCGACTGGCTGGCCGACCGCGGCGCCCGATACACGGCGCAGGTGGTGGTGCGCCGCACTGATGGTCCGGCATGGAGCGCCTTCGACCACGCCACGGACCCGCATGCCGTGGTGTTCCCCTATGAGGGATGCATCCAGTACCTGATCGCGGACAACCACCTGGCCAACGGCGACCTGCTGGAGCTGGTGTGCATGTGCGAGCCCACGAGTTGGACGGACGACCACGGCACCCTGGACCAGCGGGGTTTCCACCACAGCGTGGTGTGGCGCGGCGCGGACGAAACGCTGGACGACACCACCCACACCCTGCCGTTCACGCAGAAAGCCGCGGACCTGGGCGGGACGGTACCTCCGGGAACCCATGCGGCCATCCGATTGCCGTCCACCGGTCTGCCGCGGCGGCCGGGTTGCTGATCCCGCTGCGCACAAAGAACTTTCGGGCATGCTCCGCGGGCTCCCCATCCTGGTGGCGATCGTACTGGCGCTGATCGCGTGCGCGGGCATCCCGCGCCCGCGAGGCCGGGTGTTCACGCTGCTGGGCGTGGGCCTGCTGGCGGCGCTGATCGTCGAAACGTTCGGCATGTGGGGCCTGGTGGTCCGGCCGGAGGTGCCGAACATGTACGCCTACAACCTTTACATGGCCGTGGAACTGGTGGTGCTGCTGCTGCTGCTGCACGCCCACAAGCCGGCCTGGGGGCGCTGGTACCTGGCGGCGGGCGGACTGGTGGTGGTGGTGGCGGCCCGTGAACTGACCACCTACGACCCGGTGCGGCAGCTGCTGACCCCCGCGGTGCTGGTGGATGCGATCCTGATGACGTTGCTGCTGGTGGCGCTGCTGTGGGACATGGCCCAGCGGAGCACGGTGCCCCTGCAGCGCATGCCGCGTTTCTGGCTCTTCATGGGCCTGCTCGTGTATTTCGGGGGGCTGGTGCCCATCATCGGCCTGACGCCCTATCTGGTGGACCTGGACCCGCACCTGGCCGCGCGCATCTACGTGATCATGCCCATCCTGGCCACGGTGCGCTATCTTCTCGCGGCCGTGGCCGCCCTGTTGGAGCGCCAACGCCGGCGCACCGCCCACCCCTACGATGGATAGCACCGACCAGATCGTGATCGTGGTGATCGCCGCCACCGTGCTGCTGGTGGTGCTGGTGGGCTTCGTGGGCCTGCTGCTGGTGGTGAACGCCAACCGCCGCCACCGCCACCGCGCCGCGATCGCCGAGCAGCAGGTGCTGCGGGACCGGGAGGTGCGCGACGCCGAGCGCGAGGCCGTGCGCCATACGCTGACCGAGGTGGGCCGCGAGCTGCACGACAACGTGGGGCAGCTGCTGCAGGTGGCCCAGATGGGCGCGATGGACCGCCTGGAGGCGGAGGCCGCGACGGACCCCGCGGTGGACACCACGCTGCGCACGCTGGAGCAGGCCATCCAGGAGGTGCGCCGCCTGGGGCGCGCCCTGAACCGCGACATCTGGCAGAAGCGCAGCCTGCTGGACGCGCTGCAGGACGAGGCCGTGCGCGTGGAACGCCTGACGGGGATCCCCGTGCACATGCAGGTGGACGGCCGGCCAAGCGAGCCGAACGCCGACGCCAAGACCATCCTGTTCCGCACCTTTCAGGAGGTGCTGCACAACGCCCTGAGCCATAGCCGGGCCACGGAGCTGTCCATCCACGTGGGCGACACCGGCGGCTTCACCCTCCGCTTCGCCGACAACGGCCGGGGGTTCGATCCGCGCGCGGCGACCAACGGCAGCGGCCTGATGAACATCCGCCACCGCTGCGCCCTGATCGGATTCACCGCCACCCTGCGGACCGCACCCGAGCAGGGCACCACCTGGACCTTCCTACCCGACCCCCACCATGCCCCATAGCATTGCCCTTGTGGACGACCACGACCTGATGCGCTCCGCGCTGGCCAACATGATCGACCGGCTGGGTGACTACAAGGTGATCTTCCAGGCCTCCAACGGCAAACAGTTCGTGGAGGGACTGCCCACCGACGATGCACCACTGATCGCCATCGTGGACCTGAACATGCCGGTGATGGACGGCTACCAGGTGCTGGAATGGCTGTCCGAACACCGCCGGGACGTGCGCGCGCTGGTGCTGACCTTCGACGCCACCGACGACGCCCTGACGCAGGCCGTGCGGCTGGGCGCACGCGGGTTCCTGGGCAAGAACGCGCGGCCACCCCTCCTGAAGCTCGCCCTGGACAGCATCGCACTGACAGGCTATTTCCAGAGTGGTGATACGTCGGGCCACGCCCCACCGCCGGAGGCCATGTCCGTGGCCCGGTACAACCGCGAGCGCGACCACATCCTGAGCCGGATGACCGACCGCGAACTGGAATTCCTGCAGCTGGTGTGCAGCGAGGAGGAACACACCTACCCGGAGATCGGGCGGCGCATGGACCTGCGCCCACGGTCGGTGGACAATTACCGCATATCGCTGTTCCAGAAGTTCGACATCAAGAGCAAGACCGGCCTGGTGCTCTTCGCGATGAAGTGGCGGTTGCTGGAGGGGTAGGGCCGGACCCACCGCGCAGGCCATTGAACGCACGGTCCTGCGCGCGATGACGATGATGGATGATGAGCGCGAGGTCCATCAGCGTACTCCATATGAACCCAGACTTGCACAGGTCATGGAATAAGGATCGGCGCGGACCGATAAGGCCGGAGGCCGATCGGGCCAGGCCGTCCGCGGCGATCTCATCTTCGGGAGACGGGCGCAAGAGATCCTTCCAAGCGTGACAGGATCGCTTCGGGCGCTGGCAAAAGCCCAGCGACCCTCGCGATGACGTCGTTGGGTGATGATCGCGTGATCCATCAGCGCACCCCACACACCACCCTATCCGTCATCGCGCGGATCGGCGCGGACCGATGAGGCCGGAGGCCGGGCGGGCCAAGCCGTCCGCGGCGATCTTGTCTTCGGGAGACCGGAACCGGAGATCCTACCAAGCGTGATGGGATCGCCGCGCAGGCCGCCAAATGCGCGGCCCTGCCCGCGATGACGGTGCAGAAAGAGATCGCTCAGCATCCGCCGCAACTTGCGCGAAGGCGGAGCGGACCCGCGCGACGAGGCGAACCACCCACGCTTCCTGACAGCATGGTCGGTCCGCTGCTCATTCCTCGTAAGTGACCAGGATCTTGATCGGTGAATTGGACAACTGCGTGGCCGTGGGCGTGAGCACGAGAATGAAGTACGACCCCATGCTCCCGATCCTGTAGGAGAACTGATAGTCCGCATCGCTCGCCCCGCCGGTCACGATCGCGTTCGGCGGATACCATTGCCCGGCATGTTCCACATGGATATCAACGGCCAGGATCTTCTCGGTGGGGATGGATCCCGTGGAAATGGTCGCCACGGATGCGGGATAGGTGGCGGTGGTGCCGTACAACACCTTCTGTTTGATGGACGGTGCGTCGGAACCAAGCTTCGTGTATTGGGCCACGTGCAGCTCTACGGAGGACAAGAGGCCGTTCGGATCCATCAGCAGCACCGAATGGTCCACGCCATTGAACAGGGAGTTGACCAGCAGCTGGCCGCCGCTGTTCCGGATGCTCCAATCCGCATAGCCATCGGTGGTCTCCTCGCCCCGTACCAGCTTGATGCCCGGTGTCTGGCCCGATCCGGAGGTGGAGCGCAGCTTCAGGGATACGTCGCCATCCCGTTCGATCTGCAGGGCCTCGGTGGGGCTTGCCGTGCCGATGCCGACATTGCCCGCATTCGTATTCACCAGGTCATCGCCGTACCGCTCCCAATCCAGGACCTGAGGATCGAACGCGCCGGTGTTGGGGTCCAGTGTCAGGGCGGAGGTACAGAACAACCGATGCACCGTCAGTGCATCACCACTGTAATTGGCCACATAGGCATAGTTGTCTGCCACGTCGATATCGAACGGGCTGTCGGCCGTTCCGGTGGTCGTTGCAAGTGTGGGGTTGTTGGGGTCGCTGATATCAACGACCGAAATGTTGCCATCCCCTGCACTGACCACGAACGCATGGTCACCTTCCACCGCTACCGATCGTATATCGGTGCCCAGCGCGATCGTGCCCAATGCCGTCGGGGTGCCTCCGGTCCCGATGTCGAAGATCCGCAACGTATTGTCCGCTGCCGTGATCACATAGGCATACCCACCGGACGTGGTGACGAACCTTGGGTTGGACCCGGTGGTGGGGACCGTTACAGGCGAAGCTCCGAGGTTGTACAGATCGAACACGCTCATGGTATGGTCACCGTAGTTGACCACGTAAGCATGACCGTTGGCCAGGCTGATGGACCGCGGGTCATTGCCGGTGCTGACCGTGGCGATGGGCGCATCGCCATTTGACGGGTTGTACGTGTTGTAGACCCGAAGGTCATTGCTGCTTCGGTCCACGATGTATACACGGTGGCTGCCTCCATCGACGGCCAGGCTGTAAGGGTGCGAGCCCGTGGTGATGGTCGCCAGCAATGCAGGCGAAGCGGGCGTGCTGATATCGATCACCCGCAATTCGCTGTCATCATAGTTGATCACACAGGCCCGGTCATTGCTCGCACGCACCCAAAAGGGGTTCGCGCCCATGCTGATCGCGGCCACTTCGGTAGGCGAGGCCGGGTTGCTCACGTCGATCACGCGCAGGTCATCCTGACTCTGGCTGGTCACGTAGGCATGGTGTCCGGAAACGCTTACCGAACCCGCATTACCGACAGAGGTCGACCCCACCTCACCCGCGCAGGAAAGGTCCGGGGTGGGGACATTGTCCACCCCGAAAATGCCGGTCGCATCCAGGTTCCGCCAGCTGGCATTACCATCGGCATCGGAGGTGAGTATCTTCTTGTCGGCCTGGGTGCCGTCCTGGTATTTCATCTTGCCCACCACGTGGAGGGTAGTGTCCGGTGCCGAGGTGCCGATGCCCACATGTCCAAGGGTATCAATGTAGAGGCGTGTGTTCGCACCGCCCGTATTGATCTTGAAACCTTCCTCGGACTCCAGCCCCAACTCACCTGTGCTCGCATCGCTGAACAGGTAGTGCTCCTTGCCGTTCGTGGCATTGTCGATGGTGATGTTCGTATTGACGTTAGGGTCCTTATTGTTCAGGCGAAGGTCACCGGACACGTGCAGCCTGCTCTGAGGGAATGGTTCGCCGATGCCCACATTGCCGGAGTTGGTGTTATGGATGTCGGCTCCCGAATCGGCCCATTGGGCGCCGGCCACCGCGTCGGCGGTCTTCGCATGCAAAGCATACGGCACGCTGAGCAATTGTTGCGTGCCCACGCTGGTGTAGCTGGTGCCACCCGCTGGGTCCAGGCCCACCTCCAGGAAGTACGGTCCGGCGCTCCAGTCGATGGCGCTGAAGGTGCCGGTGCTGGGCGTGCCGTTGCCCACTTCCACGGAGAAGAGGCCGTTGGCGTTCGTGGTGGGTGCGTGCGACTCCGCATACACCACCGTGCCGCCTGCGGTGCCTTGGTGCAACTGGAATTGCACTCCCACGGTGGTGTTGGTCAGGGCGTCGCCACCCGCGTCGCGGGCCACGGCCTGGTACTGGAAGGCCTCAGGGGCCTGGGCGAAAAGAAGGATGGACGGGGCGAGCAGGGCGCCCAGCAGGAACGGGTAGCGCATGGTGGGAGGTTATGGGACGGCTCAAATTAGGGAAGCGGGGGGACAAGGCAAGGGCAGCGGGTGCTGTGGGAACGGTACAGTGGAGATCCTGCCAAGCGTGACAAGATCGCTTCGAGCCGCTCCCGTCGCGCACCCGGGCGATGACCATCCTGTGCGCGATCCGCTCATCGCCTGCCGCGATCCGCTCATTGGAGCCTGGATCATGGATGGATCGCTTGTTCCTTGTAAGAAGGAAAACCACCGCAATGATCCGCTCACGCACCCGTACCCTACCCTGGTCGCTGCTCCTGCTGCTGTTCCTGACCTCCGTCCCCCTGCACGCCCAGCTCTTCAACGGCATGAACTACCAGGCCGTGCTGCGCGATGCCCAGGGCGATCCGATGACGAACCAGGCCGTCACGCTCACCTTCAACGTGCACCAGAGCAGCGCCGTCGGGCCCATCGTGTTCACCGACACGCACAACACGAGCACCAACGACCGCGGTCTGGTGAACGTGGTGATCGGCAAGGGCGCGGTGGCCGGCAGCCTGACCGGCCTGGACTATGCCGGCACCGACTACTACCTGGTGGTCTACGTGAACGGGTCAGGGCTCCCTCCGCAACGGTTGGAGGCCGTGCCCATGAGCTTCAAGGCGACGAACATGGACCTGAGCGACATACAGGACGTGTCCGGCACCGCGCCCACGAACGGACAGGTCTTGCAGTGGGATGGGACCACTTGGGCACCCTCCACGGTCGCGGGGGGCCTTTGGACGCAGGTGGGGAACAATGCACTTTACGACAACGGGGAGGTGATCATAGGGGATATGACCCCCGTGGGATCCCTGCTGAGCATCGGGCTCTCGGACACCACGATCGCCACGGCGTTCGACGCCGTGAACGCGTATCACGGCGATGCCACCGGCTTCGGTGGCCGGGGCACCGCCACGGTAGAGGAGGATGGCACCGGCATCGGGCTCTACGGCTTCAGTATCTCCCATTCAGCCCAGGCGGATTCGGTGATCGGGGTGATGGGTACCGGGTCGAACGGGCTGGGGATGATCCCCACCTATGGGTTGTTGGGGCGGGCCGTCGGTGCCTCCGCCTCGCGGAAGTACGGCGTATTTGGCAATGCGGACGGAGCCTCGGGCGTGGGCGTCTTTGGGCTCAACCTCACGGCCAGCGGACATGCCGGTTGGTTCAAGGGCCGCGTGGGCGTGGACGACGGTCCCGCGATCGCGCCCGCCTCAGACGCCAGCGCACTGTTGCAACTGAACAGCACCACCAGGGGTTTCCTGCTGCCCCGGATGACCACCACCGAGCGGACCGCGATCGCCTCACCAGCTGAGGCGCTCCTGGTCTACGACATCGACCTTGCCGCCACCATGCAATACGTTGACGGTAGCTGGCAGTTGATGGGCGGAGGCGCGCCTTCGCCCTGGACCACGAACACCTCCTATGGGATCGAATACGATGGGCTCAACGTGGGCATCGGCATCGATGCGTCCGATCAGGCCCGGTTGGCCGTGGTCAATGACACCTTGGAGAAGTCGGTGGTCGTGGTCAATTCCTCCAACTCACCCGCGCCGGTAGGGCTTCACTCCATTGTACATCCCACCAGCGCGGAATACGCCGTTTCCATCCTGGGTGCGGTAGAGTCGGGCACCATCACGCCAACGGATTCGATCGTGGGTGTCTTCGGGACCGCGCTCAACGGCGGCGGTCAGGCCCGATCGTACGGCGTGCTCGGGCAGGTCCTGGCATACGGCTTTGGTACCGCGCGCAATTTCGGCCTCGCTGGTCAGTTGATCGGAAGCCATGGTGCCGGCGTGTTCGGTGAATTGCTCGGCAACGGTACCGACCGGTATGCGATCCATGCCAAGGCCTACGACGGGAACGATATTGCCCTTTTCGCGGAGAATACCAGCGGCATGGGCGTGGCGGGCTACTTCGCCGGGGAGCTCTTCACGGACTGGAGACTATCCGTTAACGACGAGCTGTGGATCCGCTCCCAAGGAGCCAACAGCTCGGTGGTGCTCGAAATGAACAACGACCTGGGTAACGAAACCATATCCATGGAGGCGAAGCATTCCAACCAGGGTGGCGCATCCATTCGTGTGGCGGACGAAAACGGGTCCAACCGCATCTTGTTGGTGGTGGACAATGCCGGAGTTGGCCGCGTGACCACCGACGAGTTGGAGATCAAGGGCGGCGCCGACCTGGCGGAACATTTCGCCGTGGACGACCAGGCCGGCGAAGTGCTTCCGGGAACGCTGGTCTCCATCGCACCGGACGGCTCCGGAAGGCTTGAGCCGAGCGTTGTGCCCTATGACCGGCGCGTGGCCGGCGTGGTGAGCGGCGCCAACGGCGTGAACCCCGGACTGACCCTGCGTCAACCGGGCACCACCGCGGACGGTGCCGTGCCGGTGGCGCTGAACGGACGGGTGTACGTCCGAGCCGATGTGTCCAACGGCCCCATCGCACCCGGCGACCTGCTCACCTCCTCCACCACGCCGGGCCGCGCCATGAAGGCGACCGATACCGACCGCATGTCCGGTGCCGTGATCGGCAAGGCGATGACCGCCCTGGACGAGGGTACCGGCCTGGTGCTGGTGCTCGTGAACCTCCAATAGCTCGGACCATGCGCCACAGCCTTGGCCTATCCCTGATGATCCTTGCCGGCGCATTGAGCGCCCAGGACGACAGCTGGCAGCGCATCCTGAACGAAAAGGTGCCGGCGCGGATGGACATCAGCGGGAACCTGTACCAGCTCATTCGACTCGCGGAGGTCGCTCCGGACGAAGCGCTGCGCCACGCACGTGAAATGAAGCTGCTCACGCGTGACGACGGTGCGATCTACGTGGAGCTGATCATGAAGGACGGTTCGGCATTCGACAGGACCCCGGCGGACCGATCGGCGATCGAACTGCGGAGCGTATGGCGCGACCGGGCCACCGCCTGGATCGGCCTGGCCGGAATGACCGAAATGATGAACGATCCGGACAACCCCTACCGGTTGCGCAGCACGGACACGGGAAGAACGACGAACGAAGGTCCTGGGGTGATGAACTCGGCCGCCTATGCGCTCGCTGGAGCGGACGGCACAGGCTTGCGGATCGCCGTGTTCGACCTGGGATTCGACACGCTCACCGAGGCCAAGGCCGCCGGTGTCGTCCCGATGACCACCGTGGACACGGACCACATCGGCACCGGATTGGAGAGCGGACCCCGGCACGGTACGGCCTGCCTGGAGACCACCTTCGACCATGCGCCGGGTGCTCAATACTACCTGCACCGGGTAGGCGGTGCGGCGGACGTCGGCGACGCGGTGAACGCTTGCATCAATGCGGGCGTGGACGTCATCACCAACTCGCTCGCCTATTTCAATCAAGGATGGCACGACGATGATGGCCCGATCTGCGCAGCCTTCGACCTGGCCGCGCAGAACGGCATCCTCTGTTTCACCTCGGCGGGCAACTATGCGGCAGGCGATCACTACCAGGGCAACTGGAGCGATCCGGACAACGATGGGATCTTCAACTGGTCCGGGGCCAACGAACTGAACACCACCTCGGTGCCCGCTGGAGGTGACATCGATATTCGTCTGCAATGGGCGGACGACCCCGACCCCACTACGGACGATTACGACCTGTACCTATACGACCTGACCGATGCGTTGCTGGTGGCCTCGTCGCTCTCGTCCACGGCCTATGAAGGCGCTTCCTGGACCAACAACAATGCCGTGGCACATACCGTGGGGGTGCAGATCGTCCAGGCCGGGACCGACGCCAACGACCTCGAGATCTTCGAGCTGAACGCACGGAACCTGCTGTTCTTCACGCCGGAGAATTCCACGGCATGTCCGGCGAATTCCGTCGAACCCAACGTGATCGTCTGTGGGGCGGTGCCGTGGAGCGACTATGGTGATCCCGCGGGATCGTCGGTGATCGCAGGCTACTCCAGCCTGGGTCCTTCCAACGATGGCATGATGCTGCCCGACCTTTGCGGCGCCACCAATACCACCACGTTCGCCTATGGCGGCGCATTCTCCGGCACGAGTTGTGCCACCCCCAACGCCGCCGGTGCCGCGGCCGCGCTCTGGAGCGCCCACCCCGACTACACCGCCGACGGCATCCGGCAACTCATCCTGCGCAAGGCGGAATTGTACAAGGATTGGGGGACCGCGGGCACTGAAATGACCTATGGCCATGGCGGGCTGTACCTGAAGAGCTACCTGGCCGGCACGGAATACGTGCTCGAAGGCTCGGGGAACACTACCGGCACCGACGACATCCCCTACTCCAGCATGGAGCAGGCGGACCAGTACGCGCCGCCGAACAGCAATGTGTTCTTCCTGGGGGGCACCTATCCGGAACCACCACCGGGCACGGTGCTGGACACACCCATGATCTATCGCTCCGTGAAGGAGGATGCGGTGGTGCAATGACCGTGGATGCGGAAGGGCCCACCCGATTACCTTGTGTGGATGACCAAAGCGGTCCATTTGTTCGCCCTGCTCTGCCTGTTCCCCGCTCCTGAAAGCAGTGCGGCGCAGGGTCCGGATGCCGGCCAACTCACCGCCTTTCCCCTCTCCGTCGGCGGCATGCGCACACCGCTGGACATTCTGGTGGATGCGCACGGCTATGCCTGGCTGCTGGATGAGCGTTCGGTCTTCTGCCTGGTGGACGGCGATCCGGAACGCTTCTGGACCGCCGGGGATGAACGGCACCTGACCGGCTTCATCGGTGCCGATGAACAGGGCATACACATCGCGACCGATGCCGGACCAGTGACCGTACCCATCGCTGACGCGGCGATCACGCCGGTGCATCTGGCCAACCCCGCCGATCCAAAGCATCTCCAGCTTCCGGATGGCACGACGGTACAACTGGCCGACAGTGGTTGGCTGTCCCTGCGTGGCATGGACAGCGAGCGGCACCTGGACCTGTCCCAGGAACAACACACGAACCTCTTCCAGTTCATCCCCGGCGATCAGGGGCGGGTGGTATACGACCCCTCGAACGGCATTTGGGTACTGGGCAGCAACGGGCTGGTATTGGTATCCCTGGAGCGTCCCCTGTTCGAGGTGTACGATGTGCCGGAAGGTCTGGGCAAGGTGACCCAGGTGGTCGATGACACGGCAGCGGACCGGCGCTTCGTGCTTTCCGGCGATCACGGACTGGTGGTGCAACGCATCACCACGGGAAAGGTGGTGCGCTGGATCCACGCGGATGCGGACGGTGCGCCGATCCATGGGAACAAGTGGCGCGCCTGGAACGGCGCCCCCTATTTTCAGGGAGCGCGTGCGGTCTATCGGTACGACACGGCCACCGACCGTGTGGAAAAGGTGCTGGACCTGGACAAGGTGCTGGCGGACCGCACGCGCGACCGACGTATCAATGACTTCGAGATCGACCCCGATCAGGGCCTCGCGTTCATCGGCACGAAGGACAACGTGCTGGTGACCTTCGACCTGCGCACCGGGCGCACGGCCGTGCGCGACGTGAAACCCGAGGGGACGTTCTCCGGCATCGACCTCATCCTGGAGACCGCGCTCTTCGGGCAGGACCAGGGCCTGGTGTTCGCCGAGCACGGCCAGTTCATCGCTGATGGTCTCGATGGTCCGGTGCGTCCGGCCCAGGAACGGTGGCCCTCCTTCCGATTCGGGCCGAACTTCCGCGCCGCCGGTGGCCACGTCGTGGCAGATACCCTGGTGGTGATCGCCGGTTTCGCCGACGGCATCTTCCTGTACAACATCCCGCGCGACTCACTCTACCGCCCGACCGGCATGGACACGGACCGACTGCTGATGAGCGACGTGTTCTGGGATGGCCTGCAGCACGTCTACGGCATGTGCCGTGAAGGCCTGCTCGTGTTGGACCTCCGCCAGGGCGACGTGACGATCCTGAACGGAGAGGATGGCCTTCCTCTGGACAACCTTTATTACCGGTACATGAGCGTGTCCGCGCCCGGGGAGCTCGTCCTGGGCCTGACGGACCGCTACGCCCGGTTCCGCACGCGGGACCTGTTGCGGAAGGATGCGTCGGGATTGTTCATCGAGAACTTCTCGGTGAACGGACAGCCGGTCGCAGGTGCCCCCTACCAGCCGTTCGGATCGACCTGGAGAACGGACCACGCGCACAACAGCGTGGGCCTGCGCATCGGTCGCGCGCAGCGCACCACCCCACCCTTCACCTGCGGCTTCGTGCGCCTGGACGGTCTGCCGGGCAGTGTCCGCTTCGTGGATGATACCGACCCCATCCTGTTCCAGGCCCTTTCCACCGGCGACCACCGGATCGAGCTGGGCTTTTCCCGGCACGGGCCGTTCACCACCCTCCTGCAGGTGGATGTGCTCCCCCCCTTCTGGTCCACGTGGTGGTTCTACCTGCTGGGCGCAGCCGTGGTGATCGGCATCGTGACCGGCTTCATGTGGCTGCGCTTTCGGGCCGTGCGCGCACAGGCCGAGCTGAAGGCGGCCTACGACCTGCGGATCACCCAACTGGAGCTGCGTTCGCTACGCGCCCAGATGCATCCGCACTTCCTCTTCAACAGCCTGAACTCCATCAAGAGCTTCATTGCCGCGAACGAATCGCGCACGGCCACGCGCTACCTGAACAAGTTCGCGCAGTTGGTCCGCTCCATCCTGAACAACTCCAGCAAGCCGCTGGTGGAGTTGTCCAGCGAGCTCCAGGCCCTGAAGCTCTATCTTGAACTGGAACAGATGCGGTTTGAAAAGAAGTTCAACGCGGAGGTGACGGTCGATCCGCGCATCGACCCGGAACAGGTGCGCATCCCGCCGTTGATCATGCAACCCTACGCGGAGAACGCCATCTGGCACGGCCTGATGCACAAGAAAGGCGACCGCGCGCTCCACATCCGCGTGGCACCCGAAGGGGACGATCTGCTGATCACCATCCGCGACAACGGCATCGGGCGGGAGGCCGCGAGGGCGCTGCGTTCGCGTTCCGCCTCACCGCATCGCTCCCTCGGCATGACCATCACGGCGGAGGTGATCCAACGGACGCGCACGGACGGTCGCTCCGGCGTGGAGGTGGTGGATCTGTACGATGCACAGGGGTCGGCCGCCGGCACGGAGGTCCGCATCCGCATCCCCCTCGATCGGTGATGGAACGGCACCGTGCATTGATCATCGACGACGAGGTCGGGAGCATCAAGGCCCTCGAGTGGGAGCTGAAGTTGGTGGAGGAACAGGTGGAGCTGGTCGGTTCGGCCACCGACCCCGAAAAAGGCCTGCGCCTGCTCCAGGAGTTGAAGCCCGACCTGCTGTTCCTGGACATCGAGATGCCGGGCATGAACGGCTTCGAACTGCTGGAGCGGGCGGGTCCGATCGATGGCCAGGTGATCTTCACCACGGCCTATGACAAGTTCGCAGTGCGCGCCTTCGAGGTGAGCGCATTGGACTACCTGCTGAAGCCGGTGGATGAGGGCGAACTGGCGCGTGTGTTGCAGAAGGTGCAAGCCACCCAGGGGCAGGAGGACTTCCAACGTAAACTGGAATTCCTGCTCGGCGAACTGCGCCAGAAGGATCCCGATCTGCGCACCATCGTGGTGCCCACCACGGAAAGTCTTGAGTTCATTTCCGTCGATACCATCAGCCGCTTCGAGGCGGAGAGCAACTATACACGGATCCACCTGACCGACGGACGTCCGCTACTGATGAGCAGGACCCTGAAGCACGTGGAGACGATGGTGGAGGGCATGGGCTTCTTCCGCGTCCACAACAGCCACCTGGTGAACGTGCGCTTCATCAAGCGGATGCTCCGCGGCGACCCGGCCTGCCTGGTGATGCAGGACGGCAGCACGGTCCCGGTGTCGCGCGGCCGTAAGGGCGATCTGTTGGAGCGGTTCTAGACGGGCCAAGGCGAACTCGCGATCGCCTTCCTGCAGGTACCAACTCGGCTCTCTAAATTGTCTGCGCCAAAACCCCTACCATGTACCGCACCCTCTTCCTGACCGCCGCCTGTCTCGCAGGCGTGAGCCTTGCCCATGCCGGATCCTCCTCCCCGCCCGGTGTCGCCACCGTGGTGCAGTTCCAGACCACGAGCAACGTTGTTTCCGAGACCGACGGCCTCACGCAACTGAGCGTGGAGCTTTCCGGTCCCGACCCGTTCAACAGCACCAGCGTGGACGTGGTGCTGATCAGCGGCAATGCGGCCCGGATCGACAACTACACCACCCAGACGGTGACCTGGCCGGCCAATGACGCCAGCCTGATGTTCGTGAACATCACCCTGACGAACAATACCGATTGCGATGGCAATGCGGACCTGGTGTTCGAACTGCAGAACCCCTCGGGTGGGTCCGGTGTGATCGTCGGCCTCAACAGCCAGTTCACCCTGACCGTCACGGATGACGACATCCTGGTGGATAGTGACAATGACGCCATTCCGGATTGCAACGACCCGTGCCCCCTGGCCGTGGATGGCATCGCCAATTTCAATACGGTGACCTGCAACTGCGATCCGGGCTACTACCAGGTGACCATGCAGATCGGTCCGAACACGGTGGTCACGGGTTGCAGTCAGTGCCCGGCGGGCACCTACTGCCCGGACGGGATCCAATCCATCCCATGCCCCGCCGGTCGTTACAGCGACCAACCGGGGCAGTCGGCCTGTGCGGCCTGCGCTGCGGGCACCTTCAACCCGAGCCAGGGTGCCACCAGCTGCCAATCCTGCCTGGCCGGCTCCTTCAACGCGACTCCGGGTGCGACCTTCTGCCAGCCTTGTGCTGCGGGTTCGTTCAGCGCCGCGGATGGCGCCATCTCATGCCAACTCTGCGCGCCAGGTGAATACAGCGACGTGGTCGGCGCGAGCAGCTGCCAGTTGTGCGACGCCGGCACCTTCAATCCCCTGCCCGGTGCCACGGAATGCCAGAGCTGTCCGGCCGGGACCTTCGGCGACCTCCCGGGCCAGACCGCCTGCCAGGACTGCGCGGAAGGCAGCTTCAATCCGAACACCGGTGCCACCGCCTGCCAGCCGTGCCCGCCCGGCGCGTTCAGCGATGTGACGGGGGCGGTCGCGTGCCAGCTGTGCACCTCCGGCACCTTCAACCCGAACTTCGGCGCGATCGAATGCCAGGACTGTCCGCTTGGCACGAACAGTGGTGTCGGAGCCATCGAATGCACGCCGATCGGTGGCTGCCAGGACGTGTTCATTGAGCTGCACACCGACGCGGCCGGTGCGGAGACCAGCTGGGAGATCGCCCCCTACGGCGGGGGTGCCGCCCTCTGCTCCGGCAGTGGCTACGGCAACAACATGAGCTACACCGAGACCTGCTGCCTGCCCGATGGCGACTACATCCTGACCTTTTTCGACAGCATGGGCGATGGCATGTGCTGCAGCAATGGGTTCGGCGGCTATCGCCTGACGAACATCAACGGCGACCGCATCATCGACGATTGGAACGATGGCACATTCGGATCCACCAGCGCCGCCAGCCAGCCGTTCACCATTCCCCTCGGCACCGATCACCTCATCTTCGGCGATTGCGATCGCGAGGATTGGCTGGTCACCGAATTCATCGTGGCCAGCCCGAACCCCGCCGTGAGCGCCGAATGGGGTGTGGGCGATCAGACCGATGACGGCTACCAGTTCTGGTTCTTCGATCCGGATGGTGGTTACAGCCGTCGGATACTGCGCAACCATGCCTCTTCGGGCGGCTTCGGTCCGGCAGGCCCCACGCGCGCCTGCCATCTCCGGCTGAATTCCATGGTGACCCTGCCGGTTCCTTACGATGTGCTGCTCAATGTGCGCGTTCGCAGCTTGGTGAACGGGGCATTCTCGGCGTTCGGACCCGCCTGCAGGTTCCTGATGCCGAGCTCACCGTCCTCCTGCCCCACCACCCAGCTGATCGACAACCCCGCCAACCCCAACTACTCCTGTGGCGTCAACAGGGCCTTCGGTGGTTCCGACAAGGTGTATTGCTACCCGGTGAGCGGGGCCAACAGATACAAGTGGAGCTTCCGCAATTCCAACGAAGGCTTCCTGCGCAACATCACCAGCACCGTTCCCGGTCTGGTGTTGAACTGGGTGACCCTGCCCCTGGTGGACGGGGGCCAGTATTGGGTGCTCGTCCAGGCCAGCTTGGATGGTGGCGCGATCTACTGCCCCTTCGGCGACAGTTGCATGGTGACCATCGACAACCCGTCGGTAGCGCCCGATCAGCGCAACGCCATGTTGGACAACGCACAGAACATCGACCTATTCCCCAACCCCAACAACGGCGACCAGGTCTACCTGACGATCAACGACCTGCCTGAAGGCGCGGTGAACGTGAACGTCGAGATTTTCGACATGTACGGCAAGCACATCATGGGCATCGCGCGCACCGCGGACGATGGTCTGCTCAACACCGTGATCGAGCTGGATGCGTCACTCACTTCCGGCCTCTATCTGGTGACCGTTTCCGCTGGTGATCGGATCTGGACCAAGCGCCTCCTGATCCAGCGGTAAGGGACAACGATCGACCGACGCAGCAGCCCCTCGACCACGGTCGGGGGGTTGTCGCTTTGTCTGTGGGCGCGCGATCATTCATCACCACGCAACGCCCTTCCCATCGTGTCCAACGATCCTTTCTCCGACTTGTCATCGCGGATCTGCCAGAACATGATACCGGCGAGATGTTGCTCGCGCACATAGGCGCACTTGGCCATGAGGCTGGCGCGATCATCACCCGTAAGATAGAGGCGATCGGCGGGGTCGAAGGCATAGGCGGCCTGGGCGATGGTGTCGCGGTACCAGGTCCATCCCTTTGCCACGGTGATGGTGGTATCGACCATACGATGGGGCACCGCATGATCGAACCGGCCCGGCCGGTACAGGCCGTGCTGGAGCGTATCGTCCACCTGGAAGATCCGATCGTAGAACGCGGCGCCGATCACCAACTTTCCACGGGGCACGCCCTGACGCAAAAGGAGCCGCACCGCGTGATCGGTGCTCGGGATCTGCTCCTTTGTGGAATAAAGCGGCGTATGGTGCCCACTCCGCGCACTGTAGCCATGCACCAGATCGTAGCTCATCAGGTGCACCCGGTCCACCAATGGCATCAAGGCCGGCCAATCGAAGCCCTCCACGATGCAGGCATCCGTACCACCCACGGCAAAGGAGATCTCCGGGCCGTCGCCGAGCACGGCGCGCAGTGTCCGGACCAGCTCGGTGAAGTGGTCCTTGTCCTCCGGTGCGAACGGATGACCCGGTGGCCCCTGCACGGCGGGATACTCCCAGTCGAGATCGATGCCATCGGCACCGGTGTTTTCCAACACGACCTTGAGACTTGCCGCAAAGGAGCGTCGCCCTTCATCCCGTGCGAAGACCTCGGAACAGGTGGCGCAGCCGCCCCAGCCGCCGAACGAGAGCAGGAACTTCTGCCCAGGCAGAGCGCCTGCGCGTTCGACCAGTTCGCGGATCACATGTTGTTGGTCCGGTGTCAGCGGAGCCACGCTGTCACCCTGCAAATGGAGGAAACACCAGATCACATGGGTGAGCGGGGAGAGATCGCGACCGAGCAGGTCGCTGCCATCACCTGCGTAGTAGCCGATGAGCGCCGGTCGTTGGGCCGGGGTCGTCCCGGTGACCAGAATTGCCAGGCAAAGGATGCAGTGACGCACTGTACATGGCAGCGAATGCATCGATGCGTGCATTTCTGCAGTGAGGGTTACGATCAGGGCAATTGCTCCTGACGGGTGTTCGTTGGCACCGATCCGCCAATGGTGAGCAGGATCAGGTCGCGGTCGTTGCTCGCCCCGGCATACTTGACGACCCCGTCCATGTTCAGGTCCTCGGCCAGGTAACCGAAGGCGACGGCGGTGGGCACGGTGCCCCCGATGGCGACCAGTATCGGATCGCGGTCATTGCTGCCTCCGGCGTACTTCACCTCTGCATCGGGCACCACATTGCCGGGCCACAGGACCTGAGTACCGGCGATATCCTCTCGGCCGTCCGTGCCGAAGGTCAGCGTGGTCATGTCGGTCAGATCGATCACGGTCGGCGTCTGCGACAAGGCGACGTGCGTGCCGGTCATCACGCCAAGATGGTTCCGATGCCGTATGGCGACATCGTAGGTGCCGTCCGGCGCACAAAAACCGATGGGGCTCATGCCGTCCACATCCACCACATCCCCATCGCGTTGCAGCAGGGCTGCCCGGGCTTCCACCACCTGGGTCGGATCGTTCGGGTCGCGCAATTCCACCACCACCCAGTCCACGATGGCATCGGCGCCGGTGATGGAAAGCACCGCATTGGTCGTGGCGCCCGGCCCGGTCAGTGTGAAGCCCATCGCCGTATAGGGTTCATTCAGCGGAAGCACTCCCTGCACACGCAGGGTATCGGTCATGAGCTGGTCCGCGGCCACGTATGGCCCGCCAAGGAACACCTCCATGGCCACCTGTGCGTTCGAACAGGCGGTGCTTTCCAGATAGTGCACGAGAAAACCGTCCGACAGTCCGTTGGAGACCAGGTTCGTGACACCCGCTCCGGGCTCCACGTCCATGGTACCGTTGAGCGTGCCGCAGACCGCGATGGCCCCGGGCGCGATGGCCAGGGCGGCGATGATCTCGTTGACATTGCCATCGATGGAAAAACCCCATGTCAGATCACCGGAGGCGGTGTATTTGATCACGTAGCCATCCTTCCCTTGGGACGAGTTGAGGTTGTTGATGCCCGGACCCGGGTCGATGTCCATGGTACCGCCGAACACGCCACAGGTGTAGATGTCACCTGCGGCATCCGAGGCGAGGGAAAGACCCTCGTTCAGGAAACCATGGAGCAGGAATGCCCATTGGAAGTTGCCGTTGCCGTCGAGCTTGGTCAGGAACGAATCCTCGAAGGCCGAACCGTTCAGGTCGAACGTACCGGCACCGGGGTCCATGTCGGTCACACTGTTGATAACGCCCGTGAAGCTCGGCGAGCCGCTGGCATCCACGGTCACCGCATGCCCCCGCTCAAAGCTTGTGCCGCCGAAGGTATCCGCCCAGGCCAGCGATCCGTTGGCGTCGAACTTCACCAGGAAAATGTCCGCATCGCCGTTCGATGTGCGGTTCACCGTGCTGGTCGTGGGATCGAAATCCACGGTTCCTCGGAACTCGCCGGTGATGAATGTGGCATTGTTGGGGTCGGTGTCCACGGACCAGGCGATGTCGTCACCCGAAGCCCCGAACCGCGCCGCCCAGATGAAGTTGCCATTGGCATCAAGGCGCTGTGCGAATGCGTCCTTGCCACCCATCCAGGTCACATTGAACTGGCCGGGACCGGGATCAAGGTCGCCGCCGTTGCCCAGCACACCCACCGTGATCACGTCGTTGTTGCCATCCGTGGCGATCGCATATCCCTCGTCATTGCCGGAGCCTCCAAAGGCCTTGCCCCAGACATAGTTTCCATTGGCATCCAGCTTTACAACGCAGACATCATAGCTGCCACCGGTGCTGGTGACATTCGCGGTCCCCATCCCCGGATCGAGGTCCACGGTCCCCAGAAAGCGCCCAGTGATCAGCACATTGTCCTGTCCATCGATGGCCACGCCATAGCCAATGTCGAAATCATTGCCCCCGATGCGACCGCCCCAGAGGAAGTTCCCATTGGCATCCAGCTTCTGCACGAATATGTCCTGCGCATTGTTCGGTGATGTCACCGGGAATGCCGCCGGCCCGGGATCGAGGTCCAGGGTACCATAAAAGGAGCCCACGGTGATGACGTTGCCATTGCCATCGATCGCGACATCCCGGGCATCCTCGGTCGAGGTGCCACCGATCGCATGGGCCCAGTCGAGGGTCTGGGCTGGAAGAAGGACGGTCGGAAGAAAGCTGAAGAGGGCCGGGAGCATGGCACGCATGGTGATCCGACCATCGCGATGGGACCGAAGGCCGAGCCCCCAAACTAAAGGTTCATGCCGATCTTCCCATTCCCATGGGTCGGACCATCACCATGCTGTTCCACCTTCACCTCGGCCCGCAGCAGCCAATGCCCAACGCGCCGTCTCCCGTAAACTTGCGCGCGGATGCGGTTGGAAAAGCAGGCGGACCTTACGGCGTTGAACACCTTCGGCGTTCCGGCGCGCGCGGAGCTGCTTGCCCGCTTCTCCTCCGTGGATGAGCTGCGCGAACTGCTGGCCGCACCCGAGCTGCACGAAAGACCGCAACTGGTGCTGGGGGGCGGGAGCAATGTGCTCTTCACGCACGATCAGGTCGGCGTGGTGCTCCTGAACGAGATCCCCGGCATATTCGTGGAACGTGAAGCTGAGGACCACGTGTGGGTGAAGGCCGGTGCGGGTGTCGTCTGGCACGATCTGGTGATGCATGCCGTGGGGAAGGGCTGGGGGGGGATCGAGAACCTGAGCCTGATCCCCGGCAAGGTGGGCGCCGCACCGATGCAGAACATCGGTGCCTACGGTGCGGAGCTGAAGGACAGCTTCCACGAACTGGAGGCCCTGCGCCTATCCGATGGCGAACGGCTGACCTTCTCGGCCTCCGCCTGTGCGTTCGGCTACCGCGAAAGCTTCTTCAAACGGGAGGGGCGCGACCGGTTCGTGATCCTCGGGGTGACCCTGCGGCTCGACAGGCATCCACGCGTGCACACGACCTATGGCGCGATCCGCGAAGTGCTGGCCCAACGGGGCATCACCGATCCCACCATCCGCGACGTGAGCGATGCGGTGGTGTCGATCCGACGCAGCAAATTGCCGGACCCCACCGTGCTCGGCAATGCCGGCAGCTTCTTCAAGAACCCCGTGGTATCCAGACAACAGGCCGATGCCATCCGCAGGGACCATCCCACCATGGTGGCCTACCCCACGCCCGACGGGCGCGTCAAACTGGCCGCCGGATGGATGATCGAGGCCGCAGGATGGAAAGGGTCCCGGCAGGGACCATGCGGCGTGCACAAGGACCAGGCACTGGTGCTGGTGAACCACGGCGGTGCCACGGGCACGATGATCTACGACCTCAGCGAACAGGTCCTGCGCAGCGTGCAGGAGCGCTTCGGGGTCACCCTGGAACGTGAAGTGAACATCCTCTGAACGAACGACCATGCACCGCAAGCTCCCACCCCTCCTCTTCGGCCTCTTCGTCACCCTGGTCCTGCACGGTCAGGACACCCTCAGAAAGCTCACGCTGAGCGATGCGGTATTGAAGGCCTACACGGACCTGGCACCGGAACATCTGGACCAGCTGGACTGGGTCCCCGGCAGCGGCATGTACGCCTATGTGAAGGATGATCGGTTGATGCGCAACGGCATCGGCAAGATGACCGACCAGGAGGTGATCGACCTCGCCGGGCTGCGCAAATTGTTGCCCTCCGGATCGCCCGAGCTCGATCACTTCCCCGCGATCACCTGGCAGGACAGGGACCACTTCACCTTCCACCACAACGACCGCGTCTATCGGACCGACCTGGGCGCACATGCCATCGCGGAGCAGTGTCAACTGCTCCCCAATGCCGAGAACGAGGATCCCGGGCCGGACGGTCGCGTCGCCTATACCGTGGACAATGATCTGTACATCACCGTTCCCGGAACGAGCGGTGCGATCAAGGTGACCAACGACGGCGCCGACGGGATCGTGAACGGGAAGAGCGTGCACAGGGAGGAATACGGGATCACCAAGGGCACCTTCTGGAGCCCGAAGGGGAACCTGCTAGCCTTCTACCGGATGGATGAAACGATGGTGACCCCCTACCGGCTGGAGGAGATCGACACGCAGCCGAGCACCTTCAAGAAGATCCGTTACCCCATGGCCGGGCAGACCAGCCACCAGGTAAAGGTGGGCGTGTTCGACCTGCACAGCAAGGAGATCCTGTTCCTCAACACCGGAGAGCCCAGGGACCAATACCTGACCAACATCGCCTGGTCCCCGGACGAGCGGTACGTGTTCATCACCCACCTGGACCGGGCGACCACCAGGGCGCGCCTGGTGCAGTACGACGTGACAACCGGCAACCCCGTGGCGGAATTGATCACCGATACCAGCGACAAGTACGTGGAGCCGCTGCATCCGCCGCTGTTCGTGAACGGAAGCAGAACGAGCTACATCTGGTGGAGCCAGCGCGACGGCTGGATGCACCTCTATCTCTACGACCTGAAAAAGGGCCTGGTGCGCCAGCTGACCTCGGGCAACTGGGTGGTGAAGGAGATCCTCGGGCAGGACCCGAAGGGAAGCTACCTGGTGGTCGCCGGCACGGCGGACGATCCCGCGCCCATGACCGGCAGGGGATCACTGGGAACGTTCCTGTACCGCGTGGACCTGCGTTCCGGCGCTGTCGTACAACTGACCCGGGATCCCGGCACCCACCATGGTGAATTGAACAAGGACGCCACCCAGGTGATCGATCGCTGGAGCTCTACCACCGTACCTGGACGGACCGAGATCATCGACGTCCGCACCGGACAGGTGCTGAAAGACCTGGTGAACAGCCGCGATCCGCTGGCCGGCTACAAGGTGGGTACCGTGGAGCTGCTTTCCATACCCGGGGAGTACGGCGACCCGCTGAACGCACGCCTGATCAAGCCGCACGACTTCCAGAGCCGGAAGAGCTACCCTGTATTGCTGTACGTGTACAATGGACCGCATGTACAACTGGTGAACGACTCCTGGCTCGGCGGCGCGCAGCTCTGGATGTTGGAAGTTGCGGAACGCGGTTATCTCGTGTTCACGGTGGACGGCCACGGCAGCGATGACCGGGGGCTGGCCTTCGAACAGGCGGTCTACCGCCACCTCGGTGCCGTCGAAATGAAGGACCAGCTCCACGGTGTGGACTACCTGCGGGGTCTGCCCTACGTCGATCGTGAACGGATGGCGGTGCATGGATGGAGCTTCGGCGGGTTCATGACCACCAGCCTGATGCTGAAGGCCCCCGGCGTATTCAAGGTGGCCGTGGCCGGCGGTCCCGTGATGGACTGGAGCATGTACGAGGTGATGTACACGGAACGCTACATGGATACGCCGGAAGAGAACCCCGACGGCTATGCCCAGGCCAGATTGACCGACAAATGCGGCCAGCTGCAGGGTGACCTGCTGGTGATCCACGGGCTGGATGACGAGACCGTGCTGCCGGAGCACAGCTACCGGTTCCTTCAGGATTGCGTGAAGGAGGGCAGGCAGGTGGACTTCTTCGTGTATCCCGGTCATCCCCACAATGTGCGGGGCAAGGACCGGGTCCATTTGATGACGAAGGTGCTCGATCACATCGACCGGGCCCTGGGAATGGCCGACGGAGCGCGCTGACCGGTCACGTCGGGATCCACAGCGTGGGACATGCATTGGCGACCGGCGGATCCATCGCTCAAGGAGATTCGCGCTTCGTTCAACCCCGACCATGCGCACCATAACCCTGCTCCTGCCCCTGATCGTCGCCACCGCCACCGCTCAGACCACCTGGAACGTGGAGGTCGGCGGCAGCACCTCGCCCGGTCAAACGGATCCCTATTACAGTCCGCAGGACCTGACGATCCAGGTCGGTGACATCGTGCATTGGAGCAATGTGAACGGCACCCACAATGTGAACGGCACCCAGACGACCTTCCCCTCCAACCCGGAATCCTTCACCAGCGGCAGCACCCAGAACGGCAGTTGGACCTATGATCACACGTTCATGATCCCGGGTGTCTACGACTACCACTGCGATTCACAGAACCATGCCGCGACCCAGTTCGGCACCATCATCGTGCAGGGCGCCACGGGCATTGAGCAGTTCACGCTGCCACCGGCCCTGAGCATCTATCCCGACCCGGCCGGCGATGAACTGCATGTCGCATTGAACGGCTGCACTGGAGCGATGGGCGTGCGCATCGTGGATGTGAACGGTCGCACGATGAGCGAGCATGCCGTGCAGGACGCCCGTGTGAACCACTTCGACCTGACCGGGTTCCCGGCAGGACCGTACTATCTTTTCGTGACCGGCACTGCAGGCCGCAGGCCGGTGATCGGCCGGTTCATGAAGAACTGAACCGGGTCCCGACAGGCCGGCCCATCAGAACACCACCACGCGCTCAACGACGGTCCTGTCCGCCGTGCGGAATGCCACCAGATAGGTGCCCGGTGCCGCGTGGATGTCCAGCACCCGCCGGCCTGCCCGCAGGGATGGCTGTTCGACCAGCCGGCCCTGGACATCGAGCAGGCGCACATCGAGCACCTTGCCGCTCAGACCATCGATGTGGATCGTGCCATTGGTGACCGGGTTGGGGTAGATCCGCACACCAAGGTCCTGCGGTCCGTCGATACCGACCGTGAGGTCGGTGAACTGGACCTCCTTCACGAGCACCGGTTTGCCATCGGCGTTCGCGTACATGGTCTGGAACGAATCAATGGGGTCGCTGCTGAACGTGAACATCTCCTCCAGCCATTTCGGGGGCACGGACTGGTACCAGGCCCGCGCGGTGATCTGGATCGTGCCGGTGAACCCGCCCAGCGGCACATGGTAATGCACGATGTCGGACCCGCTGCCTTCCACACCCATCGCGTCGTGGTTGAAGTCGAGGTCACTGGCGGGAACCCCTGCGATCAGGGTCGTATCGTAGGCGTAGTGGGAAGTGCTGAAACCCGCCGGCGGGATCTTGTTGTCCTTCAATGGGGTGGCTGCGCGTTCCAGGACGGTCGTCTTGTTTCCGTTCACGTCGCCCATCACCATCTCGTAGATCTGCACCTCGTCGGGAGCCTTGATCACGTCGTAGTGGGGTTCATAGGAAGGGTCGTGTCCGATCACCTCGTTGGTGGCATCGAATCCGCCGGACCGGAAAAGGGTATCGCCCGTCATGGTGTTCTCCACAAGCACCTCCACGAAAAGCCGGCGGGCCGGATAACCGGACGGGAACTTATGCCCGGTCAGATTGATCAGCTCCACATCCACGAACGCGGTGTCGGCCGTGCGGTCGATGACCGATGCGTTGAGCATCAGGCTGTGGTTCTGGAGCATCCGCTCGGTGCGGTCGATGGTGCTGTCGAAGCGCGCCTCGCTGGCGGTCAGGCCGAGCTCCGTGATATGGTCGCGCAGGATCTTCAGCATGAAGGAATTGCCACCGGCGAAATGGTGCAGTCCGAATGGGGAATGGCCCTGCAGGAAGAGGTAGTTCGCCGAGATCACGACCGAATCAGGGATCTGCGGCACGTGACAACCCTGGCAGCTGATCCCGTTGGGGTTGTTGTTGTCGGTATTGAAATCGCTGTTCACCCATTCATGGTAGGTGGCCTGTTCCACGAACTCACCACCGGTCAGGTTCCCGTCCAGATCGGCGGTCTCCGTGATCAAGGTGTGGCAGCTGGCACAAAGGCCACCGTCCAGGATATGTTCCCCGTACATGGGTTCATAACCGATGAAGGCCGTCATCGGCGCACCGAAGATGTCATCATAGGGCCCGTAGAGCGGACTGCCCAGCGTATCGAATTTCATGTGCCCGCTGAAGAGCTTGCCGATGCTGTCCGGTGATTGGATGTGGCAGGGCACGCAGGACACGCCGTCCAAGCCCATCGGGTCCTGCAACAGTTCAGCGATGGAATAGGGACCACCACCGGTGAGGTACTTGTCGTGCCGGCCGGCAGGCGCATGACAACTGGTGCATTTGTCCTCGAGCGCTGCCTGATGCGCGGGGTTCACCAACCCCTCATGGCTCACCTTCGCACGCCAGAGCGGGTCACGTGCACTGTTGGCCATCATCGTACTGCGCCAATCGTCCACGACGTTCACATCCTTGCCCGCATCGTCCAGCATGCTGTAATTCTGGTTGTCGTGACCGTGGCATCCCTCGCAGTTCCCGCTGCCCTTGAAATACGTGTTCTCGGCATAGGTCAGGAGCGCCCCTCCGGACCGGAAGGCGGCCATCTCGGCTGCGGTGTGATAGGCCCTGGCAGCCGGTGGGCCGCCGTTCGACCAGGCGATGAACACGAGCACGACGAGGGACAGCACGGCCATCACGCCGGCACGGACCAATGGAGCGGAAAGGTTCCTCATGGGCGGTTCTGCAGGTGGTGCAATTTACATGGATGGCATCCCCTGTGCATGACGACCGACAGGATCCCGGCCACCATCCTTTGAACGCTGAAAAAGGAATGCTGTTCGCCCGGGACCCTAACTCCCCCGTTGGGCCGACTTGCGCACGGTGGTGCTCTTGGACTTGGACCCGGCCGGTTTGGCGGAGCCCGGTTTTTTCGCGGGCCCCGCGGATCGGGCCTTGGTCTTTCCTTCGCCCTTCTTCTTCGCGGCCTTCTCCTCCTTGGGCTTGGCCTCCTTCTGATCGCCGGCCTCCTCCTTCTCAGGTTCGAGATCGCCCGATCTCACCAGCAATTCGTACCAGGTGAACAGCTTGCGCAGATCACTGGCATAGATGCGCTCGCGGTCCATATCGGGCAGCACCTCGCCCAGCGCCTTCCACAATGCTTCCTCTTCACCTTTCGGGTCGACGGTGCTCTTGTCACCGTGCTTGGCGTAGAGACGCTCCAATACGTCCTTCAACGGCACGTCCTCGTCCTTGGTGAACATGCTGATCTCGTCCAGCGAGCTGACCCGCAACGAAGCATGCACGGGCAGGCGCTTGCCATCGATGAGCGATTCGGCGATGATCGCCTGACGACCCTGCGCCACGACGCGGTAAAGACCGGGCTTGCCGGCGACGGAGATGATCTTGGATAGGTCCATGCGAACGAATGAGCAACAAAGCTAGCAATGGCATTTGGAGGTTGTTCGTTCATGATCGCCAGGTCCGGGTGGAACGGGAGGCCCGTCAGAAGGGATCCGATCCCGATCGGCCTGCTGCCAACTGGCAACCCACCACATCCTGCGCACGACTTCCCATGACCGGCCTCACGTCTTCTGCTTCCGCTTGCGCGCAGCGGGGAAAAGGATGTTGTTCAGGATGAGGCGGTAGCCGGGTGAGTTCGGGTGCAGGCTCAGGTCCGTGGGGGGGTCGCCGACCATGTGCTGGTAGTCCTCGGGGTCGTGCCCGCCGTAGAACGTCCATTGCCCGAGACCGAATTCCCCGTGGATATACTTGACCGTACCCTGCGCCTTGTTCTCGCCCATGATGGTGACATTGGGCTTCACGAGGCTCCGGCGGAATGCAGTGGTCTGGCCCATGAACCCCTTGATCACCTGCTCGTGGTCCTGGCAGAGCATGGTGGGCACGATGTCCCATTTCGCACTGAAGTCGAACAACGTGAAGAAGTCCTTCGTCTGACCGATCGTCTGATGGATGTCGGTGGCATCGATGTTCGAGAATTCATAGACCATGGGATCCGTGATGAGCCGGAAATCCCGGAAGGCGAACGTCTTGTTGAAATCCAGCTTGTCCTGGCAGCTCGGATCGATGGGGTCATGATCGAACTCCGGTGCGCAGATGTCCACGCCCTCGGCGGCGAGCGCGATGTCGTAGGAATCGGTCCCCGAGCACATGGTGAAGAGGTAGCCGCCACCGGCCACGTAGTCGCGGATCTTCAGCGCCACGGCCAGCTTCATCTGGCTCACCTTGCTGAACCCGAGCTTCGCGGCCATGTCCTCCGCTTCCTTCACCTGCGCCTGGTACCAGGGTGCGTTGCGGTAGTGCCCGTAGAATTTGCCGTATTGCCCGGTGAAATCCTCATGGTGCAGATGGAGCCAGTCGTATTGGGGAAGCACTCCGGAGATCACCTCCTCGTCGTACACGCGCGTGTAGGGGATCTCCGCATAGGTCATCACCAGGGCCACGGCATCGTCCCACGGTTGAAAGGACGATGGGGCGTACACCGCGATCCGCGGGGCCTTCTCCAGTTTGACCATTTCCATGTTCGCCTCCGGATCCGCGATCTGCGCCAGGACCTGGTCCGCCTGCCCGTCCGCGATCACCTGGTAGGTCACACCCCGGATGGTGCATTCCTGCTCGATCGTGCTGTAGTCCTCGATCAGGAAGCTGCCACCGCGATAGTTCAGCAACCACTCCACGGTGACCTCCTGCTGCAGCACCCAGTAGGCAATGCCGTAGGCCTTCAGGTGATCACGTTGGCCCTCGTCCATCGGGATGAGCAGCTTGGCGGAACGTCCGACCAGGGCGGACAGCAGGAGCGTGACAAGGATCGGCAGCCGCAGGAGGCGGTCAGAAGGGCGCGATGTCGTCGTCGGGATCATCGTTCATCCGGCTGGGGCGCGTGATGGTGCGCATGCCGTCCGGGCCTGGTGCTCCAACGTCGAAATGGACGGGAGTGGTCTCCAGGTCCGCAAATTTAGCCAGCTCGGGGATGAAACGCAGCAGCACGGTGTCCAACGCCCCGTTGCGGTGCTTGGCCACGATCACTTCGCCGATGCCGAGCGTGCTGCCATAGTGGTCCTCGTAGATCTTGTAGTACTCCGGGCGATAGAGGAAGCAGACCAGATCGGCGTCCTGTTCGATGGCACCCGATTCACGCAGGTCGCTCAGCTGCGGCCGTTTGTCGCCGCCGCGGGTCTCCACGGCACGGCTCAACTGGCTCAGGGCGATGATGGGCACGTCAAGTTCCTTGGCGATGCTCTTGATGCTGCGGCTGATGCTGCTGATCTCCTGCTCCCGGTTGCCGTTTCGGTTGTCCGTGCCCGTCGTCATCAGCTGTAGGTAGTCGATCACGATCAGCTCAACGTTGTGCTGGGCCTTCAGGCGCCTGCACTTGGCGCGCAGTTCGAAGATGTTCAGCGCGGGCGTGTCATCAATGAAGATCGGTGCCTTGTCCAGCTTGGTGATGTGCTGGTGCAGGATGGCGAACTCCGACTCGTTCAGATCGCCCTTGCGCAGCTTCTCGGAAGGGATCCCCGCCTCGCTCGCAATGAGACGCGTGACCAGCTGGGTGCTGCTCATCTCCAGGCTGAAGACGGCCACCGCACGGCGGTGCTCCACGGCGACATTGCGCGCCATGCTGAGCACGAATGCCGTTTTGCCCATGCCGGGCCTTGCGGCCACGATCACCATGTCGCTGCGCTGCCAGCCGGCCGTCAGCTTGTCCAGTTTGACGAAGCCCGTGGGCACACCGCTCACCCCGCCGGTGTTCTGCTTGGCGCTCTCGATCTGGGCGATGGCGTCGCTGAGCAGGTCGCTCATCGGCTCGTAGTTGCGCTTCAGGTTGCCGCTCGTGATCGCATAGAGCTCCTGTTCGGTCTTGTCGAGCAGATCGAACACGTCCGCGGTCTCATCGTAGGCGTCACGCATCGTTTCACCCGAGATCCGGATCAGCTCGCGCAGGATGTGCTTCTGGCTGATGATGCGCGCGTGGTACTCCACGTTGGCGCTGCTGGCGACCCGGTTCGTGAGCTGGCTGATGTAATAGGGCCCGCCGACGATCTCCAATTCACCGCGTGATCGCAGCTCCTCGGTGACCGTCAATATGTCGATCGGCTTGTCGTTCCGGAAAAGGCCCTGGATCGCGCCAAAGATCCGGTGGTGCGCGTCGACATAGAAGCTCTCCGGATGCAGGATGTCGATCGCATCGTTCACCGCGTTCCGCTCCAGCATCATCGCGCCCAGCACCGCCTCCTCCAGTTCCGGGGCCTGGGGTGGCAGCTTGCCCGGTTCGAGCGCTGGATCGTGCAAAGCCGCACTGGTCCTGCGTTTGCGATCGGTTCGGACGGTGGACGGTTCGGGCATTGGAGAACGGTGCGGCGCGTCAGCGGGGGGCCAAAAATAGGTGCCGGGTGGTCCGAACAAGGTAAAGGCGCGACGAAGTCATTCATACTCCGTTAACATTGTGTTTGTGAACAATCAGGTCGAGCTTCACCGAAGCCTTTCGCGACAATGGATGACGTCGATCCGCGATCAACAACGCGCGCTGCCATTGATCGTATGGGCCATCCTGCTCCTGGGATGCAGGAAGGACAGGGACAACACGCCACCATCGATCACGGTCCTGACCCCGACCGAAGGCACCACGATCCAGGTCCCACAGACTTTCCAAGTGCGCGTGCAGGTGAGCGATGAGCGAACGGTGGAGCATGTCAGCTTTCTGCTGCTCGATGCGGACCAGACGCCCATTGCCAGCGATGGCGTACAGGTCGGTACGGCATCCGCCGAGGTGCAGCGCTATCTCAGCGTGGAGGACGAGCGGCTTTATTCCGGCCCGATCACCCTGGTGGTGCGCGCGAGCGACGGCAGCTCCGAGCGCAAGGCATTCGTATCGATGCAGTTGATCGCCGCCCCCCTCCGCCTGCGGGCGCTCTTCGCCGCGGGTGGCGCCGGGCCGATAGAAGTGTACCGGGTCGATAGCACCTACCAAACCTCCGGATGGACGACCCTCGCGCAGGACCTGGGCGGCATGGTGGTCTCGTCCAATGATCACCGCCTCGTCATCGCGGGTAGCTTGAACGGACCGATCACGGGAATGGACGTGAACACCGGAACGATGGCCTGGCAGATCCCTGGACCGGGTGGGGCACCCATGACCTGGATCACCGATCTGGCGATCGCTCCGGATGGTCGGATCCTCGTGAGCACCGCGGACAACAAGGTGCGGGTGCGCTATGCGCCGAGCGGGAACGTGGCGCTCACGGTGGACGCGGAACCCGGGTCCGCCCCGTTGCACACCGCGATCATCGATGATGGGCTCATCTGCGATGAGGTGGACTTGGGGAACGGCACACACCGCCTCGTGCGCTACCAGGGATCCAGCGGCGCGTTGATCAATTCAGTGCCCTGTGACCTGCTTGTCCGGCATTTCGTCCCCCTCAATAATGGCCAGATGCTCGTGATCGGCGACCGCGATGGCGATGTGGTGGTACAGGTGCGTCAGACCGACCTGTCCGGTCATTGGGAACCGCGTGTGTTCCCAGGCACCGCCCTGTCCGGCGTCACCGACATCGCGGAAGGAGTGGTCGTACTGGCCCTGTCGAACGGGCTGGTGCGCTACTCATTGTCGGACAACAGTGCGGTAACGATCGCATCCGATATTGCGGCCACGAGCCTGTGCTATGATCCGGTATCTGGTGAGGTCCTTGCGCTGGAAGCACAGACGATCACCCGTCTGGACCCCCTGACCGGCACGGTGACCGGAACGATCACGCTGCCCGGACCAGTGGGATCGATCGTCCCGCTGTTCAATCGGCAGCCCTAGGCCTTTGCCTTTCGCTTCGTTCGGGTGGGCGGTTTGGCATGTTCGACCACGCCCATGCTGCAGAATTTCCGGATCCGGCGCTCGATGAGCTTGTCCGCATCGGTCTTGGTCAGCTTGTCCAGCCACTTCACCACCTCGGTCTTCACCAGCTCGGCCGCTTTGGCGGGGTCGGTGTGAGCGCCACCCAGTGGTTCAGGAACGATGCCATCGATCAGCTTGTTCTTCAGCATGTCCTGACCCGTCAGCTTCAGCGCCTGGGCGGCCTGCTCCTTGTGATCCCAGGTACGCCAGAGGATCGTGGAACAGTTCTCCGGACTGATGACCGAATACCAGGCATTCTCCAGCATCAGCACCTTGTCGCCGATGCCGATCCCCAGCGCACCGCCGCTCGCACCCTCACCGATGATCACGCAGATCACGGGCACGCGCAGTTTCATCATCTCGAACAGGTTCCGGGCGATCGCCTCACCCTGCCCCCGTTCCTCGGCCTCCAGACCGGGGTAGGCGCCCGGCGTATCGATGAAGGTGACCACCGGACGACCGAACTTCTCCGCCAACTTCATCAAGCGCAGCGCTTTGCGGTATCCTTCCGGATTGGCCATGCCGAAGTTGCGGTACTGCCGCATCTTGGTGTTCACCCCCTTCTGCTGCCCGATGAACATGACCGAACGGCCATCAAGCATCCCGAAACCACCGACCATCGCCTTGTCATCACGCACCGTGCGATCGCCGTGCAGTTCGATGAAGCTGCCTCCGGTCAGCTGTTCGATATAGAAGAGGGTGTACGGACGCTCCGGGTGCCGGCTCAATTGCACCCGCTGCCAGGGGGTCAGGTCGGCATACAGCTCCTTGCGTGCCTGCACCAGCTTCTTCTCCAGGTCCTTGAGGGTGGATGTGACGTCCACCTCGCCCTTCTCCGCCACCTCCTTCAGCTTGTCGATCTGCTCGATCAGCGTTTGTATCGGCTTTTCGAACTCGAGGAACGTCTGCATACGGAACGGTTGGAAGGGCGAAATTAGCCCGCAGGCAGAACTTTGCCATCCGCTCCTGCCAGGCTCCGATGGTCCGCTTTCCAAACGCCAAGATCAATCTGGGACTCCATGTGGTCCGTCGAAGGGACGACGGCTACCACGAGATCCGCACGGTCCTGGCACCCATCCCCCTGTATGACATCCTGGAGGCGGTGATCGACCCCAATATGGATCCGGGCGAGGTGGTCCTGACGCGCACTGGCCGACCGGTCCCTGGGGATCCAGAGGATGATCTGGTGATGCGAGCGGTGCATGCCATCGGCATGGAGCACGCACTGCCGGGGCTTCGGGTCCACCTGCACAAGGTGATCCCCATCGGTGGTGGCCTGGGCGGTGGGTCCAGCGATGGCACGCACATGCTGCTCTTGGTGAACGACCTGGTCGGGCTAGGGCTGTCAGATGCTGAATTGCATCGGTATGCCGCCGGGATCGGGAGCGATACGGCCTTCTTCCTGGAAGGCCGGCCCTGTCTTGCCCGTTCACGCGGGGAATTGCTCGAACCGCTCCCGCTCGATCTGAAAGGATTATGGATGCTCCTGATCGATCCCGGGATCCATGTCAGCACTGCCGCGGCCTTCGCAATGGCCCTGCCGGGTCGCGCCGGAACGGACCTTGCCGCGATCGTGCGGCTCCCCATGGAGCAATGGCCAGAAGTGCTGGTCAACGAGCTCGCGGGACCGGTGCAGGCCATGCATCCGGAACTGCGACGGATCGAGGAAATGCTGTACGCCTGCGGAGCGGGCTACGCGGCCATGAGCGGCTCGGGATCCACCATGTTCGGTCTGTTCCGGGAACGGCCCGGAATGTGGATGGAGTTCGACAGCTCCCGCCAGTGGGTGCTTTCGCTTTGACCGTTATCGCAACAGCTTCGCGATCTGGTCCGCGGCGTCGATGGCGTCATACGGCTTGGACAGGATGCGACGGTCGGGGTCCAGCAGGATGAATCCGGGCAGTGCCTGGACCGCGTAAGCTTTCGCCGCCGGACTGCCCCATGCCTTCAATTCCGTGAAGCACGGCCAATCGAGGTGTCTTTCGACAATGGCCTTCTTGAACTCCTCCTCCGAATCATCTATGGCGATGCCAACGACCTGCAGGCCCTTCGGCGCGAACTGCTCGTACAGTTCGACCACACCCGGCATCTGCGCGTGACAATGCTCGCATGTACTGGAATAGAAGAAGAGCAAGGTGTAAGGATGGCCGGCCATCACCGTGCTGAGCCAGGTCGTGTCACCGCGCGGCACGGGAAGCCGCACGTCCGGACCCACCGCACCGATCGAGACCCGCTGGGCCTCTCTGACCTTGTCCAGCGTGCCCTGGGACAATGGAGGCATGTCGCGACCCGGGGTGAGATAGGTGTCCACGAGATGCTGCAGGGCCATGTCAGGACCGTATGTCGCGAACAGTTCCAACAGCTGTTCGAGCATGTAGTTGCGACATTCGGTGTCGCCCGAGGCCAGTTCGATCAGTGTGTCCGATGCATTGTTGAACTGCTCCTCGGACACGGCGTTGATGTTGCGCAGGAAGGTCATCACGGCCTGCGGATAGGCGGAACTGCGCAGCAGGGAGGGATCGCTCAGATCGAACGCCCGTGCCACGGCCATCGGATCCTGACCCTGGGCCGCTTCCACATGTTGACTGGCGGCGACAATCTTGGCGAAGAAGCTGCGCGGAGCATCCGTCAACAACCGGTCCAAATGCGCTGTTTTGGCGGCCTGCACGTGCGCTTCCAGACTATCGAGGGCATGGATGCGTCGAAGGTCCTTGATCGGGTCCAGACCTTTCTTCTCGGCCTCGGCAGCAGCGGTGAGGGCCTGGGCCTCCCGGCTGGCGGCCTTGTACTCCCAGAGCCGCTGGTTCTCCTCGGATCGTTCAAATAGAACATGTTCCTGGAGCGGTATCCCGGAGAAGGTCAGTACGACCTCCGGCTCCCGATCGTTCAGGATGATGTCGACGCGATCGCTGTCGTTGATCGAGAGTTGATAGAATCCCGTGACGCGGCTGTGGGCGGGAAACGAAAATGTTCCGCTCTCATCGACACGGGCCGAATCAATAAGGGGATGTGCGGTGCCCCGAGTGTCGTGGAGACGCACGTAGGCACCCTGCTGGGCGGGGGGTGCGAACCGTCCGCGAACGGCCTGTGCCCGAAGCGTACCGGGGAGCATGAGGACCAGCAGGGCGATCGAGGGAAGTATGCGCATGACAGAGGCGGGGTGCAAGGATAAAAAAAGAGCCCCGTCCATTGCTGAACGGGGCTCAGATCGGCGACGACATACTCTCCCAGGCTTGTGGCCCAGTACCATCTGCGCTGGTGAGCTTAACTTCTCTGTTCGGAATGGGAAGAGGTGGACCTCACCGCAATAGTCACCTGAAATCGTGGGTACGATTTGAGATGCTGTTAGACCGGACCAGAACAGACGAGGGATCGTTCCACGCAAGAGCGTTCTTGGTCAAAGTTCACGGGTAATTAGTACCACTCGGCTTTGCCATTGCTGACTTTACACCTGTGGCCTATCAACGTGGTCATCTTCCACGACCCTTAGAAGAAGTCTCATCTTGGGGTGGGCTTCGTGCTTAGATGCTTTCAGCGCTTATCCCATCCGAACATAGCTACCCAGCGATGCAGCTGGCGCCACAACTGGTACACTAGCGGTTCGTCCACCACGGTCCTCTCGTACTAATGGTAGCTCCCCTCAAACTTCTAACGCCCGCAACAGATAGGGACCGAACTGTCTCACGACGTTCTGAACCCAGCTCGCGTGCCACTTTAATGGGCGAACAGCCCAACCCTTGGGACCTTCTCCAGCCCCAGGATGTGACGAGCCGACATCGAGGTGCCAAACCATTCCGTCGATATGAGCTCTTGGGAATGATCAGCCTGTTATCCCCGGCGTACCTTTTATCCTATGAGCGATGGCCCTTCCATATGGAACCACCGGATCACTTTGCCCTAGTTTCCTACCTGTTCGACTTGTCGGTCTCACAGTCAAGCGCCCTTTTGCCATTATACTCTACGCACGGTTACCAAGCGTGCTGAGGGAACCTTTGGAAGCCTCCGTTACTCTTTTGGAGGCGACCACCCCAGTCAAACTACCCACCACACACTGTTTCCGTGTTTTGCACGGATTAGACATCAGATGACAGAAGGGTGGTATTTCAAGGTTGACTCCACGACACCTGGCGGCACCGCTTCATAGTCTCCCACCTATCCTACACATTATGTACCCAAAATCAATGTTAAGCTATAGTAAAGGTGCACGGGGTCTTTCCGTCCCGTTGCGGGTAAGCGGCATCTTCACCGCTACTACAATTTCACCGAGCTCGTGGCTGAGACAGTGCCCAGATCGTTACACCATTCGTGCAGGTCGGAACTTACCCGACAAGGAATTTCGCTACCTTAGGACCGTTATAGTTACGGCCGCCGTTTACTGGGGCTTCGATTCAATGCTTTGCCTTGCGGATGACATCTCCTCTTAACCTTCCAGCACCGGGCAGGTGTCAGGCCCTATACTTCATCTTTCGATTTTGCAGAGCCATGTGTTTTTGTTAAACAGTCGCCTGAGCCATTTCACTGAGACCCTACTTGCGCAGGGTACCGCTTATTCCGAAGTTACGCGGTTAATTTGCCTAGTTCCTTAGCCACGGATCACTCGAGCGCCTCAGGATACTCTCCTTGACCACCTGTGTCGGTTTGCGGTACGGGCGGCTTGCATCTGAAGCTTAGAGGTTTTTCTAGGAAGTCTGATTAGGGTCACTATCCGCTTGCCCGAGGGCTCGCGGTACTGTCAGGTTTCAGCAAGGCCGGCGGATTTGCCTACCAGCCCTATACCTACGCCCTTCAACGCACATACCGTTCATGCGCGGACCTTTCACTCCTTCGTCACCCCATCGCAATGCAAGTCGGTGCAGGAATATTGACCTGCTGGCCATCGGCTTCGCCTGTCGGCTACACCTTAGGACCCGACTAACCCTGATCCGATTAACGTTGATCAGGAACCCTTGGTCTATCGGCGGGCAGGTTTTTCACCTGCCTTATCGTTACTTATGCCTACATTTTCTTTTCCGGACGCTCCAGCATGCCTCGCGACACACCTTCAACGCCGACCGGAATGCTCTTCTACCGCCCGTCTTGCGACGGGCCCACAGCTTCGGTGACACACTTGATGCCCGATCATTATCCATGCCGGACCGCTCGACTAGTGAGCTGTTACGCACTCTTTAAATGAATGGCTGCTTCCAAGCCAACATCCTAGCTGTCAATGCAGTCCGACCTCGTTAGATCAACTTAGCGTGTACTTGGGGACCTTAGCCGATGGTCTGGGTTATTTCCCTCTCGCGCACGGACCTTAGCACCCGCGCGCTCACTCCCGGATATTGATGTTGTGGCATTCGGAGTTTGTCCGGGTTTGGTAGGCGGTGAAGCCCCCTAGCCCGATCAGTAGCTCTACCTCCACAACAGTAAGTCCGAGGCTGCCCCAAAAGGCATTTCGAAGAGTACGAGCTATCTCCCAGTTTGATTAGCCTTTCACCCCTAATCACAACTCATCCGAAGACTTTTCAACGTCTACCGGTTCGGACCTCCATCCCGTGTTACCGGGACTTCATCCTGGCCATGATTGGGATCACTCAGGTTTCGCGTCTGCCGCCACTGACTATGCGCCCTGTTAAGACTTGCTTTCGCTTCGGCTCCAGGACAATGTCCCTTAACCTTGCCAGTGACGAGCAACTCGTAGGCTCATTATGCAAAAGGCACGCCGTCATCCCGTCGAAACGGGACTCCGACCGCTTGTAAGCGTACGGTTTCAGGGTCTATTTCACTCCTCTGTTCGAGGTGCTTTTCACCTTTCCTTCACAGTACTGGTCCGCTATCGGTCTCTCAGTAGTATTTAGCCTTGCCAGATGGTTCTGGCGGGTTCGGACAGGATCTCACGTGTCCCGCCCTACTCAGGATACCACTAGGTACCACATGCATTTTGTGTACGGGACTATCACCCGCTATGGTCCAACTTTCCAGAAGGGTTCCACTATGCATATGGAGTCCACGACGTGGTCCTACAACCCCGGCACCGCCGGAACGGCACCGGTTTGGGCTGTCCCCTTTTCGCTCGCCACTACTGGGGGGATCACTACTTGTTTTCTTTTCCTCCAGGTACTTAGATGTTTCAGTTCCCTGGGTTAGCTTCCGCCTTACGGCGGATAACTGGTCTTCAACCAGCTGGGTTGCCCCATTCGGAGATCCGCGGATCACAGGTCATTATGCACCTCCCCGCGGCTTATCGCAGCCTATCGCGTCCTTCATCGCCTCTGAGAGCCAAGGCATCCACCGTACGCCCTTAGTAACTTTTCACCAATGAGGTCTCTTGCTCGGTGGACCGATCTCTCGGTCTGTTTTGGTCGGTCTAACAACAAGTCAAAGAACGGTGCCCTGGATGGGCCGGCCGCTTGATACCGCCGAAAGGCGGGATCCGGCGCGCCATGGTGGAGAATATCGGATTCGAACCGATGACCCCCTGCTTGCAAAGCAGGTGCTCTAGCCAGCTGAGCTAATTCCCCGTTCCCGATCCCTGGTAGTCCTGCGCAGATTTGAACTGCGGACCTCTACATTATCAGTGTAGCGCTCTAACCAACTGAGCTACAGGACTAGGAGACGGTCACGGATGTGGCACCGTACATATCATCCATCTGAGACAGCGAAGGTCGGATCCACCAGGAGGTGGAAACAAAGACCACGTTGACCAAACTCTAAAAAGGAGATGTTCCAGCCGCACCTTCCGGTACGGCTACCTTGTTACGACTTAGCCCCAGTCACCGGTTTTGCCCTAGGCAGCTCCTTGCGGTCACCGACTTCAGGCACCCCCGGCTTCCATGGCTTGACGGGCGGTGTGTACAAGGCCCGGGAACGTATTCACCGCATCATGGCTGATATGCGATTACTAGCGATTCCAGCTTCACGGAGTCGGGTTGCAGACTCCGATCCGAACTGAGACGAGTTTTAGAGATCGGCATCCGCTCACGCGGTAGCATCCCTTTGTTCCTCGCCATTGTAGCACGTGTGTAGCCCAGGACGTAAGGGCCGTGATGACTTGACGTCGTCCCCACCTTCCTCACCGTTTACACGGGCAGTTCCTCTAGAGTCCCCGGCATTACCTGCTGGCAACTAGAGGTAGGGGTTGCGCTCGTTATGGGACTTAACCCGACACCTCACGGCACGAGCTGACGACAGCCATGCAGCACCTCGCACGCCGTCCGAAGAAGAGCACGTTTCCGCGCCTGTCGTCGTGCGTTCGAGCCCTGGTAAGGTTCCTCGCGTATCATCGAATTAAACCACATGCTCCACCGCTTGTGCGGGCCCCCGTCAATTCCTTTGAGTTTCAACCTTGCGGTCGTACCCCCAGGTGGATCACTTAACGCTTTCGCCAGGTCACTGACAGTGTATCGCCAATGACGAGTGATCATCGTTTACGGCGTGGACTACCAGGGTATCTAATCCTGTTCGATCCCCACGCTTTCGTGCCTCAGCGTCAGTATCGCCTTCGTGAGCTGCCTTCGCAATTGGTGTTCTGTGCCATATCTAAGCATTTCACCGCTACACGGCACATTCCGCCCACGTCAAGCGCACTCAAGAGCGGCAGTATCAATGGCAATTCTACAGTTGAGCTGCAGGATTTCACCACTGACTTATTATTCCGCCTACGCACCCTTTAAACCCAATGAATCCGGATAACGCTTGGATCCTCCGTATTACCGCGGCTGCTGGCACGGAGTTAGCCGGTGCTTATTCCTCCGGTACCGTCAACCCAGGACACGTCCTGGGGTTTCTTCCCGGATAAAAGCAGTTTACAACCCGTAGGGCCGTCTTCCTGCACGCGGCATGGCTGCGTCAGAGTTGCCTCCATTGCGCAATATTCCTCACTGCTGCCTCCCGTAGGAGTCTGGTCCGTGTCTCAGTACCAGTGTGGGGGATAACCCTCTCAGGCCCCCTACCCATCGTAGCCTTGGTGAGCCGTTACCTCACCAACAAGCTAATGGGGCGCATGCCCATCCCATACCGCCGGAGCTTTCAAACCAGGAAGATGCCCTCCCGGTTGTTAAGGGGTATTAATCCGGATTTCTCCGGGCTATCCCCCAGTATGGGGCAGGTTGCATACGTGTTCCGCACCCGTGCGCCGGTCGCCGCCAATGTATTGCTACATCGCGCTGCCCCTCGACTTGCATGTGTTAAGCCTGCCGCTAGCGTTCATCCTGAGCCAGGATCAAACTCTCCGTTGTAGAAGTAGGTTCCTGGCCATGACGAGGTCTTCTTTCCCGATCGGTCGATCGAGAGGACCTTCTGCTGTTCTCAGAATGGACAATAGGTCAAAGAACGTTATGCGATCCGGGCAATCGCCCGGGGCATGATCGTCTAAAGTCAACCCCTGTCGCTTGCACGACTTTCAAAGGGACGGCAAAAGTAAGCATGCCGAAACGATCCGGCAAACACCTTGTCGAGTGTTTTTCAACACCCCGCCTTTCGGCCACCATCCCCCTCTTCCGGGGTGCTTCAAAGAACGCTTCCGTAAAAAGCGGCTGCAAAGGTAACGCTATACTGTTCAACTCCAAGCATCGAGAAAAAAAAATTTCAGGGCCGCTCAGGGCGTACCCGTTGACACAGGTAACACCTTGGCGTTGAAGAATTTATGTCCTTCAAGAGCGAATCGCGCCACATAACTGCCCATTTCCGCAACGGTCAGCTCAGCCCGGTGGTCCGGGAATGCCGCCCGCAACATCTCCGTATCCACCGAGCCCAAAGCCAGGCAGTTGCAGGCGATACCCCGATGACGCAACTCCTCGGCCAGACACTCGGTGTAGCCGGCCAAGGCCGCCTTGCTCGCGCTGTAGCCCGACAACCCTGGAAATTTCACGCTCCCCTGCACACCGCCCATGCTCCCGATGTTCACCACATGGCCGGGTGGCTCACCTACCAGCCGATCGGCAAGGGCCTGTACCAACAGGAACGGCACATGCGCGTTGACCCGGAAGATCTCTTCCAGGTCATCGAGCGTCCAATGGCCAAGTTGCATGGAACGGAAGAGCCCTGCGTTGTTGATGACCGCCCTTAATCGTCGCTCGCCCACCTTCCTGCGGATATCTTCCACCGCTTCCGGAAGGGAGAGATCGATCGACATGATCTCCGCCTTATTCGGATCGGTGCAGGAGGAGACCACCTCCGCCATCGCTTTCGCATCTCGCGACACCAACAGGACATTCATCCCATGCTCCCGGACCAAGGCCCGTGCAGTGGCGGCACCAATGCCCCTGCTGGCACCGGTGATGAGCACGAGGTCCGCGACCTCCGCTTCGTCATTCGTGACCATTTTCTCTTTTGCTTCCGTCTACCTTCGCGACACCATGGTGATGCGTCCGCATCGCCAGCCCCCAATATTACCGCGACATGGACACATTCTGGGAAAGGACCTTCTATTCCAACACGTTCAGCGAATGGGCCATTGCGCTCGGGATCGCAGTGGGGGCCATACTGGCCGCAAAGACGCTCTATTGGGTGATCGGCAAGGTGCTGCGGAAGATCGTTGCCCGCACATCCACGCGACTGGACGATCTGCTGCTGGACGCCCTGGAGGGGCCCGTAGTGGCGCTCGTTGGCATTTGGGGATTCCGCTATGCTTTGCAGGGGTTGCACATGTCAGTGGGTCTATCCAACTGGACCACGGAGGTCTTTCGCGCGGCCACAGCGCTGGTGCTGACCTGGTTCGCGGCGCGGATCTCCGTGGCGCTGATCGACCACTACCTCCGACCCATCGTAGAACGTTCAAAAAGCGACCTGGACGACCAACTCCTGCCGGTGATCCGCAAAGGATCGCGTTCCATCATCTGGGTGCTCGGGATCCTGGTGGCCTTGAACAATGCCGGCTACAACGTGGGCGCCCTGCTCGCCGGTCTCGGCCTGGGCGGTCTGGCGCTGGCCATGGCGGCGAAGGACACCGTCAGCAACATCTTCGGCGGGATATCGGTCTTTGTTGACAAACCGTTCATGGTGAACGACCGGATCAAGATCGAAGGCTTCGACGGGATCGTGACCGAAGTGGGCATCCGCAGCACCCGGATCCGGACGCTCGAAGGCCGGTTGCTCACGATACCCAACCACAAGTTCACCGACAGTGTGGTCGAGAATGTGACCGCGGAGCCGAGCCGCAAGGTGGTCCACCAGTTGGGTTTGACCTATGACACCTCCGCGGAGCGCATGGAGCTGGCGCTCCAGGTCCTGGAGGGTGTGATCGGGGCGAACCAGGACAAACTGGAACCGGACCATCTGATCAGCTTCAACACGTTCGGTGACTTCTCCCTGGGCATCCTTTTCATCTACTACATCCGCAAGGACCAGGACATTTTCCTGACCCAGAGCTTCATGAGCCTTGAGATCCTCAAGGCGTTCAATGCGAACGGTCTGGCTTTCGCCTTCCCGACGCAGACGGTCCATTTGGAAAAGGACCCGGCCTAGAGCCGGTCCCGATCACCGCAGTTCGCGGTCGTGGGGCTCGAGGTCCGGGGCCAGCACATCCCCCAAGTTGTGCATCTGCCGGAGGATCCATCCTTGGCGTCTTCGTACATAGCTGGATGGGTGTTCACAACTGTACCGACCAGGTGCTGGCAGCGTGGCGGCGATCAGGGCCGCCTGGGATGCATCAAGCCGAACTGCGGGACGCTTGAAACAATGCTGGGAGGCCGCATCCACGCCGAACAGACCGGGACCGGTCTCGGCGACATTGAGGTAGACCTCGACGATGCGCTGTTTGCTCCAGAAGGTCTCCATGAGCATGGTGAACCATGCTTCGACCCCCTTGCGGACGAAATTCCTGCCCTGCCAGAGGAAGACGTTCTTCGCCGTCTGCTGACTGATCGTGCTCGCCCCATGGATGCGTTTCCCTTTGCGCTTCGCGTTGGTGCGCATCGCCTTCCTGATGGCCTCGAGGTCGAAACCCCGATGGTCCATGAACTTCTGGTCCTCGGCGGCGATCACCGCCAGTGGCATGGCATGTGCCACTTCGTCCAGATCGCGCCAGGACCGCTCGATGTGCCGACCCGCGAACGACCGTTGCCACATGGTCCACGTGACCGGAGGGTCCAGGACGGCCAACACGAGGACCCAGAGGATGCTGATAATGGCGGTCCAAAGGACCAATGCCCCGACCATGCGGAAGAAAGCCCGGACCCGACGCATGGGCACGAAGGTATCCGGCGGAATGCGCACGGCGGGACCGATGACCCCGCCGTACACCCTTCCGCCGCTGAAGAACTACCCCTGTTGCTTTCGACGAATGATACTGTAGCTCCAGATCAGTGCGCCACCCGCACAGAGCGTGACCGCAATGAAGTAGGGCAGGGGGGAATCCTGGTCCGCCATCATATACGTGTCGAGCAGGTATCCAATGAACAGGCCGATCCCGACCCCCACGCAGACCATCCCCCACTTGAGCGTACGATGCGGATCGCTTTTCTCCATCATGTCCGCGGGCGCGATCCCTTTTTCGATCATTGCCATTCGCTGCCGGTACTTCGACATGATGGCGAGGTAGACGATCCCGAAGATGGTGGCGAAAAAGATGACCGGTACGATGACCTCTGCTGCTGGTGAATCCATGGTGTGCTCAGTATTTTTTCAGGTCCGCTCATTGGACGCCCCATGCCTGGACTTGGTTACGATCCGTTCATACCATTCGTCGAACCTGTCGGAATTGTGGACACACCGTTCATCCGATAGTCGGCCCGGGTCCTTCTGCCGACCGGATATTCGTGTAACCGGGACGGGTACTGCGGCGTCCCATTGCAGCGCTGTCACCTTGGAAGAGCATCAGGCCATCACACTTGCACGGTCGGGCGACCAACGCGCGATCGCCTGGCTCGTGGGCCAGTACCAGCACATGGTGTACACGGTGACGCACCGCGTTCTGCGCAATGAGATGGATGCCGAGGAGGCCACGCAGGACACGTTCGTGAAAGCCGTTCAAGGGCTTCACGCGTTCCAGGGGGGGTCACGGTTCAGCACCTGGCTGTACAGCGTGGCATACCGGGCTGCGATCAGTCGGTTGAGGCAACGACGATCCGAGGACCGTTCCCTGGACGAGGTGGAGGGCCATCCAGGAGAACCACGTACCGAGGCGCAAGCGTCGACCACGGATCGGAGCCGGGCCTTGGAGCACGCACTTTCCCAACTGGCCCCTGAAGATGCCGCCGTCATGACCTTCCGTTATCTTCACGAAATGAGCGTGGAGGAGATCGTAACCGCCACTGGTCTGACCGCGTCCAATGTGAAGGTGAAGCTGCACCGTAGCCGAAAGAAGATGCTAGAGGTCCTTCATGATCACCTGAAAGAGGAAGTATGGACGCTATGGACCGAATGAACCCCGCGGAACGAGCGTTGCAGGAACTGTTCCAGGAGGTCGGCCCTGAACAGGCGCCATCCCACCTTCAAGCGCGGATCCTCGCCCGGTTGGCAGGGGAAGCGGAGGTCCGGACCGCGCCGGCTCCTCTCCTGCGGCGATGGCAATGGACCTTGTTCGGTCTGGCCATCCTGGGTTCCATCCTCGTTGCTCTGGTGCTACCGGGTGAAGCCTCTTCGACCGGATGGATGGCATTATTCCTGGACCGTCTGCCTGACATGTCGGGCATCTCCGGCACCCTGCGGACCACGTTCATAGGTGGTACTTTGATAACCGGTATCCTATACGCCTTGGACGCCCTTTTGCACCATAGGATGGGTCCTGCGCGCGTCTGACCGCGGTCAGACCAAAGCCTTCGCAGCGGTCAGGGCCGCGTCGTAATCCGGCTCTTGGCCGAGTTCAGGGACCAGTTCCTGGTACCGGACCACGCCATCCCTGTCGATCACCCAGACCGCTCGCGCCAGTGTGCCCCGCATGGGGCCCTCGGCTATTCCCACACCCCAGTGGTCGTGCATGTCCCGAAAGCGGAAATCACTTCCGGTGGTGACGTTCTCGATCCCCTCGGCGATACAGAAGCGCTTCATGGCGAAGGGCAGGTCCATGCTGGCGATCAGCACGGTGGCACCCAGACCGGATGCGCGCTGGTTGAAGGTGCGGGTCTCCACAGCGCATGTGGAGGTGTCCAGGCTGGGCACGGAGCACAACACAACGACCTTGCCCTTCAGTGCACCAAGATCCGCATCACTTCGATCCTGGAGCACGTAGCGAAATATGGGCGCGACCGCACCCACTCTCGGTCGTTCCCCGATCAACGCAGGTAGTGGCATGTCATTTCATTCAGGAACAACCGGCACGGCCTAAGGTTCGGCCATGGCGCTTGGCAGGACGTCCTCGTATATCTTTTTTGCATCCTCGATGAAGCCGAAATGGACGTCATCGACCACCATTTTTCCCTTGGTCGCGTGTCCAAGCAATACACAGGGGACCTGACTGGCGCGCATGAGGTCCAGGAACTCGTCCTCCATTTCCTCGTTCACGGTCACCACCGCCCTGCCCTGCCCTTCTCCGAAAAGGAAGGCATCCGGGCGCACCTCGCTGTCGGTAACGATGTCGAAACCCAGTCCGTTCGGCAGGCCCATTTCCACCAAGGTCGTCCAAAGGCCCCCATCGCTCACATCATGCGCGGCGTTGATCACGCCCTTGCGGATGAGGATCAACAGCATGGTGTGCAGTCGTGATTCCTCCTCAAGGTCGAAATACGGCGCAGGGGATCGCGTGATGCCATGATGCCGCACGAGGTATTCGCTGCAGGCCAGGTCGTCCGTTGAGCGGCCCAACAGGAACAGGAGGTCGCCCTTGGCCTTGAGGGCCAGACCCATGTGTTCCTTGGCGCTCTTCAACACACCGACCATGCCGATCGTCGGGGTGGGAAAGACGGGGACCGTTCCATTCGTCCCTACGGTCTGGTTGTAGAAGCTGACATTGCCACCGGTGACAGGCGTGTCCAAAGCCCGGCAGGCATCGCCCATACCCCGGACCGCTTCACTGAACTGCCAGTAGACCTCGGGATCATAGGGATTCCCGAAGTTCAGGCAATTGGTCACCCCGCATGGCGCCCCACCCGCGCAGGCGATGTTGCGGGCGGCCTCGCACACGGCGATCATGGTGCCCACGTAGGGGTCGGCATGGACGTAGCGGGAGTTGCAATCCACGGTGACCGCCAGGGCTTTGTCACCTTCCCGCAACCAGACCGATCCAGCGTCGCTGGGATCGTTGGTGCCCATGTTGTTCGTGCGCACCATTGTATCGTACTGTTCGAAGACCCACCTCTTGCTGGCAATGGTCGGGCTGGCGAGCAGGCCCAGGGCGATCGCCTTGAGGTCATCCGGCTCAGGCACGGAGGCAGGATCGAACTTCCTGTTCTCCGCGATGTAGGTCGGTTCCCGGATCTCCCTTTCATAGACCGGTGCTCCCCCGCCGAGCACGAGGCTCTCCGCAGGTACCTGTGCCACAAGTTCGCCATGCATGAAGAACCGCAACGTGCCCCCATCCGTGACATCCCCGATATGGACACAGTTGAGGTCCCACTTCGCGAAAATGTCGGTCACCTCCTTTTCCCGGCCCTTTTTCACTACCACCAGCATGCGTTCCTGTGATTCGCTGAGCAGGATCTCCCAGGGGCGCATCCCCTCCTGTCTCGTGGGAACGCGATCGAGATGCACGTCCATGCCCGCACCACCTTTCGCGCTCATCTCGCTGGTACTGCAGGTGATCCCGGCGGCGCCCATGTCCTGCATGCCGATCAGCGCGTCCGTGGCAGCCAGCTCAAGGGAAGCTTCGAGAAGCAGCTTTTCCATGAACGGATCGCCCACTTGAACAGCAGGCAGGTCCTCCAGGCTGGTATCCGTGATGTCCTTGCTGGCGAAGGATGCGCCATGGATCCCATCCTTGCCTGTGGCGGAACCCACGATGAACACGGGATTGCCCACGCCATGCGCGGTCGCGCTGATGATCCGGTCGGTCCGCACGATGCCAACGCTCATGGCATTGACCAGCGGGTTGGTGGAATAGCAGGGATCGAAACCGACCTCACCTCCCAGGACCGGCACACCGAAGGCGTTCCCATAGTCACCGATCCCCTTCACGACCCCACGCATGTGCCAGCGGGCCCGTGCGTCGGTCCTGATATCGCCAAAGCGCAGTGAATTGAGCTGCGCGATGGGCCTGGCACCCATCGTGAAAATGTCACGATTGATACCGCCCACACCCGTGGCCGCACCTTGGTAGGGTTCGATCGCACTGGGATGGTTGTGGCTCTCGATCTTGAAGGCGCATGCCCATCCATCGCCGATATCGACAAGACCCGCATTCTCCTGCCCAGCCTCGGCCAGCAATTTCGGGCCGGACCGGGGCAGGGTCTTCAGCAGACGGATCGAGTTCTTGTAGGAGCAGTGCTCGCTCCACATCGCGCTGAAAATGCTGAGCTCCGTGAAATTGGGCGCACGCCCCAGGACCTGTTCGATGCGGTCGAACTCCTCCGCGAGCAGGCCCAGTTTGCGCGCCGTGTCCATTCCGGCCGGTAGCAGGTCCGGGGAGGTATTGGTGGATGTGGTCGGGTCGGCCATTCAGGGCACAAAGAAAGGTCGGATCATCGAGAAGCGCTCGGTGGATCGCCCGGTGCACGTTGTCTAACTTCCGCCCGTGCTCGGTGCACTGCTGGCCATCGGTTATCTGGCGCTCGCCATGCTCCTCGTGCACCGATGGAACTTCTTCGACCTGACCGGGATCGGCAGACGCCCCTCGGCGATCCTGCTTTTGGTCAAGCTTTGCGCGAGCGGTGCGATGTGGTGGACCTATACCTACCACTATCCCGATCGGCGAACGGCCGATCTGTTCAAGTACTTCGATGACAGTGCCGCCATGTTCAGCGCCCTCCCGGACACACCGGAGGACTATGTGCGCATGATGACCGGCATCGGGAACGATTCCGAACACTTCTCGAACACGTACTACCGCCACATGAACAGTTGGTTCCGGGAATACGAAGGAAATCTCTACAACGACTCGCACACGATGATCCGGTTCAACGCCTTCGTGCGGTTGTTCTCCTTTGGCCACTTCCCGGTACACATGGTGGTGGCCGCATTCCTTGGCCTGGTCGGGTTGACGGCCCTCCTGCGGGCTTTCCTCCCTTTCTTCCCGGGTCAGGAGCGAACGCTCTTCCTGCTGGTGCATGGCACGCCCACGGTCCTGTTCTGGGGAAGTGGCGTGATCAAGGAAAGCCTCCTCTTCTTCGGCATCGGCCTGCTGCTCTGGCAGGTGTTGCGTTGGTGGAGAGGCCGATACCGACCGACGGACGTTGGATTGGTGCTCTTCTCCGTCGCCTTGCTCTTCTTCCTGAAATTCTACGTGCTCTTGAGCATGGTGCCGGGCCTGGTCGCGCTGATCTGGTGCTTGAAGCGCCCACGACGCGTGCTGTTCAAGTTCGCGATCGTGACCATCATTTTCATCCTGGTCGGGCTGAACGTGCAGCACGTGGCACCCGATCTCAACGTACTGGAGACCATCTATTGGAAGCACGAGGATTTCATCGGTCTGGCCACCTCGGTGTCGAGCGGGAGCTATGTGCCACCACCGGATCTGGGACCGAGCCTGTCCAGTTTCCTGCGCTATGCACCCTATGCGCTGTACATCACCTTCCTGGGACCACTGACCCATCCGAGCGGTGGTGCATTGGGATGGACCGCAGCCGCGGAGAACCTGTTCCTCTTCGTGCTGATCGGCCTGCTGTTGGTCCATCGTCGTCGACAGTTCAGTGCGACGGATAGGGCGCTCCTGTTGTTCCTGATCAGCTACGTCCTTCTCCTGGGACTGGTGATCGGATACACGACTCCCGTCATGGGCGCACTGGTCCGCTACCGCACGCCCATGGTCCCGTTCTTGCTCATGGCGGCTCTGCTGATGCATGACCCGGAACGACGGCTCGTTCGCACGGTCCCGATCCTATTCCCACGACCTCGATGAACCGATCCACGCCATTCGTGCTCCTCATCCCCTTTGCCCTGGTCCGATGTGCATTCCAGGACCAACACGTCGATCTGATAATCCACAATGGCAGGATCCATACGATGGACGAGTCCAACAGCACCGTGGAGGCCATGGCGGTCAGGGACGGCCGTATCGTGGAATTGGGACCGGAACGGCAGATCATGAACCGGTATCGCGCGGACCTCGTGGTCGATCTGGCAGGAAAACCGGTATTCCCTGGGTTCATCGATGGGCATTGCCACTTCCTGGGTTATGGTCTGAACAAGCAGAAGGTCGACCTTGTGGGCACGAACAGCTGGGACGAGGTCCTGCAACGCACCGAAGCGTTCGCCAAGGCATATCCCGACAAGGAATGGATCCTGGGCCGTGGCTGGGACCAGAATGACTGGCCCGAGGCGCAGGAACCGGAGAATTCCCGGTTGAATGAACTGTTCCCTGACAAACCCGTGCTGTTGCAACGCATCGATGGTCATGCTGCGGTGGTGAACCAGGCGGCGTTGGACCGGGCGGAACTCGATCCCGATACTTCGATCGAGGGTGGCATGTTGGTGAAGGTCAACGGACGATCCACGGGGTTGCTCGTGGACAATGCGGTCGCGGTCTTCCAAAAGGTGCTTGAACAAGCGGACGTAAAGACCAAGCGTCAGGCGCTCCTGGATGCACAGGCGGACTGTCTTGCCAAAGGATTGACCATGGTGGTGGTCGCCGGTTCGGACACCGCTTCGCTCGATCTGATGCGCAGTATGGAGGCCGATGGTGGATTGAAGATCCGGATCTATGCGATGGGACGTGATGATGAAGCGAGCCTCGCGCATTTCGCGCGATCAGGGCCCATTCTCGAAGACCGTTTCATCGTTCGCGCGATCAAGGCCTATGCGGATGGTGCATTGGGCTCGCGCGGGGCGCTGTTGAAACAGCCCTATTCGGACCGGTCGGACCTGATCGGACTGCAATTGGCCCCGTGGTCGCATTACGAAGAGGTTGCCCGATGGTGCAAGGCCCATGGCTTCCAGATGGCCACACATTGCATCGGAGACTCGGCCAATGCAATGCTCCTGCGTATCTACGGCGAGATCCTTGGCGGAACGAACGATCTGCGCTGGCGGATCGAGCACGCCCAGGTGGTGGATCCGAAGGACCGTGACCTGTTCGGCAGATACAGCATCATCCCGAGCGTGCAACCCACCCACGCCACGAGCGACGCACCATGGGCGGAGGATCGACTTGGACCGGCACGGATCGATGCAGGATATGCCTATGCGAGCCTGTTGGAGCAACTGGGGCTCCTGGCGCTCGGGACGGACTTTCCCGTCGAGCCGATCGACCCCTTGGGCACCTTCCGATCGGCGGTGTTCCGCATCGACCCCGACGGTCGACCCATTGGGGGCTACCGCATGAACGAAGCCCTGACCGAACTGCAAACATTGCGCGGAATGACGATCTGGAACGCCATCGCCACGTTCACGGAACAAGATCTGGGATCATTGGAGGTCGGCAAATGGGCGGACCTCGTCGTGCTGGACCATGACCTTTTCGGAACGACACCCGAAGACCTCAAGCGCACGCACGTGACCGCTTCGTTCATCGCAGGTGAACAGGTGAAATGAGGAAGGGCCGCACATGGCGGCCCTTCGACGGATCGGGAAGTTCGCTGGTCAACCCACCTTCGTGACCTTCTGGTGCACGACGCGCTTTCCACTGCGCAGGGACACGAAGTACGTACCCGCAGGAAGTGCGGAGAGGTCCAGGTCCAACGTCCGGGTGCCGGCCGAGGTGGCGGTCTCTCGTTGGACCATCACCTGACCCATACCATTGACCACTTGCACCGAGACCCGGCCCTCCTGGGCGGTCGTGATGCGGACCGTGGCCATGTTCTGCACCGGATCGGGGAAGACCTCCAGGCCGAGCGGTGACGGGGTGTTGGCGATCCCAGTGGCCTCACCTGCCCCCGCCGCGATCCCCATGTCCGGGGTCTGCTCATAGGCATAGCCCAGTACAGTGACCTGCTCGGCCACGGCGCCCACTTGCAAGTGCACCCAGGCATAGTGCGTGCTTCCACCACCATCGGTGAACCGGCAACCCAGGTAACCATCCTGCCCGAACCAGGGACCGAAGGACCCTGCGCTCGAACTTGTGAAAATGCGATAAGCCAGCGTACCGAAGCCCACGCTGTCCTGCCATCCGGGATTGGACGGATCGATGGCGCCTCCGGCGGCGATCACGTTGGCATAGACATAGCTGTTGCTCGTAAATCCGTCGATATTGCCTTGCACGGCACCGATGTCATACATCACACCGGATGAGGAGGTATGGATGTGAACGACGGTCACATCGATATTCCCATCCATGTCAAAATCGATGTCCAACTGGCTGCCGATCAGTGCCATGTCCGGATCGACGTCCGTGTAGATCACCTGGCCATCCACCTTGGCGCCAACGGCCAGGAACGCAGCCGCCATGCCCGAATAGGCCATCCATTCGGGTTTCAGGTCCTTCGGATGTGGGGTAATGTTCTTGCTCATGCGAGGGGTGTGTTTGGGTTGACTCCTTCAAGGATCCAAGATAGCAGAACACCCGCAATGGACCAACTGGATGCCCTTTGGTCGACCTTGGGAAAGCGCATGCAGGGTTCCGCAGTTGTCCTGGTCCCACGGCTCCGGGATGGTCGGGAATGAAGAAGGACCGCGATCGCGGTCCTTCTTCATGGGTCGCTGCAGGTCCGTCAGGCGATCTTGACGATCTTCTGCCGATGCTCTTTCCCGCCGTTGCGCACGGTCATGAAATACGTCCCCGCGGGAAGGTCGGACAGATCGAGCTGGAAAGTACCTGATGTGGCATTCACGGAAAGGTCCTTCTGCACCAGGACCTGTCCCATGCTGTTCATCACACGCACGGTCGCTTCACCATCGGTTCCACTGGGAAAGGTGATCTCCGCGATGTCACGGACAGGGTTCGGGTAGAAACGCACACCGAGCGGAGAGGGCCGCTGGCCCACGCCCACTGTTCCCATGTCGCCCGCCGCGATCGCCATGCCCGGGATCTGCTCATAGGCATAATCAATGACCGTGACCTGTTGGGCACTTCCACCTACCTGGAGGTAGACCCATGCATAGAGCGTATCTCCATTGGTATTGGTGAACCGACACCCCAGATAGCCGAACTGACCGACCCAGTCGCCGCCCTGGTACACGTTGCTGCTCAGGACCGCGTTCCAAGCCAAATATCCAGTGCTGACGCTGTTCTGCCATCCCGGGTCCGTGGGCCCGATGGGCGAGCCGTTCGGTACCACGCTGGGGTAGACGAACCCGTTGGTGGTCCCTCCAAGTACGTTACCAGCCACGATGCCCAGATCGTAGACAAGGCCCCCGGAGGTGGACACATGGACCTGACCGATGACCACGTCCACGTTACCGTCCATGTCGAAGTCGATCTCCATCTGCTCATTGGTCAGCACCGAATCGGGGTCCACGTCCGTATAGACGATCTGTCCATCGGCGCTCGCGCCCATCGCCAGGAAGGCCGCGGCCATACCGGGGTAGGCCATGCGGTCCGTTCCACGCATCGACTTGCGGGTAATTTGTTTGCTCATGTGCTCGAAATGATTTTGGTTCCAACGATGGGCCGAATGTAATGCCGAGCAGCAAGGGCCGATCCACATGATCCGCGGTCGGTATCCTCAACCCGCTTTTGATATCATTCCGGCCGGGCATCCGCGTGACTGCGATGCAGGGCGGGATCCACCACGGAGACCATCACGTCAACGTCCAGCTCACCGCCGAGGAAGGCATTCACCTTTTCCATGGCCTCCCTTGGAGAGCCGATCACCTCAGCGAAGGGGATGCGGATCATTTCAACGGTCGGGTTCCTGGCCTCCCACTCATGAACACTTTCCAATTGCTTGCGGAAGGATCCGCTCAGCCCGACCCGGTAGGCACCTTGCCGATCCGGCTTCCGGGACCGGTCGATCATCCTGTTCTGTGAGAGCAGTACCTCGTCCAGGTCGCGTTCCATGAAGATGACCCGATAGCGGTAGCGCGGTGGCAGAAAGGCGAGCAAGGGAGCGACCACTTTCACCACTTTGCCACGTGCTTGACGGATGAACGCGTTGTCGGTCGCCAGAGATCGCACGGAGCGGTGCTCGAAATAACCTTTGGGATTGTTCTCGTCCGGCTTGCGTTCGCCGTCGGTGAAGGCCTCCATGCCGCCGGCCACCAGGGATTGCATCATCAGCGAGGTACCGGAACGCGGAAGTCCGCTCACGACCGTGATGATGTCACCGCTCGTCATGGAACGCACCTCCTCCATCAGGGCATCCGCGCGTTCGGGGGTACCGAGCTCGTTCTTGTAGATGTTCGCCAGGCGCAAGCGCGCGCGATTGAGCCCGGGCGCCATGCGCAGGGCCACCAGAAAGGCCTGCTCCGCTTCAGGGATGTGACCAAGCCGCCAATAGGTCTCCCCCAGATGATAGTGGATCAGGGGGAGGTCGAATCGCAGGGCCACGGCCTGGTGCAGCATGTCCATGGCATCCTCGGTCCTGTCCATCTTCAACAGGCACACGCCCGCTCCGTGGTAGGCCGCCGCGGACCTGGGATCATTCCCGATGGCGCGCTCGAATGCCGCAAGCGCTTCGTTCCAGCGACCGAGCTTCAGCAACGCATCACCCATTCGTACCTGAAGCTTCCGGGCATCGACGCGCGGATCATTGACCAGCCGCTCCAGCACTGTCAACGCCTGCCGCGCATCGCCTTCCTTCAGCAGGATATTGATCTCGAGCAGCCTCAGTGTATTCGGCTCGCGATAGGCACCGATGTCCCTGCCATCCACCTTCTCCATTTCCTCCTTCCGCCTGGCGTCGTACGCCTTCCGGCCCGCCTCACGCACCACGTCGAGCACTGTGCGTGCCTCCTTGGCCTGGTCCATGGCGAGCAAGGCGCGGACCAGTTCGCGACCGTATCGTTCCATCTCCGGTGCCTCCTCCACCAATTTACGCAGCTCCTCCGCCGCCTCATGGATACGACCGCCGTCCAGATATGCCTTGGAAAGGAAGAAGCGGTTCTCCCGGATGGTACGGAGGCTTGCCAATTCCGGATCGTTACCGGGATCATCGATGTAGCCGAGCTCCACGAGCTGTTGGAGGGAGCCCTTGTCCATATCCGAGAAGACCTCCTCGCCCTGCCGTTTCGCGTGCATGCCGCATTCGCCGGGCACCTGCTCCCAGCTTTCGATCACCTCCGGCTCCGGGCGTTCCTCGAAGATGTCCAACAGGGGTTTGCCATCCATATCCCTGGCCACTGGCGCCCCGAACAGGGTGAGGATAGTTGGTGTGATGTCCAGGAGCCCGGCGCCATGGATGAGCGCATCCTTCTTGATCCCCGGGCCCATCGCACAGAAGATCCCGAAAGGACTATGCTCGCGTGCCGGCGCCGCGGGTTCACGCGGCAGGGCACGCGGACGCAAATGATCGGGATGGAAGCCGTGATCGGAAATGAGCATGACCGTGGTTCCCGGTCCGGCCAGTTCGAGCAGCCGACCGAGCATCATGTCGTGGTACCGGTATCCGGAAGTGATCACCTCCTTGAACAGCTCGAACTTGTCCTCCGGGATGAAGTCCCTCCTGGGTGGATGGTACTTCATGAATCCATGCGCGAAATGGTCGATCGCATCATAATAGACGCACATCATGTCCCAGGGCTCGTGCTCAAGCATGTAGGTGGCCGCTGCATGGACCGTGGAACAGTCCGCGATGATCCGGGCCAACGACTCCAGGCTGCGGTCCTTGGACTGGTCCATCCGGGCAAAACCGGGCACGAACGGCGCGATATGCGCCCCTGTGAGCTCGGCCGGATGGATGCGCATGCCCGCGAACAGTTCGGACTTGTCCGAAGGGTGCACGGTGCCTTCCCGCATGGGCCAGGGTTCGGTGATCGGTCGATCGGCCCGTTGATAGAAGTTGGAGACCATGATCCCGTTGATCGGTTCAGCGGGATGGCTGGGCCACCAACCGATCACATTGGAGCGCTTCCCCTCCTGCATCAGGATGTTCCAGATCGCCTTCACCTTCCGGTGCACGTTGGTGACAGGGCGGATGGTCTTTCCATCAGCGGCCACCTCCGTGAAGCCGAGCACTCCGTGCTTGTACGGGCGTTTTCCTGTGGCGATCGAGGTCCACAACATGGGCGATAGCGGGGGGTCCAACGTGGCCAGGCTTCCCCGGACCCCTTCATTCACCATGCGTTCCAGGTTCGGCATCAGTCCCTGGTCCATCAAAGGATCGATCGCCTTCCAGTCGGCGGCGTCCCAGCCGATCAGGAGCAACTTGCGGTCCGGTCCCTGGCTCATTTGCCCTGCTTCTTGTGATCTTCTGCGGTCCGTATACGCGCCGCGCGCCATGCCATGAGTCCCTTGTATCCAAGAGCGAGCAACGCCAGCGACCCCTCCACGGGAACCTGGTAGGGCGTGCCGTCCGCATTCTTGATGGTCAGGTCCTCGGGCCGCATGGCCTGGTCCTTCTTCTTATCCATGCCGATCAGCTGTGCGGCCAAGTTAGCGCGATCGACCTGCTGCCCTTACCGGACCACCCCCACGCCACATCATGGGACCGAGGTCCCACGGAGCTCGAACATCAAGGGTCGGTGGCGCTAGTGCACGACGGAGAACGGAAGCAGCATTGGCACTCCCTCACGTCCATCCGCCCGGAGGAAATAATGCCCCGATGCAAGTCCGCTCACATCGATGCGCGTGCTCCGTTCCGGGCCTGTCGATGGCCGCACCTCCCGGACCACGACACGACCTTGCGGGTCCAGGACCTGATAGCGAAGGGAAGCTTCCACTTCAGCACCGTGGACCTCGATGAACGTGCTCGCCGGGTCCGGCCACAATATGGGGACATCCTTTGCGTGGTCCTGGACGCTGGTGGCCAACACGAAGAGCGTATCACTGTTCGCCGTACAACCGGTCGTGTCCGCTACCTGCACGTAGTAGTTCCCGGAGATGGTGACATCATAGGTCTGCTGGTCGGCACCGCCGATGGGGGTGTTCTCAAAGAACCACTGGTATGCAAAGGCGGGCGAGCTCTGGAGCGTGTTGCCGAACTGGGCGATCGATGGCGCCGGGGGTGCATCGTTCATTACGAACAGGAGCGTGTCGGTCCATCCCTTGCAGCCAGAAAGGTCCTCGCTGACCAACCAGAGGGGTCCCGCGGAATCAACGTAGATCAGCTTGGTGCTGTCACCCGTGCTCCACTGATAGCTGGCCATGTAGCCCGGGCCGGAAACCAGCACACTATCCCCGGGGCACAGCGCATTGTCCCCGAACACATCCACAGTGGTGGAGGGGTTGCTGAGGACCAGTGCATCAAAAGTGTTCAGCTTGCCGTTGCCCCAGAGCACGTTGGGCAGGGATCCGGTGAACGCATCGCCGAACGCGGTGTTGATGATCGCTTCCCGCACCTCGTCGTGCGTGGCGTACGGGCACTTCTGCAGGTATAGGGCCGCCGTACCGGTGACGACCGGCGAAGCGATGGAGGTCCCCCCCCCGCGGATGTGGAACCCACCGGGAGCGACCTTGAAAGGCTCCGTGGCGATCAAGGTCTGGATCCAGGTCAAGGGTGCAGGTGAGAACGTGACGTCACCCGTGGTGGCGACATCCGGCTTGAGGCGCCCATCGCGGGTCGGGCCGTTGCTGCTCGCGTAGGAGATCTCCCCCTCGATGCCCCCCAGGTCCTGCCAATTCCCATTGTAGTCGAAATAAGCCTGTTCGTTGTTGTAGTTCGCCACCGTGATCACCGCATCGGAACACGCCCACGAGTCGACGATCTTGCACAGGGTGTCCGGGTAACGGTACAGGGCTTCATCGGTCACATAGCCAGGCACGGTGCCCTCCATCGCAGATGTGCCCAGGGCATCGGAACTCCACACGGAGAAGCGACCTTGACCGGTCGCATTGAATCGGAAATTGTATGCGGAACTGTCCGGCTGCGGTACCGCCACATCCATATGGTATTGACCACCACGTAGCTCCGCGAGGTAGTACGCCACCCCCAGGCGATTCCCCGTGTAGGACCAGATGGTATCCTCCACCTGCTGGCCGAGCACCTCCTGCACGGAGCGCCACGTGGGGTCCGATCGGCGGGTCACGGTCGGGTCGCGACGGTCCGCGCTCATGCCGAAGTGCACGTCGTTCAGGTCGGCCGTATCGGCCCACAGTTCGAAATAGACCGCACCGATGCCGAGCACACTGTTGGCCTTGTAACGGAACCACGTATAGGTGGTGTCCGCACCCACCGGATAGCTCAGATGGTACGGTGGCAGGAAGCGACTGTTGCCGGCAGCGCAGGCGATCACGCGCCCAGGAGCTGCGTTCAGCAGGCTGTCGATGAACAGCGCCGCGGCATCCAGGCCGTCGTGGCTGCCATAGTAGTTCCCCAGGCTGATGTTGATCGCAATGGGGCGGTCCATCGCAGCTGCGACATCGAACATGTACTTCACCGCGTCCGTCACGGACGAGGTCCAGTTCATGTGATCGAGGTCATTGTTCACGATGATCAGGTCGGCATTCGGGGCCACGCCCTTGTGCATGCCATTGGCCCGACCGTTCCCGCCTGCGGTACCGGCCACGGTGGTCCCATGGCCATATTGGTTCGGCTGGTCCACGGATGGGCAGGTGCCGGCATTGATCGCCGTGCTGTCGAACGCCTGGCCGTATCCATAGGGCTGCGGGGTGAGCTGTGCATCGTAGGGAAGGTTCTGGTCCCACAACCGGAGCACCCGCGTACGTCCCAGGCTGTCCAGGAAGTCCGGATGGGTGAAGTCGATCCCGGTGTCGATGATCCCGAGGAGGACCCCTGTCCCATCGTAAGGCTCATGCAGCGGCGCGAGCCCCTCCTGCACCTCGTTCACATGGTTCTTCACGCGCATACTGTCGTTCAGGGCGATCCCCGGGAACGATCGGAACTCGAACCCGGACACCGCCGGTTCCTGTGCGAGCGCCTCCACGGACCCGACCGGGACCGATGCGCTCACCAGGTCACGCATCGTCATCTTCACCCGGCCACCATGCGCGGCGATGGCCCGGGCCACACGCGACGCATCGCCCCGCACGAAAAGGTCCACGGTCTCGGCAGCGGTGTGGGGTTGCTCCAGGAAGGTCCGCAACTGGAGACCGATCTTGGTCGGTCGTTGGGCGGCGGCCTGCAGGGCAAGACCCGCCGCAAGTACGAACAGGGGGACGCGCATGACCCAAAGTTAGTGGAGCCCGCTCTCCATCGATGCGTAGGTCGGGAGGCTCGGCAGGAAGGAGGATGTACCCATTTGCTGGTCCACCACACAACAATAGTGGGTCCTCCCGTTGGTCGCCATCAGATACCGCACGTGGAACACCTTGTTGTACCTGGACGCCTGTTCGAAGGTGTTCAGGTCGATGCGGACATCGGGAGCCTTGCATTCCACCAGGGCCAGCGGTGCCCCCGAGCGGTCATGTACAACAATATCGGCCCGTTTGGAGACCCCGTTCAATTGCAGGTGTTGCTCAACACCGATCAATGACAACGGACATCCCAGGTCGTTCACCAGGTAGGCCAGGAAATGCTGGCGCACCCATTCCTCGGATGTCAGCGCCACCCATTTTCGCCGGGCGGGATCGAACACCTGCGGACCATCGGGACCGTTCTTAGTTTTGAGGCCGTGGTCCGGCAGGTCCAGTGTCGTGCCATCTCCGTTCATCCCCACAAAATTGCGTACCAAGCACGACATCGTCTCGAACTGGCTGCCCCGCTACACCGGGCTTCCGCTGGAGGCCTTCAAGCCCCATGTGCTGCTCACCAATTTCGACAACTACCTGGAGATCTTCTGCGAACAGACCGGCGCGATCATGGGCCCTGCGGACAAGGCGATGCGGGTGGCCATCGCGGAGGACATGGTGATGGTGAACTTCGGCATGGGCAGCGCCAATGCGGCCACGATGATGGACCTGCTCAGCGCGATCACCCCACGGTCGGTGCTCTTCCTTGGCAAATGCGGCGGTCTGAAGAAAAAGAACCAACTGGGCGACCTGATCCTGCCGATCGCCGCCATCCGCGGCGACGGAACGAGCGATGACTATCTCCCCGAACAGGTGCCGGCCCTTCCCTCGTTCATGATCCATCGCGCAGTGAGCGGTGTGATCCGGGACAGTGAGCTCGACTATTGGACGGGCACCGTCTACACGACCAACCGCAGGGTCTGGGAGCACGATGACGAATTCAAGGAGCGATTGCGGAGCTTCCGAGCGATGGCGATCGACATGGAAACGGCCACGTTGTTCATCACCGGCTTCGCCAATGAGATCCCCACCGGCGCCCTGCTCCTGGTCAGCGATCAACCGATGGTGCCCTGGGGCGTGAAGACCAGTGCCAGCGATGCCAAGGTCACGGGAAGTTATGTCGAGAACCACGTGCGCATCGGCGTGGGGTCCCTCCGCGAGATCATCAACGAGGGCCGCAGCGTGAAACATCTGCGCTTCGAATGAGCACGTTGGACGGGTTCAAGAAGGTAATGAGCGAACTGCGCGGCGGGCATTTCCGGCCCGTGTACCTGCTCCATGGCGAGGAACCCTTCTTCATCGACCGGATCGCCGGTGAGCTCGAGCATTGCGTGGTGGAGGAGCATGCCCGGGATTTCGACATGACGGTGGTGTACGGAAGGGATACCGACACGGATGGTGTCAGGGACACCTGCCTGCGCTACCCGATGATGGGCGAACGACAGCTGGTGGTGCTCCGGGAGGCGCAGAGCTGGCGGATCGACCAATTGGAAAAACTCGAGCCGTACGTGCAAAAGCCCATGCCCAGCACCGTGCTGGTGATCTGCTACAAGCACAAAAAGGTGGATGGGCGAAAGAGCATCATCAAGACGATCACCAAGAGCGGAGGTGTGGTGTTCACAAGCGACAAGCTCCGTGAGGAGCACCTTCCAGCCTGGGTGCAGAAGTATGTCGCGCATATGGGCCGGAAGATCGGCACCACCGAGGCCCGGCTCCTGGCCGATCATTTGGGCAGCGACCTGGGCAAGGTGACCATGGAAGTGGAGAAGCTCTGCCTGGTGACCGGACCGGGCGCCACCATCACCGCGGACACGGTGCAACGTTACGTGGGTATCAGCAAGGACTACAACACCTTCGAACTGCAGAACGCCATCGGTGCACGCGACCGTGCAAAGGCCTTGCGCATCGCACGCTATTTCGGGCAGGATGCCAAGGACCACCCTTTCCAGGTGACCATGGCCGTGCTGAACATCTATGTGACCAAGTTGGTACTGGCGCACACCCTGCGTGGACGCTCGGCGCAGGAAATGGCCAGCGCCATGAAGGTGCCGCCTTTCTTTCTCAAGGACTATCAGAACGCAGCAGGGCGATACACGCTGAACAGCCTGTTGGACGCGCAGCATCTTCTACGGGAATACGACATGCGCTCCAAGGGTGTGGGCAGCAACGAAGGACCCGGTGAACTGTTGACCGAATTGCTCGCACGCCTGATGGACGCTCCCGCTTCCTGACCCGGAACGCCCGTTCGACCGACGGGACTGCCGGATGAGACGCATCCGGTTACCTTTGGCCCCCCTGCCACGGAAGATGATGGAAGCGATGCCCTCGAACCTTCGGAAAGGCCTCTCGGTCGCGGCGTTCCTGTTGATGACCGCGATCACCTGGGCCCAGACCGGGACCATTCGTGGGTTCGTCTACGATCAGGAGAACGGTGAACCGGTGATCTTCACCAACGTCTATCTCCATGGAACAACAATGGGGGCAGCCACGGATGTGAACGGCTATTATTCCATCAGCAAGGTCCCTCCGGGAGCGTACACGTTGATGGTGACCTATCTCGGTTATGACACCTTGCGGCAGGAGGTGGATGTGGCGGCCGGGCAGATCGTGACCGAAAAGCTCTTCCTGAAGAAGGCGGCCATCCAGATGAAGGAGTTCGAGGTGACCGCGGCCAAACAAGAGGCCCAGAACCAGGTGCGCATGAGCGTCACCAAGCTCACGCCGCGGCAGATAAAGCGCCTGCCTGCGATCGGTGGTGAGGCCGACCTGGCCCAATACCTGCAGGTGGTGCCCGGCGTGATCTTCACCGGTGACCAGGGCGGCCAATTGTACGTACGCGGCGGTTCACCGATCATGAACAAGGTCCTGCTCGATGGCATGGTATTGTACAATCCCTTCCACAGCATCGGCCTGTTCAGCGTGTTCGACAACGACATCATCCGCAATGCCGACATCTACACCGGCGGGTTCAACGCGGAATATGGCGGACGGATCAGCTCCGTGATGGACATCACCACGCGCGATGGGAACAAGACCCGGCTGAGCGGAAAGGTGGGTGCCAGCACCTTCGCCGCCAAGGTGGGCATCGAAGGCCCGATCAAAAAGCAAAGCACCGAGGGTGGCGGATCATCCTCCTACCTGTTCGACCTGCGGCACAGCTACCTGGACCAGACCAGCAAGAGCCTCTACTCCTACGTCGACAGCGCAGGCCTTCCGTACAACTTCACGGACGCCTACGGCAAAGTGTCGTTCAACGGGGCCAATGGCAGCAAGTTCAGCCTGTTCGGGTTCAACTTCCATGATGGGGTGACCTATCGGAACGTCAGTGACCTGAGCTGGAACAATTGGGGTGCCGGGGCCAATTTTGTGCTCGTGCCGGGCGGGAGCGCCGTACTGATCGACGGCACGTTCTCGCTCAGCAATTACACGATCACCCTGGACGAGGCGGATCTTGCACCACGGACCAGCTCCATCGGCGGCTTCAGTGGGAACCTGAACTTCAAGTATTTCTTCCGGGACAATGAGCTGCGCTACGGGATCGAGGTCCAGGGTTTCCGCACCCAGTTCAGCTTCTTCAACAGTACCGGACGGAAGTTCGAACAGAACGAGAACACCTCGGAGCTGGCCGGCTATGCCCGTTACAAGTGGAAACTGGGGAAACTGATCCTCGATCCCGGGCTGCGCGTGAACTATTACGCGTCCTTGTCGGTGATCAATCTGGAGCCCCGCATGGGCCTGAAGTGGAACATCACCGACGACTTCCGATTCAAGGCGAGCGCCGGCCGCTACAGCCAGAACCTCGTGGCAGCGAACAGCGACCGTGATGTGGTGAACCTCTTCTACGGGTTCCTCTCCTCTCCGGAGAACCTGCCCGGAACGCTGACCACGGAGGACGGCACCGTGCGCGAGATCAACGACCCGCTGCAACGCGCAAACCACTACATCGCCGGCTTTGAGATCGACCTGGGCCGCTACCTGACCGCGAACCTGGAGGGCTACCTGAAGGATTTCCGGCAGGTCACGAACCTCAACCGCAACAAGGTGTTCGAGGATACCGACGAGTTCGCAGACAAGCCGGACTATCTGAAAAAGGACTACATCGTGGAGACGGGCCAGGCCTATGGCGCCGACCTTCTCCTCAAGTACGAGCGGGGCAAGCTCTATCTCTGGTGCGTGTACAGCTTGAGCTACGTGGACCGCTTTGATGGTCAGGTCAGCTACAATCCGATCTGGGACCGGCGGCACAACGTGAACCTGGTGGCCAGCTATGCGTTCGGGCGTCATGACAGTTGGAAGGTCAACGTACGCTGGAACTACGGTTCCGGGTTCCCGTTCACACGCACCCAGGGATTCTATGAGGGCAACCCGCTTACCGGTGGCATCGGGTCCGATTACACCACGGCGAACGGCGAGCTGACCACGGTCTACGATGCCTTGAACAAAGGCCGCCTGCCCGACTACCACCGCATGGACCTCGGGGTCACGAAGACCTGGGACCTGGGCGAGCACTCCTCGATCGACCTGGACCTGAGCGTGACCAACGCTTACGACCGGCAGAACATCTTCTATTTCGACCGGGTGCGGAACACGCGGGTGGACCAGTTGCCGTTCCTTCCCAGTGCGGGTCTGAGCTGGTCGTTCTGACCGGGAAGGATATCGGTCGATCCTGTTCCGGCGGATCGATCTATCTTTACACCCCGTGATCGCCGATCCAAGCGTCGGTATGATCGATAGGCGATGACGGGGTCCACCAAGTACATTTTCGTCACCGGAGGGGTCACCTCCTCCCTGGGCAAGGGTATCATCAGCGCCAGCCTGGCCAAGTTGCTGCAGGCGCGCGGCTTCACGGTGACCATCCAGAAGCTGGACCCCTACATCAATGTGGATCCCGGCACGCTGAACCCCTACGAGCATGGGGAATGTTATGTGACCGAGGACGGGGCGGAGACGGACCTGGACCTGGGCCATTATGAGCGCTTCCTGGACGTGCCCACCTCGCAGGCGAACAATGTCACCACCGGACGCATCTACCAGAACGTGATCCGCAAGGAGCGCGAGGGCGAATACCTGGGCAAGACCGTGCAGGTGATCCCCCACATCACCGACGAGATCAAGCGGCACATCCAGGCCCTTGGGCGCAAGGGGATCTACGATTTCGTGATCACCGAGGTCGGCGGCACCGTGGGCGACATCGAGAGCCTGCCCTACCTGGAATCCATCCGCCAGCTGCGTTGGGAAAAGGGCAAGGACTGCCTGGTGGTGCACCTCACCCTCCTGCCCTTCCTGCACACCACCGGCGAGCTCAAGACCAAGCCCACGCAGCACAGTGTGAAGGAACTCCTGAGCCTGGGCGTGCAGCCGGATGTGCTGGTGTGCCGTACCGAACATCCGATGCAGAAGGGCATGAAGGAGAAGATCGCCCTGTTCTGCAACGTCGACGCCACCGCGGTGATCGAGAGCCGTGATGCCGATACGATCTACGACGTGCCGCTGATGATGCAGGAGGAACGCCTGGACGAGGTCGTCCTTCGAAGGTTGGGCATCACCACCTTTCCCGATGCCGACCTTACGCAATGGAATGATTTCCTGCACCGGTACAAGAACCCGATCGCCGAGACCCGCATCGCCCTGGTCGGTAAGTACGTTGAATTGAAGGATGCCTACAAGAGCATCAAGGAAGCATTGGAGCATGCGGGCGCGACGAACGAGTGCAAGGTGCACATCCACTGGGTCCACAGTGAGAAGCTCACCGCCAAGAACGTGTCGCGGCTGCTGGGAACGGCCAATGGCATCCTGGTGGCCCCCGGATTCGGCCACCGCGGCATCGAAGGCAAGATCGAGGCGATCCGTTTCGCACGAGAGAACGGCATCCCGTTCCTCGGCATCTGCCTGGGCATGCAATGCGCGGTGATCGAGTTCGGACGGAACGTGCTCGGTCTGCCCAAGGCGAACAGCACCGAGATGGCGGCCGACACGCCCGATCCCGTGATCGCGATGATGGAGGAACAGAAACAGGTCACCGAGAAGGGCGGCACCATGCGCCTGGGCGCCTATCCCTGCCAACTGCAGGAAGGCACGCTCGCCGCGCGCATCTACCGCCGCAAACAGGTGAGCGAACGGCATCGGCACCGGTACGAGTTCAACAACGCCTACCTGGAACCGTACCGGAAGGCCGGCATGGTGGCGTCAGGGATCAATCCGCAGGGGAAGCTGGTCGAGATCGTGGAAGTGCCGGCGCATCCCTGGTTCGTCGGCGTGCAGTTCCATCCGGAATACCGCAGCACGGTCGCCAAGCCGCATCCGTTGTTCGTGCACTTCGTCAAGGCTGCGATGTCCCGTTCGCGATCCACGACCACCCCGAACGTGGAGAAGGCCGCAAAGGCCTGAATCGGTCCGAACACGGGTCCCACGCGCATCCCAAGGGCGATCAGCGGGCCCGACCCACCTGTTCCGATATCTTTGCGGCCCTTCCATGGACCGGAATTCCATCATCGGGCTTTTGCTCATCGGGGCGATCCTGATCGGTTACACGATATGGACCGCGCCCAGCAAGGAGGAACTGGCCCATCAACAACAGGTCCGGGACAGCCTGGCCCAGGTGCAGGGCGAACAGAAGGAAGCGGAGGCGCGGCAGGAGCTCGCCCGCCCTCCGCTCGATACCGGTGCCGTCGCGCTGACGGTGTCCACGGATACGCTCTTACAGGACAGTGCGCGGGATGACAGCCTGCACCGTGTGCGTTTGAGCAGCCGCTATGGCATTTTCCACCCCTCAGGCAACGGTGAGGACCAGGTCATCACGATCGCGAACGACGCACTGGAGATCGGGCTGCACACCAAGGGGGCGCGTCCGGGCGAGATCCGCCTGAAGAACTACAGGACCTACGGAGGTGACCCGCTCCTCTTGCAGGATCCGGACAGTGTGACCTACACCTACCGGTTCTTTCTCGGCAACCTGGACCTGAGCACACGGGACCTTTATTTCCAGGCCGAAAGGCTGGGGCCAGGTGCCGTGCGCCTGAAGGCGACCACCAGCGATGCAGGGAAGTACATCGCCATCACCTATCGACTGGACAGCGCCGGTTTCTTCCTGCATTCCGACCTGGAGGTGGTGGGGATGGGACAAGAGCTGGACCCGAAGAACCTCTTCTTCCAGTGGGACCTGTTGGGGCAGGCACATGAGAAATACCTACCCACCGAACGGCAGAAGTGCGGCGTGTACTACAAGTACTTCAATGACGATCGTCAATACCTGAGCGAGACCAAGGACGATGAGGAGGACCTGACCGGTCGCACCAACTGGGTGGCGTTCAAGCAGGATTTCTTCAGCGTGGCGATGGTGAGCGATGAAGGATTCGCCGGGAGCGGAAGCAAGCTCTCGATCCTGGTCCATCCGGAGGACAGCACGCATACCAAGCGCTATTCCGCGAAGCTCTTCTTCGAGAAGGACGCGGGCGACCTGGTCCGGATACCCATGCGCCTGTACCTGGGCCCGAACCACTACGGCACACTGCGGCGGACCGGTATCGATCAGTTCGCCAAGATCATCGACCTGGGATGGGGCATTTTCGGTTGGATGAACCGTTGGCTCGTGATCCCCATCTTCAACTGGCTGGACGGATGGGGCTGGAACTATGGCATCATCATCCTCGTGCTCACACTGGTGATCAAGCTGCTCTTGATGCCGCTGACCTATCGGAACTTCAAGTCCAGTGCGCGCATGCGGGCTTTGAAACCGGAGATGGACGCCATCAACGCCAAGCACATGGGCGGGGACAACCTCAAGAAGCAGCAGGCGGTGATGGACCTCTATCGCAAGGCGGGCGTGAACCCCGCCAGCGGCTGCGTCCCCATGGTGATCCAACTTCCGATCCTGTACGCGATGTTCCGGTTCTTCCCGGCCAGCATCGAGCTGCGCCAGAAGAGCTTCCTCTGGGCGGACGATCTCAGCAGCTATGACTCGATCCTGCACCTTCCCTTCAAGATCCCCTTCTACGGCGATCATGTCAGCCTCTTCACCCTGTTGATGTCGGCGAGCACCATCATCTACACGCAGATCAACCAGCAGCAAATGCCCCAGCAACAGGGCATGCCGAGCATGAAGGTGATGATGTGGATGTTCCCCATCATGATGCTCTTCTTCCTGAACAACTACTCGGCCGGCCTCAGCTACTATTATCTGCTGGCCAACGTGATCAGCATCCTTCAAATGACCGTGATCAAGCGTTGGCTGGTGGACGAGGACAAGCTGCGCGCGGAACTGCTGGCGAACATGAAGAAGCCCAAACGCAAGAGCCGGTGGCAGCAGCGTCTTGATGACCTTCAGAAGCAACAACAACAGGCGCGGCGACGCTGATCTCCCCGGAGATCGCTCCGGCGCGGTCCTTGATGTGAACACCGATACCATGGGAGGAACGCATCCATGCCGACAGCTGTACATCTCGGTCGTGATCGCGGTATCGACCGGGATCCTGCTGCTTGCCTGCACGTCCCAGCGCGATACCACCCAGGACCGATCACGCTTCGGGGGTCCCACCCCGGCGGATTCATTGTTCTTCCACATCGAACGCACTCCTTGCTTCGGCCGCTGCCCGGCCTACTCGATCGATGTGTACCGCAGTGGCTTCGCTTTGTACGAGGGGCGGAGCAATGTGGAACGGATCGGGAGATATACGGCCTGGATCGGTCTTGACACCCTGGACCGGATCCTGACGGAGGCCGATCGCATCGGATACTTCGACCTGCAGGAGAACTACGATGCCCAGGTGACCGACCTGCCCAGCACCAAGTTGCACATCGTCAGTGCTGGGCGCGACAAGGCGGTGCTGGCCCGTTACAACGTCCCCGCCATGCTGAAGGTGTTCGCGGTCCATGCGGATTCCCTGCTGCTTCACGCCCGTTGGCGTCCATCGGGACAATGAGCACCACGGACCGGCCGGTCACCGGAGCCGCCTTCCATCACCGTTGCGCCCGTCGGAAGGGCATCAAGCTGCTACCTTTGGCGCCCCCTTCGTTGCAGACCTGAAAACCATCGACATGAAGAAGCTGTACCTGCTGCTCTCGGCAGCCATCCTGCTTGTCAGTTCCGTGCGTGCCCATGAGGGCATGTGGCTGCTGAACAAGCTCCAACAAGTGAACGAGTCCCAGATGCGCGAGCTCGGTTTCAAGCTCACCGCCCAGGACATCTATGCGATCAATCAAAGCAGCATGAAGGATGCCGTGGTCCGCATGGGGCCCGGTTTCTGCAGTGCCGAAATGGTCAGCGATCAGGGGCTGTTCCTCACGAACCACCATTGCGGCTATGATGCGATCCAAGGGTTCAGCTCGGTGGAGCATGACTACCTGACGGATGGATTTTGGGCGATGACGCGCGATCAGGAATTGAACGTGCCCGGCCTGACGGTGAGCTACCTTGTTCGCATCGACGACGTGACCGACCGGGTGCTGGCGGAGCTCAGCGCCGACATGAGCGAGACCGACCGCGCGGCCAAGATCGATGAGCTGGCGCAGACCCTACAAGGTGAAGTGGGCGGCGAGGACGGGATCAGTGCCACGCTCAAGACCATGTTCGAGGGAAATGAGTTCTACCTGTTCGTGTACAGGACCTACCGTGATGTGCGCCTCGTCGGAGCCCCTCCGAGCGCCATCGGCAAGTTCGGGGGCGACACGGACAACTGGATGTGGCCGCGGCACACGGGTGATTTCAGCATGTTCCGCGTGTATACCGGCAAGGACGGGGAGCCTGCGGATTACAGCCCGGACAACATCCCCTACGAACCGAAGTGGCACTTCCCGGTGAGCCTGAACGGTGTGAAGGAAGGCGACTTCGCCATGATCATGGGCTATCCCGGCAGCACCGATCGCTTCCTCTGCAGCGAAGGCGTGAAATTGGCCCTGGACGTCGAACAGCCGAGCCGGGTCAAGATCCGCGGCAGGAAGCTGGAACTGATGAAGCAGGACATGGACGCCGATCCCGCCGTCAGGATCCAATATGCGAGCAAGTACGCCCAGGTGAGCAACTATTGGAAGTATTTCATCGGCCAGCAGCGCGGCTTGAAACGATTGCACGTTTACGACAAGAAGAAACAGCAGGAGGACGAGCTCCTGGAATGGGTGAACGCCGATCCCGACCGTAAAGCGGAATGGGGCGACTTCCTGACGCTCCTGGACAACGGCTATACCGAGCGTGGGAAATTCGAGAAGGCCACCACCTACATGCAGGAAGCCGCGTTCGGCAGCGAGATGGTGATCATGGGCTTCCGCATGTATGGTCTGTTGAACCAATTGCGCACGGACCCGGACGACGCGACCAAGGTGGCCGCACAGGTCGTCCGCGTTCAGGCCGCCGCCGATGATTTCTTCAAGGACTACCATGCACCCACCGATCAGAAGATCACCGCGGCCATGTTCCGGATGATCCATGAGGATGTCGCGAGCGACCTTCAACCGAGCATCATGGGGACGGTGGAGAAGAAGTTCAAGGGGGATTTCGACAAGTGGGCCGCGAAACTGTTCAGCACCAGCGTGCTGACGGACCGAGCCCGGCTGGACGCCTTCCTGGCCAAACCGAACCTGAAGACATTGGAGAAGGACATGGGCATGCAGACGATGGAAAGTTGCCTGATGCATTATCGGGCGATGCTGGGCCCAGCCGTGGATGCAGCACAGGTGGACATCGACAAGGGATACCGTCTGATGGTGGCCGCCATGCGTGCCAAGGACCCCGGGAGGATGTGGTATCCCAATGCGAACAGTACGATGCGTCTGACATATGGCGTCGTAGGTGGTTATCACCCTGCGGATGCGGTCTACTATGACTACAGGACCACCTATCGTGGGATCCTCGAGAAGGAGGACAACACGGACGAGGAGTTCATGGTGCCCGCGCGTGAGCATGAACTGCTCGTCAACAAGGACTTCGGTCGTTACGCCGATGCCAACGGAGATCTGGACATCTGCTTCCTGAGCAATTGCGACATCACCGGTGGCAACAGTGGCAGCCCGGTGTTGAACGCCTACGGTGAGCTCATCGGCATCGCCTTCGATGGCAACTGGGAGGCCATGAGCGGTGACATCGCCTTCGAACCGGAACTGCAGCGCACCATCAGCGTGGACATCCGCTACGTGCTCTGGATCATCGACAAATTCGCAGGCGCCAAACATCTCGTGGACGAGATGACCCTTGTGACCAAGCCCCATGATGAGGTACCCGAAGCGGAATTGGGCACATCAACCGAAGGAGCAATGGCCCCAAGTGTCCCCGCGACCGCGAACTGAACCGACCTCACGTTCAGATCGGCATGAAGGACCGGCCGAGGGGCCGGTCCTTTGTTCTTCGATCACACGAACGCTGCCGAACGATGCCCTGCCGCCGGGCACAAGCCTGTGGAATGGGATCCACGAACGGATGATCCCTGAATGTACCGGCCATGGTCAGTGCCTCCGGGGCCGGGTCATGGAGCGCGGGGCCGGCCAACTTCAAGGGGCAAGGGCGGCCATGACCCGGGATACGACCTGATCCGTAGGCCGGGTGTTCCCGGTCAACAGGTACATGGCATCACCGTTCGATCCCATGAGACGCACGAAGTGGGGGTCGGTTCGGCGCAATGCATCCCACCGGACGCGTTCCCCACCCGTGAACATGATCCTGGATACCACACTATCGGCGAATGCATCCCGCTGCCAGTACCTCCGCTCGTACCCCGCCAGATATGTTGGTGTCGACCCCGGTCCCAACACCGGATAGAGATAGGCACGCAACTGGGCCCACACCTGGCTCGGCTGCTGCAAGGGCACGATCAGTCCCGCTCCCTGGCGTTCGCAACGTTCCCTGAGCATGGCGGCATCCTCCTTCATGGTGGCCAGATCGATCACGCCCACCCAACGTTGCGGCTTGGCGAGTTGGTCGTTCCGCGCGGCTCCGATCGCATTCCATTGATGACCTGCATAGAAAAGTCCCAATATCAGCGTGAACACAGCCATCCAATGCGGTGACCGCGAAGCACGGATCAACGACGCCACTCCCCAGGCCAGCAGGAGCGGCAGGCACACGAACATGCGCGAGAGGGGGTAATAGACCCAATCCCAACCATCGTGGGTCTTGGGCATGCCCAGGGAGGCCACGATCACTCCGGCCGCAGCAAGCAGGGCAAAAGCGACGGCCTTGTCCCGGCGGAGAATGGCGATCGGGATCAGCGCGACCAGGCTGATCCCGGCAAGGCCGCCTTGTGTTGGGAACAGTGGCATCAACCATCGGAAATGCTCATCCAGGGAGGACAATCCCTGTACGATCAGAGAGGCATGCAAGGAAAGCCGGTCGGCGCTCAGGTGATGGATGATGCGATCGGGATGCACAGCACACCAATGTTGCGCCAGCACCTGGAGCACGACACCTGGCAACAGACCGATCGCCAACGACCTCCATGCACCCGACAGGTGTCGCGCGATGATGGACCAACACAGGTATCCTGCGGTGAAAACGACCGAGTTGGGATTGGCGAACCAGGCGAGCGAAATGGCAAGGCCCGTGAGGAAGGATCGCCATCGCGGATCGCGGAGGTCCAAGCTCCATGGAAGCAGGGCCAGGAAAGGTAGCCCGGTAACGAACCCGCGTGGCATGGAGGTCATGAAGGCGAATTCCGGCGGCAGCAGCAGGGGCATGGCCGCGAAGCTTGCTCCCGCCCAGATGCGCCCATGCTTCCGGTGCCAGAGCGCGAAGGACCAGAAAGGCAGCAGGGTCAATAGCGATGGCACGATCGCCATCAACCAGGACATGGGAATACCCAGGAAGGTGAACGGTGCAGCAACCAGGGCCTCCAACATGGGTCCATAGTTCTGGCCGTAGTAGTATGGGGTCATGAACAGCCCATCGGCCACATGTGTGGCGGCATGCCAGCTCACCGCATCATCGGTGCTCACAAACCCCACATTGAACCGGTCGATCGCCATGGTGCGGTAGACCGTTCCCAAAAGGAGGAGCGATGGCACCAACAGGCGCTCCATCGTGGCCGACCGGACGATCGGCGGATCAGTGGAGCGCTCGATCGCATGCGGAGAACGAGGACCTGAGCTATCCAGGAGGGACCTGTGGACTGGCTGCACCGTTCGAACCTTGACCGCCCGGTCCGAACATGGGGGCTATCGGATCGGGTGGTTGTCCGAAGTTAGCTCCGATGTGCAAGGCCCCATTGGGCATGCGCATCCCCCACCGGACAATATCGCATGGCCGAGCACCCATCCTACAGCGGACCCGCAACCCAACCGCAATGATCGCATATCAGGATCTCGCCATCATCGACAAGGCAACACGCCGGACAGGGACCATTGGACAAGGGAAGGACCTGACCAAACCAAGGTTCACAGACAGAGCAGGTAGGCGGTAAGGTCGTCCTTTTCCTGCGCGGTCAACCTCAGACCAAGGATCAGGTTGAAGAACTCCACGGTATCGTCAAGGGTCATCAAACGACCGTCATGGAAATAGGGGGGTGAATCCTTGATCCCCCGCAGGGCAAAGGTCTTGATCGGACCCTCCGGCCGTCCATGATAGAAGCGTTCCACCTGGAGGTCGTGCAGGTAATCGTCCGTGAATGCCGGGCCATAGTGGCACTGGCTGCACATGGCCTTGCCCTGGAAGAGCTTTTCACCGCGCAGTTCCGATGGTGTGCACTTGTCCGGGATCAACCGGGAGAGCGGGTCCAACTTCGGGGCGGGTGGAAAATCAATGATCGAATTGAAGTCCCCCATGCGATTGCTGAAGCTCTTTTGGATGCCCCGTGGGCCGATCTGCGCCTGCATGGCCTGATCGCCATCGAAATATTCCTCCACCTCGGCGAAGTGGTCCATGCTGCGGATGCTGCGCTTGCTGCTGAGCTGCATGAAATCGTAATTGCCGCGCATCGATGGTGTGTCCATGCGCAAGCGCGCCAGGTTCGGGCGTGAGTCGGGTGCCAGTTCAAAGGCACCATTGGTGTGCCCGTTCACATGGCAGCTCAAACAGGCCACACCGACGCTGGCCTCCTCGGTGATGCGGTGGGTGGTGTGATTGAACCAGGTGGTCGGTGAAGGCCGCAGCAATTCCTGCAACCCCTCCATCTGTTCAGGCGTGCACAGACCGTTGAAGATCTCGAAATAGTTGCTGATGGTCACCTCCACACCCTTGGTCACATCACCCATTTCCTTGTGCGTGGTGAGGAACAAGGGCGGCGGGAACTCGGGGAGATATTCGTTGGGGATATCGTGATCGACATCCATGCGGCGGTCCTCCGGATGGTTCTGCAGCCAGTTGTCCGGAAAAACGATGTGGGCGGTGGATTGGATCGGATGCGCCAATGGCTTGTAGGGGAAGACGTCCTTCTTCTTGATCTCCTCGGGGCTCATTTCGGCCAGGGTCTCCCAACTCTTCACACCGGGTGAAAGGCGGGAGATCGGGCCCGCCATGATGGGCTTGTGACCGCCGCTCATGGTCGCTCCCGGGATGGCGCGCGCATTGAAATCGTAGCGACCGGCCATGTAGTCACGCACTTCCTTCATGAACTCCGGTTTCCGTTCGATGTTCATCTTCACCCAATCCTCGAAGGACATGGGCAGCTCCGTGGTGGTGTAGCTGCTCTTCGCCTTGCCGGCGTACCTCCATATATCGAAGGGTGTGCGGTCTCCCTTGTCACATTTGGGATAGGGCATCAGCTCCGTGATGTAGCTATCGCCAAGGCCGAAGTCGTAGTTGGGGTCGTAGTCGGGGTTCACCGTAGGCCGGCCCTGGAAGAGATGCAGGTCCGGCGCATTGCCACCCATGGGGCCCTGGGCCTGACCCACTTGGAAGCCGGCCATGGCAGCAAGAAGACCGACAACGACGAGCAGAGAAAGGAACAGGATCGCGCGTTTCAAAGTGACCATGATGCTGGGAATCGACCCTGAAGCTACTGGACCCGGTGTCCCTGAAGCAGGATCACCGTGTGAAAGGCGCCATGTTCCATGTGAAAAGGACGTTCAGCGATGTGGATCATCCGATGGTCCACGCGAGTAATTTGGTCCCGTGCAGATCCTGATCGCCGATGATGATCCTCTGACCGCGGACCAGCTCGAGCACCACTGCCTGAAGATCGAGCCCAAGGCCACCGTATTGCGGGCCGCCGCCGGCCCGGAGGCAGCAGCCGTGCTTCGCGACAGCCATCCGGACCTCGTTCTCTTGGACCTGGACATGCCCGGAATGAGCGGCCGCGAATTGCTCGAAGTGATCGATCCGGACAGCCCGGTGATCATCATCACAGGAGATCCCAGCTTTGCCTTGGACGCGTTCCGTTTCAATGTGGTGGACTACCTGGTAAAACCCGTTCCGTTCGATCGCTTCGCCAAGGCCTGGCGAAAGGCCATGGACGGACGTCGGCGCGAAACAGGGTCCGGCCAGCGGGACCTGGTCTTCATCCGGACCGGCCCGGACATCGTTCAATTAAGCTTGTCAGAGGTCCGGTACATCAAGAGCGAATCGAACTACGTGCGCTTCGCCCTGGAGGAAAGGGAAGTGAGCAGCCTGTTGAACATGAAGGACCTGGAGCTCAAATTACCGGACCGTTTCGTGCGCGTGCACCGCAGCTACATCGTGAACCTGACCCATGTGGAAAAGCTGAACAGTACCGATGTGAAGATCGGTCGGGACCTGATACCCGTAAGCGAGACCTACCGGGCGGAGCTGATCAAGCGTCTGGACCTTCTCTGAGCAGGATCCGCCTGTGATAGGAAAGGAAGGTGCGTTCGCAGCAACGGAACGTATCCATGACGTTCAACAGGTCCTGGTCGCCGTCCTCAGCATCCACGCGCAGACCCTCCAAGGCCTTCACACCGCTGGCAAGACGAAGCAGGCGCCAATGCGGCAGGAGCTTGTGTCGCTCCCTGGCCAATGCGACCGCATCGCCTTGCTCAAGGGCGACGCGCAGGGCCGATCGGATCGAAACGAACTCCTTCCGATAACGGTCCAGGGCTTTCGTCATGAGGTCCCGATCATCGTCGAACTGCGCGGAAAGCGGGTCCAGGTCCACCACCTCATGGCAATACGCTTCGGACCTTCCCGACCAGAAGGCAAGTCGTTCGAACAACTCGTCCACGTCGATCGGTTTGGTGATCCGATCGTTCATGCCCGCGCGCATTGCCGCGTCAATGGGATCTTCGTCCACGTAGGCGGTGACGGCCAGGATGGGCACCGGTCGATAGCGTCGGAGACCACGGACCCTCAGGGCCAGTTCCGATCCGGTGGCCCCATCGCCGAGGTCCAGATCAATGAGCAGGATGTCAAAGGACCCCTGCCGCGTCATATCGATGGCCTCGCCCGCGTTCGTTGCCATTTGCAGTTCCCAGCCACCTTTGGCCGCCCAATGCTCCATGAGCATTCGGTTCGTGGCGACATCCTCCACGTAGAGGACCCGGAGACCATGCAACACGTCCTCTCCAAGCGGGTCGCGCCGTATCCCTTCCCCTTCGGAGCGCTGTTCGGGCAGGTGAACGATGAAACGACTTCCGATACCGACGGTACTCTCCAACCGGATCGAACCTCGGAGCATATGCACCAGTCGCTTCGTGATGGCGAGACCAAGGCCGGCGCTGGGATCATCGCCGTCCCCATGCGAAGCCTTCTCGAAACGTTCAAATATCCTGGCCCGCTCTTCCGGAGCGACCCCCGGCCCCGTATCGGACACAGCGATGTGCAACCCATCCAGGGCAGTATGCGCCTCGATATCGACATGGCCTCGGATGGTGTACTTGACCGCATTGCCGACAAGATTGTCCGCGATCTGATGCAACCGCAATGGGTCGATCATGAACCGGTCCATCAGGTCATGGAACCGGATGCGCAGAGCAAGTCCTTTGTGTTCTGCGAGCGGGCGATGGGCCTGGGCCACGTCGGTCAGCACTTGCCGCACATCGGTGGGTCGGGGATCCATTTTGAGGCGACCCTCGGCCATGCGCGCATTCAGGAGCAGATCATCGACCAGTCGCTTCAGCCGGTACCCCGACCGTTGGATGGTCGCAAGCCGTTCCAGATCGGCCGGATCAAGCCCGTCGGTGCGAATGGCATCGGCCATTCCCAGAATCGCGTTCAAAGGAGTGCGCACCTCATGGCTCATGTTGGCAAGCAGATCACGCCGCTGTATGTCCGCCCGTTCCGCCCTGGCACGTGCCTCCTCCAATTCCCTTACGCGATGATCGATCTGCCCCTGCATTCGCTGAAAACTGCGTGCCAGGCTGCCGATCTCGTCCTTTCGATGCAGGAGATCCCCGGCCATCGGGTCCCCTTCCGAATAGCGTTCGATCCGTTCGGTGATGGCCTGCAGACGTCGGGCGATGGAGCGTGCGAATAGCAAGCTCAACAGGACGAAGCAACCGGCGATCGCGACCGTGATCAACAAGGCCCTGTTCCGCCTTGAGCGAAGATCGGCCACCAATGGGCGCGTATCCATGGACACCGCGATCGAAAGGGACCGCATCCAAGGGCTCGGGCGTATGGACCGCAAGGACCAGAAGCGATCCCCCATCTCGAGATCCCCTGCGGTCTGAAGGGAGGTCCGTCCCAGGAGATCCTCCAGTGTGAAACTCCCCCCATAGTCATCACGAAAGGTCAATGCGGTATCCGGATGCAGGACCAGCTGCCCATCATCCCGGGCCATCACGAGTTGCTGTCGTGTGCTGACCAATACCTCCAGTTCGGCGAAGAACGGATGGAGATCGGTATTGATCACGACCACACCGACCAGCCTCCCATTCGGACCTCGGACGGCGGTAGCTGCACGCAGGGTGGGCATCACAGGCTTCCAGACCCTACCATGCTCCCGGTTCAGGTCGATACGTGAGAAATAACGTCTGCCTGGTGCAAGTGCGACAGCCTCTTGGTAATAGTCGCGATCCCCCTTGTCCTGCAGCTCCTGGGCAGGAACCCTCCTGATATGGTCATTCTGCTGGTCGAAACGCACCAGTTCATGGCCGAGGCTGTCCGCTGCGATCAATCGGACCTGTGCATAGAGGGGACGGCTGCGGATGAAGCTTCCCATCAGCAACGCGACGCGATCGATCGCCGACCTCACCCCCGCCGTGTCCCGATCCGTCCATGCGCGAGCGAAAGCCGAAACAGGATCGTTGTCCGCAAGGAAACCGATGTCATCATCAAGCGTGTTCACGAAAGTGCCAATGCGCAGGACGACCAGATCGCTCGTCCGACGCAGGTCCTCCGAGGCCATCACATCGATCTGTTCCCGACCGGCCCGGTACACCAGGTAACCTGCGATCGACGTGGAGGCCACCACGAACACCGTGAACACGAGCGTGGCCCTTGTCACGATGGAATTCCACCACGAACGACGATCGTGCATGTGGGTCGGTGTCGTACCGCAGGCTCACTGCCCGAAGGGCGTGAGCATCAGGTCCGCTTCGAAGGTAGTCGTACCACAGGGCACGGCCTCGAAACCCAGCACGAACGGCCTGTAGCCGTTCTCCGTGATCCGCAGCTCGAAGGGAGCGTCGCACGGCAAGAACAAGGCATAGCGTCCATCGCTGTTCACCTCGGTGAGCGACCAGCGCTTGCCAGCGGTATCGTAGTGCTCGACCGTGGCATATACCGCTCCTCGCGTCACCTTATCGATCACCCGTCCATACACCTGCACGCGCTCCGTCTGCTGCGCACGGGCGGCAAAAAGGAGGAAGAACATGGCTGTGGTCGTGAAGGTGATCCGCATTGGTGCCTGCATACGTAGGGACAAGCGGAGGGTTGCGGCCGTCCGACGTGCATTGCGGAGGCGCGCATGGGACGGGCTCCACCTCCCCCGGCCCACCGCGCAGAGGCATGCCGGAGAACGTGCGCCAAGGGACGGGCACCGCGCCCCGCCTACCTTTGCGCTATATGGAACCCGGACCGCTCACCGCCATCTCCCCCGTAGACGGCCGCTATCGTGAACGTTGCATACCGCTTGCCCGCTGGTTCAGCGAGTTCGCCCTGGTGCGCTACCGTCTCGTCGTCGAGGTGGCCTATTTCCGGTTCCTTTGCGAGATACCCCTGCCGGAGCTGAAGGGGGCCCCTCTGGACCGATTGGCGGGATTGGAGGCGCTCGCGAACGACCCACCCCTGCCGGCCGTTCAGGAGATCAAACGGATCGAACAACGCACGAACCACGATGTCAAGGCGGTCGAGTACTTCCTCAAGGAGCGGCTGGAAGAGGCCGGTTTCCTGACCCAGAAGGAGTTCATCCATTTCGCACTGACGAGCCAGGACATCAACAACACGGCGGTGCCGTTGTTGCTCAAGGATTTTCTGTTCACCCACTATCTGCCTGCGCTGATCGGACTGCGCGACCGATTGCACGGACTTGCGCTGGAATGGGCACAGGTAACGATGCTCGCGCACACGCACGGGCAACCGGCCTCACCCACACGACTGGGCAAGGAGGTGCAGGTCTTCGTTGAACGGCTCGATGGACAATTGAAACAGGTGCGCGGCGTGCCCATTACTGCGAAGTTCGGCGGGGCCACCGGGAATTTCAACGCCCACCACGCAGCATACCCCGAGTTGGATTGGCCGCGCCTGGCCGACCGCTTCATCGAGGGGCTCGGGCTGGAACGCCAGAAGTTCACGACACAGATCGAACATTATGACGACATGGCGGCGTTGTTCGATGGCATGCGGCGGGTGAACACCATCCTGATCGACCTGTGCCGGGATGTCTGGCAGTACATCAGCATGGGCTGGTTCCGCCAACGGACCAGGGAAGGGGAGGTCGGTTCCAGCGCCATGCCGCACAAGGTGAACCCGATCGATTTCGAGAATGCGGAAGGCAACCTCGGCATCGCCAATGCCCTGCTGACCCATTTGAGCGAGAAACTCCCGATCAGCCGGCTCCAACGGGATCTGACGGACAGCACGGTCACCCGCAACATCGGCGTTCCAATGGCGCACACCATGCTCGCTGTCGACGCGATCGGACGCGGTCTGGACAAGTTGTTGTTGGACCGCGCAGCGATCGAACGCGAACTCGAGGGCAACTGGTCCGTCGTCGCCGAGGGGCTCCAGACCATCCTGCGACGCGCCGGCTATCCGGAGCCTTATGAACGCCTGAAGGACCTGACGCGTGGACAGGCGCACATCGGGAAGGCGGAGATCGGACGTTTCATCGATGGGCTCGATGTGGACGACCGCGTGAAGGAGAGCCTGCGCGCCCTTACTCCGCACAACTACACGGGTGTGGACCTGCTCGGTCGCTCGCTCGGCTGATCCGCCGCGTTCAAGGTTTGGCAGGCCTTTTCAAGGACCGCTGAAAGACGACCAGGTCCGTGCGCGGAACGTCCTGTAGTCCCAAGGCGTGCATCAGCGTTACGACCTGGCCCCTGTGGTAGCTGGCATGGTTGAAACCGTGCATCAGCATCTGCCACACAGGCTGCCGATGAGCGTTGCCTTTCAGATCGATGTAGTTGCGTTCCTTCACCAGGTCCGGGTCGGAAGACCTGGCGACATGGTCGCGCAGCATGGCCGCGTGTTTCAACAAGGTGCTGATGGAACTGTCATCCTCCGCAGGCCATTGATGCTCCCGACCGTTCAACCTGCACCACCAGACATGGTGTGCATCGCGGATATGGAGCAGGGTGCCACGGAGCGATGGAAAGCTGCTCGGGGCCGGCCGATCCAACAGTTCCTCCGGTTCGCGGTCGAGCCGTTTCACGAACAGCGTGTTCGCCCACAGGTCGTAGGCGGCGTATTGATCAAGGAGCGCGTGGATCTGCATGCGGGTGGATAACACTGTTGAAAGATCCAAGGTCGCCCTGCGGAGGCGCACACATGGTCTTCGGACATTCGCGGGGACGAATATCCAATGATCGCCACACTTTTCGGCAAGAAGCGCATCTCAGAGGACAAACTGGCCAATGTGTTCGTCAACGCACTGTTGGAACTGGTGGACCAGGGCTTCGCCAACGTGGTGGCCGAGTTGAAGGAGGCGCCGGAGTTCGAGGCGGTGCCGGACATCGCGTACGAGAATGAGGCACCCTTCCTGCTGATCGTGCTGGCCGGGAACCTATTGGAAGCGCGACGTCAGTTGCCCGCAGGGACGGATGTGCGGCTCGCCACGCTGGCCATTTCGAAATTCGCCACGGCCACAGGGTCCAGGAGCACGGAAGTGGAACAGCGCATCGGTCGCCTCCAGGGCCTGATGAACCGGCTGAACGCTCCGAGCAAGAACACGGTGTACGCGATGAGCAAAGCGGTATTCCATCAGTACGACCTCTTCGCGTTCCAAAAGGTCTACTTCCGGGAGCAGCGTGTTCCGGACCCGATTATCCAGAAGCGATTGAACGCCTTGATGGCCTTCTTCCTCTGGGATTGGGAGGACTTCCATGAACACTACCGCATCGGCTAGCGGGTCATTGCCCCACTCCGAGCTGCTCGACGACCATCTCCACGATCGCCCCGCCAATGGCCAGGGATGCCGTCGCTGCGGGTGATGGCGCGTTGAGCACATGCACGTGCCGGCCCTGCCTTTCAATGCGGAAGTCGTCGACCATGGTACCGTCCGTCGCCAGCAACATGGCCCGAACACCGGCACGCCCCGGACGGATGTCGTCCATGCCTAGCGAGGGCACCGATCTTCGGAGCGTGCGCAGGAAGAGCCGTTTGCTGAACGCACGCCTGTATTCCTCGATCCCGTAAGCCATGTTGTTCATGAACAACCGCCAAGTGCCGATATAGGACAGTGCATCAGCGGTGTCCTTCAGGTCGAAGTCGGTCCGGCCATAGCCTTCGCGCTCGAAGGTGAAGACGGCGTTCGGACCGCACTCGATGCTCCCGTCCGTCATCCGCGTGAAGTGCACGCCCAGGAACGGGAACCGTGGGTCGGGCACGGGATAGATCAGGTGGCGCACCTTGTGCTTCGCATGATCCTCCAGTTCATAGTAGTCGCCGCGGAAACCAACGATGCGCTCAGGGAATCGTACGCCATCGTTCTTGGCGAGCCGGTCGCTCTGCAGACCACCGCACACGATGACCGTATGCGCCCGATGGATGCCCCGGTCCGTCCGAACGGTGCTGGTGCTCCCCACCTGTTCCAGGCCAAGCACCTTCTCGCCGAGGTGCACCTGGCTGTCCGGGTTCAACATCAGGGCGAGTTCCACCATGCGCTCCGTCGCGCCGCGGAAATCGATGATGCCCGTGCAGCCCACGTGGATCCCGGCGATCCCGCTGCAATGGGGCTCGATCTCCCTGATCCCACGCGCATCGACCCGGCGCAGATCCTCGATGCCATTGGCCTGTCCCCGTTCCCAGATCGCGTCCAGCCGTGCCATCTCGTTCTCGTCGACGGCCACGATCAGCTTCCCGCAGATCTCGTGCTTCACGCGATGCTCCCTGGCGAACGCGACCAGTTCACGACGGCCCTCGACGCAGTTCCGCGCCTTGTAGCTGCCGGGTTTGTAATAGATACCGCTGTGCACGACACCGGAATTGTTCCCGGTCTGATGATCGGCCAGATGAGGCTCCTTCTCGATCAATAGAAGGCGGAGATGCGGAAAACGCTGTTGTATCTTGTAGAACGTGGCCGCACCCACGATGCCGCCACCCACCACGATCACGTCCCGGTCCCGTTCCTGTTGCATCGGCCGCAAATATCCGATGATCAGGCAACGAGCGTCCGCTCCCTGGCGGGCACACGGAGCAGGAGCAACAATCCGATCACGAAAAAGCTGCCGATGGCGATCACCGTATTGCGCAGATCTCCCGTGATCTGGTTCACGAGGCCATAGGCGAGGGTCCCAAAGACCGTCCCCATGTAATAGCTGACATCATAGAAGCTAAAATAGCTCGCATGGTCCTCCGTATCGGGCAGGAACTTGGCGTAGGTGCTGCGCGACAAGGACTGGCATCCGCCCATCACCAGACCCACGAACGCGGCGAGCACGTAGAATTCGGTCGTCCAATGGGTGAAGTACGCGCCGATGCAGATGCCGACCCAGATGGTGACCCCGATACCCAGCGCCATCAGGTTGCCGAACCGTCCGCTCAGGCGGGTGAAGATCCAGGCACCGAACGCGGCCACGAGCTGGATCACCAGGATGCTGATGATCAGGGCGTCGGCACCGATCGGAACGGCGTTCCCGAACGCGTCCAGCTGCTTGATCTCACGTGTGGCAAAGGCCACGGCCAGGTACATCACGGTCTGAATGCCCATGTTGAACACGAAGAACGCGGCGAGATAGCGTTTCAAGCGCACGGTACCACCGAGCTGCCGCCACACCTTGCGCAATTCCCGGTAGCCGCTCACCCAGACGTTCACCTCCCCGTTCGTGATCGTGCGCGTACGCTTCGGCAGCGCGGCGAAGGGGATCTGTGCCCAGAGCGCCCACCAGAGCCCGACGCTCAGGAACGAAAGCCGCGCAGCCAAGCCTCCCGGATCCATTCCGCCCATCCATTGAGCAAGGCGGTCGATGCCCAGGAGCTGCGGTGACTGGACCATGATGAGATTGATGATCAACAGCAGGACACTCCCCACATAGCCCATGATGTATCCCCGCGCACTCACCTTGTCGTGGTCCGCCGGTTCGGCGATCTCGGGCAGAAAGGCATCGTAGAAGATCAGGCTGCCCGAAAAGCCCACGCAGGCCAGCATGAACAGGACAAGGCCGAACACGAGGTGATCGAATGTGAAGAAGAACAACCCCATGCAGGATGCCGCTCCGAGATAGCAGAAACCCTTGAGATAGGCCAGCTTGTTGCCCCTGCTGTCCGCGATGCCGGACAGGATCGGGGCGATCAAGGCAACAATGAGGAACCCTACCGACAGCGCGTAGGATTGCATCGAATCGGCGGGTACCCCGAAGCGATCAGCGACCTTGTCGAATCCATCCACGATGGAGATGGCGGCATAATAGATCGGGAAAATGGCCGATGTGATGGTGAGCGAATAGGCCGAATTGGCCCAATCGTACATGGTCCACGCCCGGATGATCCGGGGGTCGCCCTTTTGCATGGGTGACAAGGTAAGCGGAAGACGGAAGGGCGGTCGAACGCTCCCTTCAAGGGGTCATGCGGTCGGGATCATTGTCCGACCTCCACCTCCACCCTGCGGTTCTTGCTCAAGGCCACTTCGTCGTCCCCGGCGTCGGCGGGTTCGTCGGCCTTGCGCCCTTCCGTGGTGATCCGTTCGGCATCGATGCCGGCCTCCACGAGCACGGCCTTGACGGCATCCGCACGTTCCTTGCCCAGATCGGTCAGGTCCGGTCGCATGCGCACGCGGTCGGCTTCCACGGCGTCGGTATGACCGATCAAGCGGATGTGGATGCCGGGATCACCTTTCAGGAGGGTATCCAACTGTTCTATGACGCCGTCCATGGCACCGTCGACCCCACGCTGGAATCGTTTGAAATAGACCACTGTCTGGTCGATCTGGTCCTTCGGCGCCAGCGTCCTGTTCACCTTGCCCTTGCGGCTGTAAATGAATTCGCTCTCCGCCTTGTCCAGCTGCGTGCAGCTGCACTCGCTCAACAGTTTGATGGGGAATACGGCGATGTCATCGATGTAATAGTAGGCCTGGAACTGCTGCGGACCGGTCATGCCACGGGGGCGTTTGATCTTGCCGGTGTTGGTCTTCTCGTTCGAAGCGAAGTTGCCGATCACCAAGTACTGTTCATCCCCCTTGGCCTCGTATGGACCGCAGACGCCCTGCCAGGTGAAGGGGTCATCATAGATCTTGGTGCGGAGCGCGGGCACCTGTGCCTCATAGGTCAAACTGCTCTCATCGTCCTTCTTCACGAGCATCCGGCTCATGTATGCGCCCAGCTCTGCGGAAGCGTATTTGGAGCGGTCGGCGAGGCTCACATAGTATCGGACACAGTACTTCTGGTTCTTCGTGAGCATCTTCTTGAACTTCACCTGGAGGTAGCTGCGCGGTTCCTTGTTCATATAGCTCCACCATAGCAAGCCGGCATAATTGTCCCCGCTCAGGGCCCCCTGTTCGCCGAAAGCGTTCTGCGGCGCGCTGGCCGCTCCGGAAACGTTCCCGCTGTAAAGGTCCGCCTTCACCTCGGTCGGGGACGACCATGGCTTGGCCATGTCGATGCTACCCAGGCGCTTGAGCTTGCCGTCCACCGATTCGAAACTGCCGTTGGGCACCATGTTGATGCTGTCCGGGACCTCCTGTGCATGGACCCTGCCGGTGGCCAGGGTGATCATGATGAGCGCAATGTGTCTGATGTTCATGGTCCGTTCTGTGATCGGTCGGCGTGTAACGAGGAAGAAGTGGCGCTGTTCTCCGAACAAGACCGCGCAAGTTAACGGTTCCACACCGGCCGCCTGGCCGGTACTTCCGGGGATCCGGTGCGCTCCGGGGCAAGCACCATGCCGATCGTCCCCTGTTGCGTGGACCGCTCACAGGCCGCATCTTCGCGGATGGATCGATCGTGGCGACCAACGATGAAGGGATCTCTCCTTGTGCTTTTATGTACCGGACTGCCTGCCTTCGCCGTGGCGCAGAAAGGGTTCAGTCTGGGGTTCCGCTTGGGTGTGTCGTATTGCAATACGCCCACGAACGAGTGGGGCACGTCAACCGATTGGACCCCTGGCGGACATGCCGGCCTGGTGGCACATTACGGCTTTGGCAAAAAGGGCGCGCTGGCCACCCTGGTCGAGGCACAATTCAGCCTTCAAGGTTCCCGGGCGAGCAATGAGCTGGCCGATGATCATGACCTCGTATCCCTGTACTATGTGAACTTCCCTGTATTGGCCCGCTACCGACTGCGGATGGGGATGTTCTTCGAAATGGGCCCGTACGTGGGCGTCCTCGTGTCCACCAACTACCACTCGGCCACCCCCGAACCCACTGACGCGGGGGACAGGGAGGCATATCAGATGGGTATCGATCTGTTCAAGAACGGTTTTCGGCCTTTGGACTATGGAGTGACCTCCGGCGTCGGATACCTGGCCGTGTCCGGCCTCGGCGCTTCCCTGCGTTTCAACTATGGTCTGGCCGACATCTGGTCCTCCGCCGATGCGGTCGCCTTCGAAGGTCTTGGGACCATAGACACGGGCATCACCTCCAACCTGGCCGCCCAACTGTCGTTCATCTACATGATCAAGTACCACAAGGACGCACACAAAGGGCACTTCGATCATCACCGGCACGTCCTGAAGCGTTGATCGGATCGGTCCGAGATCGCCATCGCTCGAACGGCGATGCCTCCGCGGCTCTATGCGCTTCTCCTCCTCCTCCTGTTCGCAACGACCGGTCCCACGTCCCCTTGCATGAAGGGACCGCCGAGAGATGGCATGGGGTCGCCCTGATCCGAAGCGATCACGACAGTGGGGATACACCCCACGACCCGGGTCGGCAACTGCAAGTCCGGTGATACCCACCGGCCCAACTTGGTCCGTGGTCCGGCTTCCGGTACCCGATCAGCAAGAACTGCGCGTTGATCAATTGTTCTGCTGACGGATGAGATTCAGCGCGCTGCCCGCTTTGAACCACTTGATCTGCTGTGCATTATAGGTGTGCTCGGCCTTGATCGTGTCCTCCCTCCCGTCCTTGTGCTTGAGCACGATCGTGAGCGGCTTGTCCGGTCCGAATCCGGATAGGTCGATGAAGTCGAAACGATCGTCCTCCTGCACCTTGTCATAATCGCGCTCGTTGGCGAAGGTGAGCGCCAGCATGCCCTGCTTCTTGAGGTTCGTTTCATGGATACGGGCGAAGCTCTTCACGAGCACGGCCCGCACGCCCAGGTGGCGTGGCTGCATGGCGGCATGTTCCCGGCTGCTCCCTTCACCGTAGTTGTGGTCGCCCACCACCACGCTGGGAATGCCCTCTGCCTTGTAGTGGCGCTGCGTGTCGGGCACCTTGCCATACTCACCTGTCAACTGGTCCTTCACCTTGTCGGTCTCCCCGTTGAACGCATTGACCGCACCTGTGAGGGTATTGTTGCTGATGTTGTCCAGGTGTCCCCGGTAGCGAAGCCAGGGGCCGGCCATGCTGATGTGATCGGTGGTGCACTTGCCCTTCGCCTTGATCAGGAGCACGGCATTCGTGATGTTCTTTCCGTCCCAGGCGGGGAAGGGCTCCAGAAGCTGCAGGCGGTCACTGCCGGGCTTCACGATCACCTCCACCTGGCTGCCGTCCTCCGCGGGTGCCTTGTAGCCGGGATCCTCCACGCCGAAACCTTTCGGTGGAAGCTCCAATCCCTCGGGCTCATCAAGTCTGACCTTCCCGCCCTCCTCGTTCACCAATTCGTCCGTGAGCGGATTGAAAGTGAGATCGCCCGCAATGGCCAGCGCAGTGACGATCTCCGGGGATGCCACGAACGCATGGGTGTTCGGGTTGCCGTCGTTGCGTTTGGCGAAGTTGCGGTTGAAGCTGGTGATGATGGAGTTCTTCCTGTCGGGGTCGTTGGTATGCCGCGCCCATTGGCCGATGCAGGGGCCGCAGGCGTTTGCCAGCACCACCCCACCCATCGCATCGAACTTTTCCAGGATACCATCGCGCTCCGCCGTGAAACGCACCTGTTCGGAGCCGGGGGTGATGGTGAATTCGCTCTTGACCTTCAGTTTCTTGTCGATCGCCTGCTGGGCCAGTGATGCTGCGCGTGTCAGGTCCTCGTAGCTGCTGTTGGTGCAGCTCCCGATCAAGCCCACCTCCAACCGGGCAGGCCAGTTGTTCTTCTTCACCGCCTCACCGAACTTGCTGATGGGATGGGCCAGGTCCGGCGAGAAGGGGCCATTGACGTGCGGCTCAAGCGTGCTCAGGTCGATCTCGATCACCTGATCGAAGTACTTCTCCGGTTCGGCATAGACCTCCGGATCGCCCGTGAGGTGCTCGGCGATGGCGTCCGCGAGCTTCGCCACCTCGGCGCGACCGGTGCCGGTCAGGAACCGTCGCATGCTGTCATCATACCCGAAGGTACTGGTGGTGGCGCCGATCTCCGCACCCATGTTGCAGATGGTGCCCTTGCCGGTGCAGCTGAGGCTTTCGGCACCAGGGCCGAAGTACTCCACGATGGCACCGGTGCCTCCCTTGACGGTAAGGACCCCGGCCACCTTCAGGATCACATCCTTGGACGCGGTCCAGCCGCTCATCTTTCCGGTCAGCTTTACGCCGATCAGCTTGGGCCACTTCAACTCCCAGGGCAGACCGCTCATCACATCGCAGGCGTCGGCGCCACCCACGCCGATGGCCACCATCCCAAGTCCACCGGCGTTCACCGTGTGGCTGTCGGTGCCGATCATCATGCCACCGGGATAGGCGTACTGCTCGAGCACCACCTGATGGATGATCCCCGCGCCGGGCTTCCAGAAGCCGATGCCGTACTTGTTGCTGATGCTATCCAGGAAGGTGAAGACCTCGTTGCTCTTGTTCAGTGCGTCCTGCAGGTCCTGCTTGGCACCCACGCGTGCCTGGATCAGGTGATCGCAATGCACGGTACTGGGCACGGCCACCTGCTTGCGCCCGGTGGTCATGAACTGGAGAAGCGCCATCTGTGCGGTGGCATCCTGCATGGCCACGCGGTCCGGTGCGAAATCGACATAATCCTTCCCGCGCTGGAAAGCTCCCTCCGCATCGCCCTGCCAGAGGTGGGCATAGAGGATCTTCTCTGTGAGCGTCAGCGGCTTACCGACCACCTTGCGGGCGGCGGCGATGCGCGAGGGAATGCGGTCGTAGACCGCCTTGATCATGTCGATGTCGAAGATCTTGGACATGGATGGCTTGTGTGGTTTTGGGGCTGCAAAGGTACTCAGGTCCCTGAAGGGTTCCGAAGCGGAGGCCGTGTCACTGGCATTGCGATCGTCCAACACCATAGAAAAAGGGGCCCGAAGCCCCCTTTCCAAATAATTCGTTCCTGTGGGATCACTCCCCCACCACCTCGAAGGGGATGGTACGCATCACCTCGCGGTGGAAGGTGACCTCGGCCTCGTAGCTGCCGATGCTCTTGATGGCCTCGCCCTTCAGCTTGATGTCCTTGCGGTCCACCGTGAAGCCGAGGGCCTTGATGGCATCGGCGATCATGATGGTGTTCACACTGCCGAAGATCTTGCCCTGTTCGCCGACCTTGGCGGCGATCTTCAGGGTGGAGCCGGAGAGCTTCTCGGCCATCGCCTCGGCCTCGGCCTTCAATTTGGCCTCCTTGTGGGCACGTTGCTTCAGGGTCTCGGCCACCTGCTTCCGGGCGCCGGGCGTGGCCACCATGGCCAGCCCACGCGGGATCAGGAAATTTCGGGCGTACCCATCGCGGACCTTCACCACGTCGTTGGCGTAGCCCAGGTCCTCCACATCTTGTTTCAGGATCACTTCCATGGCTGTATCGTTGTGGCGATCACTTCAACATATCGGCAACGTACGGCATCAACGCCAGGTGGCGGGCCCGCTTGATCGCCTGCCCCACCTTGCGCTGATACTTCAGGGAGGTGCCGGTGATACGGCGCGGGAGGATCTTGCCTTGTTCGTTCACCAGACGCAACAGGTAGTCGGCGTCCTTGTAGTCGATGTACTTGATGCCGTACTTCTGGAAACGGCAGTACTTCTCCTTCTTGGTCTCGATCGCGATGGGCGTGAGATAGCGGATCTCGTTGTTGTCGGCCATGGCTTAATCGTTGCGCTGTTCGACGTTCTCTTCCTTGCGGCGGCGGGGTGCGGGACGCTGATCGGCCGCCTCGGACGCATTGTCCTTGGGCTCGGCCATCTTGTTGCGACGCCGATGGGCGAATTCCTGATGGTGCTTGTCCATCTTCACGGTCAGGAAACGCAGGACCCGCTCATCGCGGCGGTATTCGGTCTCGAGCTTGTCCACGAACGTGGCTTCGCTCTCGAACTCGAACAGGTGGTAGAAGCCCGAGGACTTCTTCTGGATGGGATACGCGAGCTTGCGCATCCCCCAGCTCTCTTCGTGGTGGACCTTCCCACTGCCTTTCTTGATCAGGTCTTTGAACTTCTTGACCGCCTCCTTTGTCTGGTCCTCGGACAAAACGGGAGTTAGGATGAAGACGGTCTCGTACCGGTTGGTCATGTGACTGCTTCGGTTAAAATGGGCCGCGAATATACAGGAAATCCGGCGGTTGGCCATCCCTGGTCGATGGCATCGTTTGACACCTGGAGCTCAGGTCGGGATGCCGGAAGCACTTCACCCCCTTCACGATCGTGAAGAACTCCTCGGGTCCGCACAGCGCCCCCCGGCTATCTTCGCCCCAGGACCCGATGGACAAGTTCGTTGTCAGCGCCAGGAAGTACCGCCCGGCCACCTTTGATTCGGTGGTGGGCCAGGAGGCCGTGACGGGCACCCTGAAGAACGCGATCCTGAACAAGCACCTGGCCCAGGCCTTCCTGTTCTGCGGCCCCAGGGGCGTGGGCAAGACCACCTGTGCCCGGATCCTGGCGCGCACCATCAACTGCGAGGACCTTGGCGACGACCTGGTCCCTTGCGGCAAGTGCGACCCCTGCCGCACCTTCGAGGAAGGACACAGCCTGAACATCTATGAGCTGGACGCGGCCAGCAACAACAGCGTTGACAACATTCGTGACCTGATCCTCCAGGTGCAGATCGCGCCGCAGGTCGGCAGTCGCAAGGTGTACATCATCGACGAGGTGCACATGCTGAGCCAGTCGGCGTTCAATGCCTTTCTGAAGACATTGGAGGAGCCTCCCTCCTATGCCATTTTCATCCTGGCCACCACCGAGAAGCACAAGATCCTGCCCACGATCCTGAGCCGCTGCCAGGTGTTCGATTTTCGGCGCATCACCATTGGCGACATGGTGGCCCACCTGCAGTCCATCGCGGACCGGGAGGGGATCGAAGTGGAGCCACAGGCCCTGCATGTGATCGCCCAGAAGGCCGATGGCGGATTGCGGGATGCGCTCTCGATCTTCGACCAGATGGTCAGCTTTGCCGGTCACAAGGTCACCTACCAGGACGTCGTGAAGAACCTGAACGTCCTGGACCACGACCACTATTTCCGGTTGACCGAACAAATGCTCCAGGGCGATATTCCTGCCTGTCTGGTGGAATTCGATACGATCCTGCAGAACGGGTTCGAAGGCCACCTCTTCGTCAGCGGTCTCGCCCGGCATTTGCGCGACCTGTTGGTGTGCAAGGACCCGCGTTCGGCCGAACTGCTGGAAGTAAGCGAGGAAGTGGCCAAGCGCTACATCGAACAGGCCGCGAACTGCAGCCACGAGATCCTGGTGAAGGGCCTGGACCTGCTCGGTCTATGCGACGTTCGTTACAAGGCCAGCAAGGAACCCCGCATGCTGGTGGAATTGACATTGATCCAGCTGTGCGGGCTTTCGGGAGCAGCCACCGTTGGGAACACGGTCGTCAAGAATTCGGCCGAAGTACCTGGCAATGGTGGGGCCAGCCCGGTCAAACCCGCCACCAACAGGGTTCGGGCGGACGAGCAAAAAAAAAGTCCTGACGTGACCGGTGCGGCCCCCACGGTCGCTGAACCCGCCCCCGAGATCAGGACTTCCGATCCACCTGACGTCCGTTCCGGGGTGCCATCCGCACCAAAACGGCGCGTGGCCGGTGCCACGTCACTGAAGGAATTGGCGCGGCGACCGGGTACGGCGTCGGCGACGACCGACGGCTTCGCACAAGGCACCCTCCCAACGACCAAGGCAGACCCCAGACCTGTGAACGAGAGCCTGTTGCGCAAGGTGTGGCAGGATTTCGCACTGGCGCGAAAACGGGAAGGCCTGAACAGCCTGCACGCCACCCTCGTGGCGCATGATCCCGAGGTCGCGGGCTTGAGCGCGATCCGTTTCCTCATCGTGAACGAAGTGCAGGAGAAATACCTGCGGGACGTCGGCCTTGAACTGCTCGAGCATCTTCGGAACGCGCTGGACGACCCCGCGTTGGACCTGAAGGTGGAAAAGGAGGAAGCTCCGGACCTGCGACCGCGCTACACACCCCTGGACCGCTTCCGGATCATGGCGGAGCGCAACCCCGCATTGCTCAAGCTGAAGGAGGACCTGGACCTGGACCTGGGCTGATCCGGGCAGAACCTGGTTCTCCGCATCCGGCTACCTTTGCCGCGCCGTTCGCGGCCCCCTAATTCTTACGCGCTGATGACCAAGATCGTGGTGAAGAATCCCGTGGTGGAACTGGACGGGGACGAGATGACCCGCATCATCTGGAAATGGATCAAGGACCAGTTGATCCTGCCCTACGTCGATGTGCCGATCGAATACTACGACCTCGGGATCGAAAAGCGCGACGCCACGGACGATCAGGTGACGGTGGACGCGGCGAATGCGATCAAGAAGCACCATGTGGGGATCAAGTGTGCCACGATCACCCCGGACGAGGCCCGGGTGGAGGAGTTCGGGCTGAAGCAGATGTGGCGGAGCCCGAACGGTACCATAAGGAACATCCTCAACGGCACCGTGTTCCGCGAGCCGATCGTGATCGGCAATGTGCCACGGCTCGTGCCGAACTGGACCCGCCCAATCGTGATCGGACGCCATGCCTTCGGCGATCAATACCGGGCTACGGATGCGGTGATCAAGGGAAGGGGCAGGCTCACCATGACCTTCACCCCCGAGGACGGTACGGCCCCCACGACCTGGGACGTGTACGACTTCACCGGTGACGGTGTGGCCATGAGCATGTACAACACCGACGAGAGCATCGCCGGCTTCGCACGCAGCTGTTTCAACCTGGCCCTGCAGAAGAAATGGCCGCTCTATCTCAGCACCAAGAACACCATCCTCAAGCGCTACGACGGACGGTTCAAGGATGTGTTCCAGGATATCTATGAGAAGGATTTCCAGGCCGCGTTCAACGAGGCCGGCATCACCTACGAGCACCGCTTGATCGACGACATGGTGGCCAGTGCCTTGAAATGGAACGGCGGCTTCATCTGGGCCTGCAAGAACTACGATGGGGATGTGCAGAGCGACACGGTGGCACAGGGCTTCGGGTCGCTCGGCCTGATGACCAGCGTACTGATCACACCCGACGGAGGGACCCTGGAGGCCGAGGCCGCCCACGGCACCGTGACCCGCCATTATCGCCAGCACCAGCAGGGAAAACCCACCAGCACCAACCCGATCGCCAGCATCTTCGCCTGGACACGCGGCCTGGCCTTCCGGGGCAAGCTGGACGGGAACGCCCCCTTGATCCGATTCTGCGAGACCCTGGAGAAGGTCTGCATCGACACCGTGGAAAGCGGTAAAATGACCAAGGACCTCGCGGTCTGCATCCATGGCGATGCGGTCCTGCCGGAGCACTATCTCACCACAGAGCGGTTCATGGCGGCCCTGCGCGAGGGATCGGAACGCCGGATGGGCTGATCGAAGCGCATACCAGGAGGCTCGCAAAGAGCGTCCATCGTTCGGAATGGGCCACCTCATCACCCGGCGCGACATCGACCGGTTGGCGGTCCCGGCGATCATCAGCGGCATCGCTGAACCCATCATCTCTTTGGTGGACATGGCTTTCGTGGGGCGGCTCGGCACTGCGGACCTGGCCGCTGTGGGGATCGCGAGCAGCTTTTTCCTGTTGGTCGTCTGGGTCCTCGCGCAAACACGCAGTGCCGTGCTTGCCGTGGTGGCAAGGCACTTCGGTGAGGACCGCCTGGACGCCATCAGGGGCCTGGTACCCCTGGCGGTGTGGATGAACTTCGGCCTGGGACTCGTTTTCTTCCTGATCACCAATGCGCTGGCCGGACCGATATTCAGCCTTTACAACGCACAGGGCGAAGTACTTCAGAAGGCGATCGCCTACTACCACGTCCGGTCGCTCGGCCACCCGATGGTCCTGGCCACGTTCGCGCTCACCGGGGCGTTCCGCGGCATCCAGAACCTCCGCTGGAACATGTGGTTGAGCGTGACCGGAGCACTGGTCAACCTGTTGCTGAACCCGATCCTCATCTTCGGCTGGGGTCCCCTTCCGGCCATGGGTATCCGCGGCTCGGCGCTCGCCAGTTTGATCGCACAGGTGGTGATGTTCGTCGCTGCGATCGTGATCCTGGAACGACGCACACCTTTCCACATCCTTCCGGACCGCTGGTCGCACCCCGAGATCCCCGCGCTCCTCCTTCTGAGCGGCAACCTTTTCGCGCGCACCATTGCGCTGAACGTATGCTACTACCTGGGCAACAGGTTCGCGACCGGTTACGGCGAGGCCTACATCGGCGCGCACAGCATCGCGATGAACATCTGGCTCTTCAGCGCGTTCTTCATCGATGGATATGCCGCGGCAGGGAGCGTGCTGGCCGGCCGGTTGAACGGGGCCGGGGATCGACGTCAACTGTATCTCGTGAGCTGGCAGGTCGTGCGCCGGAGCATCTGGATCGGCGTCGGTCTCGCCGTCCTCTACACATTGCTCTACAGCCCGATCGGGCAGGTGTTCACGGCCGACCTGGAAGTGCAAAGGCTGTTCACGGCGGTCTTCTGGATGGTCATCATCACCCAGCCGCTCAACGCGGTGGCGTTCGCGTTCGATGGGATCTTCAAGGGACTTGGTGAAGGTGCCCTGTTGCGCAACGTGCTCATCCTCGCCACCGCCTTGGTGTTCGTACCGGTGATCCTGATCGGACATCAGCTCGGCGGCCTCCTGTTCGCTGTTTGGAGCGCATTCCTTGCCTGGATGGCGGCACGTTCGATGGCCCTGGCGGTCTCCTTCCAACGACGCTACCGACCCGCGACCGGCGGACGAAGAAGGTAATTTCGCACGCATGTCCCGCGCGTGGCTCCTTCCGGTCCTCTGCCTTTTTTCCACCATGATGTGGGCCCAGGCGCCCGACGACTATGTGCGTAGCGATGCATCCACCCGACAGGATACAGCGGAAACCCCACGCCCCTGGAAGGACCGATTCTATTACGGTGGCGGACTCGGGCTCGGTTTCGGGACGATCACGAACATCTCCGTCGAACCGATCGTCGGCTACAAGATCACGCGCAACGGGAAGCTCTCTGCAGGCCTGGGCGCCACCTATTGGTATTACCGCGACAACCGGGACGCGTACAACTTCGAGACGAACGTTTACGGCGGCAAGGTGTTCGCGCGCTATCGCATACTCCAGCCGCTCTTCGCCCACGTGGAATTCGAGGAGCTCAACATGGAACTCTATCAGCCGCGTGTGGTCGGGCTCGCACGCTATTGGATCCCGTTCCTCTATGTCGGCGGGGGCTATGCCGCGCACCTGGGCGGGAACAACTATCTGCTCGCCATGGTCCTGTGGGATGTGCTCCAGGATCCCCGCGGACCCTACACGACAGGGGCCCCACAGATCAGCATCGGCTTCGGGCTGGGCTTCTGACCCCCATGACACCGGCAATACCTTTGCGCGCCGCTCCTCGGGCCTTGGCTGCAATGCGCTGGATCCTCCGCTCGCTCTATCTGCTCCTTGAAGCGATCATCGCCACGGTGGTGATCGGTGGATGCGCGCTCTGGTTCGACATGCGGTTGACCCCTCCATTGGGGCCCGGGGAACAGGTCGTACTTCCGGATCGCGTTCCGGATGGCGACCGGGCCTGGAGGGTCGGGCCGGACCGATTGGCGCAGAACGACCGCGGGATCTGGGAGGCCTATGTCGCGGGCCCGGACCTGGAACGCGGACTGACCTATGGTGCGCTCGCACAGGACCTCATCGAACGGCAGGAGGAATTTTTCGTGGACCGCATCCGACTGCTGGTGCCGGACGAGACCAAGCTCGGCTGGCTGCGCTACGGTGTGGCCTTTTTCGATCGCGACATCGAGGACAATATCCCGCTGGAGTTCCGCCGCGAGATCTACGGGGAAAGCCGCAGTTTCAGCGACGCCTTCGACTTCATCGCGCCGAAATACGACCGCGCACTGAACTATCACGCCGCGCATGACATCGGCCACGCCCTGCAGGACCTGGCGCTCGTGGGTTGCACCTCCTTCGCCGTATGGGGCGACCGCACGGCCGACGGGAAGCTCCTCGTGGGACGGAACTTCGATTTCTACATGGGCGAGGACTTCGCCTGTGACAAGGTGGTCCTCTTCATGCGTCCAGAGCATGGACACCCCTTCGCCGAGATCACCTGGGGCGGTATGATGGGCGCGGTGAGCGGCATGAACCTGGAAGGGCTCACCGTGACGATCAATGCGGCGCGGTCCGCGATCCCCGTCGAGGCGCGCACACCGATCTCCTTGCTTGCCCGTGAGATCCTCCAATATGCCTCCACGATCGACGAGGCCATTGCCATCGCGAAAGCGCGCGACGTGTTCGTCAGCGAGGCGATCCTGGTCTCCTCGGCCAAGGATGGACGGGCCGTCGTGATCGAAAAAGCCCCGGACGGCATGGGCGTGTTCGATCCCGACTCCGGCGCGGTGGTCTGTGCGAACCACTATCAGAGCGCGCCGTTCCGCGATTCGCCCCCCAACCTGGAGAATATCAGGGAAAGTGACAGTATGGGACGTTTCCGTCGGATGTGGGACCTATTGAACACCCATCCGCACATGGGCCCAATGGACGCTGCCGCCATCCTTCGCGACCGCATGGGGCCACAAGGCAGGCCGGTGGGGTTCGCCAATCCCATGGCGATCGATCAGATGATCGCCCATCACTCGGTCGTGTTCCAGCCCGAGGACGGCCGCATGTGGCTCTCCGTGGGTCCCTATCAGTTGGGTGAGTACCTCTGCTATGACCTGCCGGCGATCTTTGCCGCAGGCTCAAAGGACTCCTTGCGCATGCCCTTGTACGACCCCACCCGCACCCTGCCGGCGGACTCCTTCCTGACCTCCCCCCACATGGACGACCTCGTGTGGCATCGGGCCATGCGAACCGCCATCAACGATCGGATGATCACCGGAAGACCCTTCGCACTTTCGCCGGAACAACAGGACCGGTTCATCGCCACCGACCCGGACAACTACATCACCTACATGACACTCGGCGACGTCGAACAGGCACTGGGGCATTGCGAAAAGGCCGTGCCTTGGTTCCGCATCGCGCTTGAAAAGGAAGTGGCTTCGGAGAATGAACGGCAACGTCTGCACCGATCGATCGCCGCATGCGCGAAGAACTGAGGTTCATAGCCGATCTTGGCCTTGACGCGTTCGCTCGCATGCAGGGCGATCTCCTTCGCGCTCATGTCGCATGGCTCAAGGAGCGTTCGCCCTACTATGCCGAGGTGCTTTCCGGGACCCGGCCGGATGAGATCCGTGGTGTGAACGACATCCTCGACCTGCCTTTCACCACCAACGCCGACCTCGAGGCACGTAACGCGGAGTTCCTCGCAGTGCCCCGTGAACAGGTGGTCGACCACGTGACCACGAGCGGAACCACGGGTCGTCCGGTGGCACTGATGATGAACGAGGCCGATCTGGACCGGTTGGCCGCCAACGAAGCGAACAGCTTGCGAATGGCCGGTGTGACGGAGAAGGATGTGGTGCAATTGATGACCACCATCGACCGGCGGTTCATGGCCGGACTGGCCTACTTCCTCGGTGCACGGGCCCTGGGTGCGGGCGTGGTGCGTGTTGGGCCTGGGGCCGCGGCAATGCAATGGGACAGTATCCTGCGTTTTGGTACGACGACATTGATCACGGTCCCTTCCTTCCTTGTCCGCCTGTTGGACCACGCGCGTCAACATGGCATCGATCCTGCGTCCACGACCGTGCGCAAGGCGATCTGCATCGGGGAACCGATCCACGACGAGGGAGGCAGATGGAACAACCTGGCCCAACGCATCAAGGTGGAATGGGACATCGAACTGCTGGGCACCTATGCCAGCACTGAAATGGCCACGGCCTGCACGGAACGCTGGGAAGGCTCCGGCCATGCCGTACAGCCCCAGCTTGCCCTGTACGAGGTGCTCGATGAGAACGACAGGCCGGTCCGGGATGGCCGGGCGGGTGAGGTGGTCGTGACCCCGTTCCATGTGGAGGCCATGCCCTTGCTGCGCTACCGAACGGGGGATATCTGCACCTGGCGTTCGACACCATTCTCCGGAGAGGGATTCGGCATGTGGCTCGGACCGGTGCTCGGGCGGAAGCAACAACGCATGAAGGTCAAGGGGACCACGCTTTATCCCGCGCAGGTGATCGACAGCATGGCCTCTCTGCCCACGATCCCTAACTTCGTCGTGATCTGCACGACCGACGAACTGGGCCACGATGATCTGGAGATATTGGTGAGCGTGGAGGATGATGCGGTGGAGGGTCTTCGTACGGAATTGCGCGACCGCTTGCGTGTGGCGCCCCGGATCACACCGGTGGCCCATGCGGCCATCGAGGCCATGAAATGGCCGAAGGAAAGCCGGAAACCCCAGTTGTTCATCGATAGAAGGACCAATAGAACCGAACGATCATGAATTGTGCAAGGTCCATCCTGTTCGCATTGTGCGCCGCCCTCGTCACACCATTTCAAGCGCAGCCAACGATGTCCGATGTGGTCAATGGCCGTGCGAAGCTCACTTGGATCGGTATCGATTACTCCCATGTGAAGCTCAGCCCACGGTACGCCTTTGCCGAGTTCGAACGGACCGGACCGGCCTATCCCGTGCGATGGAACCATCTGATCGTCTCAGAGCCTGAGAAATACAACCTCTGTGAGGCATTGAAGGCCGCTGATTGCACGAACGACATCGGACCGATGGGGCCGATCACAAACGCGTTCGAAGTATCGAGATCCTTCGAAGGCGAGCCCATCCGCATGGATGAAGTACCTGGGATCGTGGACGCATACGCAACGGATGATCTGACCGGTGTGGGTGCCGTGTTCATCGCCCGTGAATATCACAAGGTCGAGAACGACGAACGCGCGGTCTATTTCGTCTCCTTCTTCGACATGGCGACCAAGCAGGTGCTGCATACAGAGGAGATCATTGGAAAGCCGGGCGGGTTCGGCTTTCGGAACTACTGGGCGGCCTCCGTGTATTCCGTGATCGAGCAGATCAGGTCCACTTATCTGAAACAATGGAAGAAGCGCTTCACGAACTGAGCAGGGCCGACGGTACTCGGGAGTTCCGTGGCGCGGAGATGAGCGCCGTGGAAGCGCGCGCCGAGGCCCAGCGGATCGCCTTCGGCCCGATCCTGTTCCAAGCCTGTTGGTACATGCAGCGCAAGGGGCTGTTCGACCTGCTCGCCCGCGGTCGCACGAAGGGCCTGTCCCGCGAGGAGATCCTGGCCACGAGCGGCATATCCTCCTACGCCCTCACCGTGCTGATCGACATGACGGTGACGGGGGGTGTGCTTTGGGAAAGGGAAGGGCGCTTCGGCCTGACCAAGGTGGGATTGATGCTGGCACACGACCGCATGACCAAGGTGAACATGGACTTCACCGGCGATGTGTGCTATGAGGGCATGGCGCACCTGCCCGCCTCCCTGGACGAAGGCCGACCCGCGGGCCTGCAGGTCTTTGGCGATTGGCCCACGGTGTATCGCGCCCTGAGCGAGCTGCCGGAGCACGTGCGCCGCAGCTGGTTCGATTTCGATCACTACTACTCGGACCATTCATTTCCGCCGGCGCTCGACATCGTGTTCCGCGAGAAGCCCGGCACCATCATGGACGTGGGCGGCAATACCGGCAAATGGGCCATCAGCGTGCTGCGGCACGATCCGAACGTCAAGGTCGTGGTGGTCGACCTCCCTGGCCAGTTGAAGGAGGTGGTGGCGAACGTGACCAAGGCCGGCCTGGCCGATCGGCTGAGCACCGCCATCGCCGACATGCTCGATCCGGAAAGCCGCCTGCCTGAAGGGGCCGATGTGATCTGGATGAGCCAGTTCCTCGATTGCTTCAGCGAGGACGAGGTGGTGGCCATCCTGCGCAAGGCCCATGCGGCAATGGGACCGGATACCGCGGTGTACATCATGGAGACCTTCATCGACAGGCAGCGGTGGCAGGCGGCATCGTTCAGCCTGGCGGCCACCTCGCTTTATTTCACGGCGATGGCCAACGGCAACAGCCGGATGTACCGGGCCGAGGCGTTCCTGCCACTGATCGAAAGGGCCGGGTTGCGGGTCACGGACGACATCGACGACGTGGGCATGGGCCACACCGTCCTGCGCTGCGTAAAGGCCTAGATGCCGGCTGCGTCACGCACCCTCCTCACCAGGTAAGGCTTTCCGAGCAATTCCGCGCAGGTCACCATCGCGCTCACGGTGACGCCCAACAGGCCGTGCAGGTTCGTGTTCTGCCCGGTGAGCAGCAGGTTGGGCACACGGGTGACGGGCGGAATGTAGCTGCGCATCGGGCTCTGCGCCGCCTTCACTACGCCGTACATGGAACCGTCCGGTGATCCGATGTAGTCCCGGAAACTCAAGGGCGTGCTGCTGTACATGGCCTTCGTCGCGGCGCGCACACCGGGGATGCGCTCCTCCAAAAGGTCCAGCACGCGCTCCTCCTTGCTTCGCTTGAACGCAGCATAGTCCTCCCCCCTGTCCTCGGGACCGGCCACGGTATTGTGCGTATCCGCCCACCGGGCCACCTCGGCGTACCGCATGTAGGTCATCACAGCGAGCGAATCGACGCGGGTGGGCTCGGATGCGGAGATCGGGGTGAAGACCATCAGGGAGGTCGGCCAGTCCGCTTCACCATAGTCCACCGCCTGCCATACATCGCTTACGGCGAAGTGATAAAGGTTGTGATCGCGGTACGGGATCGCGCCGGGTTCGAGCGTCAGGTGCACCGAGAAGGAACCGACGGAGTTCTCCAGTCCGGTGATCCGATCACGATAGGCCTTGCGGACGGTACCGGGCCCCAGCATCCGCAGCAGGGAGGCCGGATGGATGTCCGCGATCACACGCTTCGTGGTGAACGCATCCCCGTCTTGGGTCCGGACCCGCTGAATGCCACCCGGGCCCATGTCGAACCCGGTGACCTCCTTCCGCGCGAGGATGGTCGCCCCTTTCGCCCGCGCG
>JACJZI010000007.1 GCA_020635655.1 Flavobacteriales bacterium
ACCCAGTGGTGCCAACAGTGCCAGGACCCTCGTGATCGAATAGGTCACCGGTCGCCGTACCAATCGGCCAGCCGCACTTCGATGTGCGGGTCGCCGGCCTGAACGATCTCCTTGAACCGGCCCACGTCGCTAAGTCCATCCTGGCCGCGATAGTGGTAGGGATAGACCACCTTCGGCTTGAACGCGAGCACGCCGCTGGCCGCCTGGTCCACGGTCATCGTATAGGGCAGGTTCATGCACACGAAGGCGATGTCGATGTCCCGTAGTGCGCGCATTTCCGGAATATCCTCGGTATCGCCGGAGATGTAAACGCGCTGGTCTCCGAACGTGACCACATAGCCATTGCCGCGGCCCCTGGCATGGTAGGGCCTGTCCTCGCTCAAGTTGTACATGGGGATCGCGGTGATGGGTATTCCCTTTCTTTCCGTCGTCCCTCCATTGGCCACGATGGTGCAATGCGATCGCAGGTCCTGCGGCAACAGGTCGAACACGGCCTGCGGCACGACCAGGTCGGTGCCGGAAAGGTCCAGATCATGGAGCACGGTGGTGTCCAGATGATCACCGTGGATGTCGGTGATCAAGACCAGGTCGGGATGGTGGAACCGTGCATAGCGGATGGGAGCATCGTGCGGGTCCACCAATACGGTGGTGCCGTTCCATTGCAGGGCCAGTGCGGAATGGTGGATGGGCACGACGGTGACACTATCCGGAACGACCTCCTCCTTCATGACGGGCTGTTCATTCCCGTTCGGGTCGGAGGCTGCCGCACAGGCGGTGAGCAGGATCAATGGGTGGAGAGATCGTCTCATCCATCCGAAGATAGTAGCCTCTCCGGTGGGACGACATCAAGGCGAACGCAGGACGTGAGAAGGAACGAATACCTTGGTGGTCCACCAATATCCTGTCCGTCATGCGTGAATTCATGTTGATCCTCCATTTCATCGGTCTGGCCATGGGGTTGGGCACCAGTTTCGCCATGATGTTCCTGGGCATCGCGGCCGCGCGCATGGAGCCGGATAAGCGCAAGGAGTTCTTCACCAACACCTTCGTCCTGAGCCGCATGGGCCATATCGGCCTGGTCCTGCTTCTGGTGTCCGGTGGCTACCTCCTCACACAATACCTGCCGGTGATCTCGGAAATGCCCCTGTTCATCGCGAAGCTGGTGCTCTTCGTGGTGCTGGGGGCCTTGTTGGGCATGACCACCGCACGCGCCAGGAAGGCACGAAAGGGCGACTTCGATGCGCAAATGAAAGTGCTGCCGATCCTGGGAAGATTGAACCTGCTGGTGACGTTGACGATCATCGTGCTGGCCGTCCTCAGCTTTCACTGAACGCGTGCCATCGACCGGTCATTCCGGTGAATGGAGGGCGAGCACATTGCCCTCGGTGTCGCGGAAAAGGGCCATGTGGCCCATGCCCTCCCCGATGGCCTTCTTCCCCTGCAGGACCTTTCCGCCGGCCTCTTCGACCCGATCAAGGACCACCGTCAGGTCGCGACCACCGCTCAGGTATACCCGGACACCATCGGCGTTGGGACGGTAGTGCTCCGGATGGTGCACGATGGCCCCGCCGATGCCGCCCTTGTCACGTTCGTACAGGAAGAACCCCATGCGCAGCGTACCGAAGGTCATCTCCGGCATGTCGTAGTCGAAGATCGTGCTGTAGAACAGCCTGGCCCGATCGAGATCGCTGACCGGCACCTCGAACCAGGCCAACGCGTGATGCATCATTTCCATGGTGTGGGAGCATTGATCGGTAGGGGGCCGTCACGGCACGGAGATCCTCGCCGTGGAAACGCCGTGACAGCGATTGCACGCACCGTCCTTGATCGGCTCGTCCATGAACGCGGTATCGGTCCCGCTCACGATGGCAGGGAACAGACCGTGTCCGAACGTGATCGCATCGGAGGTATACACATTCCCGTTCGCGTCCCCATCGATGGACCGGGTCAGGTCGCCCTGGCCGAGCGGTCGCGTGAAGAGCAGAAGTCGATGATCGGGCAGGATCTGCTGGTGGTCCGGTAGATAGACCGTGCCCGCGATGGTCCAGCATCCCTCACCCTCCCCGTCCGGATGGTGGCAGGTCATGCAATCGCGGCCCGCGTTGTGGCTGTGCGTCGACCCGATGCTGCTCGTGCCCCCCCCTTCACACCGTCCATGCTTGCAGGCATCCATCCAGAGCATACCGATGAGCGCGCTCATCGCGCAAACCCACCATGTGCTCCGGTCGCGCATGCCGCCAAATTATTCCGATCCCGCGGCGGACCGCCCGCGATCAGACCGACCTGTCTTGCAAGGCCGATCTGCATTTCAACGCCGGACGAAGTTCCAAGTGCGTGAACGGAGGGACGGGCCGGCCCAACAAGCCGGACATTCGATCGGTCCAGCGCGGTCGCGCAACGACCCGTGTCCCTCCCAGGTCCAGGAACAGGGAGATCGGATGAGCATGATACCGTTCCGACATGGCCGGATGGCCGAGATCGTGGAAATAGTTCCGGGTACGCTGCTGAGCCTGTTCCGCGGAGGCCGCATCCGCGTACAGCACCGTGTCCAACACATGGACCAAACCTCCGGGTGCGAGCGAACGGAACGCCGCATGCATCGCAGCCAGGGGATCGGGGAAATACTGGATGCTGGCGGCAAAGACCACCGCGTCGAAGGCGGCAGCGGGCAGCTTCTGATCGAGGAGCTCGGCACGTGCGAACCTTACCTCCCTGTGCACGCGCGCTGCCTGTTCCAATTCCCTGGTGAACACGTCGATACCGAGCACCGCATGGCCGGCGCGATGCATGTACCTGCTCAGCCACCCGTTGCCGCAACCTACCTCAAGCACCCGCAGCCGTTCGCCATGCCCGTTGAGCTGGTGCACCAACCGGGCCGCGCTCCGTGCTCGGATCCGCCATTCCAAAGCGTTCCACAGGCCCGATCCATCAGGCAGTCGGGCCACCTCCGCATCGGTCAGGATACGTCGCTCCTTGGTGCGAACGGCCTCGTACAGGGCCTCGAACGCGGATGGATCCGATAGCATCCATACCCCGTTGGTCCGGGGCACATCCTTGGACAGTTCGATCTCCCCATGCATCAGGTTCTCATGCTGGACCCATGCTCGCAGGGACGTGGACCGACTCCTGTGACCGCCAGGTCCGGATCCCTCCCCTTGTCCTAACTTTCGGGGAAAGCTAGGTAGAACGGTCCAGGGACCGTGGAACATCATGGCCAAGCAGGACCTGAAAAAGACCTTCGCCACCCTGTACAAGGGGCGGGCCGGCAAACCCGTTGAATTGCGCGTGCCCAAGCTGCGGTACCTGATGATCGATGGCAGGGGTGATCCCAATGGACCGGAGTTCATGGCCGCGATCGAAGCGCTCTACGGTCTCAGCTATGCCCTGAAGTTCGGGTCGAAGAACGGGCCATCAAAGAAGGATTGGACGGTGATGGGGCTGGAAGGTCTATGGTGGGCCGACGACATGTCCGCGTTCTCCCGCTCGGCCCGCGCATAATGGCGCTGGACGGCGATGATCATGCAACCGACCTGTGTGGACCATTCATCATTGAAGGCGGCAGTGGAGGAGCTCCGCGCAAAGGGCAAGGTCACACCCGCCATGGAACGGGCCCGCATCGAGGACCTGACCGAAGGGGAATGCGTGCAGGTGCTTCATGTGGGGCCCTACTCCGCCGAAGGACCAACGATCGCCGCGCTGCATGCCTTCATCGACGACCTCGGCCGCACGCCTCGTGGCAAGCACCACGAGATCTATCTGAGCGACGCCCGCAGGACCCCGCCCGAAAAACTGCGCACCATCCTGCGGCAACCACTGGAATGATCGCGCCTTGATCGGGAGCGGACCGGTCAAGCGGAGTGCGGAAGGACCACACCGCCTCGTTCCTCGCGATGACCATCCACCCAGAACGCCCAAGCCACGAAAAGCCACTGCAGCTGGGCGCTCCAGGCCACGGCAGCGGTGCTGGTGGGCACCGGCCCGAACACGTTCATCAGGTGGATGGCCAATAGGAACAGGACCAATGTCCAGAACCCAAAGCGACCGATCCGGTCCCTTGACCTCGTCGTATGGAGATAGATCCCCACACCCACGGCATTGAGGAGCAACTCCAATGCAAGCGCGGCCCAGGGTACGTTCCAGAGGCCGAGGCCCACACGCATGTCGCTGCCAGGCACCAGTGGCAGATCCGGACGATGGACGATCAGGTCCAGCAGCCAATGGCTCAACAAGCAGACCCCCAGGACAAGTGCGCCATTCCAGCCTTGCTTCATGCCGCGGGCGAGGAACATCGCCAGAACGCTCCATCCGAACACCGCCAAGAGACCGTGCGAGACCGGATAGTCCGTGAAGTCCAATGGTGTGGCCTGGGTGATCCCGGGCACAATGGCAAAGTGCTCCACACCCAGCAGGACCAGTGTGGGCCATAACAGGTCCATGAACTGGGCGGCGATGAACAGCACACCCAACGAGATCTTCGGAGCAGCGCGATTGGCGGCCATGCCGACCGCGAAATGGCTGATGAACGTGAAGCGGTGGTCTTGGGAAGGACCAAGGTACCGGCGCTCTCGCACTGGGCCAAATACCCGGATCCTAGACCTCCCGCTCCGAAGCGATCATCCCATGCAGCCATCTCCTCGCTTCCGCCCCATCGCGGAAGATCCGTGTCGGAAAGGTCTGCGGATGGTGATCGTAATAGATGGACGACATGGCTTCGCCCATGTCGTCCGCCGTTACGATGGCGAGTGCGATCAGCTGTTCGTTCGCATTGGTCTCACCGAAGAAATCCACGTTCATCACGGCCAGCTCGCTCAGCGTGCCCTGCGGGAAGAATGAGAGCATCCCGCAGCGGGACGTGGTCAACTCACCCCTTCTCAGCTGCACTTCCATCAGTCCCTCGACATCCAGGTCGCGGTCCGCATGGAAATGCACCTCGATCATACGGTCAACTTCGGTGAGTTCCATGCGCGCCGCCGCTGTCAGTATGCTCCTGGGCATAGGTGAAATCTACGGGAGGTGCCCGACAAGTCCAATGGGGCATCAGTGGTCACCCCACCCCGAGGATGCAGTTGTCCGTTCCACGGGCTCAGGACCTGTCCAACCCGCGCAAGTGCCGGATGTCCCGGTTCTCCAGTACTTCATGTGGATGGCCTTCAGATCCCACCTGCACCATGGCCGCGGCGAGTTCCGTGCTCGGGATGCTCGAACCGGCCATCATCCTTGACAGGAGCGGCTTGTACAATGTGCGCATCAGACGGTAGGCTGCGTTCGGCTCCCTGCGGGGATGCACGGGATAGATATATCCGGGACGAAAACTGAAGACGCGGGGGAAGCCGGCCTGGAAGAGGAAGTTCTCCGCAGCGCCCTTATCGCGCGCGAACTGCATCCGCGCCTTCTCGGTCCGGTCAGCCCCCTGACCACTGAGAAAACAGACCACGGCCTGCGGGCTGCCTTGTTTCAGCGCTTTGGCAAAGGCAATGGTATAGTCCACGGTCACCTTGCGGAACTCGTCCTTGGACAGTGCACCGGTATATGCACCCAGACAGTAGAAGGCGATGTCCTGTCCGGTAAAGACGTCCATGATGGGCGACAGGTCGAGCGGATCCGCATGCAGCACTTCGCGCAGCTTCGCATGGACGACACCGGACGGTCGGCGCACGATACTGGTGACCTGCTCGACGTCCGGCCGGTCCAGGCACTCCTTCAGGACCAGGGACCCGATCATACCGGTACCGCCGGTAAGGATGACGTGCTTCATATCGGGCGAAGATCGGGAACACCGTCCATCGCCATGCACAGTGCAATGCCTGCAGCTCCGATCAGCTGCTCTCGGTCAACTGCTTCTCGATGCGCCGGTCCGGGATGATCCAGATCAAGGCCACGGTGATGTACAGCCCCCCCGCGATCGCGGGATGCACGAATGCCAGGGGGATGGCGCTGATGTAGCACACCTGGGAGATCCGGCCCTTGCGGTCGCGCCCCACGGCCTTGGCCAGTGCGGAGTCCTTCCCTTCGATGCGGATGATCGCGCGCTGCAGGACCACCCACGCCAGCGCACAGCTCAACAACACGACACCGTATATGGCCGTCGGCACCGTGGCGAAGTGGTTCTCCCCCATCCAACCGGTGACGAACGGGATCAAGGACAGGCAGAAAAGCAGGAGCATGTTCCCCCACATCACCCGGCTGGTGACATGGGACACCGTATGCATCAGGTGGTGGTGGTTGTTCCAATAGATCGCGAGGTAGACGAAGCTGAGCACGTAGCTCAGGAACGTGGGCCAAAGCGGGAACAACGCGGCCAGATCGGCGCCATGCGGCACCTTCATCTCCAGCACCATGATCGTGATGATGATGGCCAGCACGCCATCGCTGAACGCTTCCAGCCTTCCCTTGGTCATGGCCGAAAGATCGGCATCACCCACATATCCGCGAACCGGTCCGTAAGCTTGCGGTCATGGACATCGAGGCCGCACGCCGTATCGCTCTCTCCCTCCCGAACACGCAGGAGTATCCGCACTTCGACAAGGTCGGCTTCCGGATCCGGTCAGGAACGCCAGGCGCCCGGCCCGGACGCACGTTCATGACGTTGTGGGTGGAGGACCATCGTGCCGTCCTCATGTTGACCGTGGACCAGCAGGCCGACCTTCAGGCACGCCATCCCAAGGTGTTCTTTCCCGTTCCGAACAAATGGGGCGAGAAGGGAGCCACGTTCGTTGAACTGGCCCAGGTGAACGAGGCCTTGTTCGAAGAGGGCCTGGCACAGGCATTCATGCATGCCGGAAGGAAATGAACGCATGGCAGGCCCGGTCCCATCCGCGAAGGGCAGGAACGAACAAGGGGACCCGTAGGTCCCCCCGTTCGTCATGAGCTTTTTTGATCACTCCTCGTCGATCGCTTCGACCAGGGTGTCGATCAAGCGGACGGCGAGGTCCATGTTGTTGTTCGTGTGCGTGTCGCTGTTGTTGAGCATGTCCGTCACTGCGGCCAGTTGGGCCACATCCACGCCGACCATCATGGTCAACGTTTGACAATCGCCCAGGTCCTGATGGACGTGCACTTCATCGCCACGCAGCAGGGGGTCGGTAGCGACATGGTACACGAAGGTGGGGTCGTCCGCATCGACCACGCCGTCACCATCGTCGTCCACCCGACCTTCAAGCACCAGGAATTTGTATCCGGCCGCAGGATTCCAGGCCCAGTGCATATCCGGATCGTTCAAGGGCGCCTCCGCGGTCGTTGGGTCCGCATGGTTCGTCACGCTATCCAATCCCAGGTCGAAAGTGACCATGTGGATGTGCTGCGACCCGACATTGCCGAGCGTGTAGTCGTTCGAGGAATTGGCCGCGTCGACCAGGAGCACCTTGTCCTCGAAGTGGGCCACCTCGTTGCCGCCATCATCGGCCAGATGGATCCCACTGACGTAGAATCGGACCTTGTCGAACACGCATGCATGACCGGCGCTGTCCGTCAATTGGTCCGAGAGCGTGTAGGCGCTTGTTCCGTTCAGGAGATCGAAGTTGATCTTGACGGTGCCGTAGTGGTTCAGGGAGCAGTCCGGCCCGGTCTCCTCGGGCTCGTCCTTCTTGCAGGCGGTGACCGCCAGGGTCATCAGGGCCACCAGGCCCCAGGATCTCAAATTCGTCCGCATTGTTCGTTCGGTTTCAAGTGTTGCTGTTCAAGTTGTAGGCGATCCCGACGATCATCCGCTGGCGAACGGGCACCATCAACATGCCGCCCGAGTTGGCGAGGGCATACTGGTAGGTGACCGAGAACGTCCAGGAATGCCACCACACGCGGGATCCGACGTGGGCGAAAAGCGTGGTAAGGCCCGTGCCCTCCACTTCGGTCCCCTTGGACCTGTCGGGCAGGCCATGCTCTGCATAGGCGCCCAATGATGGGGCCCACTTGAGCGCTTCCTTCCCGACAATTTGAAAGACCTCGGCCGTGGCGCTGAAGGCATGGCCCAGTGTGTAGCCATCCACAGCCTCACCATTGTACCGACCCGTGCAGGCCAGAGAGGCGCCGGTCTTGTTCCGACGCACGAGGTACTCCAGTGTGGCCAGGCCATCCCAGGTCCCGGTGCCCGGCTGCAGGTCATGCTCGGCCATCTCACCCTGGTAGGTGAGCCGATGCTGCCCGAGCGGCAGTTTCACCCCTGCACCAACGGTCAGGCGATGCACGGTGCGCACCTCCTGTGGGCCGCAATGGGTGTTCACCACGATGTACCTGCCCAGGACATAGGGATCGCCCACACCATAGAGGTCCGCGTGGGCGCGTGAATCGATGCTCTGGTAATTGTTCACCAAAGGCAGACCCGCCATCACACTGAAGCGCTGCCCCAGCCAGATGTCGGCCCGCGCCTCGATCACCTGATAGTACTCGCGGTAATGCCGGGGTCCCGCGCTCGCCACGGAATTGGCATCACCATGCTTGGTGAGCAATAGCGAGAACGGAGCAAGGTCCCCCTCCAGATGCCGGAACCGGTAATACAGTCCGAAGTTCGTGGTGCGTTCGTGCGGCTGGATGCCCAGGAAAAGGCCACAGACATCACAAGCCGAAATCGGCAGGGAGATGCACCACAGCGCTCCTGCCGCAAGGAAGTGTTTCATGGGATCGGGTTGAAGTGATCAACAACGGCGCAGGTCGCCGCAGGTCAGTTCAACCCCAGGGCACGGGCTCGATGGGGCGATGCCATCCGGAGGGCAAGGCCTCCATGCGGTCCGTGCGGTGCAGGACCAGTACGACAGGCGGGATGAGCTCAGGTACTGCTTGGTCCAGAAGAACGGCCGGTTCCGAACGCCACTCCATATGCTCGAACGGATGTTCGGCCTGACCTTCCGCCTTGCGCAACTGCTTCATCAGGTAGCAGTTCCCATGACAGGTGTTCTTGCCGGGAGCCGCATCACGCATCACACAGAGTTCCTTCTCGATCCTTGCCCGGTCCAACCGGAATTCCAGGACGACCAGGGAAGGCAGGACCATGTAGAAAAGGAAGAGCGTCCCGATCGCTGCGGAGATCCAACCTTGCAGGTGACGCTTCATTGCGTGACGACCACCCGGTCGTGAGTTCAAAGATACTTCAGGCCGGACGATCATCCGTACTCCATGAGCACCACGCTGTGGTCGCCACCGCGGAACCGGTCATAGAGCAGTGCGCGTCGGTAGGGTCCCTTCCGGCCTTCCTGCAGGCGCACCTCCGGATGCACCCGTCCGCTGCGCAATGCGGACCAGGTATACCAGGTGCCGAACGCGTTCGCCGTGTAATAGTCGCCGGACAGAAGCTTGTAGGCGGCGATGGTGGCCCTCGGAAATAGCCGCATGGCGGGCGCATAGGCAAGGTCCGCCTCCACATCGCCGTTCTGGCCCAGGACCACCAGATCGATCACATCCGGACCAACGCCATTGCGGTCCAATATGGTATGGAGATGTTCCGCCGCATCCGGAAGCGCAGGTGCAAAGCGGATGTCCACATCCAGCAGGCGCACGTCGTCCGCATGCCTTGGCCGCTGATCCAATACGAAGAAGGCCGACCCTTCTCCGCCGATCGCGCCGCGATCCCTGCTCCGCAGGACCTCCAGGTTATGGACCTGTTCCCCCTTCAAGGAGCCGGTGCGGCGCTGGATGGCATAGTGATCCTCCGTGATGATATCGGCCCCGCCGGCAAGCAGGTCCCGCCCCCCTTCGTCGCGCACCTGCACGAAGGCATCGAACAGGGCGCTGGTGAACGAGAGCCCCTTGTGCAGATAGGTGTAGTTGTAGACCCGGCTCTTCAAGGCCAGGGCGATCTGACCGGCCACCGCGTTGTGTGTGGACTGGATGAACGCCGTGGGGTTCACCATCATCTCATCGTTGGCGATCATGGTCTCCAGGAAGCGTTCGGTGCTTTCCATGCACCCGAGCCCCGTGCCCACGATGATGCCGCCGGGCTCCTTGACCCCCGCCCTTTCCAGCGCGTTCAGTGCGCATGCCATGCCGAAACGCGATACACGGGCCATGCGTCGGCCGCGGACCGGGTCCACGTATCGTTTCAGCTCGGGGGTGATGGCGCGCAGGGGATGGCGGTCATAGGCAACGACCTCCTCCAACACATCCCGATCGAAGGAGGGCTGCGGGGAGATGCAGGACGTGCCGATGATGTGGACCGGCCAGCTCATCGGGCGGAGATGACCAATGAGGTATTGTTGCCCCCGAAACCGAACGAACTGCTGAGCACATGGCGGATCCGCTGACCGGTGCGCGTGTGCAGAACAGGTACGAGAGCGGGTGTCTCCTCCAATGGATCCCGGAAGCGCAGATTGGCGAACATCGCACCTTCACGGATGGCCAGGGCCGAATACACGGCCTCCACCGCGCCGGCCGCGCCGAGCGTATGCCCCGTGAAGGTCTTCGTCGAGCTGAACGGTGGCACCCGATCGCCGAACAACCTTTCCAGGGCGCGCCCCTCCGACGCGTCGTTGTTCAACGTTCCCGTACCATGCACGTTGATATGGTCGATGTCCTCCGGCGCGACCCCGGCCAGTTCCAGGGCCCCGCGCATCGCGAGGAAGGCCCCCTCCCCTTCGGGTGAACTGGCGGTGGCGTGGAACGCATCATTGGTGTTCGCATAGCCCGACACGCGCGCCAGTGAAGGCATGCCGTGCTGATGGACGTACCGCTCGGAGGCGATCACCAGATAGGCGGCCGCTTCACCGAGATTCAATCCCTTGCGGTCGCGATCAAAGGGGGTGCAGGGCCGCTCATCCAGGATCATCAAGCTGTTGAACCCGTTCACCGTGAAGCGCGAAAGGGCATCGGCACCGCCCACGACGGCGACGTCCAATCGACCCGCACGGATCAGACGCGCACCCAGCATGATCGCATTGGCGGACGAAGAACACGCCGTGCTGATGGTCGTCACGAGCCCCTGGATGTCAAGTTCCATCGCCACGCGTTCGGAATGGTCGCCGGGGTCGTGCGTTCCAAGGAACCGAAGGACCTCCTCGGGCGCATCGTCGTGGAAGAACTGCGGATAGATCAGCTCCGCGCTGTCCATGCCTCCCACTGTGGTCGCGGAGATCAGGCCGACGCGACCTTCATCGGTCGCCAGGTCCGCCTGCCTGACCGCCTGGCGTGCAGCGATCAATGCGAGCAGTGCCGTGCGTGTCCAGCTGCGCGGATCGGCCGGCCCCGCCAGTTCCGCAAGCGTGGCGTTGTCCATCTTCACTTCGGCCGCCGGCAGCCGGTCGCGATGGCGGGTGTCCAACCGGGTGATGGGGCCAATGCCCGTGCGTTCCGCGAGCAGGGCGTGCAGGTTCTCCTCCACGTTGTTGCCCAGCGCCGAAATGACGCCCATGCCCAGGATGTGCACCGATCCTTCCATCGGTCAGCGACGCGCCACGCGGAGTTCCGCCCCTACGCTGAGCAGGATGCAAACGGCCGCGAACGCGAACAGTGGAAGCAGGTACGGGAACAGATCGACCCAGCCACCCGCGCGCAACAGCACGGCGTTGAACGCCTCCATGGACCAGTTCAAGGGGCTGAGATGGCCGAGGGCCTGCATCGCGTCGGGCATGATGTACAGTGGGACCCAGATCCCACCGATGGCCGAAAGTATCACCACGGCCGTGGACCCGAGCACGGCCGACTGCTGTTGCGTGCGTGTGACCGAACCGATCAACACCCCGAATGAGGTCGCCGCGAGGCCGATGGCCAGGGACGCAATGAGCAGCAGGGCGATCGTTCCGGAACCGGCCAGTTGCAGGGGCGCAAGCCCGAGCAGAGGGAGCACGTACCGGCCGACGATCAGCAGGAGCACGGCCTGGAGCAGGCATACCGTCAGATAGGCCGACAGACGGCCCAGTATCCGGTCCGTGGTCGTTCCGGGCATGGTCAGCAGGCGCGTCATGCAGCCCGAGTCCCGTTCCTTCACCATGTTGCCCGCGAGCAACACCACGCTGAAGAACATGGCGAAGATGGTCCATGCCGGCACGTTGTGCTGGGTGGAATCGAGCGCCACCCGTTCGCCGGCGACGTCCCTGGCCGCCATCCGCTGCTCGACGCCGATGAAGGAACCTTCCAGGCGTGGCACCCGCACGCTATCACCCGTCAGTTCGGTCATGCGTTCGGCGAGATCACCCAGCAGTTGTTGGGCGGTGAGGCCCGCCAGGATGCGTTGTATCGCGCCCCGGACCAGCGATCGGAACGCCTGCTTGACCGCGGGATCGAGGATAAGCACCACGTTCGCCGTGTCCGTCGCAGGAACACGGGAGCCATCAAAGTAGGTCGTCACCTGCGCGGAGCTTCTTTCGGCGAGCATCTCACTGACATGGCAGGGGATGATCACACCCACCTGCTGTTCGCCCCGCCGAACAAGATCGCGCAGATCATCGTCCGTCAGGCCGGAGGACGTCGCATCGGTCAGGATGAAAGGACCTGCCTTCTGAAGCCCATGCACCACTCCCCGACCGACGACACCTTGGTCGTGGTCGATGAGGACCACCTTCACCCGGTTCTCGGTGAAGTCGCGGAAGGGCGCATCCTGCACGACCGCCATGATGCAGACCAGGGCCACCGGCATGCCGAAGAGCAGGGCCAGGCCGGCGCGATCGCGCAGCAACAGGAGCAGTTCCTTGCGGATATGGGCGGCGATGCGCTGGATCATGCGGGGTCGTCGCGCAATGCACGACCGGTGATGCGCAGGAAGGTCTCTTCCAGGCGTTCCTGACCGGACCGGGACCGCATGTCGGCGATCTCACCCGCCACCCGGCCGTGATCGATGATGGTGACCCGGGAGCAAAGCCGTTCCGCTTCCTCCAGATGGTGCGATGAATAGAGCACGGTCGTACCTGTCCGGTTGATCTCTTCCAGCAATTCCCAAATGGCGGCGCGGGATTGCACGTCGATGCCGACCGTGGGTTCGTCCAGCACCAGCACGGCCGGTGCGTGCAACAGGGCGGTGATCAGGTTCAGGCGCCGCTGCATGCCGCCGCTCCATTGTCGGACCGGTTCCGACGCACGCGCGCTCAGCCCGGTGCGCTCGAGCAGTTCCGAGCCCCGCTCCCGCAGGGTGCTCCTGTCAAGACCGAGGAGACGGCCGAAGTAGTCCAGGTTCTCGCGGGCGGTGAGGGTGCCGTACAGGGCGATCTCCTGCGGTACGAAGCCCATCATGGAAAGTGCGCGTCCCTTGTTCGCCCGCATGGTGACCCCCTTGACCTCCACCGATCCGGTGGTCGGGCCAAGCACACCGGTGATGATCGAGAGCAGCGTGGTCTTGCCCGCACCATTGGGGCCCAGCAAGCCGAAGAACTCCCCGGGGAGCACATCGATGTCCACACCGCGCAACGCCTCCGAAGCGGCACCGCGGTAGCGCTTGGTCACGGAACGTACACGGATGTCGGGCTGCTCCATCAGGCTCAACGCACGGCCTTGGCCAACTCCTTGAAGAAGCGTTGCTCCTGCCGACCGATGTCCGTCAACTTGTCGGCCAGTGAGCCGTAGGTGATATGGGCCTCGGCCCTGTCCTTGCAAAGGCGTCCCGCCTCATAGGCGAAATCGCGCCATTGGTCACCGATGGTGGTCATCCGTTCGGCGAATTCCCTGAGGTCCGGACGGTCCAGGATCGTGGCCGATTCCTGAAGGAACGCCCCGAACATGAAACGGAACCCCGCACCGCCGGTACCGATCTCCTCCTGCATGCGGATCAGGTTGCCAAGGGCGAGGCGGGCCTTGGCGGGCCCGAGGTCACGCTCGTAGTTCCGCAGCCGGGCGGCGAGGAACGCGATGCCCTTCGACCCGAACATGGGCAGAGGGGTCGTGGACATGTCCCGTGCGGTGCGACGCAATCCCTTGGCCGCGGCGCGGCGCAGGTCGGCACCTGCGGGCACTTTTTCAGGATAGTACATGCGCCCACTGGTATTGGGCATTCCCTTGGCGAACCGGGCGCGCATGAGCGCCGTGCGGTGGATGCGCGTGGTGGCGTCCATCACTGGATCGCTCACGTGGTACTCGTCCCCCTCCCTGCCGAAAACGACGATGTTGTGGGCGTTGAAATGGAATCGGAACGCCTTGGGCAGGTACGGCAGGTAGAAGACGCTGGTGAGCATACCCACGGGCAGGCCCCGGTCAAGGACACGGTCCAGTTCGGCCATGGCCGCCAGGGGATCCCGGAACTTCCGGCGTTCCATACGCACACCGGTGTTGTTGGAGAACCGCTTGAAGATGTGGCCGGGCAGGATGCGGTAGCTGGTGACCGGCAGGCCGTTCACCTTCAGGAACGGCATGTGGCTGTAAAAAAGGCCGGAGCCGATCCCCAACGCGAGCGGTTCGGACACCTTCATGCCATGGAAGCGCATGAGGTTGGAGATCACGCCAGTCTCGCAATGGGCAGACTGCTGGTGGTCGAACGGGATGATGCGATCGGACGCTGTCATTCCGGCACACGCTTCAATTGGTCCACGGTCACCTGGAGCACCTCGGCATAGCGCTGGAGTGTGTGTTCGTCAAGCCGGGCAAAATCCTTCGGGCGAAGGTGCTTCCGTATGCGTCGCGCACCCGAACCCATGTGCTGCGCCAGCAGGGCGGGGTCCATCATATTCTTCTCCATGTGGTAGGCGAGCGGGCTCGATCGCCCGGCGATCACATCCTGTCGCGCCTGTTCCACGCGCTCGTTGATCACGTCCCAAGCCTGCTCCAGTGCCACGTTCTCGGGTTCCCAACCCACGCTGGGCACCTTCTCGTACTCGCCCTTTTCATTGATGGCGTATTTCACCACCTTGAACTTGCCCTCCAGCATGCGGGCATCATCCTGGGGTACTTCCTCCTTCTTCATGGCAGTTTCATGGAATGGTGCGGGCACATCGCGCGCGCGACCTGTGAGCACGGGACAAGCATGCAAAAGTAACCAGCCGCGACGATGGGCCGACCGCTCGGAAGATCCGGCTCAGACGACGGTAAGCAGGGCGTAGGTGTAGGAGAACCGGGCGCTCTCCGGCACCATCAGCAGCACCTTCATCCCCTTCTCGAGCCGGCCCGATGCCATGAGGTCCCGCAGCATGAGATAGACGGAGGCCGAACCGACGTTGCCGACCTCCACCAGGTTGATGAACCACTTTTCCAGGGGGATCTCGATGCCCCGGTGCTCCAATTCCTTGAACACCCGGTCGCGGAAGAAGAACGAGGACAGGTGAGGCAGAAAGAAATCGATGGAGGAGACATCCAACTCCTTCATGCGCAGCACCTCCTCCAGCATGCGTCCTCCGTACTCCACGATGTTGCCACCGAGCAGCTTCACGTCCTGCTTCATGCTGAAGACGGACTTTCCGGCAAGTTCTCCGGCCTCGAAGGTCTTCCATCCGTGGAACTCGCCGTTCGCGTCCTTGTCGCCTCCGGAATACATGCACACGCCAAGTTCATTGGCGTAGCTGCGCCCCAGGATCCAATCGATCCTGAGGCTGAGGTCGCCGCGCGGCCTTGGTTCCAACAGGGCAGCCGCAGCGCCATCGCTCAGCATCCAGCGGAGGAACTCCTTCTCGAAACCGATGATGGGGTCGGTCTCCAGCTGCCGGAAGCGCTCCGTCTCGTGTTCGAAATTGCGGGCCATCATCATGGGCGACACCAGCTCGGAACCGGAGCTGACCGCATTCCGTGAATCGCCCGCGCGCACGCTCAGGTAGGCGTACTTCATGGCGTGCATGCCCGAGCAGCAGGCCCCCGACGGGGAGATGATCTCCATGGGCATGGGCAGCAGGCCATGCACCTGCGCAGCGTGGGATGGAAGGAACTGGTCCGGTGAGGATGTGCCGCAGGCGAGCACCTCCAGGTCCTCCAGTGCCACACCGTCTCCCTCGAGCCCCTTGACGGCCTCCACCACAAGCTGGGCATTGGTGTGCGTGATACGGCCCTGCTTGTCCAGCGCGTAGTAGCGTTGCCGGATGCCATTGTTCCGCAGCACGATGCCCCGGGCACGGGAGGGCTTCCCATCGATCATGCCCAGATAATCGACCATCTCCTCGTTCGAGATGACCTCGTTGGGCAGGAAGGCGGAAACCTTGGTGATGTAGACCTCTTGCAATGTCGTCGAAATAGCCCCCCCGAGTTCGGACCGGCAAAAGTAGACCGATGGCCCCTTTCAACAAAGACCGGGCCCGCGTTGTTCATCCATGCGCCCTTGTTCAAAGGAGGGACCGCACTTCAATAGTCCATGATCCGCCGGATCTCGGCCTCGATCGCACCGCGTTGCACAAGCGAGAGAACACGGGTGGATATTGCGGTGATCGGTGACAGGATGAAAGCCCCGATGGGCAGCAGACGGCTCAATAAGGCCACGCGTCGGCGACGGCTCCCGGGATCCTTGTCCACATGGGCCAGGATGAACTCGCGGTACTTCCCGAACAGCACGGTCGCACGCTTCTCCAGAAGCAGGAGCGCAGGCTTGATCCGCATCGCCCCTGCCTCCTGGAGCGCCGGGCCGAGATCCAGTTCTTTCCCTTCCAGCCAGAGGCGCACCACTTCCCCGAACCGGGCCGCACCCTGCATCTCCTGGGGCCGGATCCCCGCCGCTGGGAACATCAGGAACGGGTCCTTTTTCCCCTGGAACATCCACCGGATGATCGTGATGATGCTGACCAGATTGGGGCTGCGGTCCTCCACGCTGATGTTCCCCACCATGTGACCGCCCAGCTCGGCCACCCGGCGACGCACGTGCTCCTGGGCCAGCACCCACATGTTGCGCGCACCGATCACGGTCAGCACCGGGCGACCCTTCAGATAGGTCTCTGCCAGGGGATGTTCCAGGAAGGAATTGAACGGTATCGATGGATTGAGGAACCAGATCGTGTAACCGAGCACCACCAGATCGTACGGACCATCGGGCGGGACATCGAACGGCACCAATTCCACAGGCACCCGGCCGACCGACTCCGGAAAGGCGTCGAAGAAGGACATCCGGCTCCAAGGGAACGGGTACGGTCGCTTTGGGCGCAGGACCAGATGATCGATTCGATAGTCTGCTGCCTCCCAGGGGGCGGCGATCGATCGCAGCAGTTCCGTCAATTGCCCGGTCTGGGAATAATGTATGATCAGAATTCGCTTCATCTTAATAATTTCATTCTCCTGATCTGCAATACTTTACGCATTGGTTTCAAGATCATGATCAGCCACGGTGGACGCTCGCCGTTCAACCGCCAGGCCTGAGCCACCTCGCGGTTGGCGCGCCAGATATGACCAAGGCTCCGGTTGGAGGCCCCTCCCAAACGAAAACGGACGACGGGGAATGGTTCATAATGAGCCCGGACCCTGTTCTTGTATAGGAACCGGAACAACAGTTCATAGTCGGCCGCGACCTTCAGGCGAAGGTCGAACCCCCCCAATGCCTGATAGACGCTTCGGCGGATATAGGTCCCGAGGTGGGGCGGCATCCAGCCTGATCGGAACCGATCACGTGCGTAGGTGCCGCCCTTCCAGTAGCGTTGCACCCGCCGGATATCCATCGCGTCCACCATGTAGGCATCCCCGTAGATCAGCTCGTCATCGGTCGCCTGGAAGGCCTTGTCCAAGCGCGCGATCACATCCGGTGCCGCCAGCATGTCCCCGGCGTTCACGAAACCCACCACATCTCCGGTCGCCGCGTCCAAGCCCTTGTTCATGGCATCGTACACACCCCGGTCCGGTTCGCTGATGAGCCTGTTGACACGGTCGCGATAACGCGCGATGACCTGCTGTGTGGCCGCATCCGGGCTGCCGCCATCCACGACGATGTGTTCGATGTCCGGATGGGTCTGGGCGAGCACGCTGTCGATGGTCTCGGCGAGCTGCTCGCCGGCCTGATAGCAGACGGTGATCAGGCTGAACCTCATCCCTGCTTCGGCTCGATGATGCGTTCCCGCACCGGCTGCGCCGGGTTGCCCTGGTAGATCATGTAGGGTTCCAAGTCCTTGGTGGCCACGCTCCCGGCTGCCAGCACGGCGTGGTCCTTCATGGTGACACCCAAGGTGACGATCGCCCCAGCGCCCACCCAACTGCCCTCTTCGAGCACCACAGGCTTGTGAAGCGTGGGGTAGTCCACCTTCTTGTAGTCGTGGCTGCCCTGGATGACCATGGCGCCCTGGCTGATGACCACATTGTCATGGATCGTGAGCCGATCGATGTTGTCCAGCCAGGCCCTTTGGCCGATCCACACGTGATCACCGATGCGCAATTTCCACGGGAACTTGATGTTCACGCCCGGATGGATCACGACACCACGCCCCACCTTCGCTCCGAAAAGTCGGAGGATCGCGGGCTTCGGGCTTCGGAACGGGAAAAGTGGGTTGATGAAGAAGAGCGCGTTCGTGAAATACCACAGTGCACGCTTCACCGGTCCGGCACCGATCACGTACCACGAATTGTCGAACCGGGACAGGTCGACGCGGGGACGATCGGTGCTCATCGCAGAAAGAGTTCGTATGTGCGTTGCACGGCCTGGGGATCGTCCAAATATCGCCTGCCCAGCGCGGATGCACCCTGCACGAGCCGATCATAGGCCGCCTGGTCCATGTCGACCATTTGTTGCAGAAAGGCGGTGAACCGTTCAGGGTGGTCCAAAGGCAGGTCAGCGCCGGCGTCCTGATGTTCCAGGTCCTTCCAGGGGGTGCGGTCACTGATCACCAAGGGCACGCCGACCGTGAGCGCTTCCAGCATCGTATGACCAAAATTCTCCCCGGCGCTCGGCATCAGCAGCGCGTGGGCATCCTGCAGCACCTGAGGCACTTCCTCCGGAGCCACGGCCCCATGGTAGCGCACGGTGACCCCATCGGGCAGAACGGCCATGGCGGCCTGGCAGCGCTGCCAATAGCCTTGATCGTAGATCGGGCCGTAAAGATCGAAGCGTATCGCACCGCGCAATCCACGCAACACCGCGATGGCCATGAGCGTGTTCTTCTCCACCGCGATGCGCGCCATGCTCACCAAACGAAGCGTACCCTTGTCCTTGGGACGACCGAGCACCGCCGCCACGGAGGCCTTGCGGGGCAGGTTGGGCACAAGTCGCACCTCCGCGTCCCTGCCGATCCATCGGTGGATGTCCTCCACCTCCTCGGCGTTGGTCGCCTGGAACCTCACATTCCGGAACATCCCGAGCATCCGCATCGCCCGGAGGAAAGCGCGCTTTTTCAGGTGACCATGGCGCATGGCCCCCTCCGCGAGCATGCCCCGGACCGCCACGATCCGGAGCCTGTCCGATCGGCGTGTCAGCCAGAGGGGCACGACGGTCGACCACCAGGAGTAAATGCCATTGATGTAGATCGCATCCCAAGGCTGTTCCCGGATCAGCCGCGCCCAGTATTTCCTTCCTCTCCCCGTTGCCGACGCATACCAGACCCGTTCGCCATCCGGCCTGTGGGTCCATTGGTCCGGCACGACCTCGATATACGGTCCGCTCCCGGTATAGTCGGTATCGCTCGTAACGATGTGAAAGTCGATGCGGTCGCGCAGATGGTCCACCAGATTGGTGAGGCTACGCACCGGTCCCCCGGCCTTATAGCCCGGCAGGTACCAATCGATGAACACCAGGACCTTGGGGCGGTTCATTCTTCCTCGATCAGTTCCATCACCGTCCGTGCCCAATCCGCCGGGCCCCAGGCCTGACCAAGCTCCGCGCTGTGGCGGGCCATGGTGATCAACGCCTCATCGGATGTCCCGATGATCCGTGTCAGGGCCCCGGACAACGATGCGTCGTCACCTGCCCTGGACCAATAGCCGTTCAGGGGTTCGGACAGAAAGCGTTCCCCCGCCCCGACCGCATCGCTCAGCACCAGTGGAAAGCCGGCAGCCGCGTGCTCCTGCACCACTACGCCCCATGGCTCATAGGTACTTGGCAGCACGAAGACACCGCATTGCGCCATCACCTCCGGCATGCGATCGGCCTGCACGAACCCGAGGTGGCGGATGCGTGGATGGGACCCCGAGGCCGATCGGATGACCTGCTCGTGAAGCACGCCCGTGCCCACCATCCAAAGCTCCCAATCCCGCGCGTGACCCTGATCGCACAGATCCGCGAAAACATCGCACAACAACTGATGGCCCTTCGTGGGGATGTAGCGTGCCACGCAGAGGAACCGATGGGGGAAGCGTTCCCGCTTCGGCCCGTCCAGTTGTTCGGAAAGCGGCGCGAACGACCCGATATCGGCCGCATAGAACCCCGTGCGGATGCGCTTCTTGTCGAAACCGAGATAGTGCGCGTACCGGAACTGTGGATGACCGGTGACCCATGCATGTGTGAACGTGCGGCGCAGCCATGGCTGCACGCCGAAGATGGCACCCCATTGCCTCCAGGTGCCCCTCCAGGCCGTATCGCTGCACATCACGGTGGGCACCCCGTCGCGGTGCAGTTCGCGGCACACCTTCAGATAGCCCTTGTCCACCCATCCGCTGCAGAAAGCGATGTCCGGCCGCCAACCGGAGCAGATGCGCACGAGCTCGCGATCATCGATGTCCATGCGTTCGGATAGTTCCACGCTCCCGGACGACCTCAGGTCGAAGGGTGCCTCGTTGTTCACCGGCCATCGCACGATCCGGACCTGTGCCCCATGATCGCGCACCAACTGCTCGACACAGGCCAGGAAATAGGGGGCCAGTTCGGTATAGAGGAACAGGACCCTGGGCGGGTCGGACCGCGGGCCGTTCATGCCTGCGAGAAGCTTCGATCCTCGATACGCTGATCGGGCAGCTCGCCCAGTCCCCCGTCGATCATGGCCCCGAAGGTCGTCATCGGCAGGTCCTGGAACAGTCGGCGCATCTTGGGCTCCGTGCTGCGGAGGTTGTGATAGGTCATGAACCGGCGCTTGGGGGGCATCGGCAGACGGGGATGGCCGGGATCGACCTCGCGGGGATGGAGATAGAAGACCACGGGCCGTCCCTCACGCAGCACCTGCCTGGCCTTGCTATGGATGAGCACGTACGGGAAGAAACGGAGGTAGCCACCACCGAAGAAGTACATGTCCCGTCCCATCATGCGCGACAGACTGATCGGGAACTCGACCAGGCTACCGCTGCCGGTATGCACCCGGAAGGGTGTCGGCAATGCGCCGGGCCAACCACCGTGGCCACGCTCGCCGGGAAAGATGGAAGAATCATACGCATAGCCCGCTTCGACCACGGCCTCGAAGAACCAGGGCGTATCGGCCGTGACGGAGAACCCTGGCGCGCGATATCCGCGCACCTGCACACCGGCTGCGTCCTCGATCACCTTCCTTGCATGTGTGATGTCCTCCTGGAAGCGCGCCCTTCCGATGGAATAGACCAGTTCGTGCCGCATGCCATGCGAGGCGATCTCGTGTCCGGCATCGCGCGCCTCGCGCACCAGATGCGGAAATCGCTCGGCCACCCACCCCAGGAAGAAGAGGGTGACCCGGACCTCCTGTGCGGAAAAGATGTCCAGCATCCGTCGGAAGGCGGGCTCCACCCGGGATGGGAGCACGTCCCACCGGTCGAACGCCGGTGTGGAGGGCACATCGAGGATATGGAACCAATCCTCCACGTCCACCGAGAAGACACAACGCGCCATGGGACCGCCCATGCCGCAAAACTACCGAAGGCGGGCGGGGTCTACCTGATCCTGGCCCGTGCGAGGATGCGCGATCGCTTGCCTTCGCTCACCTTGTTGCGGAAGTACCGTACGCTCATCGTGATCAATGGAAGACCGATGATCGCGGGCCAGAGCCACTGCAGCCATGTAGGGCGGATCATGGCGAGGTTGACGGCGGAAAAGGCCGATACCGTGGCGACATAGCAGCCAAGGAACCCGATCATATGGGCGAACAGCCATTCATTGCGGTCCTGCCGGGCATTGTAGAAGCGACGGACCTGCAGGAAGACCATGAACAACCCGACCGCACCGAAGGCACAAAAGATGATGCTGGCCCCGTCCCGATGCCCGAGCAAGAGATGTGAGAACCCCCAAATGAACAACGTGGCATTGACCAGCCCGGCCAGACCCTGGATGAGCAGGTCGAGCCCTCCCGGCCGCTCTCCGCGATGGAACCGCTTCTGGTACAGCGCCCGATATCCGGAGACCGCCATGTGGAAGCTGAAGACCGCCACCAGGGCCATCAGGATGTTCGGGCGTTGCAAGCCGGTCGCTATCGCCGTGACGCACACCACGGCCATCGCGTAGAAGAAGGTCTTCCCCCAGATGCGATGCCAGATCGCACCCTTCCTGACCACCAGTGCCAGTGGGGCCACCACGAGCGCGATCCCACCGGACAATGCATGCAACGCGAGCACAAAAGAGAAGACCTGGTCGTTCATGGCTACGGATGCCGGGGCAGGATCAAAGCAAGTATATGCCTACCCGGAAAATTACGGAAGATGGCGAGATCACGGACATTGGTATGGGTTCCTACATGCTTTCGCACGCAGTGTGTCCGTTGCAGGCCTGCTCAGTGCGCGATGACCAAGCGCTGGCATCCCAGGCGAACACCGTCGTTCCCCCATGCCTGAACGAGGTACAGACCCGGTGCGAGGCCCAGGTCCAGGATGGCTTGGTCGGTCGGGGTCATCCGTGTATCGTACAGCACCTTTCCCGTGGCATCCTGAACAGCGATCCGGACCAAGGGACGCTCCGCCTCGATCGTGAACGGACCGGAACAAGGCACGGGAGCGATCCGGAACTGAGGATGTGCGACCAACTCTTCAATGGGAAGTGGGTCGTTGATCACCACAAAATCCGGAGGCAGGGGCTCTCCGTAATTGCGCACCGCGAACACACTTTGAGGACCAGGACCGAACGTGGTCGTTGATCCAACGAGAAGGAAACCACCATCAGAAGTGGCCACTATCGCATTCGCCTCCTCGTCATCGAGACCTCCGTATGTCCTTCCATCAAGGAAATCACCTTGTGCATCCGTGTGCCATTGGTACATATCCTTCCCACCAGCTCCATAGGCCATGGTGAACCCGGCCACCACCAGTTCCCCATTTGATAATGCGATGATGGACCTTGCCTCCCAATCTCCCTCGGGTCCGAATGTGTAACGGTCCCAAACATAGGACCCGGAGGCATTCACCTTTTGCATGTACATGGTCCGATAGGGCGTGAAGCTCTCGGACCACCCACAGATCACGTATCCACCATCAGCGGTCGGTGTCACTCCCCTTGCTCGTTCAGCGACCGCTCCACCGATCGGTGTGGACCATTCCAATCCTCCATTTTCAGAATATTTCAGAAGTACCATCTGACTGTTCTCTCCATTGCTGTCCAAGGTGCCCGCTACGATGAAACCGCCATCCATTGTCGGTCGAACGCATATGGCCTCGTCGATACCAGCTGATGGGAATGTCCTGGTCCAGAGCGTGTCACCGTTGAGGTCGGTGCGGATGAGCCAAATGTCCCCTGACCCATCATTCACCGAAAAGCTCTGACCGCAAAGGATATACCCGTTCAAGGCCGGACTTGCGTCGTACAACAAGTCCCAGGAAGAGCCGCCATAGGTCCTGTACCAGATCACATTGCCCTGGTCGTCTGTGCGGATGAGGACCCCATCATAGCCGATGGCCGGTGCAGAATTGCTGGAACCTGCGATCAGGAACCCACCATCCATGAGCGTCCTGACCGACCGGCCTTGTTCGACATTTGGACCTCCCCAGGTCCGCGACCACATGATCTCTCCGGCGCTATCCAACCTCAGGAGGTATACATCCCCTCCTCCGCTGCCGAAGCTCCCTGACGCACCAACGATGATGGACCCGTTCTCCGAAGTGGTGTCCACAGCATAACCCTGTTCGCTACCAAATCCTCCGAAAGAATGCTGCCATGTCTGCTGACCCTTCACTGTGGAGGCCCACAGCACAACAATGGACCAGACAATGGTCATATTCAAGAAATCCCTGAGATCCATTGCCCGAAATTACGGCCAGACGAGGGACCGTGGGACCAGGATCGTACGGGCGATATGGACCTTTCCAAATGGGATCGGACCATCCGATCATCATCCTGACCGTCCATCCTGATCCGTCGGATATGGCCGATATGGACGTGAACTTTGCGCAAGCATTGCACCTTGCATGAACTCCCGCAGCGTTCTCATCCTCCTCATTGTCCTGGTCATCCTTGCTTTGATCGACCTCTATGCCTACAAGGGCGTGAGCAGCGCATTGGCCTCGGCGTCCTCGACAACACGACGCGTGGCGCGTATCGCCTACTGGACGACGAGCGCCGGCATGCTGGCCCTGGTGCTTTGGGCCGCCTTCACCTTCCAACAGCAACGGGATGCGCGCAACTATGCGTTCATGTTCAACCTATCGGCGCTGTTCATCGCCCTGCTCCTGCCGAAGCTCGTACTGTTCACTTTCCGCGGTGCCGAGGACATCCTGCAACTGTTCCGCTGGGGCTGGTGGAAGGTGGCGCCGGGCGGCGAGGCCAGCGGTGAGGTCCTGACGCGTGTGCATTTCCTGAGCCAGTTGGGCCTGATCGCCGCGGCCATCCCTTTCACCGGTGTACTCTACGGCATGACGCGCGGGCGAAGGAACTTCCGTGTGGAACGTGTCAAGGTCCCCGCGCGCGGTTTGCCCGATGCGTTCAACGGTCTGCGCATCGTGCAGATCAGCGATCTGCACCTCGGCAGCTTCGAGAAGGACAGCGACATCGTGCGCACCGGCGTGGAACTGGTCAATGCCCAGGACCCCGACCTGATCCTGTTCACGGGCGATCTGGTGAACGACTTCGCCGATGAGGCCACGCCCTGGCTGGACCAACTGGCGGAACTGCGCGCCCGCCTCGGCAAGTATTCCATCCTGGGCAACCACGACTACTCTGACTATGCGCATTGGGACAGCGCCGAGGCCAAGGCGACGAACATGGCCCTCCTGCAACAGCACCACGAACGCATGGGGTTCCGGTTGATGCTCGATGAGCACCTGCCCCTCGAGCAGGACGGGGAGCGGATCGGCCTGCTCGGCTGCCAGAACTGGGGACGCGGGTTCCAGCAATACGGGGACCTGAAGAAGACCATGGCGGGGTCGGAGCACTATCCCTACCGCATCCTGATGAGCCACGACCCGACGCATTGGGATGCCCAGGTGCGCGGTACCGGGATCGACCTGACATTGAGCGGACATACGCACGGCGCGCAGTTCGGCGTGCGTGTCGCCGGTTCCACCTACAGCCCGGCGCAATGGATCTACAAGCGTTGGGCGGGGCTCTACCAGGAAGGCGATCAACGCCTCTATGTGAACCGCGGATTCGGCTTCATCGGATTCGCGGGACGTGTCGGCATGCCCCCGGAGATCACGGTGTTCGAACTGGAGAAGGCGTGACGCCTAGCTGAAGACCCCCGCTGCCGCCCGCACCGCTGCATCCAATCGTACCAGGTCCAACCCGGTCCGTACGCCTTTTTCCTCCAAGTGCCTCACGAATAGCTCCGTCTGGAGGTTCCCCACCAGTTCGTCCTCCGCCATCGGACATCCGCCATAGCCCTTGATCGCGCCATCGAAGCGGCGGCAGCCCGCATCCCAGGCGGCCTGTGTTTTGGCTTTCCAGTTGTCGGGGCGGCAGTGGAGATGGGCTCCGAACGCGATGTTGGGCATTGCCGGGACAAGGGCGTTGAACAGATGGCCCACGTCCTCCGGTCCGGCCACACCAACCGTGTCGCTGAGCGCGATGATGCCCACGCCGAGCTCCTTCACCAGCCGGTCCACCCAATGCAGGGCGACCTCCGCGTTCCAGGGGTCGCCGTACGGATTGCCGAAGGCCATGCTGATGTAAACGACGAGCTCCTTGCCCGCCTTTTGCGCGATCTCCGCGATATGTGCCGTCCGCGTCCAGGACCCTTCGATGCTGGTGTTGGTGTTGCGCTGCTGGAAGGTCTCACTGATGCTGAACGGATAACCCAGATAGGTCACGCTTTCCTGTTCCACCGCCGCCTCCGCACCCCGTTCGTTCGCCACGATCACCAACAACCTGCTGTGGGAGTTCGTGCGATCGATCCGGGCGAGGACCTCCGCCGTGTCGGCCATCTGTGGGATCGCCTTGGGGCTGACGAAGCTGCCGATGTCGATGGTGTCGAACCCGACCTGTAACAAAGTGTTCAGATACCTCACCTTCACCTCCGTGGGGATGAACGGAACGATGCCCTGCATGGCATCGCGTGGGCATTCGATGAGTTTTACTTGTGCTTCTTCCATTCCACGTAGCGTTCATTGATGTGCCGGACCAACGCCGGCCCCTCATAGATCAGTCCGGTATACACCTGCACCAGGTCCGCTCCGGCATCGAGCTTCTCCAGGGCCGCTTCCGCATTGTCGATACCACCCACACCGATCAGCACGAACGGTTTCGGCAATCGCTGTCGGAGGTATCGCAACACGGCCGTACTACGCTGGCGCAACGGAGCTCCGCTCAACCCTCCGGCACCAATCCGGTCCAATTCCGTCCGCGTGGTCGCAATTCCATTGCGGTCGATCGTCGTGTTCGTGGCGATCACACCCGCGATCCCGCTTTTCCGCACCACGCCGCAAACATCATCGAGCTGCGCATCGGTCAGGTCGGGTGCGATCTTCAGCAGGATCGGTCTGGCGGGACCCGCGCCCTTCAATGCTTCTCCACGGTCACGCAGGGTGCGCAGCAGTTCCAACAACGGCCCTTTCTCCTGCAACTCCCGCAGCCCCGGTGTGTTGGGACTGCTCACGTTCACCACGAAGTAATCCACGACGGGATACAGGGCCTCCAAACAAGACAGGTAGTCCTCCGTCGCACGCGCGTTGGGGGTCGTCTTGTTCCGACCGATGTTCCCACCGATGATCACCGGGGAACGCCGCCGCCGCAGGCGATCCACCGCAGCCTCCACGCCCCTGTTGTTGAAGCCCATGCGGTTGATCAGGGCATGGTCGCGCTTCAGGCGGAACAGACGTGGTCGGTCATTGCCCGGTTGTGGCCGTGGGGTCAGCGTGCCCACCTCTACGAAGCCGAAGCCCAGTCGCGCGATGGCGTCCACATGCTTCGCATCCTTGTCCATGCCGGCGGCCAGGCCGACGGGTGATAGGAACCGAAGGCCCATGACCTCCACCGCGGCACGCGGAGAGGGGCGCCTGGCTCCTACCAATGCCATCATCCCGGGAACGCGGGCGGCAAGCTGCAGCAGACCGAAAGTGAAGCGATGGGCGCGCTCCGGAGGAAGCAGGAAAAGCAGGGGCCGGAGCAGCTTGTACATCGGCGGGCAAAGGTAGAGGGGTGGCCCTGATCGCCACCTGGAGCCGGGATGTGTCGGAATATCCAATGCCATTTTTAGATTAGTCTAATTTTGTTTCTATATTTGCCTCATTATTCCTTGTCATGTTCACGCGAAGTGAAGAGGACCACCTGAAGGCGATCCACTCGCTCAGTGTCACCGGCACCAAAGCGAGCACCAGTGCGATCAGCGAACGCCTGGACACCAAGGCGAGCAGCGTGACCGATATGCTCAAGCGCCTGGCCGAGAAGGGCCTGGTGGCCCACGAGCCCTACCACGGGGCCAAGCTCACCACCTCCGGTCGCAAGGCGGCGTTGGTGCTGATCCGCAGACATCGGCTCTGGGAGACCTTCCTGGTGGACAAGCTCGGCTTCCGCTGGGACGAGGTGCATGAGGTGGCCGAGCAGCTTGAACATGTGTCGTCCGAGAAACTGATCGACCGGCTCGATGCACACCTGGGCCATCCCCGTTTCGATCCGCACGGCGACCCCATTCCCGACAAGAAGGGCCGCATGGTGGCCCGGAAGCTCATGGCACTGGACACCTGCGTCGTCGGTGATCGGGTCAGGCTCTCCTCGGTCCGCAACAGTACGGATGTCCTGCTGCACCATCTGACCCGCAAAGGGATCGCCCTGGGCAGTGCGATCACCGTCACAGCCGTGCATGATTTCGATGGCAGCATGGAGCTGAAGCTGGGTGATGGCCGCAGCCTTTCGGTGAGCCGCGAAGTGGCGGACCAACTGATGGTCCAATGAACAGGCACGCACCGTCCGACCGCTCCCTTAGCGAGGTCCATGCGAGCGTGCACGTTCCCCAGGCGCGTGGCCTTTGGCGCAAGCTGCTGGCCTTCCTCGGCCCGGCCTACCTCGTGAGCGTCGGCTACATGGATCCCGGCAACTGGGCCACGGACATCGCCGGGGGCAGCGCCTTCGGCTATCGCCTGATCTGGGTGCTGCTGATGAGCAACCTGATGGCGCTGCTGTTGCAGAGCCTGAGCAGTCGGCTGGGCATCGTACGCGGCCTCGACCTCGCACAGGCATCACGCCATACCTATCCACCGCTCATCAACTTCCCGCTGTATGTCCTGGCGGAGATCGCCATCGCAGCGTGCGACCTGGCCGAAGTGATCGGCATGGCCATCGGTCTGAACCTGCTTTTCGGCATCCCCGTGCTCTATGGGGTGCTGATCACCGCCCTGGACGCATTGATCGTGCTTTTCCTGATGAACCGGGGCGTGCGTGCGCTGGAAGCCTTCATCGTCGGACTGGTGTTCATCATCGGCCTGTCGTTCCTCATCGAGATCTTCATCGTGAAGCCGGAACCCCTGGACGTGATGCGCGGGTTCGTGCCCTCGGCCCTCTCCGGCAAGGCGCTGTACATCGCGATCGGGATCATCGGCGCCACGGTGATGCCGCACAACCTCTACCTGCACAGCGCGCTTGTCCAGACGCGCCGCATCGATCGCAGCACCACTGGCATCCGTCAGGCCCTGCGCTTCAATCTGCTCGATACCGGCGTGGCGCTCAACGTGGCCTTCCTCGTGAACGCCGCGATCCTCGTGCTGGCGGCGGCAGCCTTCCATACCAAAGGCTTCATGAACGTGGCCGAGATCGAGGATGCTCACCAATTGCTGCGCGGTCTCTTCGGCGATCTGGCCCCCACCCTCTTCGCGATCGCCCTGATCGGAGCCGGGCAGAGCAGCACCATCACCGGCACGCTGGCCGGCCAGATCGTGATGGAGGGCTACCTCAATCTCCGGATCCGTCCCTGGCTGCGCCGGCTGATCACCCGCCTGATCGCGATCGTACCCGCGATCGTGGCCATCGTGTTCTTTGGCGAGGGATCGCTGGGTGCGTTGCTGGTGTTGAGCCAGGTGGTGCTCAGCCTGCAATTGGGCTTCGCCATCGTGCCGCTGATCCATTTCTGCGCCGATCGCCGCCAGATGAAGGAATTCACCATCGGTCCCATCACACGCACACTGGCCTGGCTGGTCGCGGGCGTGATCATCGTGCTGAACGCGCAACTGGTGGTGGAGGAGATCGGCGGCTGGCTGGAGGTCGGCGGCACCACGGCCATGTGGGTCCGCTGGACAGTGGTACCTCTGGCGGTGGGTTTCGGTGGATTGCTGCTGTACATCACCTTCGCACCGTGGGTCACGCGCACCCTGCGCAAACCCAGGCTCATGGATGAACGTCCACCCGACCTGCACCTGCCCGAAGGCCACCGGTATGCGCGCATCTGCATCACCGTGGATTTCTCCAGCCATGATGAGGCCACGATACGGGCGGCCCTGAACAACGGTGGCAGGGAGGCGCACTACACCCTGATCCACGTGGTGGAGAGCGCCGCGGCCCGCTATCTCGGGGCCCTGAGCCACGACCGCGAGACGGAGACCGACATCGCGAACCTGGAGCACTACGCGGAACAGTTGCGCCGGTCGGGCTACTCCGCGGAAGTGCGCATGGGACATGGGCAGCCGGTGAAGGCGATCGCGCAGCTCGTGAACGAGGCCAACGCCGACCTGCTCGTGATGGGCGCCCACGGCCACCGCGGTCTGATGGACCTGTTGCGCGGGGCAACGGTGGATGCCGTGCGTCACCGCGTGAAGGTGCCCGTGCTGATCGTGCAATGAGCCCTGTGCCATGACGGATCGCATCCAGAACATCATCACCACTCTCGACCTCCAACCCCATCCCGAGGGCGGCTGGTTCCGGGAGACCTACCGCAGCGACAGGGTCCTCTCGCAAGCGTGCCTGGGATCCGGCTTCGGCGGCGATCGCAATGGCTGCACGGACATCTACTTCCTATTGACCTCCGCCAACTTCTCCGCCTTCCACCGCATTCGGCAGGACGAGCTCTGGCACTTCCATCAGGGGGATGGACTCATCGTGCACATGATCGCGCCGGACGGGACCTGCTTCCGCCTCGCTCTGGGCAATGACCTCGCGAACGGCCAGGTGCCGCAGGGTGTGGTGCCCGCGGGCCATTGGTTCGCGTCGGAGGTCGCCGTGGAAGATGGCTTCGCACTGGTGAGCTGCACCGTCGCGCCCGGCTTCGACTTCGCCGACTTCGAACTGGCCCGGCGCGATGCGCTGGCATCCGCCTTCCCACAACACCAGGAGCTGATCCGGCGAATGACGCGCTAGTTCATCCCTTCCTGACGCGGTCGTCCAATGCCTCGATCATGCGGACGGCGCTGACCGGTCCTTCCTCCTGCCGCATCCCCTCGGCGACCTGGATCGCAGCCCTACCATACCGCTTATCGCCGACCACCGTTCGGATCGCCCGTGCCAGCCGCTCTGCGTTCACGGAACGCCGGTGCAACACCCGCGGCGCAGCACCCACCCGATGCAGTTGCATCCCCCACCAACCCTGGTCGTAGGCATGCTCCACCACGATGCTCGGGCGCCCGGCGCGGCACACCGCATGCGTCGTTCCCGCGCCACCGTGGTGAACGACCAAGGCGCACTTCGGGAACAGCTCGTCATGCGGGACACCATGCACCAGCAGCACGTGCGGGTCGCGCAGGTGTTCCAGCGCGATCGTCGGATCGACCTGCACGATGGCACGTGTACCCGCGGCCCGTGCTGCTTCGGTCAACAAGGTGAAGGCGCCCTCCGGATCGAAGGCCGTGCAGGAACCGAACGTTAGGAAGACCGGTGGCGGACCGGCATCCAAAAAGGCCTGTTCCCTTGGAGTAAGCGCCCATCCGGGGTTCCGGACGGGCATGGGGAACGCCCTGCAAACGGTGAGATCGGGCTCCGCAACGATCGCTGCAGGCAGCAGGGTCCGCGACGCGGCGACCAGATTCAGCACAGGCGAACGGAACTGTTCCTTGAGCAGGCTTTTCCAGGGACGCAGTCCGAGCCCTTCGCGCAACCGTTGGGCCGGTCGAAAAAGGCGGCGCGTCATCACCGCATCGCCCACGCTCCACATCAGGCCGTTCACCCAACGACCAAGGTCCCCGCCCAACGGCGAGATCCCATCGGCACGGATGCCTTGTGGGAACAGCACCAGCGCGACCCGCGGGATGCCCGCCTTCTCCGCGGCGATCGTCAGGGTGGGGCACAACACATGACCGATCACCCGATCGCTCTCCGCACAGAGTGCCATTGAGGCCTGGAACAGCGCATCGGTGATCGGATCATGGTACCGCTCCAAAAGCACGCGCAGCTGCCGGAGCGAACTGCGGGAGGTGGTCAACGCGAACAAGTCCGCACCCGGGTGCATGGGGGCGGGTACGCGGATCGGTCGTACGCCCATCCGCATGGCAAGGGCGTCGTGGTCCTTCCCATCCAGCGACGTGTACGCGATGGTGACCACATGTCCACGCTCGGCCAGCGTACCGGCCAGGGACAGGAACGGCAGGATGTCGCCATCGGTGCCCCAGGTCTGCAGGCCGATCCGCATCCGGTTCAGGCTTCGTTCGCGGTCGTGCGCCGGAAATACTTGAAGGGCACCACCAGCATTCCGAAGCACTCACCATCCTCCTTCCCTTTGTGCTTGTGGTGGGCGAAGTGGGCCCGCGCCAGGCCCCGCAGGTACCAGTTGCCGATCTTGCCGCGGTTGTGCCAGCGGTCGTGGATGAGGTACTCGTGCGCGAGGAAGTAGGCGATGCCGTACAGCAGGATGCCGATGCCGATGTAGAGCCGGTAGTCGCAACCCGCCATGACGCCGAACTGCATGAAGAGCCAACTGGGGATCGCGAAGATCAATGCGAAAAGATCGTTGCGCTGGAACGGTCGGCCCGTGGGTTGGTGATGGTCGCGGTGCAGCACCCAGCCGAAGGTGTGCATCACGTACTTGTGCGCGGCCCAGGCGATGAACTCCATCCCCGCGAAGGCGGCCAACACCCAGCCGATATCGATCAACACCCGGATCATAGTTTGCCTTCCGCCTTGTTCTTCGCGATGAACCGCTCGATGCGTTCGTGGATGACCGGGTCCTTCACGTCGGGCAATCGGTGCTCGACGATCGCCAGGTCGGCCTCCCGATCGTCGCTGTAGTTCATGAAGCGCGGCACGTTCACCTGGATCGTGAGCCGGAGGAACCGCAGTTCCACGTTCGTCGGGTCCTGCGCGATGGCCTCCTCGAGCAGGTCCTTGCCCGCGCCGAAGTGGATCATCTTGCTGATCGGGTCGAAGGCGTGTTTGCCCTTCGCCATGCGCAACGCGCCGGAATAACCGAGCAGCAACGCACTGCCGCCGGTCCCCTCCTCCTTGAAACGGGCGATGTAAGCATCGCACAGGTCCTCGTCGGCGAACACGGCGCTCATGTCGCGGCGGATATCCTGCAACAAGCTGCCCTGCGCCCTCAGCGACAAGGTCGTGATCGCGAGCACCAAGGGGAGCGATGTGCGAACGAGGTACCTCATGACCTGCCGTTCCAGGGAAAGAGCACGGCCCCGGCGAGGATCAGCAGCTTGTGGCTGTTGCTGATGCGGATCCGCCGCTGCATGATCGTGTCGGCCGGCGTGCGGGCGATCTTCCGCAGCACGGCCCGGAAATAGCGGCACGCCAGGGTCACCCCCAGGCGCGCGCTCCGCGGCAGTTCGGCGATGCCGGCGCTCCCTGCGCGAAGGTCCTCGGCGATGTCGGCCTCCAACCGTCGCTTCACGTCCTCATCGAACCGTGAGAGATCGATGCCGGGGAAGTAGGAGCGGCCGAGCGCGATGTGATCATGGCGCAGGTCGCGGAGGAAGTTGATCTTCTGGAAGGCGGCGCCCAGGCGCATGGCGGGCGGCACCAACCGATCGTAGCGGGTATCATCGCCCGCACAGAACACGCGCAGGCACATCAGGCCCACCACTTCGGCCGAGCCCAGGATGTACTCCGCGAACCGGTCGTCGTCGTACTGCCGCTCCGTCAGGTCCATGCCCATGCTGTGCAGGAACCGGTCGATCAGGGCGCGTTCGATGCCGTAGGTACGCACCGCCCATTGGAAGCTGTGGAGCACCGGATGGATGCTGATGCCCTCGGCGATCGCGCGATGCGTCTCCTCCTGGAAGCGGGTCAGCATGCCCGCCTGTGCACTTCCGGCGAACGTGTCGACGATCTCATCGGCCAGGCGCACGAAGCCGTAGATGGCATGGATCGGACGGCGGAGGTCGCGGTGCAGACAACGGATCGCCCAGGAGAAGGAGGTGCTGTAGGTGCGCGTGATCACCCGGCTGCAGCGATCGGCAGCGCGGTCGTAGAGCGCCCGATAGGTCGCCACGGCCGGATCCACGGCCGTTGTCCGCTCCCGGGACGATGCCAGGTCCGAACGACCTGCACCGCTCACGAGGATGTCACCTTGCGTCCGCATCAGCGGTGAAAATTAGCATGTCGGGAGGGACCCGATGGCCTGACATTCCTCAGTCCCGCAAGGCTTCGATGAACGCCTCCGGGGTCACTTGGATCTCGTTGAGGACCTTACGGACCAATGGGCGGCTGATATCCTGCCCTTTGTGATGCGGCAACGTGGTGTAACGACCGTCCGCATGCCGACAGAAGACGTGGCTACCCTTCCGCCTCACTGCTTGAAAACCCCACTTCAATAAATGCGCTCGAAGGTTCGCGCATCCACGATCGGAAGCTTGCTCATACAGCGACCGAGAAGCTCTGAAGGCCGACGAATTGAGGAAGGGCATCGATCTCCTCCGGACTCATTTCCTCGAAACACAACGCCACGACCTCTTTCAGGTTGGCATGAAGCTCATCCAGGCTTTTGGCCTGGGTATGTGCACCCGGGATGCTGGGGACCATACCGATGAAGAGTCCGGTGTCCGGATCCTGCTCGATGTGTGCGGTAAGTTGGATGTTGCGCATGCTCGGTCGTGCTGTTCCAAAGATACGCCCGCACACCCCTTCAGAACCGGAAGTAGAACGACGGCTTCACGATGAACGGCAATGCACCTGCGTGGTCCCTATCGGTGAGGCGCCAGAGGAAATCCACACGCGCCACCTTCAGGATGTTCTCGATGCCGAAGCCGACCTCCACATAAGGGTCGCGCGCATCGCTGAGCCCATCCGGCAGCGGGAACGCGCCGTTCCTGTTCGCGGCGGACAGCGAACCAAGGAACGCCTTGGCCAGAACGAACTCGCGCAGTTTCGCCCAGCGAAGCAGCGGGATACGGTCCAGGAAATGCCCCTCGAAATGCTGCTCCAACTGGAGCGTCGCCCAGCGATCGGCAGCGAACTCCAAAAAGTTCATCAGGTTGAACGAGCGCGTGTCGTTGAACAGCAGCGGATCGCTGTTCGGGTAGTGCAGCAACGGGTATGGCACGTCGCCGTCGATCAGCCCCCCCTCCGCGTAGATGTCCAAATAGCCGAAGGGCGGCGTGCGCAGGCGGTCCTCCACCTTCAGCCGGTAGCGTTGCATCGGCACCGCGTTCGTGCCCAGTCCGCCACCGCTCAGCAGGATCTCCAGCGACACGATCGGCACGCGGGGCACGAACAATCCGCGCAGGATGGTCGTGTAGTCCGCGTCGAGGTCCTTCACCCCAAAGGCGAACCGCGCGCCGAGCCGCACGCCGCTCAGCGTGACGGTAGCTCCGCCGGTCGTGTCGCCTTCCAGCACGCGAAAGAACCCATCATCCGGCGCGCTGATCCGTTGATCGACCACCCCGCAACGCACGGCCAGTCCGGCCGGCCATTGCCGTTCGACGTAGGCGGAAGTGGCGCGCAGGTACCAACGCGGATCGGGACCGCTCAGCTGCACGAACGAGGTGAGCACGTGGTCCAGCGGCAAGAGCGAGGCACTGCGGCCGGGCTGCAGCATGTCGTCCAGGTATTCCGCACCGATGATCGTTCGCTGCCGGCGGGCACCGTTCAGCCGCACCGCACCCGACAGGCCGCCCTTCCAGCGGGCATCGCCAAAGCCATAGGCCAGATGACCGGCGAACCGCCAGGTGCGACTGAAATGGTCGTTGGTGCGCAGACCGAGCTTCACGCGCTGGTCCTCCACCGGGTTGGTGCTGAAGAAGGTGTACACGTTGCCGAGATCGATCGGTCCCAGCACCTGCCAGCCCTCGCCGATCAGGTGCAGTAGCCCTTCACGCCGCTGCCACCGCGGGTCGTGGGCCATGCGGTCCACGCGCGTCACCAGGTCGCGCTCCTCCACGGTGAAGGTGTCCGGACGCACGGTCCGCCACCAGGCATCATCCCGCAGGGCGGCACTGTCCTGCACGATCACGGGGTCCACCTGCTTGTAGAAGGCCTCCTCGCGCGTCTGCCCGATCGTGATGTCGCTCACGGTGCTCGTCCGCCGACCGAAGAACCCGGTCATGTCCGCGCTGTTCTCGATCACGGTGAAGTCGCCGATCACCTGGCTGCTGCGCACGAACCACGGTCCTTCGGCCACCGGCGCACGGTCCTGCCGGATCCAGTAGTTGCGCACGAAGTTGATGTTGGCCTCGATGCTGAAGGCCAGGTCCACGCGCACCACCGCCTTCGACGTGGTGTCGATGAGCATCTCGCCGCGGAAGGCGGCGTCGCCGATGTGCTTCGGCCGGAAGGTGATGCGGTGGCAGATGTATCTGTCGCAGGCGCGCAGCGTGTCGTCCAGCAGATAGCGGTAGTACTGCTGGAAGTGGCTGTTGATCGGGCTGGGGAAGCTGCGGTCCAGGATCGTCACCTGCTCCTCGTTGATGTCCGGCTCGATCGCCATGTCCTCCACGAACTCCATGATGCGCGGGGCGCGGAAGAACTTGTAAGCCTTCGTGCCCTTCACCACGCGCTTCTCCGAGCGGGGATCCCGCCGGTAGTCGTGCTCCTCCTCGCGCTCGTTCAGCAGGATCGGCAGGTAGCGCACGCCATCGGCCGTGGTGTCGATGCCGTCCCACAGGTAGTCGAAGGGCTTCAGCAGGAAATTCCTCTTGATGCGGTCGGTGAAGTGGTTCAGGTCGAACCGCACGCGGTCGTAGCTGGTGTAGTGGTAGGCGTCCAGCCGCTCCGGCGCGTTGAACGGCTTGCGGGCGATCACCTGCCGCAGGACGGCGAAGGCGGGGTTCTCGCCGGGCCGCACCTCGAACTCGTGCAGCTCGACGTGCATCGGATCGAGACCGATCACCAGACCCTGGTCCAACGCACCCTTCAACGCGATGGTCCGCGCGCGATACCCCGTCATCGACACCCGCAGGGAATCGCGGCGCCGGTCGTCATCGAGCCGGAAGAACCCGACCGTGTCCGTGGTGGTGCCGATGGTGCTTCCGGGGAAGACCACGTTGGCATAGGGCAGCGGATCGCCGGTGGCCTGGTCGAACACGCGGCCGGTGACGCGCGTGCGCTGGGCATGCACAAGGACGGGCAACAGGAGGACCGCCAGCAGAAGAAGCCTCTTGATCGGCCGAGAGCGATGCACGGGTGAGAACCACGGATACACACCGATGAACACCGATGGTCGACCAATTGTGCCCTGCTTCGAAACCTCCGTGTCCATCCGTGTGCATCCGTGGTCAACCCCGCCGAAGACCTTTTTCATCCACGGAACACGTCGATCATGCAGGAACCTATCTACCTCCTTGTGTGCACTCACTTTGCGCGCTTAGCGTCTTGCGGTGAACTATCCGCAGCCCTTTCCATCGTGGGAAAGATCCGCATTCCATACACTTGAAAGGACCGCGCAATGCCGAAATTCGGCCAGATCCAGGCTTCGGCCAGCAGCACGGCACACGTTGAAGATCACCATCGGCAGGGACCGCCACCTCAGCTTTTCGGCCACCACGCTCATCGGCGCCGACCTCGGCACCTGGCTGGGCATCGTGCGCCGCTATGGGCGGGACATCTCGCGGCCTTTCATCCCCAAGGCGCTCCTGCTCACCTGGGTCGTCCTCCTCTACACGCCGCTGGTGCTGTGGGAACGTCTGCGCTTCGATCGCCGCATCCACCGGACAAAGGTGAAGGCGCCGTTGTTCCTCATCGGCCACCACCGCAGCGGCACCACCTACCTGCACTACCTGATCGGCCGCGATCCGCAGTTCGCCTACTGCTCCGTGAAGGAGAGCTTCATGCCGTGGATCTACCTGAGCTTCGGCCGCTTCCTCGAACGCATGTACCGCAGGCGGCTGCCGGAGAAGCGCCCCATGGACGACCTGCGCATGGACGTGGACCTGCCCACCGAACCGGAGTATTCCCTGGGCAACATGACGCCCCACACCATGATCCCGGGCTACTACTTCCCGCGGCGCATGCTCGAGGTGTTCCGCCGCAACGTGCTGTTCGAGGATGAGCAGGCGAAGCGCGGCTGGCAGCGCGCACTGAAGTACTTCATGCAGAAGCTCACCTACCGGCACGGCGGAATGCCCCTGGTGCTGAAGAGCCCCGAGAACACCGCCCGCCTGAAGGAGATCCTCGAGGTGTTCCCCGACGCGCGCTTCCTGCTGATCAAGCGCGATCCCTACCGCGTCTATTTCTCCACCGAACGTCTCTACGGCATCACGCTGCCGCTGGTGTCCATGCAGAAGGAGGTCGATGGGGCGCAGGTGCAGGACTACATCCTCCGCTCCTACCGCCTCACCTTCGAGAAGTACTTCCGCGACCGCGCGCTGATCCCCAAGGGCCACCTGGCCGAGATCCGCTACGAGGACCTGATCGGCAACGAACTGGCCGTGCTGGAAAAGGCCTACCGGGAGCTCGGGCTCGGCGGTTTCGATGCGGCCCGGCCGCACATTCAGGCGGAAGTGCGCAGCTACTCGGACTACCGCGCCAACACGTACGATCATCCCGAGGAACGCATGCGTGCCATCGAAGCGGAATGGGCGCACGTCTTCGAGCAGCTGGGCTATCCGATGGACTCAGGCCGGGGGCAGCAGCAGCCCGCGCAGGCGTGACACCAACCCGTCCGCTTCCTCCGGCGTGAGCGCCGGCGCGCGGTGGCCGATCACCAGCACCAGCCCGCCCCTTTCGCGGCCCATCACCACGCTCAGTCCCGGCGGAACGGGCACAGGTGGGTAATGCTCCACGTGCGCGATCGGTGTGCCGAAGAAGTGCGTGGGCAGGCGGTCCAGGTCGCCGAGGTCGCTGAAGGCGAAGCTGGCCCAGCGGCCCACCGAGGGCATGTTGAACATGACGCGGTAGGCCGCGAACGGCACGCGGCGGAACGCGCGCAGCAGGGCCCTGTACCGCACGGGGAATCCGCCCCGCACCTGCGTGATCAACTGGCCGGAGAGCGCCCTGACCGCCGTGGACATGTTGGTCAGTTCCGCGCGGTGCAGCTTGAAGAACACGAACGAGGTGGCGTTGCCGATCAGGTGCACCGGCCCCTTCCGCGGGCGCTGATCGATCGGCGTGGAGAACCAGAGGTAGGGCGATCGTTGGCCACGCGCCTGCAACGCCTCGTCCATCGCCAGGGCGATCGCCGCCAGGTCGTAGGTCGTGCGGCCGATGGTGGCGCCCGACGCCCGCGCCTGCGCATCGATCCGCGCGGTCTCCTCCGGCGTGAAGCGCACGATGTGGAAGTCCGGATCACCTATCCTTCCGGCCCTGCCCCGCAACAGCGACCCCATCTTCGGACCGGCCGAACGGAAGGCCGTGGCCCCCATCGCCAGCACGTCCCGCCATTCCCCCCTGGGCTTCGGCACGTCGTTCGGTGCGAAGCGGTCCTCCTCGGGAGGAAGGCCGTCGTTCAGTCCATGCAGGAAGCGCAGCATGCCCGCGTGATCGAAGGCCACGTGGTGCAGCGCGATCATCAGGCGCACGCGTCCGTCCGGCGCCCGGGCGATGGCCACGCGGACCGCGCCGTCCGCTTGCGTCAGTGGTATGGCCAGTTGGTGCCGGGTCCAGGCTTCGATGTCCGGCGCCTGGTGGATGGGGACCGTCGTATCCGCATCGTTCGCCTGTTCCCACCGCGGCAGCCCGGGCCAGGCGGTGCGCCAGCGCAGCGCGCGCACCCAGCGGAAGAGCGCATTCGCCTCGAACCGGTCCTTCAACATGTCCGCATCCGCGCCCGCATCCAGGTCGAACACCATGCGCGACACATCGCCGGCGCCGCCGCGTGCGCGCATCACGCGGTCGATCAGCAGATGGAACAGGTCCGGGCCGGAAAGGGTGTGCGGCGTCCCGCCATCGGTCGCGTGCGCGGCAGGCATCGCCGTTCAGTTCGCGTAGCGCAGGGCCGCGTCCGCCAGGGTGCCCAGGCTGCGCAGGTCGTCGGCGGGCAGGTCCTCCACGGGGATCTTCCACCCGAAGCGGTCCTCCAGATGCATCACCAGCTCGATCACCGTGATGGAGTCCACCCCGATGGCCTCCAGTTCGGTGGATCCGTCCAACTCCACCTCGCCCGCCAGCACCCGGTCGTCCAGGAACTGACGCAGGGCATCCACTATTTCGCCGCGTTGCACCGACATTCGCGTGCCGAATTTAGCGGGACGACGCACACCGTCAGCTGATCCGGATCAACTCATGTCCACGCCAGCGCCACAACGCAGGGTCGCCGTCATCGGCTCCGGCATCGCCGGACTGGCCGGGGCCATCCGCCTGGCCGCGCAGGGACTGGAGGTGGACGTGTTCGAGGCCGCACCCACCGTCGGCGGCAAGATCGCGGAGCAGCACGTGGATGGCTTCCGCTTCGATCGGGGCCCCAGCGTGCTTACCATGCCGGAATACATCGACGACCTCTTCCGCCTGGCCGGGGAGGATCCCGCCGCGCATATCCGCTACGAACGCCTCGACCCCGTCTTCCACTACTTCTTCGCCGATGGGTCCCGCTTCCAGAGCCATGCGGACCGCGAGCGCTTCATCACCGCGCTGTCGGAACTGACCGTCACCCGGCCGGAGGAGCTGCGCACCTTCTTCCGCCGCGCCGCCCGCAAGCTGGAGCTCACCGACCCCGTCTTCCTGCAACGCTCGCTGCACCGGCTACGCAACTACACGGACCGCGCCACCTTCCGCGGGCTCTTCCATCTCGGTGCGCTGGAGGCCTTCACCACCATGGACCGCGCCAACCGGCGCCTGCTGCGCGACCCGCGCACCGTGGCCCTCTTCAACCAGTACGCCAGCTACAACGGCAGCGACCCCTTCCAGGCACCGGCCACGCTGAACCTCATCGCCCACTACGAACTCGGCCTCGGCGCCTACTACCCCGTCGGCGGCATGTACCGCATCGCCGCGGAACTGCACGGTCTCGCCGAACGCCTGGGCGTGCGCTTCCACCTGGGCACACCGGTGGAACGCATCCTGACGGAACGGCGCCGCGTCACCGGCATCCGCGTGGGTGGCGCGGACCTCCCTTACACCGCCGTGCTGGCCAATGCCGATGTGCACCATGTGTTCCGCACCCTGCTGCCCGACGTGAAGGGCCCGCGCCTGGTGCTGGACCGCCCGCGTTCCAGCTCGGTGGTCGTATTCTTCTGGGGCATGGAGGGCACCAGCCACGAGCTCGGCCTGCACAACCTCTTTCTCTCCGGCGACCAGCGCGACGAATACGAACACCTCTTCCGCGCGAAGAACATCGGCGCCGACCCCTCGGTGTACGTCTACATCAGCTCCAAGAAGAACCCCGCCGACGCGCCGCCGGGCATGGAGAACTGGTTCGTGATGATCAGTGTGCCACCGCTCTCGGAACGGACCGACACCGAAGCGGACATGGACAAGCTGCGCGCCCGGGCCCGCGAGGCCGCCATCGCCAAGCTCTCGCGCCTGCTCGGCCGCGACGTGTCCGCCGCCATCCGCGTGGAGCGCACCATGGATCCGCGCACCATCGCCCAACGCACACGCAGCGCCTTCGGCTCGGTCTATGGCTACAGCAGCAACGGCATGCTCAGCGCCTTCCTGCGCCACGCCAACTTCAGCCGGCGCGTCAAGGGCCTCTACCTCTGCGGCGGCAGCGTACATCCTGGCCCCAGCATCCCCCTCAGCCTGCTCAGCGCCAAGATCGCGAGCGGGATGGTGGTGGAGGCGGTGGGGAGATGAATGGTCAGGGTACGCTTACCTTTGAACTGCCATGAGCAAGGCCGGAACCCACAAGAACAAGCGTCGGTCAGCGCCGGCATCCCACGCAGGAAAGGCCCGTGCTCAGCAGTTCGCCAAGCGCTTTTATCAGAAGCACGGAACGCTCATGAGCAAGCTGAGCCGTGCCTAGGCTCCGGCGGATCCTTCCCGAGGAATGGGAAGGATTGTTCGAACGGGCCAGGGAGGAACATGTCGAGGCCGAGGAACCGCTTCCGGAACTGAAGAGCGACAGTCGGGCACGCATCGAAGCGTGCCTCGCCGCACCTTTCCAAACGTTCGATGGGAAGGACCTGCACCAAGGCCTCCGGGCCAAATGCGCCGCCCTGTTCTACGGTATTGCAAAGGGGCATCCGCTGGCGAACGGGAACAAGCGCATGGCGATATTGACCCTGGCCTATTTTCTCCATATCAACGGGTATGTCCTGCACATGTCCGACGATGAGCTGGAGGACCTTGCCTTCGCCGTGGCCAACAGCACCGACCATCAACAGGCCCTGACGGACATCGACTTCCGGTTACGCATCACCCGCAGAATGTGAATGGTTCCAAAGCCGCGGCGGCAGCGTGCATCCCGGCCCCAGCATCCCCCTCAGCCTGCTCAGCGCCAAAAGCGCGAGCGCGATGGTGGTGCAGCGCGTGGGTCGGCTTGACCGGACCAGTAGCACCTGAAAAGAACCAAGGTCGGGGCCCCGCAATGCAATTGCGGCCGACATGGATGGACCAACTGCGGGCGCACCGCTATTCTTTCACCAAAGGCGCTGAGAGCACACGACCCGTCTCGGACCGCAGCGTGACCACGTATGCTCCGGCCGCCATATCGCGAAGGTCCAATACACAACGACCGTCCGACGAACGGAGCTGCTCTTGCCGTCTCACCGCGCCATGCGCATCGTACACGCGCACCCATGCCTGTCCTTCCCAGTCACCGGTAATGGTCAACGAAGTCCCGCCAGGCAATGGGTTCGGCATAACGTGTAAGGCATGCACGGCTGGCGGAGCATCCAACAGGGATGTGGTCACATCCTTGTGCAGACGGAAAACATAGCCTTGCTGATAGCCGTTGTCGACGATCGATTGCAGAACCGCCGTAGGGTCGATGTCGCAAGTGTCGCCGAAGGACCCACTGCCATATACCCCGTCCAGCGTGGTGGCGACATACGGGTAGGTGAGCGCCCCTGGACCCGGCAACGCACCGCCCCAGAGCAGGTCGCCATTGATCGTGTGGTGCGTGTAGAAGACATCCCCGCCGTCCACCCAGCCCTCGTGCGGTGGGGAGAACACGCCCGGCCCGGGGTCCAGGTCGGTGGTGTCGCCATAAACGCCGGCCACCCAAACATTGCCGAGATCGTCCAACGCGATGTCCCAGACGAATTCGAGCGAAGCATCCCCGAGCAGGGTGGCGTTCAGCAACTGGCCCGCGGGATCGTAGTTCACCAGCAGCGCGTCCTGCGCCGGACCATCGGAGTTGAACGCCGCTACGCCCGGCCCGATGTCCAGGTCCGCATTCCCGAAGAGGGATCCCCCGACGCGCGCATTGCCGGCGGCGTCCACCTCCACGGCGCGGAATACGTTGCTTCCCGTGCCACCGGTCGCGCCCGCCCAGATCAACTGGCCCTGGTCATCGTAACGGGCCAGGGCACCGCGGTACTTGCCCGCAGGTGCCGATGCCAGCGTGGTCCCCGGTCCGGGATCCAGGTCCAGTCCGCCGGACTGCACCGTGGTGGCCAAAAGGATCGTCCCGTCGGTCGCGTCGTAGGCCAGGTCGTAGTCATCACCGTTCACGATGCACTGTCCAGGTAGATGTCCGGCCCAGACCAGGCCACCCTGTGCATCCAGACGCACCAGGTACATGCCGTCCCCCACACCGTTCACGGCCAAAAGGGTATCCGGACCGGGATCCAGGTCGAGCGTGTCGTTGAACACGCCCGCGAGCAGCACGCCGCCGTCCGGCACGGCCTGCAGAATGGGCAAGGGATCGATGCGGCCCTGCAGGTGGCGCGCCCAGATGAAGTTGCCTTCGGGGTCCAGCTTCACCACCACCGCCGGATCGATGGGATCGCCCATATCGCTATCGATCGTCACCAGCGCCGTGCCCGGACCGGGGTCGGCATCGAGCGTCGTTCCATAGCACTCCACGTACAGGTAGATGGTGTCGCCCGGTGCCACGTCCACGAACACGCCGCGGGTGGTGCCGGTCGAACCGGGATCGCCCAGCCAGATGGCCCATTGCAGATCGCCGGCGGCATCGAAGCGGGATAGGAATGCGCGCTGTGCGGGGCCGGGTGCGTCGGGCAGCAACCATTGGCCGGCTCCCGGGTCGGCATCCATCGCGCCTGCATACTCTCCCGTCACCACCACGCCACTGTCGCTGGTGGCCGCGTTCGCCCAGACCCACACCGATCCGTCCGACGACAAGGGATACGTCCACGCCAGCGTTTGCGCCATGGCGGGTGTCACCACACCGCACAGCACCGCCGCGATCCAACGCAAAGTCCCGTTCAGGTTCCTCATGCCCGCGAAATAGTGTCCTGAAAATAGGGAACGCGATGATCCCGTGATCGAATGCGCGATGGGCGTGCATAGAGAGGGCCTGGGGAGGGTTCCGCTTGGATACCGGTTCAGAAACCTCGCTCGTTCGTCCGCGGCTGTGCCGCGGCTGCCCACCTCTGGCGCGCCAGTTCGCCTCGCGAGGACGAAGGTCGAACATGGCGTCCTCCTGTGCCCTGGCGAATGCGAAGTGGCACCCCGGCCCCAGCATCCCCCTCAGCTTGCTCAATGCCAGGATCGCCGGCGAGATGGTGGTGGACCTCAGGGTCGATCCGCGACCGGGATCCCCTACGGATACGTGCGCACGAAGTGACCGTGAAAGCCCACCTCGGGCAGGGTCAATACATAGCTCCCGGTCGGAAGCCCGTTGATCGGGATCGACGCGCCTTGGCGCCAAGTGCCCTGTGCCACCACCGCACCGGCCATATCATGGATCCGATACGTGGTCCGCCGGGTACCTTGAAGATCCAGCCACAAAGCATCGTTCACGGGATCCTGACGGAATTGAACATCCGCGCCGACGACCGGTCCGGAAATGCCCACCGATCCCATGATCGTGGCGCTGCGGTACCACACCACGTCCGCGCTCTGATCGCTCCAAACGATGTGGAAGATGCCGTTCGCGAATGCGACGTCGGGTGTCATCTGTAGGCCGGCGCTGTTCACCGTCACGGTTTGTGGCGCGCTGAGCCCGGCCCATCCGGTCACGCTCCAGCTGAACATCACGTCCTTGTTGCCGCTCATGGTCCGCTGCCAGACGATGCCGAGCGTGTCCCCACTTCCGGCCATGCGCGGGAATTGCTGCAACGTGCTCGACCCGGCCGAGGGATCGACGCGAAAGAAAGGTCCCACGGAGAGGGCCGGCAGGTGGGCGCTGCCGGCATACACCTTCAGGCCCTGGCTCGCACCGGACATCAGCACGTAGCGCAGACTGTCCCCGGCGATGGCGCCATCGGCACTGGAAGAGGGACAAGTGTTGAACGTCCAACCGGTCGGATCGATATCCGCACCGCTGGTGCATGTGGCTCCGCCATCCCCGGACACACCCGCCCAGATGGTGCGCAGGTTCGCATTGTTGTTGCGGTACACCACCACCACGGTATCCCCCTGCGCGAGCGCCCTCCCCGGACAGCAATCGCACACCTCGCCCGGTGCGAAGGGCGCGCTGACCGGCACCGGGGGCTCCCAGGCGCCTCCCACCCAGCGTGTCGTCACGTGGCGGGGGTCGGTGAAACCACTGTCGAACGCCATGTATTCCACCACCGCGCCGGCGGATGGACCCAGCGCCACCGTCGGAAAGCGGTCGAAAGGTCCATTGGTCGCCCCGATCCGCAGCGTATCGCTCCAGGTCGTTCCGCCGTCAAGGGACCGCACGGCGTACATGGGCATGTCCATCTCGGGCAGGGCTTTGAAGACCACCCAGACCTCGTTGCCCAGGGCATCCAGTTCGGGCCCCTGCCAATCGGCGGCCGCCACCTGCACCCCTGCAGGCTGGACCGGTTGGGGTGCGCTGAACGCCACACCGTTCCATGCGCTCACGTAAGCGGCCCCGCTCGGGGCATCACCCCAGAGCACCACGGGATGTTGGGCGGCGTTCAGTGCGATCCGGGGGCGATAGAAGCCCGAACCGGTGCCACTGCAATCGATCGCAGGTCCCCAGGTGAGACCTTGTGCGGAGAGAAGGGACGGGAGATACGAAAGCGCGTAGGTCAGTATGTTCCGGGAATGGGTCATATACCTAAGGTACGGTCCGATCAAGGTGCGGTGAAACGCGGATCGGTCAGGAAGGTGCTGTCCGTAAGCGTGTTCAGGAATGCGATCAGCTGTTGCTTCTGGTCCCACGAGAAATTGCCGTTCTGCAGGTTCAACAGGCCCGCGAGGTTCGTGGAATCCACATTGGGGGAATTCCCATCCACATGACCGCCATAGAAGGTCACCACGTCAAAGAGCGTGGCGAACCGGCTGTCGTGCATGTAGGGGGCGGTGGCCGCAATGTTTCGCAGGGTGGGAACCTTGAATTTGTAGAGGTCCGTGGACAGCCCGGACACTGCGGCCAGCCCACTATCGGTCACCGGGAACGGCAGTCCATTGTTGCGCAGATCATCGTCCGTGAACAGCCCGAGATCGTGGCATTGCATGCAATGCCGGTCGAACAAAGCCATGCCGTCCAATTCCATCTGGTCGAGAACGGAGCTGTCACCACCATAGTAGAAGCGGTCGAACCGGGAATCGAAGGAGACCATTGTACGCTCGAACTGGGCGATGGCCATCACCACAAGGTCGCTGTCCACCGCGCTGGTGCCGAAGGCGGCTTGGAAAAGGTCCGGATAGAGCGGGTCGTTCTGCAGTCGGTCCACCACGATGGGCCAGGTGTTGTGCATTTCGATGGGGTTGGTCACCGGGTCGTGGGCCTGGCCTTCCAGGCTATGGCGGCGGCCATCCCAGAACAGGTTCTCCGACCAGCCCATGTTGACAACCGCCATCGCGTTGCGGTCGCCGACGGTCCCGTCCGTGCCGGTGCTGAAGGCATCGGGGTCGCTGAAACCGTGTTCCTGAAGGTGGCAGCTGGCGCAACTCATCGTGCCGTCGTCGCTCAGCATCTTCTCATGGAACAGACGCCGGCCCAGCGCCACACCCTCCACGGTCAGCGGGTTGTCCACCGGCATGGGCATGGGGCCGATGGAATCGAGCACCCATTGTGGCAGGTCCAGCATGAGGGGCGTGGGACCGACCGTGCCAACGGGAGCCGCTGGATCCTTGCGGCAGGACAGGAAAAGAACGGTGCTCATCGTGCAAAGAAGCAAGGTGCGTCGCGCAGGGTATCGCATGGTCGCAAAATATTTCGAGTTGGTCAGTGATGTGGGGGCGTATCGTGGGGATCCAATGTGTGGGCCTCCATATGGGTCCCTTCCATGCCCGGTATATGGCTTGAACGCAAAAGGCCTTGCGCCTGCATGCGCAACAGCCCGGCGTTCATCGCCACGATCACGGTGCTGAGGCTCATGAGCACCGCACCTACGGCGGGCCCGATCATGATGTTCGCGAAGGCGAGCGCACCGGCTGCAAGGGGGATCGCCACCACATTGTAGCCCGTTGCCCACGCCAGGTTCTGCACCATCTTGCGGTGTGTCGCCCGGCCGAAGCGGATCAAAGCACGGATGTCCCGTGGATCGCTGTTCACCAGGATGATGTCGGCGGTTTCTGCGGCCACGTCGGTGCCCGAACCCACGGCGATGCCGATGTCTGCCTGGGCCAGTGCCGGGGCATCGTTCACACCATCGCCGGTCATGGCCACGTATTGACCTTCGCTTTGCAAACGCTTCACGATATCCACCTTTTCGTGTGGCAACACGCCGGCATGGTAGCCATCCAAACCAAGGGTTTCGCTTACTTGAAGAGCGACGCGCTCGTTGTCGCCCGTCGCCATGATCACGCGGATGCCTTCCTCCTGAAAGGCCTTCACCGCAGGCCGCGATGAATCCCGAATCCGGTCCTCCAGGGCGATGGCACCCACGGGCCGATCATCCTTCAGCACGTACACCACCGTACCGGTCATCCCCTGCGCGTTCGTGGGGACCTCGATGTGCTTCTCCTTCAGGTAACCCGGGCTCACTACGGCCACGGGAGCGCCGTCGACCGTGGCGCGCACGCCCTTGCCGGTGATCGCCTGGAGGTCCTTCGCCTCCGGCGGCTTGAGGTCGCGTTGACGCGCGGCCTTCACGATGCCCGCGGCGATCGGATGCTCCGATCCGGTCTCCAACGCGGCTGCAAGTCGGAGCACGTCGGCTTCCTCCATGTCCCCGGTCAATGGCGAAATGGCCGACACACCGAAGGAGCCCTCCGTGAGGGTACCGGTCTTGTCAAAAAGGATGGTGGTGATCTTCCGGGCGTTCTCGAACGCCGTGCGGTTGCGGATGAGCAGCCCGTTGTGAGCCGCCAGGGTGGTGGAGATCGCCGCCACCAAGGGGATCGCAAGGCCCAAGGCATGCGGACAGGAAATCACCATCACGGTGACCATGCGCTGCAGGGCGTATTCGAGATCAGCACCGGCCGCCCACCAGGCCAGGAAGGCCACAACGCCGGCACCCAACGCGACGAACACCAGCCACTTCGCCGCGGTGTCCGCAAAACCCTGCGTGCGGCTCTTGCTCTGCTGGGCGGAGCGCACCAGTTCGATCACCTGGTCCAGATAGCTGTCCTTTCCCGTGCGGCTCACGCGGATGCGCAGCGGGCCGTTCCCGTTCACCGAACCGCCGATCACTTCATCGTCCCTGCCTTTGCGCACCGGCATCGATTCGCCCGTCAGCATGCTCTCGTCCACCTGGCTTTCGCCCTCGGTCACCTTGCCGTCCGCGGGCATCTTCTCGCCGGGCTTCACCAGCACCAGGTCGCCCTGCTGCAGTTCGTCGATCGCCACGTCGTTCACCTGGTCGCCCTCCACGCGATGGGCGGTGGCGGGCATCAGTTCGACCAGGAGTTCGAGCGATCGTGAGGCGCCCAGCACGGAGCGCATCTCCACCCAATGGCCGAGCAACATGATGTCGATCAATGTGACCAGCTCCCAGAAGAAGTCCGCCCCCTGCAGGCCGAACACGATCGCCGCGCTGTAGGCCCAGGCCACGGTGATGGCCACCCCGACGAGCGTCATCATGCCGGGCTTGCGCCGGCGCACCTCATCCACGGCCCCCTTCAGGAAGGGCCAGCCACCGTGGAAGTAGATGAAGGTGGAAAGTGCCAGCAGGATGTACATGCGCCCCGGCGGGTCCAGCGCATAGCCGAGCAACTGCTGGATCATCGGGGACAGCACCAGCACGGGCACGGACAGGACCGTCGCGATCCAGGAACGCCGCCGGAACTCGGCGATCATCATGCGGTGATGGTCATGATGGCCATCATGGTGTTCGGTGGAATTGGTTGGTCGCTTTTCATCCCTGTGATCATGTGCATGTTCATTCATATGGCCCTTATGTTCATCCATAGCACCTCATTGCTCAGACTCCGATCTGTACTGACAGCATTCGGGCAGCGCTTCGTAATCCTCCTCACGCGCTTGGTCCAATTCAGTGTCGTGGCCGGCGCCGGCCACAGCCTTCGAGATCGTGCGCAACGTCGTCATACCCGGCATGAATTCCGTGGTGAGCATCGAGTCGTCCACGTCCCATACCGCCGAGCGAACACCGGTCACGGATAGGGCGGCCTTTTCGATCCGCTCCTTGCAGAGGTCGCAGTTGCCGATCACCTTCAGTTGTGCGTGCTCGGATCTGACCGGCTTGTCCTTCGCCTTGTCCGACATGCCGGGCATGCTTTCCATGGACCCGTGATGGTGCATCACCGGCGCGCCGCCTGCCGGGTCCATCATGCTCGGCAGGCCCTGCAGCTGGGCGGCGGCATCGATGGAGAAGACCCCGTTGGTGGCGATCTCCTCGCCACGCTGAAGTCCGGAACGGATCACGTAGGTATCGTCCAGCATCGGTCCCAGGACCACTTCGCGCAGGGTGAAGCGCAGGCCATCGGTCGCCTGGTGTTTCACGTAGACCACCGAGCGCACGCCCGTCCACAGCACGGCACTGGCCGGCACCACGATCGCCGTATCGCCCACGGCATGCGTGGGGGTGATGGTCGCATTGAAGTACATGTCGGGCATCAGCCGGACGCCGGGGTTCGCTAGCTCCACGCGGGCCCGTGCCACGCGTGTCCTCGGGTCCACCAGCGGATCGATGAAGCTGATCCGTCCCTTGAAGGTGCTGCCCGGCAGGGCGGGCACCGCGATGGACACCGGATCGCCCACGCGCACCACGGACAGGTCGGATTCGTGGAGGTCCACCTGGGCCCAGATGGGGTCCAGTGCCGCCACACGCAGTAGCGGTTGACCGCGCATCACCTGGTCGCCCTGCACCACCAGCCGCTTGAGCACCGTGCCGGACACATCCGCCAGGATGGTGAAGTTCTCCCGCGGTCGTCCGCCACGCTCCAGGTCGAGGATCTGGGCATCGGTGAGCTTCCAGGAGCGCAGCTTCTCCTTCGCGGCACGGTAGATGCCGGGCGCAAGGGTGCTGTCCTGCGCCGCGCGCAACAGTTCCTGCTGGGCCACCACGAGGTCGGGCGCGTAGACCTCCGCCACGGGGTCGCCCACGGCGATATGCGTTCCGGTCACGTCCACGAACAGCCGTTCGATGCGTCCTGGGAACTGTGCGAGCTGGGTGCGCAGACGTCTTTCATCCACGTCGATCCGGCCCGTGGTGCGCAGGCCGCCTCCCGGGGTACCGCCGCCCACCACCGTGGTGCGCACGTCCGCCAGGGCCATGGCGCGGGGCGACATGTGTACGCCCGCGGTCGACGTGTCGGCACCCATGCTGCCCACCGGGATCAGGTCCATGCCACAGATGGGACACTTGCCGGGGCGGTCCATGCGGATCTGGGGATGCATGGCGCACGTCCAGATGCCCTGTACGTCCGCCGTGCCCGCTGAGGATGTCGACGTCGTTGCCGGGGTGGCGGCCGGACCGGAGCGGCCCAGCAGGACGCCCAGTACCAGGCCCCCGGCGAACAACGCCACCCAGACCCAATGCGTGCGTATCCATTTGATGAGTTTCATGGCATCGTTCGGTCTTTTCGGCCCAAAGGGTGTGGATCCTCCACCGCGCTAGCTCTTCACCTCCCGCATCGGCATGCCGCACGAAGGACACTTCCCGGCTTTCGGATAGGTCTTGTCGCCTTCGCACCGCATGGGGCACCGGTACATGACGGCACCCACCTCCATGCTGTCCACGTCGGCACTGTCCATGGGCATCGTGCCTGCCCCGTTGTCCCTGTGGTCCATGTCCTGGTGGTTGTTCTCCATGTGCTGCATGTGGCCGTCGCCGTTCATCCGATGTGCATCGTCCGCATCGTTCCCGCCGCATGCGATGAGCAGCAGGGATGCGGTGCATGCGAGCGTGGCGAAGCGCGTTCCGATGGTCTTCCTGTCCTTCATGGTCGTTGTGTTGATGTTCTTCAGTTGTTGTTGTCGATGGATGTGAGGTACTGGAGCTTCGCCACCGCGATGCGATGTTCCTTCAAGGCGGAGAGGCGCGCCAGTCGGTAGCGCAGCAGCATGTCCTCCATGCGCAGCACTTCCTCGAAACGTTCCTGACCCTGGGCATACGCTTCCACCAGCAGGTCCGCCGCGCTTCGGGCCAGGTCGATCTGGGCGTCCATCAGTTCCACCATCAGGGCGCCCTTCCGGGCCTGCCACCAGGCTTCGGCATACGCGGCCTGCCGGTCGCGCAGGGCCGCTTCATGCATCCGGTCGAAGCGCTGTTCATCCAGTTCGGCCTCCATGCGCGCGCTGGTGTAGCGCTTGCGGAAGATGGGCAGGTCGAGGGTGAGCATGGGCATGAGCGCGTCGCGGCCATTGCCCGGAGGGTCGGCATCCGTGCGCGGATCGATCCACATGTAGTCGAGCCCGAGGCCGAAGCTGGGCCCGCCGGCGGCGCGTGCGGCATCGGCCCGCGCGTTCGCCGCGCGCGCCTGGTCCTGCAGCGCGATCAGGTCCGGCGCCCGCTCCAGACTGTCCGGCGAAGGCCATGCGGACATGTCGATCACGGCGATGCTGTCCACGACGTTCACCGGTGTGTCGGCGGCGCGGTCCAGCAGCGCGTTCAACCGGGCCACCAGGGAGGAGCGCTGGGCCTCCAGTACATCCACGGCCGTACGCTGGGCGTTGGTGGCCATGCGTGCACGGAGCACGTCCACCTGGGTCACCTGGCCGTTCGCATAGCGCTCCCGGGCAAGGTCCTCCAACCGGGACAACAAGACCAATTCGCGGTGCTCCACCTGCAGGGAGCGGTCCAGTTCATGCAGGGGATGGAACGCGGCACGCACCTTGAAGGCCACGGCGTCGCGCTCGGCCAGATAACCGTCGTAGACCGCCTGGGCACGTGCCTCGGCCGCCCGGCCCTGGGCGTCCAGCATGCCGAACCAGGGGAACATCTGCGTCAGCGAGACCTTGGCCCGCTGCGGCCCGAGACGGGTCTCCACCGGCGTGATGAACACCCCGAGCGAGAGACGTGGATCGGGCAGCGTGCTCACCTGGGCTACTTTCTGCATCGCCGCCTGGAACTCCAGGTCCTTCGCTTTCAGCGCGGGATCGTTCGCCCAGGCCTGCACGACCAGCGTGTCGAGGGGTTGCGCGCGGAGGATGAGGGGCAGGAGCAAGAGCAGGAGCACGCCTCCGCGCAGGACGGTGGCGATGCGGGCCGAATTGCGCCGCCCGGGACGTCGGGGTTGCATGCGTGTGCTCATGAGCGGTGGCGGAGTTTGCGTTCCTCGCGCCAGCAGTAGAGCACCGGCGTGATGAAGATGGTGATGGCCGCCACGAGCATGCCTCCGAACGCCGGGATCGCCATCGGCACCATGATGTCCGATCCCCGGCCGGTGGAGGTGAGCACGGGCAGCAGGGCGATCACCGTCACGGCGATCGTCATCACGGCCGGACGCACGCGTCGCGCGCCGGCCTCCATCACGGCATGCCGCACGCCGGCGATGGTGTGGGGCCGTTCCGCGGCCATGCGTTGGTCCAGGTAGGTGGCGATCAGCACGCCGTCGTCCGTGGCGATGCCGAACAACGCGATGAACCCCACCCACACGGCCACGCTCAGGTTCACCGTGTGCATGGCGAACAGCTCGCGGAGGTCCGTACCGAACACGTGCACGTGCAGGAACCAGGGTTGGCCGTACGCCCACAGCAGCAGGAATCCGCCGGTGAAGGCCATGGCCACGCCGGTGAACACCATCAGGGCCGTGCTGATCGACCGGAACTGGAAGTAGAGGATCAGGAACACCAGCAGCAGCACGGCGGGCAGGATGATCGCGAGCCGCTTCTCTGCGCGCACCTCGTTCTCGTAGCTGCCCGAGAACCGGAAGCTCACACCGGCGGGGACCTGGAGCGATCCATCAGCGATGTGGGCCTGGATGGCGTGCTGCGCATCCTGCACCACGTCCACCTCCGCATGCCCTTCGCGTTTGTCAAAGAGCACGTAGCCCACCAGGAAGGTGTCCTCGCTCTTGATCACCTGCGGACCGCGTGCGTAGCGCAGGTCCACGAGTTCCCCCAGGGGCACCTGCGCGCCGGTCCTCGTGGTCACCAGCACCTTGGCGATGCGTTCGGGTCGGTCGCGCAGCTCGCGCGGATAGCGTACGCGCACGTCGAAGCGTTCACGCCCTTCCACGGTGGTGGTCAACGGCATGCCGCCGATGGCGATGTTGATCGTGCGCTGGACGTCCGCGACGGTGAGCCCGTAGCGTGCGATGGCGTCGCGCTTGATCGCGAGCTCCAGGTAGGGCTTGCCCACGATCCTGTCCGCGAAGACCGCCTCGGCGCGTACGCTGGGTACGGTCTTCAGGATCGTTTCCAACCGGCGGCCGAACGCCTCGATGGTGGCCAGATCGGGCCCTTGCACCTTGATGCCCATCGGGGCGCGCATGCCGGTCTGCAGCATCACCAGCCGTGTTTCGATGGGCTGCAATTGTGGCGCGCTGGTCACGCCCGGCAGTTCGGCGGCCCCGGCGATGTGCGACCAGATGTCGTCCGGTGATCGCACCTCGTCGCGCCAGTTCCGGTAGTATTCCCCGTTGGGGTCCGGCACAAGGTCCTGTGCGTGCAGCCCGCGCGCCAGGGCTTCCGGATGGGTCAGCGTGTCACCGGTGCGGGTGATGTAGCGGCCGTCATCGTCGGTCCGGAAACGCATGCGATGCCCCATGGCATCGACCTCGTATTCCGGCCGGTAGTTGATGATGTTCTCGTACATGGAGATCGGTGCGGGATCCAGCGCGGAGGTGGTCCGTCCGGCCTTGCCCACCACCATCTCCACCTCGGGGATCGCCGCGACGCGTTCGTCCAACTGCTTCAGCACGCGGGCGTTCTCGGTCACACCCGCGTGTGGCATGCTGGTGGGCATCAGCAGGAAGCTGCCTTCGTCCAGGGCGGGCATGAACTCCTTGCCCACGCCGGGGAAAATATCGGCCAATGCGCGCTGCGCTCCGGTGTTCCGGAGGTCCAGACCGATGGCGGCGAACGCCCGGTCGATCGGGGCCAGCATGCGGTCGGCGCCCTGCCAGATGAGGAGACCGATCAGGATGAGCAACAGGGGGATGCTCAGGAAGGTGCGCTTGTGCGTCAGGCACCAGCCGAGGATGCGGCGGTAGCGCCATTGCAACACGAGCAGTCCGACCAGCACCACGCCCACCAACAGCGCCACGAAGAACATGTTGGTGAACAGGCTGCGGTCCGCGCCGAGGGGCAGCCACAGATGCGTGAGGAGTAACAGCGCCGTGACGATCACGACCACCAAGGGCAGATGTCGCGCCGGCGGCCACCATCGTGCCAAGCGGGGCGCGGTCCAGGAAGCGAGGACATACAGACCGAGCGCAATACCGGCCGACAAGTCCACCGTCCAGGCGATCGTCAGGGCAGCGGCTCCCATCAAGGCGCGCACGATCCATCGATGCCGTCCCTTGAACGCACGGTCGCGGAACACCAGCCGGGCCAGGGTGGGTAGCACCGCCAGGGCCACGAGCAGTGCGGCCATCAGGGCGTAGGTCTTGGTGAAGGCCAGCGGATGGAACAGTTTGCCTTCCGCCGCCTGCAGGGCGAAAACAGGAATGAAGCCCACGATGGTCGTGGACACCGAGGTGATGATCGCCGGGGCGACTTCCACCGCCGCGGTGTACACCACCTCACCGATCGGCACCTCGGGTCCGGCTTCCCGCTTGTGCCTGATGATGTTCTCCGAGAGCACGATGCCGAGGTCCACCATGGTGCCGATGGCGATCACGATGCCGGAAAGCGCCACGATGTTCGCGTCCACGCCGGTGTAGCGCATGGCCACGAACACCATCAACACAGCCAGTGGCAGCAGGGCGGCGATCACCAGGGAACTGCGCAGGTCCAGCAGCATCACCACCACCACCAGGATCGTGATCAGCACCTCCAATGAAAGCGCCTCCTCCAGGGTGCCCAGCGTTTCGTGGATCAGCCGGGTGCGGTCGTAGAACGGAACGATCGTGAGACGACTGGTGCGGCCATCGGGGAGCACGCGCTTGGGCAGTCCGGGCGCGATCTCGGCGATGCGCGCCTTCACCTGGTCGATCACCGCGAGCGGATTGGACCCATACCGGGCCACCACAACGCCACCCACCACTTCGGCGCCTTCCTTGTCGAGCAGACCGCGGCGTGGTGCGGGGCCCAGTGTCACGTGCGCGACATCGCGCACACGCACCGGCACGCCATCGTGCGCGCCCACCACGCTGTTGCGCAGGTCGTCCAGCGAATGCAGATAGCCCAGTCCGCGTACCAGGTATTCCGCCTGGTCGATCTCCACGGTGCGCGCACCCACGTCCAGGTTGGCGTGCTTCACCGCGTCGGCCACCTGCATCAGGCCGATGCCGTAGACCTTCAGTGCATCAGGATCCACATCCACCTGGTATTCCTGAACGAAGCCGCCGATCGAAGCCACCTCGCTCACACCCGGGACGGCGTTCAACGCATAGCGCACCTGGAAGTCCTGGATCGTCCGCAGTTCGTTCAGGTCCCAGCCGCCAGTGGTGGCACCGCTGCTGTCGCGGCCCTCGATCGTGTACCAGAAGACCTGGCCCAGGGCGGTGGCATCAGGGCCCAGGGCGGGGGAAACATCCTCCGGCAGTAGGCCGGCGGGCAGGGCGTTCAATTTCTCCAGCACGCGCGATCGCGACCAATAGAATTCGACGCCTTCGTCGAAGATGATGTAGATGCTGGACAGACCGAACATCGATGAGCTCCGTACGGTGCGCACCCCGGGAATGCCCAGTAGGCTCGTGGTGAGCGGGTAGGTCACCTGGTCCTCCACATCCTGCGGGGAACGGCCGGGCCACTCCGTCACCACGATCTGCTGGTTCTCGCCGATGTCCGGTATGGCGTCCACCGGCACAGGGTCGCTCGGCAACCCGCCCAGGTGCCAGCCGAACGGAGCGGTGGCCGCGCCCCAGATCAGCATGCCCAGAACCAGCAGTGCCGTCACCAGCGGGTTCTTCAGGAAGAAACGGATGAAGCCGTTCACCATGGTCGTCGATCCAACGTGCGTCCGGTCCTGGCGCGCCGTGGTCGGCATCCGGAGGATCGATGCGGATGGACCGGGACGCACGCGCCAGGGACCGCATCAGCGTTGTGAAGGAAATGGAAAGAGAAGGCCCCGTGTGGTCAGGGCAGGGGTGATCAACGGCTCATAGCCGCAGCACACGCGTACGGGTCGACCGGAGCTGTATCCGATCCGGTGGACCGCCATCCGGACGGATGTCCGCGAGACGTTCCGTGCCGGCCAAAAAGGCCTGCGTGGGGAAAAGAAGAATGAAGGTGGCAAGAACGGGCACGACCACTTCCGTGGTCGTCGGCACCATTTCCTTCATCGTGCTACCCACCTTGTTCAGATCGCAGCAGGAGAGGTCGAGGGTGGCTTCACTGGATGAGGTGCCGCTGCCGCAGGTCACCGCCTCGCCCCAGGAAAGGATGTGCCGCCCGCTCATGCGGCAGTCCATGCGCCATAACGCCGGCATCACCTGCTGCCCCAGGAGCAGCAGCATCAGAACGATCGCGGAGCGCCGGATACCGGTCATTTCTACGAAGGTAATCCATCGGCGGCTGGTCGTACCTGACCGATCAGCCGGAAGAATGGAAGGCCAACTTGAAGGAAATGACCGGAGGTCGGTTGCGCTACGCATGCTCGTGGACGCGCGGCGCGGTGTCTGATCCTGCCTCCAGGCCGGCGCACTCCCGCCGATCACATGCACTCCCCGTTCACGGCGTACGCGCCCCTTCGGTCGAACACCCGGGCACCCGCCCTCGTCGCACTTCGTGGATACCTCCTCGCCCTATCGTGGCCGATCCACCCCTACTTCTCCACCAGCACGCACCGCGCTCAACGCATCACCAGCACACGACCCTTGCCCAACGGCCGGCCCTCCGACCACTGCACCAATTGGTAGAGCCCGGCCGGCAGACCGTCCGTGGCCATTCGCAGGTGATCCCCCTGCCGGACCACGGGCACGGCCATCTCGCGGCCGTCGGCATCGTATACGAACAGGTGTGCGTCCGGTGCCAGCGCGGGTACCATGGTCCAGGTGTCCGCCGGTGATGGGTGCGCCGGCAGGTCCACCGGCCGCAGCTCCTCCACACCGATCGTGCCGTCCGACGTACCGAAGGTGAACGCCGCGAACACCGGTATGGCATCATCGCTCTGCACGGTGCCCGCATCGTTGCCCTGGCAGCTACCCAGCGTCTGGCCCACCGCACCGGACCAGCTCACGCCGTTCCAATAGGCCACACCAAGCGCACTGCAATCGCCCAGGTCGCTCCAGGCCGCGTCCTCCCAATACAGCGTCACGCGGGCGGCGTCCGTCGTCACCGCGCGCGTGAGCGTCCAGTGCTCCGTGGTGCTCACCGCCGCCAACCCGGCGTCGAGGGTGGTGGTGTCCGCATGGTGCGTGGGGAAGTATGTCGCGGTCAGTTCGGTGTCCTGATCGTTCAGTTCCTCCACACCGATCCGGCGCCAGAGGCCGTCCTGGCCCACGGGGAACACGAAATCATCGTTCCCCACCTTGCGCAACGGGCCGGCCACGTGGCTCTGCGCGCTTCCGCTCGTGGCGGTCGCGCCCTGTAGCAGTGTCACCATGGCCGTGGGGTCCGTGTGCACCAGGCCGTTGTCCAATACCAGTGCACCCGCCACCGTGGTGTTGCCGGGCCCGGGCACAACACCCCCACCCGTGTTCGCGATGCGCAACCCGTGGAAGGCGGTGGCCGTCACCGTCTGGGCCGTGTCGCCCACGAAGGCCACGGTGTTCTGTTGTGCGGCGAACGTGCCCGCGTTCATCCAATCGCCGCTCACCGCCATTTCCGCCGGACCGGTATGCTGCAGGGTGGCACCCGCTTCGATCATCATATGGTGAAAACGGTAGCCGCCCGTTCCGCGCAGCTCGGTCTGGTCCAGCACCCGTGTCACACCCGCCGTGCCGTACACGCGACCAGCGTTGTGCACCACCAGCGCATTGTCCAGTCCAAGTTCACCGCCGGTCATCACCAGACTGTCGGTCGCGTGCGCCAGGTCCAGTGTCGCACCGTTCACCACCAGCGTGCCGCCGGTCAGTGCCACGCGCAGATCGATCGTGCTGTTGTTCGTGTTGCCAAGGCTGCCGTTCACCTGCATCGTGCCACCGTGCACCTCCAAACGGCCCGCACCGGAACCCGGGGCCACACCAAGCCACACCGCGTCGGTGTTCACCGTCAGCATGCCGCCATGCACCGCGCACACGGGCGCGGAGGCGGTCACCGCCACGTCGAAGCCGAACTCGCCCGTGACCGTTGTGGTGCCACCGTTCTGGTCGAAGCGGCTGGGTTGCGTTCCGTCATCGCCCAGCACCAGACGCCCGGTGGTGATCGTGCCCGCGTCCAGGCCGAAGGTGCCACCCGTCTCCATGATCGACCGATCGCTCAGGAGCGAACCGGCGGTCATCACCACTTCGTCATCGGCAATGATCGTGCGGTCAGCCACCGTCAGCGCGGCCGCGATCGCCAGCGTGGCGCCGTTCTGCACGAAGAGGCGGTCAGGCACGAAGGTGGCGCCCGTGGCCACCACCGGGGCGGCCATGGCGCCCGTGTAGTTCGCAGGGTCCACCGTCAGGTCCTCGCCGCTCAGCGGCCAGTCGGTCCAGTTCGCGGCGTTGTTCCAATCACTGTCCACGGCCCCGGTCCATTCCTGGGCATGCAGCGGTGCGGAAAAGAGCAGAACGAAAGGCAGGTGGTAGAGGATGCGTGTCATGGGCCGCGAAGCTGACCTGCAGCGCGCGAACGCGCACACCGACCCTGACGAACCGGGAAGAAAGCGCGAAGGAACAGGATGCTGCGCCGGTCCTGGTCCTGCCGGGAAGGCCACCCCGTTCCGCGGTGTTCGCCCGGACCGATGCGGCGGTCGGGGACCTTCCGCACCACGTTCGATCCACCTGAAGACGCCATTTCCTTTCCTGAATTCCCCATTTCCTCGCCCGAAGCGCCGTTCCACAAACCCGCAGTCCCCTCCAACACGACGCAAGCGTCCTTCAACTTCCTCGGAACTGCCATTGCTTCAGCCCGCGCTCGTCCGCGGCTGTGCTCTTGCGCTGGCGCGGATCTTCGATCCGTGTCTTTGACCATCCTAGCTCTCGTTCTTCGTTCGTCCCCGGCTGAGCCGCGGATGGCCTTCTATGGATCCTCCCTTGCGCCTTCGTGCCTCTGCGGCCGACCATCCATGCGCTTGCGCACTCGCTTGTTCGTCTGCGGCTGTGCCGCGGCTGCCCACCTCTGGCGCGCCAGTTCGCCTCACGAGGACAAACAAGCGCACCGACCCTTTGCGTCCCTCGCGTCTTTGCGGTGAATTCCATTGCCCTCCCTCTCTTCCATACCACCACACCAGATCAACGAACAACCATGAACCAACAACGAATAACCATCAACCAACACCCATCTTCCCCTCCCCCGTAGCTTCGCCGCCATGGCCGCCCCGACCATCGACGTGAAGAACCGCCGCGCCGCGTTCGAGTACCACCTGCTCGACACCTACGAATGCGGCATGGTGCTCATGGGCTCCGAGATCAAGAGCATCCGTGCGGGCGGTGCCAACCTCACCGATGCCTTCTGCACCTTCATCGGCGAGGAGCTCTTCGTCCGCGGCCTGCGCATCGCACCCTATGGCTCGAACGTCCACTACGTGCACGATCCCACCCGCGACCGCAAGCTGCTGCTCAAGCGCAACGAGCTGGACAAGTTGAAGCGGAAGACCAAGGATGTCGGCATGACCATCGTGCCCACCCGCCTCTTCATCGCTCCCAACGGCTTCGCCAAGCTCGAGATCGCCCTGGCCAGGGGCAAGAAGACCTTTGACAAACGCGAAAGCATCAAGGCCCGCGATGTCCAGCGCGACCTCGACCGCGAGGGCTGAGCCCTGGTGGCAACGCCCCGCCCTCCACGACCGCGCCTGGCTGCCTGGTCCGCGGTGGGCGCGCACCGCCTTCGGCATCCTCTTCCTCTGGGCCGCCATCCTCCGCTTCTGGGGCTGGCCCCACATCCCCTTCACCCACGACGAGATCAGCGCGCTGGTGCGCATCCACACGGGGTTGTGGGACACGATCCAAAAGGGCGTGATCGAACTCGACACCCACCCGCCCGGCGTCCAGGTCTTCGAGTGGGCGTGGACGAAGCTCTTCGGCTTCTCCGAGGGCGCGGTGAAACTGCCCTTCCTGTTGATGTCCCTCGGCGCCCTGCTCCTGCTCTACCGCTTCGCCTTCGCCTGGACCAACGCCACCGTGGCCCTGTTGCTCACCGCGCTCTACGCCACCCTGCAGTACACCGTCATGTACGGCCAGATCGCACGGCCCTATGCCTTCGGTGCCTTCACCATTGCCTTGCTCGCCGACCAATGGACACGTCAGCTCGTGCATGGAACACGCGCCACCTGGTGGGGCATGGTGATCGGTGCGGTGGGCAGTGCCTACGCCCACCACTTCGCGCTGATGGTCGCCGCACTGGTGCTGGGCAGCGGGCTGCTGCTCACGCGACGACGGAGCTACCTGATCGCCTGCGCGACGGTCATCGTGCTCTACCTGCCCAACGTGCCGATCGTCCTGCGCCAGCTGGGCATCGGGGGGCTGCAGGAATGGCTGCAGCCGCCGGGGCCGCGCTGGGTGCCTGACCACCTCTACTGGGTGGCCGAATACTGCCCACTGCTGGTGGCCGCACTCGTGGCGGTCGTCGCGGTGTCCCTGTGGAACGGCCTGAAGCACCCCGCCCGAGATCCCTTTATACCCCTCATGCTGATCTGGGGACTGGTGCCCCTGGCGATGGGCCTGCTCTACTCGGTGCTGCGCGCCCCCGTGCTCCAGCATTCCATGCTGCTGTTCAGCTTCCCCTTCCTGCTGCTCGCCTTCATCGGCCGCTTCCCCAGGCTCAACGCGCTGCCGAGTGTCGGCATCGCATGCGCACTGGCGGGCATCGCCACCGTCGGCCTGGTGTTCCGGCGTCAGCACTACCGCACGTTCTATCACGCGAAGTACGAAGCCTTCCTGCAGGCCGCCGTGGACCATGCGGGCGATCGGCACACGCAGGTCTGGCTCGATGCGCCGGAAGAGGTGCTGGACTTCTATGCGAACGAACCGCGGTATTACCCCGCCACCGCGAACGCCCATCGCGTGCGCCGTGCCGCCGGTCCCGCGGCGGTGATCCATGACATGCTGCGGAGCGGAGCGGACACCATCGTGCTCGGCCTCTTCGTATCGACCCCTCCCGCCTTGCCGGGCCTCGTGCAGGCGTACTTCCCTGCTCTGGTCCAGCGGACCGACCTGGTGGAGGGACAGCGCTGCACGTTCACGCGGCACGGCCAGGGCATCAACGACAAGCGCTGGGAGGTGACGTTCCTGCCCGATGCAGCCGCGGACGGCCATTGGCACAACGACCTGCCCGTGATCGTCGATCCCACGGACAGCACCCGCCATGTGCTGGACATGCGCGACCGCGATTTCGGATTGCTTTTCGATGAACGCATCCAGCTGGCCCGAGGCACCAACGACCGGATCGAGGCACAACTCACGTGCGGTGAAGGACCGCCGGCCGAGCTCCGCGTGGTGCTCGAACTGCACGACGGCGACAGCCTCCTGGCCTATGCCAATGCCAGCGCGCAGCAATGCGGCGGTCCGCGGATCGTCGCGGCCATCAAGCTGGCCGACATCGACCTGACCACGGACCACCCCGCATTGCGCGCTTATGTCTGGAACCCCGGCCGCTCCGTTGCGACAGTGCGGAGCATGAGCGTCTCCCTACGGATCGGCGACCCCGTGCTCTACGGCCTCGTCGAACCGATCCGTGATGCGTGGCGTTTCGCGCCGGGCTCGAAATGAGAAAGGGCCGCGTTCGCGGCCCTTCCCCGGATCGAATGACCGCCCTTAGAACTTGAACGTGAGACCCACGCCCAGCGTCTCCTTGAACTGCGTGGTGGGCCCGTAGTGCTGCACGCTGCCCTCCTTCCAGGCGATGTCGATGTCGTTGTCGTAGATCAGCTGTGTGCCCAGCGTCGCGGCGAACCAGTCGTTCACCTTGAAGGTCCACAGCATCTCCCAGTTCACATCGATGTTCTGCGGCTCCTTCAGATAGTTGCTGAACAGGTCCAACTTCGTCATGAAGCTGATGTTCTTCGCCACATCCGTCTGGTAGGTGGCGTTCAGGAACGCACCGAACTGGAACAGGGAGTTCTTGCCCGCCGTCACCTTGCGCACGGGGTTGCCCAGTGTGTCCAATTCGTACACCGCGGGATCCACACCATACGCTCCTGCATCGGCCAGGTCCTGGTCCATCACGAAGGTGATCTTCGCCGTGGCCGGCGACAGGAAGAGGCTGAAGTGCTCGTTCGGCTTCCAGTCCACGCCCAGACCGAAGAGCAGGTAGCCCGGCGCCATGAAGTTGGAGATCTTCACCGTGTCCGCATTGGCATCGAAACCCTCGGTGAACTGCGAGCGCACCTGCAGCATCGCCGACGCGTACCACGGGCCCTTCATCTGATAGCCATAGCGGCTGTTCAATTCCCAGCGGTCATCGGACTTGAAGGTCTTCTTGCCCTCCTGTGCCAGGAGGCCGTATGCCAGCGCGATCGAATTGTCCCACGCGATGCGCCCCTTCCGCTTGTTCGCAAAGGCGTTCGCCTGTGCGATCCCGCTCACCGAGCTGAGACCGCCAGCCGCCCAGTTCGTGAGCTGCACCTGCGTGAAGTTCAGCTGGAACACACCGCCCTTCGTCCAGACCTTGCCGGAATCGGTCTTCGCCTCGCCCTTGTCGCGCAGGCTCTTGCGGTCGGTGTCGCCAAGGTCTCCCTGTGCGAACACGCTGCTCGTCATGGCGGCCAGTACGACCGCGGTGTAGATCTTCTTCATGGATGTGATCATGGGTTGTTCCGTTCGTTCTCAGTTCCGATCGCCCAGTACACGAACGCTGGGCTGTGGTCCTTTCAGTCCGGCCTTCTGGATGGCCTGGATGCCCGCTTCGTAGACGCCAAAGTAGACATCCCAGTAATGTTCCGGGGCGCACCACGGACGCACCGCCAGTTCCATCCCCTCGATGTTCAATTTCGACACCGTGACGGAGGGCGCGGGATCCTGCAGCACGTTGGGCACTTCGCGCATGGCGGCCACCAACACCTCACGGGCCGTGTTCACCGGGCTCTCGTAGTTCAGCCCGAAGGTCAGGTCCACACGCATGCGGCCGTCCTTGGAATAGTTGATGATGTTGCCGTTGGCCATGGCCCCGTTGGGGATGATGGCCGTCTTGTTCTCGGGAGTGAGCAGGATGGTGGTGAAGATCTGGATCTCCTTCACGTTGCCCAGCACACCCTGCGCCTCGACAAGGTCGCCCACCTTGAAGGGCCGGAAGATGAGGATCAGCACGCCCCCGGCGAAATTGGCCAGCGTGCCCTGCAGGGCCAGGCCCACGGCCAGACCCGCCGCGCCAAGCACCGCCACGAAGCTGGTGGTGGCCACGCCCAGCATCTGGATCACGCTGATGAAGAGCATCGCTTTCAGCGCCCAGCCCACGAGGTTCCCGAGGAACCGTTGGAGCGTGGCGTCGAGGTGGCGGGCATCCATGCCGCGGCGCATCAGGCGCACGAGCATGTTGATGATCCGAAGGCCGATCCACAGCACCACGAGGGCGAGCAGGACCTTGGGGAGGTAATTCTGAACGAAGGCCCAGATGCGCGGGCCCAATGTGGCGAGGTCGGGTTGTTCCATGGTCGTTGGGTATTGAATGGTCCTATTCGGTCGGCGCCCCGCCATCGAGCACCTCGATGCGCTCGTTGATCAGCACGCGCGTGGGCAGCACCACGAGGCGATCGGCCGTGCGCAGTGTGATGGAGATGCTGTCCACGTTCTCCACCACACCCTCATCCTGCCCGATGCGGATCCGCATGCCCGGGCGGAACCGGTCCTTGCCGTAGTAGCTGCTGAGGATGTTGGTCAGGATCTCGCGGGAGGCGGTGCCATAGGCGATGGCGAAGGCGATGAGCACGCCGGCGATCAGGATGAGGATGTTGTTGGTGATCAGACTGGTGTCGATCCCCGCGACGTTCACCGCGGTGATGGTCATGAAAAGCAGGATCAGCGCGAAGAGCAGCCGGGCCACGATCTTGCCACCGGCCAGCCCGATGGAGTCCATCAGGTTGGACACCATCGCCTTCACCTTGTCGGCCGCCCAGAACCCGCCGATGAAGATGACCACCGCCGTGAGCAGCGTCGGCAGGTACGCGAGGAACCGGTCCAGCGCATGGGTGACCCCGTTCAGGTGCATCACCTGCGCGGCCGCACTGACGAATACGAAGAGGATCAGGTAGTACACCAGCCCGGCCAGCAGACCGGTCAGGGTGAGCGATCCAAAACGGCCGAACACCGCGCTGATCCCCAGCCGATCGGCATGAGCATCGAGATGAAGGACGCGGCCTGTCCGCAGCAACAGGGCGCGCAGAAGCCGGGCCGCCACCCATCCCAACAACAGGACCACCAGGCCGCTGGCCAGGTTGGGAAGTCCGGCGATGATGCCCGAGAAGTACGATCTGAAGGAATCGATGAGGGTATGGTACACTTCGGTGGGTTCCATGATGTGTTCGGGAATGTGTGGTGGTCAATCGGGTGGTCCGTTGCGGCCGGTCTTGCGTCCGGTATCCTTCCGGTCGTCTCCCAGGAGACGCACCTTGTCGAACAGGGAGCTGGCGTAGTCCGCCATGAACAATTGCACGAAACGCATGAGCAGCATCACCAGCTTCACGCTGGACATCACCTCCTTGCGCAGGGTCTCCGGCGGCTTGTCCGTGGGGCGGATGATCTGGAAGGGGTTCTGGCTCATGCTCCTTCCTGGAATAGCTCGTGATAACACGACATCGCCCGCTCCCGCGCGCGCATCATGCGCATCTTCACCGCGCTCTCGCCCACCTCCAGCACCTCCTGGATCTCCTTCACGGAGAGTCCGTCCTGATACTTCATCAGGAGCAGCGCCCGGTCCGTGGGGTCGATCGCGGCCAGCACCTGGTCCAGGCGGTCGGCCCGCATGCCCATGAGCCGCAGTTCGTTCGGATCGTCCTCCACCAGCCGGCCGGCCATCCCATCCTCCAGTTCCACCTCCTTGTGGCGCTGCTGCTTGCGCAGATGGTCCAGGCAGTAGTTGTGCGTCACGCGGTAGAGCCAGGTGCCGAACTTGGCGCGGTGGTCGAATTGTTTGAGGCTGGTGAACACCTTCAGGAAGATGTCGTGCGTCAGGTCCTTGGCAAGATCGCGGTCACGGGTCAGTGCGATGCACTTCTGGAACACGCGCTCGGCATAGCGGTCGTAGAGCACGCCGAAGCGCTCGGCGTCCATCCGCTCCTGCAGGCTGGCCACCAGCTCCTCGTCCGATAGGGCACTCTCCTTGCCGACCTTGCTCACCTGGCACAGTTCACATGATGCGTCGTGCTTACGACGTCAGAGGGTCCGTTCGGTCACACCCTCAGGGTTCGAACCGCTGATCACTGAAGCGGGAAGCGGTGGGTAGCTGGATGTTGATGTAGTCGTGGCCGGTGCGTTCGTGGCAGCTGTTGCACGTGTTCACCAGCAGGTCCAGGTCGTCGGCGGCACGGGCCAGGCCGTCCTCCTTCATGTGCTTCTCGATCGTTTTGATCGTGGCCAGACCATAGGTGCGCATGTGCGCGCTAATGGGAATACCCTTGTCGATCAATCCCATCTCCTCCACGGCCTCCATCGATTCCTCGATCTCGTCCACGTAGAAATAGGCCAGCGGTTCGTTCCCGGCCTTCACCGAAAGCCAATACTTCTGCAGGTAGTTCTGGATGCGGCCCATGTAGGGCGCCACCTCCTGCAACGGCTCCTTCACAGGCGCCGGTGCGCTGGCCGCCGGGGCAGGTCCACCTCCGTTGACGTGTTCGTAGTGCATCAACCGGTCCTCCAGTTTCCCAAGGCGGACCATCAGCATCACGACGGCCACGATGGCCGCCAGCGCGAGCAGTGCGGGAAGGCGTTGCATGTTCAGGAAAAAAAGCCCGCCGCGGCATGGCCTGGCGGGCGGTCGGTGGGCATTACCGGATTCGAACCAGTGACCCCTACCCTGTCAAGGTAGTGCTCTGAACCAGCTGAGCTAAATGCCCGGGGCGGCAAATGTAATCAGCTCCCTCGCACCGGGGGGCGCGTGGCTTCACGGCGGGGTGGTGAGTGCGCGGGAAAGGAAGACCGACAGCGTGATCCAGGTTGGTGGTTATTGGTTGTTGGTTGTTGGTGCCCTTCATCCGCATGCTCGCCTCCATGGCCATTCTCCATGAACCAACAACCCGTCCAAGGCCATTGGTCGTTCGCTATGCGACGCGCAGGTCGAGGTCGGCCGACCTGCAACGCCCACCTTTCCCACGCCGATGGAACCGATGTTCGTTCCCGCCTGAGTAAATTCGCCAGGTCATCCAATGTGATCATGAAAGCGCAGCCCGGGAACGATGACGGTCGCATCTTCCAGAACCCCGTCCTGGAAGCGCTGACGCGCACGCACATCGCCGTGCCGCTCGTACTCTTCTATGGTTCCGGCCTGGCCGCGACCTGGTACGCCGTCCAGGTGCTTCTTGTGCCGCTGACCTCAGCGGTCATCCTGTTCCTCGCCGGCATGCTCTTCTTCACGCTGGTGGAATACGTGGTGCATCGCTACGTGTACCACATGGAGACGGGGAGCCCCCGCGGCACGCATCTCATCTACCTGTTCCACGGGTTCCACCACGACCATCCCAAGGACAAGCGTCGCCTTGCCCTTCCCCCGGTGATGACGATCGTGCTGGCCGTGCTGTGTCTCGGCATGTTCCGCCTGCTGATGGGCCCGCAGGGGTTCGCGTTCGGCGGCGGGTTCCAGGCAGGCTACGCCTCATACCTCTTCGTGCATTACGCCGTGCACATCCTCCGCCCGCCCAAGAACCCGTTCAACGTGCTGTGGCGGCACCACAACCTGCACCACTTCGCGGACAATGAGCGCGGCTTCGGGGTGAGTTCCCCGCTTTGGGACCACATCTTCGGAACACTCCCCCGCACCCGGAAGGAATTGTTGAAGGAGCGCGACACGGCGGCGGGAGGCCACGCAGCCTGACCCGTCAGGCGTTCCGCACGGAAGCGCCTTCGCGAATACCCAGGACCTGCAGCAGGATGTCCACCGTCCGATCCACTTCGGCCAGTGTGTTGTAGCGGCTGAAGGAGAACCGGATGTTCGCACCCGGGCGGTCGCCATACAGGGCCCCGAGCACGTGCGAGCCGGTGTTGCTGCCGCTGCTGCAGGCACTGCCGCCGCTCACCGAGATCCCTTCGATGTCCAGGTTGTAGATGAGCATCTCGGCGCGGCCGTCGTCCGGGAACCGCACGTTCAGCACGGTGTAGAGCGCGTCCGGGCCAATGTCCCCGTTGAACCCGACGTCCGGCACCTCGGCGCGCAGGCGGTCGATCATGTGCTGCTTCAACCCCTGCACATGGCGCTGATGGGCCTCCAGGTCGGCGTAGGCCAGCTCCATCGCCTTGGCCAGCCCGACGATCCCGATCACGTTCTCGGTGCCCCCACGCATGTTGCGCTCCTGCGCGCCGCCCTGGATCATCGGCTTGAGCGCCAGTCCCGACCGGAGATAGAGGAAGCCCACACCTTTCGGTCCGTGGAACTTGTGCGCCGATGCGGTGATCATGTCCACCGGCAGTTGCTGCAGATCGAAGCGGTAATGGCCCATCGTCTGCACCGTATCGCTGTGGAAGACGGCCCCGTTCGCGCGGCTCAGTTCACCGACGGCCTGGAGGTCGTTGCGCGTACCGATCTCGTTGTTGGCATGCATCAGGGAGACCAGCGCCTTGGAGTGCTTCCGAAGAAGTTCTTCCAGGTGGCCCAGGTCCGCGCGTCCTTCCCCATCGAGCCGCACCAGATGGACCTGTGCCCGGCCCTGCCGGCCGATCTCCTGATAGGTATGCTCGATCGCGTGATGCTCTGTTGGCGAAGAGATCACGTGCTGCACACCCAGGTCGCGCACGGCGCAGAGCAGGGCCATGTTGTCGGCCTCGGTGCCGCTGGAGGTGAAGACGATCTCGCCCGGAGAGCAGTTCAGAAGTTGGGCGATGGTGCGTCGCGCCTGCTCAACGGCGGCGCGGGTGCGCCGGCCATGCGCATGGATCGAGGATGGATTGCCGAAATGCTCCCGCATGTACGGCAGCATCGCTTCCACCACCTCCGGCGCGATGGGCGTCGTGGCGGCGTTGTCGAGATAGGTCCGCTCCATGATGGTCATCGGTGGCGCAAAGTGCCCCACAATTGTCGCGGCGCGAATTTACCGCGAATGGTCGAGCGTGCCGATGAGCTCCTTCAATTCGGAGATGGTCCTTTCGGCCAGCGCTTCCGCGCGTTGTGGCGTGGCGCTCTCCGCGTAGATCCGCATGATGGGTTCGGTGTTGCTGCGGCGCAGATGCACCCAGTCGTCCCCGAACGACATCCACAGTCCGTCCTCCGTGCTGTGGGGCGTGTCCGCATGTCGCTGGCGCATCGCGTCGATCAACGCTTCCACATCCATGCCCGGTTCCAACCGGACCTTCTTCTTGCTGATGGTGCGGTCCGGGTATGTGGCCCGCAATTCCGAGCAGGTACCGCCCCGTTCGGCGAGCAGGGTCAGGAACAGGGCGATGCCCGCCAATGCGTCACGTCCGTAGTGCAGTTCCGGCAGGATGACCCCTCCATTGCCCTCCCCGCCGATCACCGCGTCGACCTCCTTCATCCGGGCCACGACGTTCACCTCGCCCACCGCGCTGGTATGCCGCTTCACGCCATGGGTCCTGCTGACGATGCCCAGGGCCTGCGTGCTGCTCAGGTTGCTCACGGTGTCGCCCTTCCGCTTGGACAGAACGTGGTCCGCGCAGGCCACCAGCGTGTATTCCTCCCCGAACAGGGCACCGTTCTCACAGACCAGGGCCAGGCGGTCCACGTCCGGATCGACGGCGATGCCGATATCGGCCTTCTCGTTCACCACCATGGCGCACAGGTCCTTCAGGTTGTCGGGCAGCGGCTCGGGGTCATGTGGGAACAAGCCATCGGGAAGGCAATAGAGCGGAATGATGCGCTTGACACCCAGCGCCTCCAGCAGCCGGGGCACCGCGATGCCCCCGACCGAGTTCACGGCATCGACCACCACGGCGAACCCGGCCCTGCGGATCGCATCTGCATCCACATAGGGCAGCTTCAGGATCGTCTCGATGTGCCGGTCGGTCCTGTCGCCCCCATCGGTCACCACGCCCAACGCGTCCACCTGCGCGAGCGCGACCTCGTCCGACGCCGCCATGCGCAACACCTCCTCGCCATCCTTCGCACTGATGAACTCACCGCGCTCGTTGAGCAGTTTCAGTGCGTTCCACTGCACCGGGTTGTGGCTGGCGGTAACAATGATCCCGCCGTCCGCCTGTTCATCCGTCACGGCCATCTCCACGGTCGGCGTGGTGGCCGGACCAAGATCGACCACATCACATCCGCAGGCCGACAAGGTACCCGTGACGATATCCCGCACCATCGGACCGCTCGGTCGGGCATCGCGTCCGACAACGATCAACGGGCGTTCCGCACCGGAGCGGTGGCGGATCAGCATGGCGTAGGCGGCCGTATACCGGACGATATCGGACGGGGTCAGCGCCTCACCCGGACGCCCACCGATGGTGCCACGGATGCCTGAAATGGAACGGATCAAGGTCATGTGCGCGCGTCGTCCGCCTTCATCTCGGATCGACGCTGACAAAGGTATCCGCACGTGATCGAAGCGAACATACGGGACATTGCCCAACTTGGCCTTCTGCGCACCTCCTGGTGTTCATAATTGCGACCTCCTGTCGATCCACCGCGGACCAACTCCCTAACTTTGACCGGACACGTTCATCATCATCCTGCATGAGCGAAGGACACCTGCCCCATCCCGAACGCGAGGATGACCGGACCGAGAGCGTACAGCGCTTCGAGGCCATGGTCGACCGCAACGACCACTACTTCTTCGACGTCGAGGAGTTCGAGATGATCATCGAGCACTACCTCGAACAGAGCGAACCGCGGAAGGCCCGGCAGGTGCTGGAGTATGCCCGCACCCAACACCCCGGCTCGGTGGACCTCCTGTTCTGCGAGGCCCAGGTGCTGAGCAGCATGGGCAAGCTGAACGCCGCACTGGACGTGCTGGAGAAGATCGAGAAGCTCGAGCCGTTCAACGAGGAAGTGCACCTGCACAAGGCCGGCATCCATAGCCAGCTGCGCAACTACCGGAAGGCCATCGAGCACTACCGGAAGGCGATCGATCTGGCGGACGATGGACTGGACGAGATCTTCCTGGACCTGGCCTTCGAGCATGAGAACTGCGAACAGTACGAAGAGGCGATCGCGTGCCTGAAGAAGGCCCTGGAAATGAACCCGGAGAACGAGGCCGTCCTTTACGAGCTGGCCTATTGTTTCGACCTGGCCGAAGCACATGAAGCGAGCATCAGCTTCTTCCGCAACTTCACCAACGCGCATCCCTATGCCTTCGTCGCCTGGTACAACTTGGGCAATGCACTCGCGAAGCGCGACCGGTTGGAGGAAAGCAACGAGGCCCTGGAGCTTTGCCTGGCCATCGAGGAGGGGTTCAGTTCTGCACACTTCAGCCTGGCCCGCAACCTGTTGCAGCTCGGCCGGTTCGAGGATGCGATCGCCTGCTACCGGGAGACCCTCGGGACCGACGGCCCCCAGGCGGTCACCTTCAGCTATATCGGAGAGTGCTACGAGAAAATGGAGCAGTTCGAACAGGCCCTCATCCACTACGATCAGGCCCTGGCCCTGGACCCGAACTGGGTGGACGCCTGGATCGGCCGTGGCGTGGTGAAGGACCAACAAGGCCGCATGGCCGAGGCGATCGCCGACCTGGAACAGGCGGTACGCATCGCTCCGGACCACGGCGATGCGCTGTACTTCCACGCGAACGTGCTGGCACGCGCCGGTCGGTACGAAGATGCACTGGCCGCCTATGAACGGCTCCATGCGCTGGAGGCCGAGCATATGGACGGATGGCTGGACCATGCGGACCTCCTGCTCCTGCTGAAGGGGCCCGATGCGGCCCTTCAGAAGCTCCGCGAGGGTGAACTGGTCCACAAGCTGGATGCACGCTATCGCTACCGCAGCGTGAGCTATCTGCTGCGCGCCGGTCAACAACAACAGGCCCTGTTGCTCCTGGAGGAGGCCCTGATGGCGGACCACGCCGCACACACTGCGCTCCTTGACCATTTCCCCGAGGCCGCCGGAATGCCGCAGGTGATGCACCTGATCCAGCTGTACGGCCGATGAACTTCCCTCTTTCGCACATCCCGGCGCGGTCGAAGAAACCGCGCGAGGAGGGCCTCACCATGGTCATGGACAAGGGCCTGTCCCTGCGGCAGGCCGAGGACCTGATCGAGGCGAGCGGTCATCTGGTCGACCTGGTCAAGCTCGGTTTCGGCACATCCTATGTCAGCCGCGACCTGAAGAAGAAGATCGCGCTCTACGGGAAGGCGGACATCCGCGTCTATCTGGGCGGCACCTTGTTCGAGGCCTTCGTGGCGCGCGGCATGTTCGATGACTACCGCAAGCTGCTGGACCAGTTCGGGCTGGAGAACGTGGAGGTGAGCGATGGGTCCATCTCGATCCCCCATGCGGAAAAGTGCCGCTACATCGGAACACTGGCACGCGACCACACGGTGCTCAGCGAGGTGGGCTCCAAGGAAAGCGGCATCCTGATCAGCCCCGCGAAATGGGTGCGCATGATGCGGTCGGAACTGGATTCCGGCAGCTGGAAGGTGATCGCCGAGGCCCGCGAGAGCGGTACGGTCGGCATCTATCGGCCCAACGGCCACGCCCACACCGCGCTCGTCAACCGCATCCTCTCGAAGATCGATGCAAAGGACATCCTTTGGGAAGCTCCCCAACGTTCACAGCAGGTCTGGTTCATCAAGCATCTCGGCCCGAACGTCAATCTGGGCAACGTGGCCCACGACGATGTGATCCCGCTGGAGACCCTGCGACTGGGCCTCCGGGGCGACACCTTCTTCCAATACCTGCCGGAGGAGGTGGCCGTCAAACTGCGGCAGGTGCAGCCCAAGGCCGGTTGAGCGGTTTGACCTCGGCACATGCGACCATGAAGGAGATCGATGTCCATGAACTGAAGCGGATGCGGGATGCGGGCGAACCGCATCAATTGATCGATGTGCGCGAACCCTATGAAGCGGAGGAGATGAGCATGGGTGGGGAGCTGATCCCCATGGGCGAGGTGCTGGATGCACTGGACCGCATCCGACGCGACGTGCCCGTGGTGGTGCATTGCCGGAGCGGCAACCGGAGCCGCGCCGTGGTGGAGGCGCTCAGCGAGCGCCACGGCCTGAACAACGTGATCAACCTGAAGGGGGGCATCACCGCATGGGCAAATGAAGTGGAACGAGGTGCCTGAACACGGCGAACAGTGACGCTGGACCTCCCCTTCCGACCGTCATTTTTGCGCCGTTCGCCGCAGCCGATGGTCCTAACTTTGTCACCCTTTCCCGTGATCGATCCATCGGTCCGATGATGTATTACGATCCGCACCGTGTTTCACTCAGTCCCGGACAGAAGGCCCGAAAGGTGAACATGGACCCCGATCTCTACGGCACCTTCGCCGAGATCGGATTGGGCCAGGAAACGGTGCGCCACTTCTTCCGCGCCGGCGGTGCGTCGCAGACCATCGCCAAAGCGATGAGCGCCTACGACAAGGACTTCAGCAATGCGATCTACGGCCCGGAACCCGGCAATCGCTTCGTATGCGAGAGCCGACTGAAGAACATGCTGCGGCATGAGTTCGGACTGATCGAGGAGCGCCTCGACCGGAAGGACCACCCCTCCAAGAAGTTCTTCACCTTCGCCAACACCCTCGCGAGCAGCACCTACGAAAGGCCGCACAGCGGACACGGATGGATCGGGGTGCGTTTCCAGACCGCTCCCGAGCGACCGACCAACGACGTGATCATCCACGTCCGCCTGCACGACCCGGACATCAGCTTGCAGCAGGAGACCATCGGCTATCTGGGCGTGAACCTGCTCTATGGCTGCGTGTTCCATCATGACGACCCGCAGGAGATCATGACCGGGCTCTATGACAACATCAGCCGCCATGTGCTGGAGGTCGACATGATCCAGATGAACGGTCCCGACTTCGCGCAGGTGGACAACCGGCTGCTGAGCCTGCAGCTCGTGCGACGTGGGTACACCGACGCCGTGATCTTCGGCCCCGACGGCCAGAACCTGCAGGCCAGCGACGTGCTGTACAAGAAGAACATCCTGACCATCCGCGGCAGCTTCCGCCCTGTGACCAAGGTGAACATCGATATGATCATGAACGGTTATAACATGTTCATCAAGGAGAACCGCGTGGAGCGCAGCAACCTCCAGGTGCTCTTCGAGATCACCCTGAACAACCTGCAGGCCGATACGGGCAGCGTGGATGAAAAGGACTTCATCGACCGCGCGGACATCCTCTGTTCCCTCGGCCAGACCGTGCTCATCAGCAACTACCAGGAGTATTACAAGCTGGTCGAATACTTCAGCCGCTACACCAAGGCCCGGATGGGCCTGATCATGGGCGTGAACAACCTGATCGAGGTGTTCGAGGAGAAGTACTACCGCCATCTGAACGGTGGCATGCTGGAGGCCTTCGGCATCCTGTTCACCCGCGACCTGAAGTTGTACGTGTATCCGAGCAAGCCCGACGCGGACAGCGCGATCATGACCACCTCCACGATGCCCGTCCATCCGCGCCTGCGTCCGCTCTACGAATACCTGCTGTACAACAAGCGCATCGTCGACATCGAGAGCTATGACCCGAACGTGCTGCACATCTTCAGCCAGAAGGTGCTGCACATGATCCGCGAAGGCGCCTCCGGATGGGAGGACATGGTACCGCCTTACGTGGACAACATGATCAAGGACAACCGCCTGTTCGGCTATGTGCCGCCCAAGGCGGGCAGCGCCCCGAAGAAGAAGGAGGGTGCTCGGGCCTGATCCCGCACCCATGTTCGCTCCTCCCATTGCGCGGACCGGTCATCGATCGGCCATCTATGCCCTTGCTCCGCTGACAGGACCGGGTTTCCTCAGCGGTTCGGGGGACGGCCAGGTCGTCGAGTGGCCCGCCGATCCGGCCTCCGCCGGTCACGTGATCGCTGAAGCCGGTCAAAGCGTGTTCTCGCTCCTGCTCCTGCCGGATGGCCGGCGCGTGCTCATTGGCACGGGACAGGGTGATCTGGTGTTGATCGACCGTTCCGAACGGAAAGTGGTCGCACGCATGACCATGCACCGCGCCGGGATCTTCTCCATCGTGCGCCTCCGCGATACGCACATCCTGACCGCCGGTGGTGACGGTACGCTCGGGCTCTGGCAATTGGCGAACGACCAACTGCAACTGGTCCGTGCGATCCCGCTCACAGGCTCCAAGCTCCGGGCCCTGGCCCTGGCGCCACAGGGGGATCTGATGGCCGTGGCCTGTGGGGATGGGACCGTGCGGGTCCTGGAGACCGATCTGCTCAACGAACTGCACACGATCCAGGCACATGACAAGGGCAGCACCGCCCTGACCTGGCATCCCGGCAAGCCGGTGCTGCTGAGCGGTGGCAAGGACGGACACGTTCGTGCGTGGCATCAACATGAAGGTTTCCGTTCCGTGCATGCCTGGCCTGCGCATCAAGGCACCATTTATGCCATCGCGTTCGCGCCGGACCGGGACCTCTTCGCCACGGCCTCCCGTGATCGGCAGGTGAAGCTCTGGGATGCCCGCACGACCGAAGCGCTCGCCCGTGCCGACCGCACCGCAGGTGGTCATATGCACAGCGTGAACGCCTTGCTCTGGCGCGGTGGAACACTGCTTTCGGCAGGTGACGATAAACGCGTGCTGGCATGGCCCGTTGGCTGAACCCCACGTTCATCATCGTGCTGCTCGGCCTCCTGTTGCTCGCCATGAGCAACAACATCAACTGGGGAGGCGATCACTGGCGCAGCGTGCTGCAGGTGGACGCGCGTGGATACCACGCCTACCTGCCGGCCGTGTTCATCCACCAAGATCCGAACCTCGGCTTCTTCGATGCCATGGAGAAGGACAAGTATGGTGGCCATGGAGCGCTCTATGATTACCGCACCTGGGTGAACGGCCGGGCAGTGGACAAGTACTTCGCCGGAACGGCGGTCTGCGAAGCGCCGTTCTTCCTGATCGCGCATGCCTGGACCCTTCTTACCGCCGGTGATGCCGACGGTTACGCCAAGCCCTATGTGATCGCCATCAATATCGCGGCCGTCGCCTACGTTCTGCTCGGTCTGTGGGCCATCGATGCCCTGATGCGTCGTGAGAATATTCCCGGGACCTGGCGCAGCATGGTGGCGGTCACGCTCGTGCTGGGCACGCCCATGGTCTATTACGCGGTGGTGGCCCCGGGCATGAGCCATGCCTACAGCTTTGGGCTTTGCGCTTTCTTTCTTCTGACGGTCATGCGCTGGATCGACGAACCTGGCCCCTGGCGCATGCTGCTCCTGGGTGGACTGCTCGGGTTGATCATGCTGGTGCGGCCGGTCAACGCCTTGATCGTCCTGCTTGTACCGGTGTTCGCAGGCGACCGGTCCCGAACATGGGGGGCCTTTGCCCGTTCGCTCACGCAATGGCCCGCGTTGATCGGCGCTGTGCTCATCGGCTTCCTGGTCGTGGGGATCCAAGGGGTGTATTACCACGCCGCCACAGGGTCATGGTGGGTGGACAGCTATCCCGAAGAAGGATTCCATTGGAGCACTCCCCACATGGCCGACATGCTCTTCAGCTATAAGAAGGGCCTGTTCGTGTACAGTCCCGTGCTCCTGCTCGCCACCATCGGCCTGTACACGCTCGCGAAGCGCTCGGTGTTCCGTGCCATCGCCTGGGGCGCCTCCTTTCTTTTGATCACCTATGTGCTGAGCTGTTGGTGGAATTGGTGGTACGGTGGCAGTTTCGGTCAACGGGTCTGGCTGGAATACCTCCCACTGTTCGCCCTGCCACTGGCCCATCTGCTCGAACGGACCGCGCGAAAATGGCGTCCCTTCCTGGTCGCCGGGATCGGCCTCCTACTCATCCTGTGCCAATTCCAGATCTACCAGGCCCGCTACTATGTGATCCATTGGGAGGACATGGACAAGGCACGCTACTGGGACGTCTTTCTAAAAATGCCCGAAGAGGCCCTGTCCACCGATCCGCAATGAGGCGGTGGTCAAAGCACAAGAAGGCATTTGTGGGAGCAGGTGGTCCGGTCCATGGCGCCATCCGGACGGTCCTGTGCTCCCCCTTCCATCCCCCATCCGGTATCTTCGGCCCGGCATGAAGGTCGCCTTGTACGGATACGGCCGCATGGGCCGGGCCATCGCGGAGGTGTGCGGGCAGCGCGGCCACGAGGTGGTGCACACCGTGAATGCAACGAATGCCGGGGAACCACCACGCGGCGTGGACGTGGCCATCGAGTTCAGCCTTCCGACGACCGCGCTGGACAACATGCGACTTTGCCTGGAGAACAAGGTGCCTGTCGTGGTCGGCACCACGGGCTGGTACGACCACCTTCCCGAGGTCCGGTCCCTCGTGGCCTCCTCCAAGGGCACGCTGCTCTGGGCAAGCAACTTCAGCATCGGTGTCAATCTTTTCTTTCGCCTCAACCGCGATCTGGCCGCCCTGATGAACGCATACGACAATTACCATGTCCAGGTGGATGAGGTGCACCATCAACACAAGCTGGATGCGCCGAGCGGCACGGCGATCACGCTCGCACGCGATATCGACCTGACCTCCGACCGCTATTCGGGCTGGGAAGCGGGCCGATCCGATCGCAGGACGGGTGCCGTTCCGATCGTCAGTGAGCGGATCGGCGAAGTGCCCGGCAAACACTCGGTCACCTGGCGAAGTGAAGAGGACCGGCTGACGATCACCCATGAGGCTTTCGGACGCACCGGTTTTGCGGTGGGCGCAGTGGTGGCCGCCGAATGGCTGGCCGATCCCGCCCGGCACCGCCAGGGCCTATTCACCATGGACGATGTGATGAACGGTAACCGCTGATGTTCCCAGCGTCGCTCAATTTGCACAGTTCAATCCCTCAACTCTCCTCGCGTTGATACCCTACCTCTTCCTCTTCGCCTATCTCGCAGTGCTCATGGGCTGCCTTTGGAAGCTGTTCCAAAAAGCGGGCAGGCCGGCATGGGCCGGGTTCATTCCAGGGTACAACATCCTCGTGTGGCTGCGGATCAGCGGCAAGCCCTGGTGGTGGATCGTCCTTTTCATCGTCCCCGGCGTGAACCTGCTGATGTTCATCATCATGAACGTGAACATCTCCATCGTGCTGGGTGAACGCGCGGTGAAGGACCACGTGGTGATGGTGCTCCTGCCCTGGTACAAGATCCCGCAACTGGTCTTCGGACCCGAGCACAAGTACGTCGGGCCGGTCCCGCCCGAACAGCGCAAACGTACGCGCATCGCACAATGGGGCGATGCGATCCTGTTCGCTGTGATCGTGGCCACGGTGTTCCGCACCTACACCTTCGAGGCGTTCACCATCCCCACTCCCTCGATGGAAAAGAGCCTGCTGGTCGGGGATTACCTCTTTGTCAGCAAGCTGAGCTACGGGCCACGCATGCCGATGACCCCGCTCACCTTCCCCTTCACGCATCACACGTTGCCCTTCACCGACCATACGCCGTCCTTCGTCACCTGGTTCAGCCAGCCGTACCGCCGCTTGCCGGGCTTCGGTGACCCACAGCGGGGGGATGCCGTGGTCTTCAACTTCCCCGAAGGCGACACGGTCGTGGCGAATTTCCAGAACCAGAGCTACTATCAACTGGTCCGCGACCAGGGACGCGCCCGCATCTGGGACCCCAACTACAAGATGCTGAACATGGTGGACGGCCAGGTGCGTCAGGTCCCGACGGGAGGGATCCTTGTCCGACCCGTGGACAAGGAGGAGAACTACATCAAACGCTGTGTGGCCGTGGCCGGGGATACGCTGGAGGTCCGCCACGGCTTCGTCTACCTGAACGGGCAAAAGCAGGACGTTCCCGAGCACGCACAATACGCCTATGAGTTCATGCTCCGGGACCGCTTCAACGAACGCATGCTCAAGGAGCAGTACGACGTGAGCCCGGACGACATCACCCCGGGAGAGAACGGGGGCGTGAGCATCCCCTTGACCGCGGAGAACGCTGAAATGCTCTCCAAGCTTCCCAATGTGATCAGCATGGCCCGTCAGGACCATCCGAAGGGCTATGGCACGCCCTACCACAAATGGCCCTATTTCCCGAACAGTCCGGACTACGATTGGAGCGAGGACAACTATGGGCCGATCTGGATCCCGAAGAAGGGGGTCACCGTAAAGCTCGACCTGCACAACCTGCCGCTCTTCGAACGGACGATCCACGTGTACGAGCACAACGATCTGGAGGTGAAGGACGGAACGATCCTGATCAATGGAGCACCTGCGGACAGCTATACGTTCAAGCAGGACTACTATTGGATGATGGGCGACAATCGCCATCGTTCACAGGACAGCCGATTCTGGGGCTATGTGCCGCACGAGAACATCGTGGGCAAGGCCGTGCTGGTGTGGTTCAGCAAGGACCCCTACACCGGCATCCGCTGGAAGCGCTTGTTCACCTTGGTGGACTGAACCAAGCACGCGTCCGAGGACATCCGGACATGGGGTTTGCAAGGAACACGTGGCGTGCCCTGGGCCCCTGGGGTAGGGCGTTGGTGCGTGGTGCGATCCTTCTCCTGGTGCTCCATTGGGCCGTCGCGCGATGGGTGATCGTGCGCAGCACCAGCATGTTCGCCACGCTGTTCCCGGGCGATGTGGCCCTGGTGGAACGCTGGCCGCTCTGGACGGGGCTGCATCGGGGCGATATCGTGGTGTTCCAGGACCCGCTGAAGGACGATCGCGCGCACTGGCGTCGACCGATGCTCGTGAAGCGCCTTGTGGGAATGCCGGGCGACACGATCCTCCTGCGTGAAGGCAAACTGTTCGTGAACGGCGAGCGGGTCGGCCCATTTCCCGGAGAAACGCATCGGTACCTGGTGCGACTGGCAAAGGGGGCATCCGCGGACCCGGTCCTGACCGAGGCAGGCCTGCCCCTGCATTTCGGGGTCGTGGAAGGCGGTGCCATCGAACTTCCGCTGAACGAAGCGCTGGCCGGACGGATCCGTGAACGGACCGCTGCGCGCTCCGTGGGACCGATGTCGCGCCATGCCATTGCCGCACGCTACCTCTTTCCATACAGCCCGAACTTCCGCTGGAGCACCAATGACTATGGTCCGTTCCATGTACCCGCGGCGAACGATACGGTCCGGCTCGACCTCTACACGCTCCCGCTCTACGATCGGACGATCGGACGCTATGAGGGGCATGATCTCCATGTGGATGGGGACCATATGCTGGTGGACGGCCGACCGACCGACCGGTACGTGATCCGAATGGACCAGTATTTCGTGCTCGGCGATGCCCGCGACAACAGCTCGGATTCGCGCTTCTGGGGATGTGTTCCGGCCGACCATCTCATCGGCCGTACGTCCCTGGTCCTGTTCTCGTGGGATGCCTCCCGATCCGGGCCACGGCACGGCCAATGGCCCCGATGGGTCGGCCAACGGTGACCGGAGCGCGCCCCGAGCAGGTATTTTTGGCCCATGCGCTCGATCATGGCGGTATGCACCATGTTCCTCCTGCTCGCCTGTGGAACCGGGAAGGGCGATCTGTGCGAGAAGTTCTTCATGCCATACCCGGACATGGTCAGTGGCCGTTTGCGGACCGATCAGAACGCGGCTTTGCTCGATGCCATGGCCAGCTATTCGAAGAACGATTTCTCGGCAGCCGCAAAGGGACTTGAGGACATCGTCCGGATCGGAGGGCGCAAACCCCAGGAGCGGGTGTACCTCGCCTCCTGCTATCTGGCACTGGGCCGTCCTTTCGATGCGGAATATCAGCTGGATCGGATCGAAAGCGCGCCGGAAAAGGATTACAAGGACGTGGCGGATTGGTACTACGCGTTATGCTGGCTGTGCAGCGGTCAGTTGGACCGCGCCCTGGAGCAGGCCTGCCGGATCGCGGACGCGCCCGCCCACACGTACAAGCAACATGCGCGGGACCTTGTAGAAGCCTTGACACCGTGACGCCCGGTTTGATCGCACTGCGGCAGCGCCTTGCGGAGGCGCTCCGTGGTCCCTTGCCCGGACATGCCGCCTTTCTTGCACACGCCGGGTATTCGCGATCGGAGCTGCAACGCATTTTCGATAGCACCGATCGACCGCGGGAGAGCGCCGTGCTCGCCCTGATCTACGATCGTGATGATGGGCCACACATCCTTCTCATGCTGCGCACCGATGAGGGCGGCGTGCATGCCGGGCAGGTGAGCTTTCCCGGCGGCCGGAAAGAATCCGATGATCCGGACCTGCGGGCAACGGCCCTGCGCGAGTTCCGGGAGGAGATCGGCGCTCCCACGGACGGGATCGAGGTGCTCGGTACGCTCTCGCAGGTCTTCATCCCGCCGAGCCGTTCACTGATCACACCATTCGTAGCCGTGCGCAGTACGCTGGGGCCCACTTCTCCGCAGGCAAGCGAGGTGCGCGCACTGATCGAGGCACCCCTGTCCAAGCTGTTGGCCCCGGACGCACTGCGCATGGGCGAACGCTACGTGCAGGCGCTCGACAGGAGAACACAAGTGCCCGGGTTCGAGGTGCAGGGCCATCTGGTCTGGGGCGCCACCGCGATGATGATCGCCGAGCTACGCGAGCTGCTCCACGTCCGCACCTAGGCCGATCATCTTCAAGAAACGTGCGTTGGGCCTGATCCCGTTGGGGTCGGCGCTGAATTCCGGTTTGATGCGCGTCACGAAGTACATGTCGATCCTTCCCTTGTTCTTGGCCTCCACCTGGCCGCGATGGACACATGCGAAGTGCTCCTTGATCAGCTGGTAAGTGGCACCGCTGATGTTCACTTCACCGGGCTCGCCGCTGCTTTCCATCCGGCTCGCCGTGTTCACGGTATCGCCCCAGATGTCGTAGGCGAACTTCCGCTTGCCCACCACGCCGGCGACCACGGGGCCCGTATGCACCCCGATGCGCAGCATCCACGGCGTCTTGCCCGCTTCCTCCCGTTCACGCTTCCACAGCGCCATCAGCTCGCGCACCTCCAGTGCGGCCAGCACCGCCTTGTCCGCATGGTGCGGATCGCTGGTCGGCACACCTCCGGCGCACATGTAGCTGTCACCGATGGTCTTGATCTTCTCGATGCCATAGCGACCGATGATCTCGTCGAAATGGATGAAGCATTCGTCCAGTTCGCTCACCAGTTCCTCCGGGGTCATTTTCTCGGCCACCTTGGTGAAGCCCTTCATATCCGTGAACATCACAGTGACCTGCTCGTGCCTGCGCGCGGTCGCCTTGCCCTTTTCCTTCAGTTCATCACTGATCTCCTTGGGCAGGATGTTCAGCAGCAGGTCCTCGATCTGCACCTTCTGGCCGGCGATCTCCTCACTTTGCTTCACGACCTCGGCGGTGCGCTCCTTCACGCGTTGCTCCAGCACCTGGTTGCGCAGGCGCAGGTTGCGTTCCCGTACCTTGATGTAGCTGAAGATCACGGAACCCGCGAAGACAGCGAGCGCGGTGAAGAACCACCAGGAACGCCACCAGGGCGGATGGATCGTGAAAGGGTAGTCCACCGAAGCGCTCCAGATCCCTGACCGGTTCATGGCGCGGACCTTGAACCTGTAGGATCCGGCAGGAAGCGCTGGATAATTGGCCGTGGTCTCATCGGTCACCGGTTGCCAGTCCGGGTCCAATCCACCGAGCATGTACTGGTAGCGGACCGCGGCGGGGTCCGTGAGCGAGACCGAACCGTAGGTGAAGCGCAGGTTGCGCTCGGTATGGTCGAGATCGAGACCTTGGGAAATGGCGCGGTCCTCCAGATTCACCTTGAGATCGCGCAATGCGACGAGCGGGACGGGTGTGCGATCGGACCCGGCACCAGGCACCACACGCGTTGCTCCATTGGCCGTGCCGAACCACAGATCGCCGGAAGCTGTGATGCAGACCGCATTGGCCTTGGCCTCGATACCGGTGAAACCGGCGCGTTCGGTATAGCTGATGAAACCCTGACCTTCTCCGCGACGCTCGTTGAGCCCCAGGTTGGTACCGATCCAGATCCTTCCCTCCCCGTCCTCCGCGATCGATCGGATGCTGTTGGAGAGCAGCCCGTCCTTCGTGGTGAACGTGGCCACGACACGGTCATCCTTCAGCACCAGCAGCCCCTGGCCTTCAGTGCCCACCCAAAGGCGTCCTTCCTGGTCCATGCGGAAGCAGGTGGGGGTGAACGGATGGTCGAGCGGTACGGTACTGGCCACCCCATTGTCCACCTTGCCAATGCCACGCAGTGTGCAACCCAGCCATAAGGTCCCGTGCGGATCGCGGTAGAGCGAAGCGATGTTGTCACCGGGTGTTCCGTCCGCCTGCCGATAGACCACCGGCACGGCGCCCGACCCCGGCACGACGCGCACCAGACCGCGCAGCGTTCCGATCCAGATCTCACCCGGCAGACCGATCTCCAGGGCGGTCACTTTCAACTCAGGTATGTATACGGAGAGTTCCTGGTGGGCATTGGCACGATAGGATGTCGGATCCACTTCGATCAGACCACCGGTCTCCGTGCCGATCCACATCGTGCCATTGCGATCACGCTTGATGGCCCGTACCTGATTGCTGGTCAGCTTGCCCTCCTGCATGGAGAGCGTGCGCATGCGCGACGTGCTGTTCCCCTTGGGATCGAAGATGTTGATCCCCCCGTTCGTACCGAACCAGATCCTGCCTTCGCCATCCTCCTCCACGGCATGTACGCGCTCGTCCATCAGGCCGTCCTGCTCATTGAAGTTCACGAACCGCTCGCCCTTGAAGATGTCCAGGCCATTGTCGTTCGTGCCGATCAGCATGTTCCCCTCCCGGTCCATGGAAAAGCAACGGATCGAATTGCTGTGCGTTCCGTTGTTGGCCCAGAAGCGCCTTACACCCCGCCCATCGATGCGCGCGATGCCGGAATCCCATGTCCCGAGCCAGACATCGCCCAACGCGTCCTGCGCGATGCAGGTGATGATGCTGCTGGGGATGCCATTGCGCAGATCGAACGTCGTCACCACGCCGCTCGACGGCATGAACCGGTACGCGCCGTTGTTGACCGTGCCGAGCCAGATGGCCCCATCACGGTCCTCGAACAAGGAGGTGACCCGTTGACCATCCGTCACGCCCGGAATGGTCAGCATGGAGGCCTTGCCGGCGGCCTCGTCCCAACGCTTCACCACGCCGTTGTCCTCGATGAAGAGCAGGCCGTCGTGCGCCCGGACCATGCCGGCGATCTTCTCACTGAGGCCCTTGTCCCCGGCGATCGCGTCGGCCTTCACCGGGCCTGCATCGGGCACGGCCGCTATCCGCCAGGCCCCCTGACCGAAGGTCGTGACCCAGATGGCCCCGGAAGCATCCTGGGCGATCCCGGTAATGTCGCTCGTCAACTCGGTCCCGGCGATCTCCACGGTGCGGAAGGACCCGTTCGTTCGCAAACTGATCCCCCCTCCGAGGTGACCCACCCACAGGCGTTGCTCCGGATCAAGGAATAGCGTGCGTGCTCCGCTCGGTGCAACGCCCTTATCCGTGCCATAGGGAACGATGGCATTTCCATCGTAACTCCCCAGTCCGGCTTCCGTGCCCACCCAGACCAGGCCGCTGCTGTCCTGTTGCACCGCGTAGACCTTGGATGCGGGCAACCCCTCCTGCACACCGATGTTCTCGAAGTAGAACCTTTGCGCCTTCGCCGGAACACAGACGGCCACGATGAGCAAGAGCAACACAGGACGGAGCATCCGGATCATCGGGTCAGTTCATAGAAGCTCGGATCGGAACCTGCCGCATCGCTCACCACGAGCGTGTTGGTGACGCTCTCACTGTAGTTCTGCATCAACGACTTCAGTGAGCCGTAGTTGTAGTAGGTATAGATGTCGTCCTGCTTGCCGTCCACCGGCACCCAATAGGATTTTCCGCTCGCCGTGCGGCCATGGCCCGCATACCAGACCAGGATCGTGTTCACCCGATCGCGGCGCACCAGGTCGCGCAGCTCGCTGTTGAAGAACCGCTCGATCTGGTCCTTGGTCAGATTCCTTTTTGTGATCGTTCGCTGGATGGAATACTTGGCGAACGACTTCTGCATCTTGGACACCTCGTTGGTCGGTCCCTGCAGCGCCGGCATGTACTTGTAGTCCGTGTTCTCGATGAAAACCACCCAGGTGACCCCTGTGGCGGAAGGCGCATTGGTCGCTGTGGCATCACCGCTGGCCGTGGCAGCACGCGTTGGTGTCGACGCCGCCACGGGTTCCGGTCGCCGACGGGCAATGAAGTAGGTCTCTTCGGCTGCGTTCCCATACTGGTCCTCCACGCGGACCGTGAAGCGGTCCTTCCCCGAGACAGGCAGCTTGATGCTGAAATCGGTGGCGTTCGTGTCCGGCACGAAGCTCGCCATCACCCCTTCCACCGTTACGGATCGCAACAGGCTGGCGTCCTGGGCATGTCCCTCGAGGAAGACCTCGTCCCGATCGGCGTCGATCATCAGGCTGCGGTCGCTTCCGATCGTCGGCGAGGTGATCGACACGACCGGTGGAACACCCTCCGAACGTTCCACGTGAAGCTCCACCGAGGCCACATTGTCGTAGATGTCCTTGACGACCACCTCGATCTTGTCTGCCTTCGGACCGAGGGGTACCACGACGAAGAATTCCGGATCCTTGTCCTCCTCGGAGAATTCCGCGGGCTTGTCGTTCACTGTGATGGCCTTGATCAGGCTGTGGTCGCGGACATGGCCGGTGACCTTCACCTGATCCAGGACCGAGGAGACCTGCACGACGTCACCCTGGCGAAAGGGCTCCACCACCGTGATCAATGGAGGATCGCTCTCCCGGTTCATCTCAAATACGCGCTGTGCGATGCGATCCCGCTCCGCAGCGATCGCCTTGCGGTCCTCATAGGTGGCCGTCGTGTCCTGTTCGGCCATCTTCTTGGTCCGATCAAGGTCGGCCAGGGCCCCATCCAGATCGAGGTTGGCCTCCTTGCAACGGACCCGTTCCAACATGGCATCGCGGTCTTCCGGCAACTGCTCGAGCACCCGGTTCAGATCATTGATCGCGTTCTGGAACTGACCGTAGTCCTTGTAATAGACGGCCCGTTGGCGATAGACCTCCGCATCGTTGCGACCCAGTGCCACGACCTTGCTGATGTCTTCGATCGCCTTCGCGTACTCCTTTTGCAGGGCATAGGCCTTGCTGCGTGTGAACAGCGCGGGCATGCTGCGCGGGTCAAGTTCGAGGGCCGTCGTTGTTCGTTCCACGGCCTGGTCGAGTGTGCGCAACTGCATCGTGGGCCCCTCGTACGTGGCGTACAATCTCAACTGGACCTCGGCCAGCGCGACATAGGCATCCTCATAGGTGTAGTTCCACTCGATCACCTTTTGCAGATCGCTCTCGGCGGTGCGGTAGTCGCGCAATGCGGTCCGCACCAATCCATGCAGGTAATAGGTGTCCGTGGTCCCCTTCACGTCCAGGGCCCTGTCGGACGCTTCGGTGGCCTTGTCCAGATCACCCTGCACAAGTGCGACCCGGACCTGAGCGGTAAGCGCATCCAGGTCCTTGGGTCCCGCTTGAACGGCCTTGTCGGCCCATTTGGCGGCCGCATCCGGATCTCCCGCATCCAGATAGGACAGCGCTGCTTTCGCGGCAGCCGACGCATCGTTCGGCTGAAGCTCCGCCACCTTGGCAAGGTCCGCGGCCGCGTTGGCCTTTTGCCCCAGGAGGGTATAGACCTCCGCACGGGACCCATATGCTTTCACATACGCCGGGTCCACACGGATGGCGAGCCCATATTTCTCCAGGGCTTCGTCCAATCGCTGTTCGGCGCGAAGGGACTCGCCCTCCTTGAAGAAGGACTTGCCGCTCTGTGCGTCGCATATCGCGGACCGACCGAACGTCAGTGTGATCAGAAGCAGAAAGGCACGGCAGGGAACAATGCCAGGACGAGGCATGGGAGCTAGCGATGGGGCCTAAATGTAGTCCGCCCCCTTCCCATCAGGCAAACCCATCATCCTACATCATCCGGCATTCACACCCTGAACCGCAGGAAACCGGCGCACATCGACAACGTCGGGGTGCTCTGGCTGAACAAGGAGATCACATCCCGGGTGGCCACTCCAACCTCCCAAACGCCGGTTGGCAGTCGGAGCGTAAGACCCATGGGCACCCGTGTATCGTAGTTCCCCCCCGTGGTCATACCCAACGAAATGGTGAAGAACTTCTTCGGGCTCACCTGACCTCCCAGCGCATATACGGGTTTCTCATAGTTCCCGGCCACCTTGTTCGTGGGTATGATCACATCAAAGCCCACTTCGGCGATCTCCTTGATGCCATAGGATGCCCCGATGCGTGTCTGTTGCGGTGTGGCGATCTTCTCCTGCTTCTTCCCCTCCCATTTCAGGATGCCGTGTTCACCCAGGACGAGGTCGGCATTGTCGAAGATGTTGTAGCTATCGAACCCGGCGCTGGAAAGCTCATAGAGCGTGTCGTTCTGGGCGGTGTACACGTTTCCGTTCCAGGTCATCACCCCCAGGTTGGTGTAGGAGACCCCGACCCGCACCACGTTCTTGATGTAGGTACTGAAGCCGATGTCGCCGGAAACACCGCTCCCCACCGGGGTCATGATCGTTCCCGACCTGGTGCTGGGGTTCGAGAGCCCCGCATCGCCATAGTCGATGTCGAACCCGGGCGAGAGCGCCGAAAAGGCCTTGAACTCGCCGTCCTCATACCCCACATCAGCATGTGCGAACCCGGTGAGGTAACGGATGGATGCGCCACCGTACCAGTTCACCACACCGGATGTGCCGATCAGGTACCCCCAGGACAATGCATATTCCCGCACCCAATCCATGGTCACCTCTGCGTCCTCCATCAATTTGCTGATCGGCTTGCCTTCACCCCGGTCGTTGTAGCCATTGATCACCTGGTCGAGGGTGCCCTGAGGCAGGTCCGGTTCGTTGTCGATCACGGTGCTGTCGGCCAGCAGGAGATGTTGGAAATAGGGTGCGGTCCGTCCGAGATAGAGGATCTCACTGGTGCTCCTATTGAAGCGGTTGTACCATTGGAACCGGTCCGCCACGTGGATCGCGAATCCACCAGCGCTGGCGGTCATCAGCGAAACGCCGAACAGGCGAAGGTCGCCGTTCAAGGTCAGTTCGGCGTCCGTGAAGTCCTTCGCCACGGCCACCTTCTCCGCGTAGGAGAACTTGTCATCGAAGCCTTTGACGAAGTCCTTTTTCAGCTCATCCCTGTCGAGCGCATCCGTGTAGAGCGAATAGCCCAGGTCACCAAGGCCGAAGGCCACTTTCTTGCCTTCGTACTTGCCGCTCCAACCCAGATTGCTCGGATTGATCCCAATGGCCTGGTAATCCGTGGCCAGTGTGGTGGAGATCCCTGACCCACTGCACGGGAACGCGCTCATTTCGGTCTGTGCGGTGGAGGTGTGCGCAATGCCAAGCAGGACGAGAATGAACAGGTAAGCACGGGACCGCATGGTCGTGAGGGTTTTGGCATAGGGAAATTAGGGGATCCCCGTGATCCAGCAAATGTCCGGGCGGCACCCGGTGGACAGGAGCACTCAGCCGGTGAACTTGGCCATGACCTCCGGCGTGACCCCGGTGGTACTGAAACCTCCATCGTGATAGAGGTTCTGCATGGTCACGTACCGGGTCAGATCGCTGAACAGGGCAATGCAATATCGGGCACAGTCGACGGCCGGCGCATTGCCCAGCGGGCTCATGGCCTCGGCGAACCCGAAGAACCCATCGAAACCCTTGATGCCACTGCCGGCCGTGGTGATGGTCGGGCTCTGGCTCACGGTATTCACGCGCACGCGCCTCTCCCTTCCCAAACGATATCCCCAACTGCGGGTGATGCTCTCCAAAAGAGCCTTCGCATCGGCCATGTCGCCATAATCCGGAAAGACCCTTTGCGCCGCGATATAGGTCAGTGCCAAGATGGACCCGCCCTCAGCGAGCGCGTCGCTCCGCCTGGCGGCCTGAAGCATGCGATGAAGGCTCATCGCGCTCACGTCCAGCGTCTGTTTGTACCAGTCGTAGTTGAGGTCGTCGTAGGGTCGTCCCTTGCGCACATTGGGGCTCATGCCGATGCTGTGCAGGATGAAATCGATCCTGCCACCGAGCTTCTCCTGTGCCAGGGCAAAGAGCGCGTCCAGGTCGGTGTCATTGGTGGCATCTGCGGGAACGACCTCTGCCCCTGTGGCGTCCGCCAGTTTCTTGATCTCACCCATCCGCATGGCTACCGGGGCGTTGGTGAGCACGAACGCAGCCCCTTCCGCATGGGCCTCTTCGGCCACCTTCCAGGCAATGCTCTGGTCGTTCAATGCACCGGTGATGATGCCGCGCTTGCCTTTCAGCAGTTCATGGGCCATGGTGTTCAGGGATCAGGTGGTTCGCTCCGGCCCGAAGATAGAAGGCACCGGGGCACCGGGCCAATGGGCAGTGCTCAGCGCGACCTCAGCAGTTCGCGCGCGTTCGCCAGTGCCGCCTTGCTGGTCCGCTTTCCGCTCAGCATCTGGGCAAGGGCCAGCACACGCGATTCCCGATCGAGCCTTTCGACGCGGGTGCGCGTGCCGTTCGCCGGATCGTCCTTCGTCACCAAAAGGTGGTCATCGGCCTTGCTGGCGATCTGGGGCAGATGGGTGATGGCGATCACCTGCCGTGCCTGTGCCATGCGGGACATCCTGTCCCCCACCCGATCCGCCACCTCCCCACTGACACCGGTGTCGATCTCGTCGAAGATCACCGTGGGCAATTGTCTGCTGTCAGCGGCGAGGTCGATCAGCGCGAGCATCACCCGACCGAGTTCGCCACCGGACGCCACCCGGTCCAGGGGGGCAGGTGGTCGGTCGGCATCCGCGCTGAATTCGGCCCGCACACGGTCCATGCCGGTCGGTCCGGGTCCAATGCGCTCCTGGATGCACCGGAACAAGGCCCCGGGCATGCCGAGATCGTGCAGTGCCTCCTCCACGTTCGCGGAGAATCCACGAAGCATGGCCTTTCGGGCGGCGGATAGCGCTGTTGCGGAGCGGAGCATGGTCTCGTGGGCCTGCGCTTCCTGCACACGCAGTGTGGCGGTCCGGTCGGCCAGGATGCCGATCCCCTGGATCTGCTCCCGCGATCGATCCCGCAACGCGATCAATGCATCCGTGCCATCCACGTGGTGTTTCTGCTCCAGACGCAACAACAGGTCCAGCCGCCCGCGAAGATGTGTCGCGCGCTTTGGATCGATCTCGGTCGTTCCTGCGATCTGCGCGGCTTCGGCGGCCAGGTCCTTCAACTCGATGCGGACGCTGTCCAGTCGCTCGGCCAGGGCCATCACCTCCGGAATGCTGCGTGCGTAACGGTCCAGGAGCTGCCTGGAACGGAACAGGATCGCCATGACCCCTTCCTCCCGGTTCACACTTTCATCCAGGAACTGCAGCGCTTCCAACACTTCGCTGGCATGCTCGGCCCGCGCCAGGTCCGCCTCGACCTGCGTTCGTTCCCCCGGCTTCAGACCGGCCGCGTCCAGCTCGTCCAGTTGGAATTGAAGGAAGTCGCGCTCGGACAACTGGCGTCGTTCGATCTCCTCCATGCGGATGCGTTCGTCGTGCATTTCCTTCCAGGCCGCGAATAGCCCGGCGTGCGTGGTCACCCGGTCCTGGGTACCGGCCACGTGGTCCAGCAGTCCGAGCAGAAAGGCCGGATCGTTCAGGAGCAGGGTATGGTGCTGGCTGTGGATGTGGACCAAGGCCGCGGCCAATGCACGCAACTGCTCCAGCCGCACGGGTGTATCATTGATGAAGGCCCGCGACCGGCCGCCGGGATCGTATTGGCGGCGGAGGATCGTGCGTACCTCGAAGGGCAGTTCCGCCCGGTCGAACCAGCCGCGGAGATGATCGAGCCGACCCAGATCGCATTCCAGTTCGATCACGCATCGCTTTGCAGGATCGAGCGCCACCTGCCCACCGCGATCGCCCATCGCCAGGCCCAGTGCCCCGATCAGGATGCTCTTGCCACTACCCGTTGCACCCGTGATGATGCTCAGCCCGGGCCGCAGATCGAGCTCCAGGGAATCGATCAGGAGATAGTTGGTGATCGAGAGGTGAACGAGCATGATGGAAGCGTTCGCGGATGGTCACCACCGGGTCGGCGATCCACACCGATGCATGCCGCCCCTCAGGAGCCGCGCATCATGTTCTGGTACTTGCTGATGTTGCCGGGGTCGATGATCTGCAGCGTGGTGAACAGTCGGGACTTCTCCTGGGCCGGCACGGGCTTGAAGAGGTCCACGAGCTCATCCGCCTTGGCATTGAAGAAGACCTGCAGGTTATAGGAAGAAGGCTTGGCCTGGTGCACCGTGCGAAGCTTGTCGATCGCATCACCGATCTCCGTGCGTCCATCTGCCAGCTTGGTGCTCATGATGTCAAGCCCGAGCCGATGGTATTTGTAGAGACATTCCCGAAAGGGGCGGAAAACGGCCTGCAGCTGGTTGTCGATGAGCCAGTACCGGTTCTTCGTGCCCTCGAAGGCCTTCCACCCCTTCTCACTGGCGTTCTGTGCGTTGGCCACGACCTGCTGTGCGACGTTGTAGAAGTCGGTGCCACCCAGTTCGGAGAACGTATCACCGTCGACACCAAGGATGAAATAGGCATAGAACCCGAGGATGCTGGACAGGTTGCTCTGGAACCGTTCCGGGGTGAACTCGATCTGGGTGTTCTCCAGGAAGGTGAACTCCACATCGTTGTCCACCAGATCGATCACCGGGCTCATGTAGTCCGTACCGAACACGGGGCGGCTGTAAGTGACCTGCAAAGTGCCCTTGAACCGATCGGCGGAGCTCTGCTCAGTGATGGTGAGCAGCATGTTGCATTCGATGCGTTCCTGCACGGTGTAGTTCAGGTCGGTCCAGCGTCGCGCGTTCATCAATTCGCGGATCGCCGTCTCCATGCTTGTCCAGATGCGTTGCGGCGTGCTCTGGATCTGCGGCGCGATCACGCTCACCGAACAATTGAATTCCTGTGCCTGTGCGGTCCAGGAAGCGACCAGCAGGATCGCGACCAATGTCCTCCTAAGCATGTACGATGCGTTCTTCGATACGGTCCAATAACCGACGGGCCACATCCTGTTTGCTCATCAACGGCAGCTCCTCCTCGGTGTTGTCCGGAAAGAGGAAGGTGACCTTGTTGGTGTCGTGACCAAAGCCCGCACCAGCATCGGCCAGGGAGTTGAACACGAGCAGATCGAGCTGTTTCCGGCGCATCTTCTCGCGACCAAGTTCCTTGTCCGCGGCCGTCTCCAGCGCGAATCCCACGAGCAGTTCGTTCTTTCGCTTGTGCGCACCCATCCAGGCGAGGATATCCTCTGTGGGTTCCAAGGTAAGGACCTCCTTCGCCTCGGACTTCTTGATCTTCCTGTCCGCGGGATCGGTCGGTCTTAGATCGGCCACGGCCGCGGCCATGATCACCACATCGGCGGCATCGTGCTGCTGTTTACATGCTTCGGCCATCTCGGCCGCGCTCTCCACATCGATCCGTTCCTCGATGGGCATGTCCAACTCCACCAGCAACGGGCCCGCGATCAGAGTAACACGGGCACCGCGGCGAGCAGCCTCCCGGGCGATCGCGATCCCCATTTTCCCACTCGAACGATTGCCGATATAACGGACCGGGTCGATCGCCTCCTGGGTGGGACCAGCGGTCACGAGCAGGCGTTTCCCGGACAGGGCCGAATTTCCGACAAGCACCTCACGCACCGCGGCCACGATCGCGGCCGGCTCGCTCATGCGCCCTTCACCCTTGAGCCCACTGGCGAGTTCACCGCTTTCAGGGCCGATGGCCCGGACACCACGCTCCTTCAGGATGTCAAGGTTGCGTTTCGTCGCCGGGTCCCGGTACATCTCCAGGTCCATTGCAGGGGCGACGAACACGGGACAGGCGGCGCTGAGGAAACAGGCAAGCAGGAGATCGTCGCACAGGCCTTGGGCCATTTTCGCCAGTGTATTGGCGGTGGCCGGAGCGATCAGCAGGGCATCCGCCCAGCGGGCAAGGGCCACATGGTCGTTCCAGATCCCTGCTCCGGAACGGTCCACCAGGTCCGTAAGCACTTCGTTCCGGCTCAGGGTCGCCAGGGTCAATGGCGTGATGAAATCATGGGCGGAAGGCGTCATGACCACGCGCACCTCCGCGCCTGCCTTGACAAGCGCACGCACCAATTCGGCGGACTTGTAAGCGGCAATGCCACCGGTCACTCCAAGAAGGACCCTCCGCGGCAGGCTTATGGACATGCCAGGAAGACCAGGCAGGACCTGGTCGGATCAGTTGTCGGTCGCCTGCGGCACCGTTGCTTCTGCCTCATCATCCGGATGGCGGACGATCAACTTGCCCTCCATCAATTCCTGGATGGCCACCGCCCCCGGCTTGGGCATGCGTTCGTAGTGCTTGCTGATCTCGATCTGCTCCCGGTTCTCGTACACCTCCTCAAGGTTCTCGCCGGTACTGGCGAACTCCTCCAACTTGGACGTGAGTTCCTCCTTCGTCGCCAAGGCGATCTGGTTGGCCCGCTTTCCCAGCACCACGACGGCCTCATAGATGTTGCCGGTCTCCTGGTCCAGATCGGACAGATCGCGCGTGATCGTGGTCTTTGCGGGATGCATCGGCTTGGTGTTCATGGTATCGTTCCTTTCGTGATCTGGTCAAGCTGGGCTTCCAGCGAGGCTTCCATGCGTTTCGCCTCGGCCAGGTAGCGGCTTTCGGAAAAAGCGTCCGCAAAGTTATGATAAGTCCGGATGGCTTCGCGCAGGCGTTGTTCCTTCTTCGCCGGCACACTGCCTGCCGCCAGCTTCTGGGCGCTGGTCAGCATCAGGAACATCGCCTCCTCCCTGAAACGGGAGTTGGGCCATCGCTTGAGGAACTCGTCGAGCGCCAATCCCGCCGCCTGGTAGTTCCGTAGCTGCACGTATTGTTCGGCCCCCGCGTAGTCCTTCCGTTCCAGCTTGTCGCGAAGCACATCGATCAATGCATTGCAGGTGTCCTTCCTATCGGATGCCGGGTACCGCACCAGGAACAACTGCAGTGCATCAAGCGCGGCCTGGGTATCTCCCTGGTCCAATTCGTAGTCGGGAGAGTTCTTGTAGAAGCAATACGCCGCCAGGAAGGCGCACTCCTCGGCGTAGCGGCTCGTCGGAAAGGTCTTTGTGAACGTGGCCAGGTAGAATCCGCCCAGCGTGTAGTCCTTCATTCCGAAATAGCTCTTGGCCAGATAGTACTGCACCCGTTCGCTGATGCTCGTGCCGCGGGTCAGCGCCGACAGCTCCTCCAACAGGGGGATCGCCCGCTCGTACTTGCCGGATCTGAAAAGCGTATCCGCTGTGGCGAGCTTCAGATCGAGGTCGTCGCTCTTCATGGCCTTGTAGTAGTCGCTGCAGCCAGCGAGCAGGGCACCGAACAGGGCAAGGAACAACAGGCTATGGAAGGCGCGGCGGGCGGTCACGGATGCGTTCGGAGGGCGGCAAAGATAGCCGCCTCGCACGGAGCAACGTGGCAGCCCCTCCTGCATTGTCCCTATGTTACTTTTGCCGCGTCCTTGACGCATTCGCGGTCGGTGGACGAACATTCCCATGAACGACATCTTCGACAAGATCCGCAAGGACCTCGGCCCGATCGGGCGCCACGCGCGGGACAACCACGGGTACTTCAGCTTCCCGAAGCTCGAGGGCGAGCTTGGCGCGCACATGACCTTCCGTGGCAAGCCCGTGCTCGTATGGAGCCTGAACAACTACCTGGGCCTGGCGAACCATCCCGAAGTGCGCAAGGTCGATGCCGAGGCCGCCGCGCAATGGGGAATGGCCTATCCCATGGGCGCCCGCATGATGAGCGGACAGACCGTGCATCATGAACAATTGGAGAACGAGCTCAGTGCCTTCATGGGCAAGGAGGATACGTTCCTCCTGAACTATGGCTACCAAGGCTGCATGAGCGCCATCGAGGCCCTGCTCTCCAGACAGGACGTCCTGGTGTACGACAGCGAATGCCATGCATGCATGATCGATGGCGCCCGACTGCATATGGGGAAACGGTTCGTTTTCCAGCACAACGATCTGGAGAGCCTGGACAAACAGCTTGAGAATGCCCGCAGAGTGACGGAACAGACCGGAGGGGGGATCATGGTGATGACCGAAGGCGTCTTCGGCATGGCGGGGGACCAGGGCAAACTGAAGGAGATCGTCGCCCGCAAGAAGAAGTACAATTTCCGTCTTTTCGTCGACGACGCGCACGGCTTCGGCCAGATGGGGCGTGATGGCCGCGGCACCGGCGATCATCAGGGTGTTCAGGACGGCATCGACGTGTATTTCGGCACGTTCGCGAAGGCCATGGCCACCATCGGCGCATTCGTCAGCGGTGAGGCCGATGTGATCATGTACCTGCGCTACAACATGCGGAGCCAGACCTTCGCCAAGAGCCTACCCCTGCCGATCGTGATCGGGGCCCTGAAGCGCCTGGACATGCTCCGTTCGATGCCCGAGCTGAACAAAAAGCTTTGGGACATCACCCGCGCGCTCCAGAACGGTCTGAAGGAGGCCGGCCTCGACATCGGCAGTACGAACAGCTGTGTCACGCCCGTATACATGAAGGGCAACATCCCGGAGGCCACCAACGTGATCGTGGACCTGCGGGAGAGCCACGGGATCTTCAGCAGCATCGTGGTCTACCCGGTGGTACCCAAGGATGTGATCCTCCTTCGGCTCATTCCCACCGCCGTCCACTCGCTCGCTGACGTGGATAGGACCATCAAGGCCTTCAAGGAGGTGAAGCAACGCCTGGAGGCCGGGGAGTACAAGGCGGAACGGATCAAGGCCATCTGAGGCTCGGTGCTGGATAGGAGCTGTTCCACCTTGCGGCCCGCACCGCATGCACAGGCCGGGACGCTCCGGCCCCGGCCCGCACATCGTTCGTCATCACTTCGCGCTGTACGCGCGCAACATCCATAGGTCCTTCTCCATCACGGTGATGTTGTCACCGATCAAGGTCGCGGTGGCCTCATCCCCGGCCTCGTCCGCCAAGGAGAGCACACCACGCTGAAGCGCGATGAGCTTGGTCATTCCGTTCATCACGCTGCGCACGGTCTCCCCAGCTCCGGTCAGGTCCTGCTGCTCGTCGATGGTGCTCGTCCGGAGATAGGCGGTGAAGGTGTGCAGTGGGCGGCCCTCGAGGGTCAGGATCCTTTCCGCCAGCTCATCGATCACGTTCTGGGCCTTGGTGTAAAGTTCCTCGAACTTCACATGCAGCTCGAAGAACGCAGGGCCCGTGATGTTCCAATGGCACCCACGTAGGTTCTGGTAATGCACCTGATAGGAGGCCAGCAGTCCGTTCAGGCTTTGCACCAACGCCTTGCACTTCCGTGCATCCAGGCCGAGACTGTTGCGTCCGGCGGGACCACGCACGGCCTTCTTGCTTGCTGTTCGCTTGCTCACGATCCAAATATACCCCGGACACACCCATAAATGTGATCGATACTTTTGATGTTGACATAGACCTCATCTATCATGACATTGCAGCAATTGGAATACGTGGTCGCACTGGACATGCATCGTCATTTCGGGCGTGCGGCGCAGGCCTGCCATGTCACGCAGCCCACGCTGACCATGCAGCTGCGCAAATTGGAAGCGGAGTTGGACGTGGTGTTGTTCGACCGGCAGGGCCATCCGGTCCGGCCGACGGCCGATGGGGCCCGGTTGATCGAGCAGGCCAAGGTGGTGGTGCACAGTGCGGAGACCCTGCATGCCCTGGCGCTCGAGGTGCATGGGGGGATCGCGGGTCGCTACCATGTGGGGATCATCCCCACCCTGGCCCCATACCTGCTTCCCCTGATGCTACCGCGCTTCGCATCGGACCATCCCGACGTGAACCTGGTGCTCGACGAGCGGAAGACCGGTCGGATCGTGGAAGGGCTCCGGAGCGGTGAATTGGACCTGGGGATCCTTGCCACGCCGCTCCATGCGCCGGACCTGGAGGATGTCCCCCTCTTTCAGGAGCCGTTCCTCGCCTATCTGCCCAAGGGACATCCCCTCCGCCGTCGTGCCCGACTGCATCGCGAGGACCTCCAGAACGAACCGATCTGGGTGCTTGGTGAAGGGCACTGCCTGCGTGAGCAGGCATTGAACCTATGCGATGGGCCACGCGCAGCGGGCCACGAGAACGTGACCTACGAGAGCGGGAGCATCGAGACACTGAAGCATTTCGTCCAGCGGGGGAGCGGCATGACGCTCGTTCCCGAGCTCAGTGTCCCTGCTGGTGACCCACACGTTCGGCGCTTCATCCCACCCGAACCCGTGCGTCAGATCAGCCTGGTCGTCCATCGGCCGTTCGCGCGCCGAAAGCTACTGGATGCACTGGCCGCCGCCGTGCGGGCCTCGGTCCCGGCCGGCATGTGCGCAGGTCGAAAGTACGATACGGTCCCACCGTTGCGGGCGGAGAAATGACCCTCATTCCAATGCGAACTCGGATGGATCGACACGTCCGTTCACCTCGATCTGCGAGACGACATAGGGCTGTTCCATGAGCTGGTGCTCCACGATCAGGTGCGGAAAAAGCACACCGCTCTCGGGCCGCTGGTCCTGGTAGTCCGTCACCAGGACCATGCCTCTGGGTCCGTAGGTGCGACGCTCCTCATGCCTGATCTTCAGGCCGCTCTCCACGTCGAAATAATCGGTGTACTGCTCGCCATTGTCCAGGGGCACGATCAGCTTGTACGCCCTTCGGCCATTGATGTCGACAACGCCGCTGAGGACCGGGTGGATATGCCTCTCCTCGTAGTGGATCTCCGGGAAAGGAGGCGCGGATTGCACCAGGTCCTCCAGTTCCATCTCGATGATCTCGCCACTTCCCTCCGGCGTGGTGCGCCGTGCTCGCTGGCCGTCCAGGACCACCTTTTCCTGTGATCTGCCGTCCACGTCCCTGCGGTATGCGAATTTGTCCGGTTCGACATGGACCATGGTGATCGTCACGAGCTTCCCGTCCTGCGTGCCGGTCATGACCATTTTCACGCTTTTGACCTTTCGGACCGCTTCCTCCCCTCCCAGGGCCTTGATGTACCCATCGACCACGGTCTTCGCGGTCACATCTGCCGGTATTGGATCGAGCTTGTCGCGGTGGATGTCCCCATCCTCGTCGAATTGGAACACCCGTTGATCGAAGCTCAGCTGGGAAAGACGGTTGTACAGCACCTCCTTGTCGCCTACGACCAGGATCGTGGCTTGATCGGGCACCAACAATGCACGGGCTGCGTGCAACACCCCGCTCACGGTGACCGTGTCCAATCGTTCCAGATAATGGGAATAGAAATCCTCGGGCAGGTTGTTCAGGTAGGTATTCAGGGCGAACCGGGCGATGGTGCGCGGATCCTCGAGCGAACGCGCGAAACTGCCCGCCATGTAGTTCTTCGCGAGCTGCAGTTCCTCCTTGGACACACCCGTCAGCGTCATGCGTTCGATCTCGAACATGGCTTCGGTGATCGCGCTGTCGGTGACGGGTGTACGAACGCTGGCCCCGGCGCTGAAACTGCCGCAATACCGGTCCGAGTTCAAGCTGGAATAGGCCCCATAGGTGTACCCCTTGTCCTCGCGCAGGTTCTGCATCAAGCGGGCATTGAAGACCCCGCCCCCCAGGATCGTGTTCATGACCTGGGCGTCGATGGCGATGTCATCGCCGGGTTTCAATTGCACCGGGAACACCACACGGAACACCGATTGTGGAGCGTCGGGGCGATCGACCAATGCGACACGACGCGTTCGGAAGGGTTGTGGCTGCTTCCTCGGGTACCTCACGCTCCCAAGCCCCTCCACCACCTCGTTGCCGTCCTTGTCCGCAATGGTTCCCAGTGCCTGGTCCCTCCAACTTCCGAATGCGCGTTCCGCGAGGTAACGGGCGTGTTTCTCATTGATATCCCCCACGAACACCACGTATCCCTTGTCAGCACGGAAGAACCGATCATGATACCCTTGGATCTCCTTCCGCTCGACGTTCGAAATGGTCTTCTCCGAGGTGATCTCGCCATAGGGATAGCCTCGCGTGAACGTGAGCACGTGCCCCACTTCGCTGGCGATGGCATCCGGATCATCATGCCGGCTTCGTACCTCCGAGATCATCCGCTTTTTGACCCGGTCGATCTCCGATCCCGCGAAAGTGGGCCTGCGGACCACGTCACTGACCACTGTCATCAGTGTATCCAGGTCCTTCGTCAGACAGCTCGCATACACACCGTCACTACTGGTGGAGAGCTTTCCCCCGATGCCATCCACGAGCGCATCGATCTGTTGCTTGGTGCGTCTGCCCGCTCCCGCCGCCAAAAGCTCCCCGGTCATGTCGGTCAGCCCCGCCATCGGGCCTTGCAGGAAGATCGGGATGTCGAACTTGACCTGGACGCTTACCAGGGGCAACTTGTGGTTCTCGACCAGGATCACACGCATGCCGTTGCCGAGCACGAAAGTGGCATGATCGCCCAAGCGTACTTCCGGTGCGGGACCGGGTTCCGGGGCCTTGGAGCGGTCGATCTGAGCATCCATCATTGCAGGTGACAGGAGCGTAATGGCCAGGAGCGTGCGGGATGATGTCCTGCAAAGGGTTCGGTGCATGTCCATCACTGCTGCTGGTTCTTGGGAAGGTAGTGCAACACCACCCGGTTCGCGGGAATGAAATACTTCTGCGCGGCGGCCAGCATGTCCTCAGGGGTTACGGCCATGTACCGGGCGATCTCCTTGTTGACCATGCCGGCATCCCCGAGGAAGGTATAGGCCGATGCCAGATTGCTGGCTATCCCCGCCATGCGGCTGTTGTCGGTGACGAACTCGGTCTCGATCTGGGCCCGAAGCCGCTGGACCTCCTTTTCGGAGATCGGTTCCGTCCTGACCCGCTCGAACTCGGCGTCCATGGCCTTCTCCAGATCCTCGGGGGACACACCGGCATTGGCCACGGCAAAGGCGATCGACAGGCCCGGGTCCTCCAGGGGAAGGGTGAAACTGCCCAGGTACAAGGCCTTCTGTTGTTCATCCTTCACGCTGCGCTGCAATCGCGACGAGTTGCCCTGGCTCAACAAGCGGTTCAACATGTCCACCGCGTAAAAGTCCGGGGAACCGTAGGCCGGTATGCGATAGGCTTCCACGACGGCCGGCAATTGGATCTGATCGTAGACCACGTCACGCACCTCTCCGTTCAGCGGCGGTTCGACCACCTGCAGCCTTTTGATGTCACTTCCCCTGGGGATCGGTCCGAAATAGGATCCCGCCTCCTTGAGCGCTTTCTTGATGTCCACGTCACCGGCGATCACCAGCACGGCGTTGTTCGGCACGTAGTAGCTCTTGTAGAAATCGACGAAATCCTGCGCATTGGCCGCGTTCAGGTCCTCCATGAACCCGATGGTCGGCCAGCGGTAGGGATGCTCCTTGTAGGCCCGCTTGAGGACCTCGATCAATATGCTCCCGTAAGGCTGGTTCTCGTAACGTTGTCTCCGCTCCTCCTTCACCACCTCCCGTTGCGTGTCGATCCCTTTCTGGTCCACACGTGCGTGCATCATCCGCTCGCTCTCCAGCCAGAGCCCCAGGTCCAGTTGATTGGACGGGAGCACCTCGTAGTAATAGGTGCGGTCCCCCGTGGTGTTGGCGTTCAGGACACCACCCGCCCTCTCGACGTACTTGCTGAACTCGCCTCTGGCGATGTTGTCGGAACCTTCGAACAACAGATGTTCGAAGAAATGCGCGAACCCGCGCCGATCCGGGGTCTCGTTCTTGCTTCCAACGTGGTACATGACGCCGACAGCGACGATGGGCGTGCTATGGTCCTGATGCACGATCACATGCAAGCCGTTCTTCAGGTCGAATTCCTGGAATTCGACGTCGCGCATCTGTGCCTGCGTGGCGATCGTGGTCATGACCGTGGCAAGGGATAGGATGGGTTTCCTCATAACGTATGGGGCCACCGGTGGGGCGGGGCGCAAAACTAGCGATACTCGGCACCGCGGCGGGGCGTATCCGCGTGCGTATTTTGGTGATCCCATGGTCAGATCCCCGTTGCGCCCCTTGGAGGCACATGTCCGATGGCGGGTGCTCTTCTATGCCCGCGCATGGTCCGGGCCGGCCCTGGCAGCCTTGGCGCTCCTCTCGAACGGCTTCTGGTGCTGGGGGCTGCCCTTCTTCGGTTTCGTGGTGGTACCCCTGGTGGAGGCCTTTGTCCGGCCGGACCGCTCGGGGTTGACCCAGCAAGAGATAAGCGTCGCGCTGAAGGAACCGCTCTTCGACATGCTGCTCTACTTCATGGTGCCGATGTTCTGGGGGCTCACATTCTGGTTCGCCTGGAGGATCACCCGACCCGACCAACCGGTCCTGGACAGCATTGGTCGTGTACTGACCATGGGCGCCCTTTGCGGGATCTATGGGATCAACGTGGCGCACGAACTGGGTCATCGGTCGGCCCGGGCCGAAAGGGTGCTGGCCTGGATGCTGCTGGTCCCCTCGCTCTACACACACTTCATCGTCGAGCACAATCACGGGCACCATCGGTACGTGGCCACAGCACGCGACCCCGCCAGCGCGCGATATGGCGAGCCTCTCCCCGCCTTCTGGCTCCGCAGCATCCTGGGATCCTTTCGCTCGGCCTGGTCGATCGAACGGGAACGCCTTGCCAAAAGCGGGACCGGACCATGGACGATGCGGAACGCGGTCCTGATGGGCCTGGTGCTGCAAGGCATCTACCTGTGCACCATCCTCCTGCTGTTCGGTCCGCTCGCACTGGTGGCGGTCGTGGCAGAAGCGATGTTGGGCATCCTGCTCCTGGAGACCATCAATTACATCGAACATTACGGACTGCGACGTGCGATACGGCCGGACGGTGGATCCGTTCGGGTCCAACACGTGCACTCCTGGAACAGCGACCACGTGCTGGGGAGGGCGCTGCTCTTCGAATTGACCCGCCACAGTGACCACCATTACAAGGCCAGCTTGAAGTATCAGGCATTGAACAGCCCGGCGAACGCACCGGAACTTCCGGCCGGTTATCCGGCCATGGTGCTTCTGGCGCTGATCCCGCCGCTCTGGCGACGTGTGATGGATCCCCGGGTCCGGGCCGTCGTCGCGCGCGATCCGTCCTGCGTGCTGGCCATTCCCTGATGGGTTCAGCTAATTTGGGCGCGCCATGATGGGTGAATGGGTCCGATGCAGCGAGCAACTGCCCGAGGACGGGCAGAGGGTCCTGTGCTGGTTGCCGCGCAATACGGTCCACCTGCCCGGCAGGTCAGGAGAAACGGAGGAACGACACGTGGTCATTCTCAAGTTCCATCGGGACTTCTTCCTCAAGAACCCCAGCAAGACCGGCAAGGCGGTAGGCGCGCACTTCTGGACCGGTGAGGGCACCAGCAACCACTTCTTCCCGGATGTCACGCACTGGCGTCCCTTGCCCGGGCCGCCCGCCGATCACTTGCCCTGATCCGCTGCGGGACCACCCACCTTGAGCAACTCGACCTCGAAGACGAGCACGCTGTTCGGGGGCAACTTGCCACCGGGCCCCTTGGAATTGCCATAGGCAAGGCCGGATGGGATGTAGAGCTTCCACCGCGAGCCTTCGGGCATCATCATCAGCGCTTCGGTCCAGCCCGGTATCACGTTCGAAACCCCGAACGTGGCGGGCTCACCGCGCTTGTAGGAACTATCGAACTCGGTGCCGTCGATCAGTGTCCCCTTGTAGTTCACGGTCACCTTGTCATCCGCCTTGGGTTTCGGACCCGTGCCCATCTGCAGGACCTCGTACTGAAGGCCGCTTTCGGTGGTCGTCACGCCCTGCTTCTTGCCGTTCTCGGCCAGCCAGGCCTCACCTTTGCGCAGGTTCGCCTCACCGGCCTCCTGCTCCTTGGCCATCACCTTTTTCTGCGCTGCGATCATGTATGCCTGGATCAATGGACGGACCGCCTCCATGTCGAAGCGCTCGGTGCTGTCCAGTCCATCACGGATACCCATTGCCATTGCATCGACGTTGAGCGAATCAAGTCCCGATGACCGCATGTTGTGACCGATATCGGTACCGATGCCATAGCTCACCGAATCCACATTGTCCTGGAGTTGGGTGGATCGTTCCTTCTGACCAGTGACCTGGTTGGTGCAGGCGGAAACGAGGATGGCGAGAAGGGCCAGAAAGGTGGTTCGTACAGGCATCGGTTCGAAGTTGGAAGGGCGCGAAGTTAGCTCATCGTGATCTGGTCGTCCCTTTTCCGTTCTTCCGCACGCAGGATCATGCTCAGTTGGCGATGGAAGCGGGCGAACCGTGCCAGATCGCTGTGATGCCCCTTCTGGAATGCGATCAACTGGCGTGGCACATCGGCCGGTATGGCGGAATAGAGCCGCAACGCACTGGAGTAGGGAACCACCTGGTCCCGGACGCCATGGAAGATGTGCACCGGACAGCGGAGCCGCCCCGCACATGCCGCATTGTCGAAGCGGTATTTCAGCAGAAGGCCGTAGGGCAGATAGGCGAAATAGTGCCTTGCCACCTCGATCAGGTCGGCGAACGGCGATTCCAGGACGAGTGCCCGTGGCGATCCTTCCGCAGCGACGGGAACGGCCATGGCACTGCCCAGGGACCTTCCGTACAGGAGGATATCCCGTTCAGGCCACTGCTTCCTGAGATGATCGTACCAGGCCTGGGCGTCCTGGAGCAGGGCCTGTTCGGACAGCCGGCCCCTGCTCTTGCCATAGCCACGGGGATCGGGCATCAACACATCCCACCCCTGCTTCGTGAACCGCGGGGCCCGCTTCCCCCATCGACGCAGACTGCCCGTGTTTCCATGGAAATAGAGCACCACGCCGCGCGGCCGATCGACATGGAAGTACAATGCATGCAACTGCGCACCATCGGGCCGATCGAGCAGGACCTCCTCGAATGCGCCACGGAACTTGAAGCGGTAGTTCCGGTCGACGATGAAACGAACGAAGATCAACCGCTCCTGGATCACATAGTAGACCAGGCACAGCAGCAGATAGAGCGCCACCAGCAAGCCCAGGATGATCAGGATCGGCACCATGGCCGCGCAAATCTACCCGGACCTTACCGCGTTGCGCCGGCTATCGCGGGCTCGACATGGCCGGCGAGCGCCTCCTTTTCATAGATCTCCCGCGTGCAGCTCGCGCCGTTCTTGAAGTAGAATACGCCTCCCCATTTGTGGACGATCCGTTCGTATTCGGTCGCCACGCCCCCCTGGGTGAGGGTGATCCGTGTGGTCAGGCTGTTCGGTTCCACCTGGAGCTCCTCATCGCGAACGACCTCCTCCACGATCACGGGTACTGTTGGGCGTTCCTCCGCCCCCGGATCCGCCCGGGCCGGTCGTACCGGAGAATCCTCGTCACCGGCGGTCGCCTGGTCCACGCGACGCCCGTCCTCTCCGACATTGACATCAGCGGTCAGGCCATTGTGCGCCACCATCCTTGGCGAAGGGGCCCGTGCGGGTTTCTCCGCCTCTTTGACGGGAGGCTTTGGGGGCGGTACCGCTTGTTCATCCTTGACCGCCTCCGCCTGGGCAGCTTCCGCCTCCTGGCGCGCTTGCTCGGCCTTGCGCTCCTGCTCCTTGCGCGCCGCTTCCGCGCGATCGGCCTCTTCACGGGCCCGCTCCTCCGCCTGTTTCCTGGCCTCCGCCTCCGCCTTGGCCTGCTGTTTGGCCTCGGCCGCCTGGCGTTTCGCTTCCTCCTTGGTGTTCTTCTCCTCCTCCTTCTGTTTGTTCGCTACCTGTTCCTGCACGTCCTCCAATTGTGACTGGATCGACTTGGTATAGTCGGTGTCATAGTCGAAATCGTCCACGCTCGGCTCATACCGGATGATGCCCACCGGCTGATTGAAGACGACGATGTTGATGTCGTCGTATTGCTTGAAGAGCGAAACGGCGAACTCGAACGGAACAAAACCGTTCGCAATGGCCTCGGCCGGGGCATGCGTGTCGAACACCAGTTTCTTGGTCACCCAACCCTCCTTCTCGAACGACAGGATGTACTTATGACCGAAGTCCAGTTCCAGGTCGAACTTGCCCACGCCGTCGGAAAGGGTCCTCTCCTTCTCGCCGTCCTTGTAGACCACGATCCGGGCCCCATCCATTCCACCACCCTCGATCTTGGTCCGACCGGTGATGGGAAAGCCGCGCTGTGCTTCTGCCGAGGGCACGAGCGTACATGCGAGCAATGTGGAAAGCAGGAGATGGATGGTCCTCACGGTCGTGCGATCCCGGTCCCCACTGTCGGGAACCTCCGATCGTGTCCTACGTATGAACGGCCCCTAAGGTTCCCCTCCATGAAAACGCTGACCGCAATGATCGGTACCCTGACGATCTCCCTGGTATTCGCCAATAGCGGGTTCGGCCAGGACCGCACCAAGGACCTGGCGGTGTTGAACGACCTCTACGCCGGGTCCGTGAAGTTCCGGATCGATCGAGATGACCGGCTCATCGCGGACCTGTTCGACGACAGCGGTCATTTCCGTGAGGATGCGGTATACATCGAGTTCCTGGACCCGGACCTGTTCGCCTTCAGCCCGGAGGAGAACGCGGTGGTCCTGAAGTGCAGGGACGACCAGGGGCAATGCATCGAGAAGGAGGTCTTCAAGTTGAACGTCATCCGCCGCACCGGACGAAGTGCCCTTCCCGCGCCGGCGGACGACGCCTCGGGGCGGAAGGCCATCGCATTGCTGCAACAACTGGTGCGCGGCGTGCAGCTGGCCCGAACAAGCGAGACCGATGAAACCCGTGCACGTCCAAACCGTAACAAGTGATCACTCCAGAACCAATGACCGCGATGAAGCACATTTGGACGATCCTGCTCGCACTCCCGGCGACCATGCTCCATGCCCAGGACCTGGCCAGTGCCGCCAGGGGGGACGGTACCATGGATAGGACCTATGCCGAGGCCGAGAAGGCCTATCAACAGACCGAGTATGCCAAGGCGATCGAGCTCTACGGGCAGGTCCTGGCCATGGACCCCGACAACCTGAACGCCTTTCTGCATCGCGGGTTCTGCCACAGCCTGAACAAGGACTACGAACTGGCCATCGCGGATTTCAGCTCGGTGATCGCCCGGAAACCTGACCATCTCTGGGCCTACACGAGCCGCGGCAGTGCGTACAACAAGTTGAAGAAGTACGACAAAGCGGTCCAGGACTTCGACACGGTCCTCAGCCTGGACCCGAAGAACCAGGAGGCCTACAACAACCGTGGCTGGTCGAAGAAGGGGCTTGGGGACCCCAAGGGCGCCTGCAAGGACTGGAAGGCCAGCCAACGCATGGGCAATGCCGAGGCCAAGATCATCCTGAACAACAACCGATGCAAATGAGCCGCACGATCCTCCTGATCACCCTCTCCCTCCTGCTGACCGCCCGGTCACACGCCCAGGACCGCGAAGCATCGAGTTGTGTGATGAAGACACGCTCGACGTGGGGGCAGCCCTGCGAGAAGTGCGAGTATTACAAGGAGGGCTACAAACGTGACTTTTCCGGCACCTACCAGATCACGCTGAAGAACATCTGCAGCGAGTTCGTGGAGGTCAAGGTGGCCGTGCAGGAAACGAACGGCAGTTGGCGGACGTTCCCCGTGCACGCACTCGGACCCGATGAGGAGATGGAGGCCTTTGCCTGTCACGGTTCGGGCAAGTACCTCTACTGGGTGCGCCGATTGAACGACACGGAGATCATCCTGCCGACCGACCAGGAGATCCTGACCGAGTACCGCGACCGATAGGACCCACCCCCGTCCCGGCACGAGCGGTGTGCCGCCATCCGGGTTCACACCCGTTTGTTGATGAAGGGCCACAAGCTGATGCGAAAAGCATCGATGGGTCGCTCTAGTTTCGTCCACCATTCCGATGGCGATCCGCCATGGCGACCCGCTTGCTGCATATCGACCGTACGGAGACATCGCCACAGGTCGACCTCGATCTGGAACACGGTCGTCTCGAGTTCATCGGCCGGTCGCTGCCCGCCAATTCGGAACAGTTCTATTCGCGGGTCTACCTGTGGCTGGACGATTACCTGCGCGCGCCATTGCCGGAGACGGTGGTGAACATGCGTCTGGACTATCTGGACACAAGCTCATCGAAGCACCTGTACAACATCTTCGAGCGCCTGAATGCCGTCAGCGAACGGGGCCAGAAGGTGAGTGTCAACTGGCACTACGAGACCGGTGACGAGGAAATGGCGGAGACCGGCGAGGACTACCGTGATTTCTTCAAGCTCGACTTCCGCATCATCGAGGTGGCGGAACTGTTCTGAGCAGCGGTCCGGCGTTCCTCATTTACCTGATCGGTCCGCGGGCCCGGGTCAAAGCAGTTGATTGGCGAGATTGGCCAATGCGCTCCTCTCCCCCTTCTCGAGCGTGATGTGGGCGAACAGGGGATCGCCCTTGGCCTTGTCGATCAGGTAGCTGAGGCCGTTGCTCTCGGCATCCAGATAGGGCGTGTCGATCTGGTGGATGTCCCCCGTGAAGACGATCTTGGTCCCTTCACCCGCCCGGCTGATAACGGTCTTGATCTCATGCGGGGTCAGGTTCTGTGCCTCGTCGATGATGAAGAAGATGTTGCTGAGGCTCCGACCGCGGATATAGGCCAATGGAGCGATCGCGATCTTCTCGTTCTCCAGCATCTCATCGATGCGCTTGGGCGTGCTGTCGTGCTTCTCGAACTGGCCCTTGATCAGCTTCAGGTTGTCCCACAGCGGTTGCATGTAGGGATCGAGCTTGCTCTGGATGTCACCGGGCAGGTAGCCGATGTCCTTGTTGCTCAACGGCACGACAGGCCGCGTGACATAGATCTGCCGGTAAAGGCGCCGTTGTTCCAGCGCGCATGCCAGCGCGAGCAGTGTCTTGCCCGTACCGGCGGTACCCTGCAGTGTGACCAGACGGATCTCCGGGTCCAGGAGCGCCGACATCGCCAGCGCCTGTTCCGCGTTGCGTGGCCCGATGCCGAACACATGCTGCTTCTCGACACGGTTCACCTGCGCGGTCCGCGGATCATATTTGGCGAGTATCGACTTTTTCTTGTGACGAAGGATGAAAAAGTGATTGCCGGAAGGCTTCTCAAGTCCCAGGCGTTCGATGTCCGAGCTGCCCTCCTCGAAGAGCCCATCGATGAGCCCCTCATCGACGTCCTCCACCACGGTGCGACCGGTGTACAGCTTCTGACGCACGTCATGCACCTTGCCGGTCAGGTAGTCCTCCGCGTCGATGTTCAGTGACTTCGCCTTGAGCCGGAGACAGACATCCTTGGTCACCAGCACCACCCGGCGTGCCTTGTTCGCGCGCTTCAGCGTGAGCGCGGCGTTGAGGATGCGGTGATCGTACTTGTCGTCGTCGAAGACCTTGGTGGCATCGACCCCGTTGAGGTCGTGCTTGGCCACCACCTTGATCATGCCGGACCCGTCCCCGTTCAGGGGGATCCAATCGGTCAGCAGCTCCCGCTTCGCGACCGTGTCGATGAGCCGGATGAATTCCCGGGCCTCATAGTTCACTGTTTCATTTCCCTTCTTGAAGGTATCGAGTTCTTCGAGGACTTCTATCGGAATGGCCACGTCGTGCTCTTCGAAGCTCTTGATGGCCGAGTGGTCGTACAGGATAACAGAGGTATCCAGCACGAAGATCTTGCGCTCTTTCTTCATCCGATCAAGGAACGGTAGTGGCCAAATGTATCGGAGGGGGGAACCGCGCTTCCGCACGCGCATGGCGCACTTATTCACAACCGATCGTGTTGTTCACAGGATCGCGCAGGACCGTTCGGCAGTGTTGGCCATGCGGCGGAACGCAGAGCGGGGGTCGACCTTGTCGGTGACCCCCGCTCCCATCCTTACGGGCCGTGACCCGCTCGTGATGCCAAGCTCATCCACTTTGTCGCATCGCCCTCGTTCCCGACGTTGCCGTCGTCACCAGGTCGGTGTCCGTCCGGTGGTGGGGTCATGCGTGGCTGGCACACCGCCCCGCGCCGCAGCCTCACCTCTTACCAGGTACCGAATGCGTCCCGAAGGTCACTTTCAGTCGGCCACTTCGCTCTTACACACCGAACGTGGATCACGCTTGGTGAGGCCAAGGTATCCGGGGGCCGATCGAAGGCCAATTCCATGGGCTTCGCCTTTTGCACAACTTGTGCACAGCCCCAACGAACACCGGTTCAACGGCCAAGCATCAGCCGCTGTCGGACGGCCGGCCCCCTCTCGGGGATCCATTCCGCGATGTACACGGCCTGCCCGATCGCACCCAGATCCACGCGCACCACGCCGTCGAGCAGGAGTTCGGAAGAATGGACCGTTCGACCCTGGGTGTCGTGAATGCGCAGCATGCCCGGAACGGTGGCACCATCGGTCGATGCGATGCGGACCGTGGCTCCATCGACCACTGCGATGGACACAACCGAGGTCGCATGCGCAACTATCCCGAGACAGGGTTGGACCAGCACGGCCAGCGCTGCGGATGCGTCCGTGCATGGCGGGATCCCGGCGACCGTGTAGGTGTAAAGTCCGGAGGGATCACTGGTCGGCATCAGGATCCCGCTGTGCGCCTGACCGTTCGGGTCCATCCAGGACCCACCCGGGTCCGGTGTTCCACCCAGATACGGCAGCAGGTCCGTGGGGCCCGCGTTCTCGCAGATCGCAGCCGTCCCGTTGGAGCCTGCATCGGGTGGGTCCATCACGTCGAAGACGAGATCGGCCGTATCGTTCACGCAGGGCGCTGTGCCGTATACCACATAGAGGATGTCATAGTTGCCAGCGGTCGTGGGCAACTGGGAGATGGGCATGCCGTTCGACCAAAAGATGCCGGTGAGGTCGCCCCCATTGATGAACCCGATCAACGGCGATGGCGTGCCCATGTTGCAAATGGCGAACATGCCGGAGTTGCCCGCATTGGCCCCTTCGTTCAAGGTCACGTTCACCACGGCCGTATCCGCCGGGCAGACCCCGTTGTCGACCACATATGCGTATGGCCCACCGTTGTCGGCATCCGTATCGAACAAGGCCGGATGCGGCACACCGCCGGGCCCGGCCCAGGAACCACTGCTGTCCGGGGATCCGCCAAGCTCGAGGAACAGATCGTAGGTGCCCGTGTTCTTGCAATAGGTCACCGCGTTGTCAAGTCCCGCATCGGGTTCGGATACGATGGTCAGGTCCAGGCCGTTGTCCGAACCGATCGTCATGGGCATGCTCGCCATGACCCGGACCCTGTATCCCGCCCCCGGGGGTGTGCCGGGTGGGATCGTGGCCATGATGGGTGTGGCCGAAGTGGCCGCGACACTGCCGATGGATGTCGGCGAAGCAAATGAACCGGTCGCATCGGAGAGCTCGGCGGTGAAGACATTGCCTGCCGTGTAGGTGCCCTGCACAACGTAATCCACCACCAGCGCGGAACCTGCGCAATAGACCTGTGATCCGGTCGCGTTCGTGGTGATCGCGGCGGGTGTCGTGGCGGTCGCCGCGATGCGGACATCATCTATGCCGAACGCGGGGTCCTGCGCATTGATGGAGGTGCCGTTGACGAACCGGAACCCGAACCGTACCGTGGCCTGTCCGGCCAGTCCCGGCAGGGTGATGGATTGTTGCACCCAGGAGGCCTGCGCGTGGTATTGCGTGATGGGCGTGGTGATCAGGCTCCAATTGGCACCCCCATCGGTGCTGGAATAGACCTCGCCATAGGCATTGTTGCTCCCCGCACAAAGCCACCAGAAGGAGAGCGTGACATCGGAGTAACCGATCGTGCTCACATCGTTCGTCATCCGGGCGAAGTGGCTCCCGCTGTTCGTGCAAAGGCCGTCCGCCGCCGAGAAGCAACAATTGGTGATGCCGTCCGCGATCGCCTCCACGCTCGTGATGTGCATGTAGTGCCCATTGGACGACCCGATCCCGCCCGGTTGGCCGGCGGTGTTGTTGATCGTGTAGGTGAACGGGATGCCGAGGCAGATCACATCGCCGCTTCCGCCGGTGTAGCTGGAATTGATCAGCCAGGTATTGGCCCCGCCCACCTGCGAACCGACATCCGCGGTGTTCAGGTCGAATGCGGGAGCGGGACCTTCGAAGTCCTCCGTGAACAGCACGGTCTGGGCTTGGACGGCCAACAAGGCGGTGCCTGCCGCCAGGGTGAACAAGAGGCGCATGGGAAGGGGTCTAGACGGTCGTGAAACTAGGTCACCTTTGTCATTCCGGGGGACTTCCCGCCCCTTTCTTTCATCGGGAACGGCCACGAGATGTTAACGATCCGGTGACCATTTCGTCGATCCCGGCTAACTTGCTCTCCCTCACTTTGTTCCGAAGAATCCAACACCCCTACAGCAGATGAAGAACCGAAGTCGAAACTCAAGACCGTGGCTGGCGATGCTCGGTCTGGCAATGGCCCCGGCATGGGTCGACGCGCAAATCGCCGCATGGGATTTTACCGGCGAGAATACCGTGGCCACTTCCACGGCGGAAGTATTCGATGCCAACATGGATGCATCGAACCTCGTCACGCGCGGTGTGAACGCACCCGCGAGTTCTGGAACGAACTCATTCCGCACCCAGGGTTTCCAGAACGATGGGATCTCCACGGCCAATCTGGACTATTTCCAGATCACACTGAGCGCATCAACTGGCTACACCCTTTCACTTAGCACCATCGATGCGCGACTGACCGGAACATCCTCGTATTCCGCAGCCCCTGGTGCATCGAACCAATTCGCGTACAGCCTTGATGGCACGACCTTCTCGCTTATCGGCTCGCCTGCGGTGGTGATCGGCACGAACCAGACCATTCCGCAGATCGATGTCACAGGCATCCCGGCTCTCCAGAATGTGGCGGACGGGGTGACGATCACCCTCCGGTTCTATGCCACTGGACAGACCGGCACGGGTGGCTGGGGGTTCTATTCCAACACCTCAGGCGCCTATGGTCTGGCGGTCGGGGGAACCCTTACTCCTTCCGGACCGGCCTGCGGGATCACGCTCAATGCGGAGAGCGCCGTGTGCAATAGCATGACCTCCGGCGCTGGTAATGATACCTACGACCTGAGCATTCCCTACAACGGTGTTCAAGCGGGAGTCACGGTGATCAACAACAGCGGTTCGGGCAGCGTGACCGGCGATGATCCCGCCACCGTAAGTGACGGCACCATCGTGATCAGCGGCATCAGCGAGGACGATGCCTATGATGTGACCTTCAGCATGCCTTGTGATGCCCTTACCGTGAGCGGTGCCGCGCCGAACTGCGAACCGGCACCCGCCGGCACCATCATCAACTTCGATGATGATCTCAACTGGACCCAGGGATCCGTGGCGCTGACCTCCTATGCCTCCGATCACCTGTACGCATCGAACGATTGGTCCTTCACGGGTGGTCCGGCCCTCCGTCAGGGAACCGCGGCCCAGGATGGGTTCCCGGGCGCGTTCGGCACCTATTCCTGGAGGCTCCAGAACGTGGCGACGGTGGATTGGCGCGCGACCTGGCAGGGAACGGACATCATTGATGTGTTCGGCTTCAAGGTGCGCCGCTGGGACGGAAGCCCCAGCCCCGCTTTCGAAGTGAGCTACAGCACCGACGGTGGTTCGACCTTCTCCGCCTCCGTGCAGACGATCGACAACACCTATCTCAACAATACTTCGGACTGGACGACCTTCAGCTACACCATTCCTTCCCCTGCCGCCGTGGCAGCGGGCCAGTTCGTGGTGCGTGTGGCCTCCACCGGTACTACCGAGCGGATCATGATCGATGACTTCTACTTCGAGACCAGTCCGCTCCCGCCGGGTGCAGGCATCGTGATCAACGAAGTGGATTCCGACACGCCCGGCACGGACGATATGGAATTCGTGGAGCTCTATGGCCCGGCCAATGCCCCCTTGGACGGGTTGGTCCTCGTGTTCTGGAACGGCAGCAACGACCAGTCCTACTCCGCTATCGACCTGGACGGCTTCAGTTTGGACGCCAACGGCTTTTTCGTCGCGGGCAATTCCGGGGTGACACCTGCGCCCGGGGTCACCTTCGCGAACAACTTGCTCCAGAACGGTGCCGACGCAGTGGCCCTGTACGTCGGCGATGCGACCGACTTCCCCACTGGAACGCCCGTCACGGCAACGAACATCATCGACGCACTGGTGTATGACACGGACGATGCGGATGACACGGGCCTGTTGAGCGTATTGACACCGGGGCAACCCCAGATCAATGAGAACGCGAACGGGAACAAGGACCTCGAATCCTGCTCACGCTTCCCGGACGGTGGCACCCCGTTGAACACCTCCACCTATGTGGTGCAATTGGCCACGCCCGGTGCGACCAACGTGGGCAGCTGCGGTGTGGTGTTCCAAACGGAGAGCGCCGTCTGCAACAGCTCCAACCCAGGTCCGGGCGACACCTACGACCTGAGCATTCCCTACAGCGGCATCCAGGCGGGCGTGACCGTGATCAACAACAGCGCCTCGGGCAGCGTGAGCGGTGATGACCCCGCCACCGTGGCCAATGGCACCATCGTGATCAGTGGCATCAACGAGACCGACAACTACGACGTGTCGCTCTCCTCGCCCTGCGACCTGGTGAACGTCACCGGTCAGGCACCGGTCTGCGAACCACCGATCGACTACACGGTGCTGAAGATCAACGAGGTGGACTACGACATGCCCGGCACCGACACGACGGAGTTCGTCGAGATCAAGAACACGGGAGCCTTGGCCATCAACATCGGTGGCGTACAGCTTCAACTGATCAACGGCAGCAATGGGCTTCCTTATGCGACCTACGTGCTCAACAACACGGTGCTGGCCGCCGGTGACTACTACGTGGTGGGCTCCAGCTACGTCGAGAACGTGGACCAGGTGGAATGGACCAGCAATGGCATCCAGAATGGTGCGCCGGACGGAGTTGCCCTGCTCGACCCGAGCAACAACCTGCTGGATGCAGTGACCTACGAAGGCGACATCGCCGGCTATACCGAAGGCTCCGGCGTGGGCCTCGAGGACAACCCGACAGGCGTACCGCCATACAACGAACTGAGCATCTCGCGCTATCCGGATGGCACGGACACGGACCAGAACAACGTGGACTTCATGGTCAAGTGCATCACCCCGGGCACCACGAACTCCCCGGCGAACGACTTCTGTGTCTGCGCACCCGCACAGGCCACGATCGGCACCCAGTGCATCGATGAGTTCACTTTCAACATCATCGTGAACGTGACGGACCTGGGCAGCAGCAGCAATGTGGTGGTACTGGACGACCTGAACGGCTACCTGGAGATCGCGACGACCACTGGGCCGATCGTGCTCGGGCCGTACAACAACAACGACGTTGTTGCCGTGAGCCTGTTGCATGAATCGAACACGCTTTGCGATGTGACGATCCCCGGCATCACCAACGACTGCGCACCCCCGCCCCCCTGTTTTGACAACGAGATGTCGTTGTCGATCCGGACGGATGAGTATCCCTATGAGATCACCTGGGAGATCACCCCGGCGGGTGGCGGCGCCCCCCTCTGCAGCGGTGGTCCCTACTTCGTGCATAACAACATGGAGGTGGAGACCTGCTGCCTGCCGGATGGTTGCTATGCCCTGACCTTCTACGACAGCTTCGGTGATGGCATCGACGCGCCGGGTGGGTACGTGCTTCGCGACCCGAACGGGGAGCGCATCCTGGACAGTGACGGCACCTACAGCAGCGCTGGCACGGCCGATCAACCCTTCTGCCTGCCCATCAGCGGCCAGAAGCTCGTGTTCCTTGATCGTGACCGCGAGGATTGGCTGAGCGGTGAATCGATGATCGCACAGGAAGATCCCGACGTGAGCGCCCAATGGGGCGTGGGCGACCAAACGGACGACGGTTACCAGTTCTGGTTCCTCGACCCTGATGGCGGATATTCACGTCGCATCCTCCGCAACCATGCCACCTCCGGCGGTTACGGCCCGGCCAACGCCACCCGTGCCTGCAAGCTGAAGGTGAACGGATGGGTGACCCTGCCCATTCCCACCGATGTACTGCTGAACGTGCGCGTGCGCGCCAGTGTCAATGGGGTGTACAAGGAATTCGGACCGGCGACCCGTTTCAAGATGCTCTCCGCACCCGTGGCCTGCCCGACGACCAAGTTGATCGACGATCCCGGCAATGCCAATTATTCCTGTGGCGTGACGCGCACATTTGGCGGTTCGGACAAGATCTACTGCTACCCGGTGAGTGGCGCCAACAAATACCGCTGGCGGTTCGAGAACGCGGACGAGAACTTCGTTCGGATCATCGCTACGACCGTGCCGGGCCTCGTGCTGAACTGGGTCACGCTTCCCCTCGTCCCCGGCAGTCCTTACGATGTCAAGGTCCAGGCAAGCTTCGACGGCGGGGCCAATTACTGCGCCTATGGGGACAGCTGCGAGGTGTTCATCATGCTGCCATCCGTGGCTCAGAACGACCGGATCGTCTCCGAGGATCGGGAGCACATGGCTACCCTATTCCCCAACCCCAACAACGGCGAGCAGGTCTACCTGACGATGACCGGTCTGCCCGAGGGTGAGGATACGAACGTGTCCGTGGAGATGTTCGACATGTACGGGAATCTGGTCATGAGCACGGACCTGAAGACCAACGGAGGTACGCTCAACACCGTGATCGATCTCCATGGCACGCTGGCCGATGGTCTCTACACGGTGAACATGACCACGGGAGGCCAGATCCACGTTGAAAGACTGATCATCAACAAATAGCGGGGATAGCCCCATTGAAGGGATGGCCCCGTTCCCGCGGTTCGCGGGAACGGGGCTTTTCCTTGGAACCGCCCCGGGGTCGATCGAGGTCGGTCCGTTGGATGACCCTCATGCAAGGGGAAAGGGATCGCCCGGGCGGTCGGGGTCCGGGCAAGACCTGCACGCCCCAGCACGGGGTCGAAAGGACCAGCCGCAGCGCCAGCCGGCCAAAGCGGGCGGCATGCGTCGTCCAAGCGGACAGCATCCCATGTGCCTGAACCGTGCGTGTATCCGATGTGCGTCCCGAGGTGAACTCAATGGAGGATCAACGCAGCACGACGGGCGAGCAATTGTCCCGAGGCGGACCGCCAGGCAAGGATATATGCGCCGGAGCGGAGGTTCTCCACGGAAAGGTCGAGGTGGTCGACCTCCGGTCCCATTTCACCGGAAAGAACGATGCGACCAGCCGGATCATACAGTGTCAGGCTTGTACGCCCGACCACGCCATCCTTGCTTACCCGCAGAAGGTCATCGGCAGGTACCGGATAGACCAGGAGGCGGGCATGATCGACCAGGTCCGCGATGTTCGTCACGATGAATTGCACGCTATCCGAGGTCAGCACGCATCCGTTCCCGAAGTTGGCGACCACGTAGTATGCTCCACTGGTATCCGGCACATAGCTGGACTGGGTGGCACCGGCGATGAAGCCTTCCGGGCCGTACCATTGATAGCTGTTCGCGTTCGAGCTGACCAGCGAATCACCGAGGTTCGTGACGATCGGTGGGTCCATGGGGCATTTGTCGACCAGCTTCCGCACCTGTCCGTTCGCCTGATTGGCCAGGTATAACGTACCATCCGCTCCTTCGGCGATGCAGACATACCCCGCATTGAAGTCGCCCGCCATCGCATCGTTCCATCCGCCCTGCCCATCCGGCCACAGGTCCCAGACCTCACCCGCACAATAGTCCGTGTAGAAATAGCGCCCGTACAAATGCGGATAGAGCGTGCCGCGGTAGACCCTTCCTCCCACGGATGAGCACCATGTTCCTCCGATCGCGACGTTGTCATGCGTGGTCAATGGGAACACGTAGGCGTTCATTCCCTGACAGCCCGCAGTATTGAAGGAGGCATCGCCTTCGTAGCAATGCCAGCCGAAGTTCGGCCCGCTGTTGTCACCGGCCGGCCAGAGATCCACCTCCTCATGGGCGCTCTGGCCCACATCACCGATCCAAAGGTCGCCGGTCAGCTGGTCGAACCCGAAGCGCCAGGGATTGCGCAGGCCGTTCGCCCAGATCTCCGGCAGGGTGTCCGGTCCGGCGTTGACGTAGGGATTGTCCAAGGGAATGGAGTAGGTACTGTCGGGCTCCGGCTTGATCCGGATCAAGGTGCCCAGCGGATCGGACAGGGTCTGTGCATGGTTCTGGGGATCCCCGGCACTTCCCCCGTCCCCGAAACCGCAATAGAGATAGCCGTCCGGTCCGAAGTTGAGGTCACCGCCATTGTGATTGTAATAAGGCTGCGGCCATGTGAACAGGACGGTCTCACTGGCCGGGTCGGCCTGACTGCTGTCCGCGCTGACCTGGAACCGCGCGATACGACTTTCGCCTGTGCCTGATCCTCCCGTATAGTAGACGTAGAAGTAGCCGTTCTGCGCATACTCCGGATCGAACACCAATCCCAGCAAGCCCTGCTCATCCTGGGGGTTGTTCACCTCGGAGGAGATGTCAAGGAACGGTGTGGACTGCATGGTCATGCTGTCCGTGATGATCCGGATGAGACCGTCCCGTTCCACGACGAACAAGCGACTGTCGCCACAATTGGCGATATCGACCGGTTCGCTCAGGCCGTTCGCCCATTGGACCAATTGCACTTGAACGTTGTTCTGCGCTTGTGCGCCGCTGGTCAGCAGGTACGCCGTGATGAGCAGCAGGCCGGGGTGGGTCGGAATCCGCATGGCCAAATGTACCCGGATCGCACGTCCGTGTCCAGGTCATCGGTCCGCCTACTTTTGCGCGCCCATGGGATCGCACGAGGAGATCGAACGGCGCCGCACCTTCGCGGTGATCAGCCACCCCGACGCAGGCAAGACCACGCTCACGGAAAAGCTGCTGCTCTATGGCGGGGCCATCCAGACGGCCGGGGCGGTGAAGAGCAACAAGATCCGCAAGGGCGCCACGAGCGACTTCATGGACATCGAGCGACAGAGGGGTATCTCCGTATCCACCTCCGTCATGACGTTCTCCTACGGCGGCCGCCTGATCAACCTGCTCGATACACCCGGCCACAAGGACTTCGCCGAGGACACGTTCCGCACGCTCACGGCCGTGGACAGTGTGGTGCTGGTGATCGATTGCGTGAAGGGTGTGGAGGAACAGACCGAGCGTTTGATGCAGGTGTGCCGGATGCGCGACACCCCGGTCATCATCTTCATCAACAAGCTGGACCTGGAGGGGCGTGACCCCTATACCCTCTTGGACCAGTTGGAGGAGAAGCTGTCGATCCGGGTGCGCCCCATGACCTGGCCCATCGGGATCGGCGCCACGTTCCAGGGCGTCTATGATCTGTATCGGGGAAAGCTGCGCCTCTTTGAACCGGAGAAAACGAAGGTGGAGGCGACCTCCCTGGACATCGCTGACCTGGCCGACCCGGAGCTCGACCGTCGTTTGGGCGTGGAGGCGGCCGCGATGTTGCGCGAGGAGGTGGAACTGGTGAACGGGGTGTACGACCCCTTCGAACGGAGCACCTATCTGGACGGGAAGGTGGCGCCGGTCTTCTTCGGCAGTGCCGTGAACAACTTCGGCGTGAAGGAAACGCTCGACACGTTCATCGACATCGCCCCCCCCCCGCTGCCCCGAGCGACCGACCAGGGACCGGTATCGCCCGAGGACCCGGCCTTCAGCGGCTTCGTCTTCAAGATCCATGCGAACCTCGACCCCAATCACCGCGATCGGCTCGCCTTCCTTCGCATTTGTTCCGGTCGGTTCCAGCGCAACACGTTCTACCACCACGTTCGGCTCGACCGGCCCGTGCGGTTCTCCAACCCCACGGCCTTCCTGGCCGCATCGAAGCATCTGGTGGAGGAGGCCTGGCCCGGCGATGTGATCGGTCTGTTCGATACGGGCATCTTCAAGATCGGTGACACCCTGACCGAAGGCGCCAAGTTCCACTTCAGGGGGATCCCTTCCTTCTCTCCCGAACTCTTCCGGGAACTCGTCAACCTGGACCCCATGCGGAGCAAACAGTTGGACAAGGGGATCCGACAGCTCACGGATGAGGGCGTGGCACAGCTTTTCACACAGGTGCAAGGCAGCAAGAAGATCGTTGGCACGGTGGGCGAACTGCAGTTCGAGGTCATCCGCTACCGTCTCGAGAAGGAATACGGAGCGAGTTGCGCTTTCCATGCCGTGCAGGCGTACAAGGCATGCTGGTTGACCAGTGATGATGCGGCCGCGCTCGATGAGTTCTGCCGGATCAAGGCGGGGCAGATCGTCCTGGACAAGGACGACAACCGCGTTTTCATGGCCCCGTCCGCCTACATCCTTGATCTTGAACAACGCAACAATCCGGCGATCGTGTTCCACATGACGAGCGAGTTCAAGACCGCCATGGCCGGATAAGGAAAGGGCCGCTCTCGAGCGGCCCCTGACAGTTCGGTCGCGGATCGATCACTTGGCCGCCTCCTTCCAGACATTGTATTGTTCCGGACGAAGGATCTCCGAAAGGCGCGCGTCGATGCGTGCGTCCATGTTCGCGTACTGTGCGGGCATGTCACCCTCGCGTGCTTCTTCCGGCAGCCCCTCGAACCGCTGTTCCAAAGCATTGTAGTAGCGCTCCACCTCCATGTACATCTCCTCCACCTGCTCTCGCTGCTCGGGGCTAAGTGACACAGTGCGGTCCACCAGTTGCGTATGCTCGTTGGCCTTCGCCGTCATTTCGGGCGAATCGGTCACGGTGATGTCCCTGCCTTGTGCCATGGTCGATGCGGTCAAGGCAACGAATGCGATGGTGATGAGCGGCTTGGTCATGGTATGGGTCGATGCGGTTGTCCGTTCAAAGATAGGACGATCGGAAGACGCGTGGCACGGCACAGAGTTGCCTGAGCTTCAGGAACTGCTGATGGCCCGTTGTTTGTTAAAAGGATCGTTAACGTTCTTCAATGAACATGACAAGCACGCCTACTTTTGGCCGCATGAGCATGAAACGCACGCTGTTCGTCACCCTTGCCGCTCTGCTGGGCACAGCGACCCCCGCACAGGAGCAACGCCGTATCGCGGTCCGGATCCAAGGTGCGGAGAGCGATACCGTATTTCTCGCCAATTACTACGGCAATAAACTGTTCTATGCGGACACGGCCGTGGCGAATGCGAAGGGTGAGGCGGAATTTTCTCGCAAGGAGGGCTACAAGGCGGGCGTCTACGCCATCGTCGTGCCCGGACCCAAGTATTTCGAGTTCATCCTGAACGAACCCGAAGTGCGCTTGCATACCACCATCAAGGACCTGATGGGCGACATGGTGGTCGACCGCAGCGAGGAGAACAGGAAATTCTTCGCCTACATCAAGTTCCTGAACCGGAAAAAGGCGGAGGGCGACAGTCTTCGCACGCTTCTCGGTTCCACGGAGGATGCGGCCCGAAAAGCCACCCTGACCGGTGAATTGGAGGGGTTGGACAAGGTGGTGAAGGACTATCAGAACGACCTGATCAAGGGGTCACCGGACCTGTTCGTGAGCGAGATCGTGCGCATGAGCCTGCCGCCGGAAGAAACGCAGGTCATGAACCCCGATGGAACGGTGGACAGCCTGGCCTCCTACTACCAGTACAGGGCCCATTTCTGGGACAATGTGGACCTGCACGATGCCAGGATCCTGGGTACGCCCGTGTTCCAGAACAAGTTCGACGAATATATCGGCAAGGTGGTGCCTCAGGTCCCCGATACGATCAACAAGCTGGCCGATGAGATCATAGGCAGGCTGGCGTGGGACAAGGAGCTGTTCAAGTTCGCCGTGAACGACATCAGCTACAAGTACGAGACCAGTGACATCATGGGCATGGACGCGGTCTTCGTGCACATGGCCCAGACCTACTACTGCCCTGCACCCGGCGAGAAGAGCAAGGCTTTCTGGATGACCCAGGAGAAGCTGGACAAGTTGTGCGAGCGCGCGGACAAGCTCGCCCCCCTGGTGATCGGCGCACCCGCAACGGACCTGATCCTGCCCGACACGACCGAGGCGAACTGGATCAGCATGAACAAGCTGCCCAACGACTACTTCGTGCTGGTCTTCTGGGACCCCCATTGCGGGCATTGCAAGAAGGAGATCCCCGCGCTATACAAGAGCTACACGGAAAAGATGCGCGACATGGGCATCGGCGTGTTCGCCGTGGCGAAGGCCACCGACAGCCTGCTGTTCCATGATTGGAAGAAGTTCATTGTGGAGAACCAGCTGGATTGGGTGAACGTGGGTCTCACCTGGCATGTGTTCACCGAAGCGAAGAAACAGGCGTCCAAGTACATCCCGCGATACACCACACTGGCCAGCCTCAATTACTCGGAGACCTACGATGTGTATGCCACGCCAAAGATCTTCCTGATCGGTCCCGAGCGGACCATCGTTGGCAAGCAGCTCACTCCGGAACAGATCGAGGACCTGGTGAAGCGTCTGCGGGATCGGGACAAGCCGAAACAATGAGGCTGCCCCTCAACGACCCTCTGTCTCGGTGTTCCAGATCATCTCGGTGATGCTCTGTCCGTTCCGGAAATAGTAGGTCCCCCATTTGGCGATGACCTTGCTGTACTCGTCCGCCTTGTTGCCGTCCACGACCACGCGGCGGATGATCACCTTGTTGCCCTCCGTATAGCTTTCCTCGGTGACCCCCTGCGGGTATTCCTGAGCCAGCTTGCTGCGGTTGTAATCCGCGTAGTCCTTGGGTTGGTTCAAGGGTGTTCCCTGGATCCGTTCCCGTTCCGCCATGCGTTGGTCGGCACTGCGTTCGGCCAGCTGCGCGGAGCGCTTGTACGCCAGGTCCTTGTCCATGGCCAGCTTTTCCTGGTTGTCGTGTGCGATCGCATCGCCGCGTTCCTGGATGGCCTTTTGTCGTTCAGCCTGGGCCGACACCTCCTCCCGGGCGTTCGCGTTCCGCTGTCGTCCGGCATGCGCCAGGTCCGCTTGTTCCTGCTGGATGGCCTTCGCCCGAGCCTGCGCGTCCTCCACGGCTTTCTCATGCAGTTCGTTGCGCGAGGCGATCACATCCACGGTGGCCTGTTGCCGGTCCCGATCGGCCTCATAGGTGGACCGACGCTCCTCCTGCTCCTGGGCCTGCCTGTCGGATTCCGTTCTGGCCAGGGCATCCTTGAACGCCTGGACCGCCTCCGCGTTCGCGAGCCGTTGTTCCTCGCTGCCCTGATAGAGCGCCTGTTGGTCGAACTCGTGGCGTTCCTTGATCTTGATGCCGCTGTCCCTTCGCTCGGCCGCCTCCTCCGCATTGCTCCGTTCCTCCTCGCTCACGTCGTGCTTCAGCTTCTTGATCCGCTCGTACTTCTCCGCCTCCTCGCGCATCCGCGCCTCGCGCATGAACTGCTCGGCCTCCTGCTCCTTGCGGAAGTCGATCGTGTTCCCTTGTTCGTGCGATCGGACCGGAGTTTCCTTGTTCGCTTTTTGCGCGGCTGCTTCCGCGGCCTGGCGACGTCGTTCGGCCTCGGCCTCCAGGAGCTTGTCGATCTGTTCGATGCGGGAGGCAGGATAGGTCTCGTCGGGCTTGATGTCCAGCGCCTGCGTGTACAATGAACGGGCCCCGTCGTAGTCCTTGTCCGTGAACGCGAGGTCGGCCTGGGCGATCGCTTCGTTGTACCTGGCCTCCACTGCTTTCGCCGCTTCCAGACGGTCCCGCTCGGCCTGGGCCGCTAGTCGGGCCGCTTCCGCATCGGCCTCGGCCTTCCTTCTGCGCTCCTCCTCCGCCCTGCGTTGCTCCTCGGCAAGACGCTCCGCATCGGAACGACGCTTCGCGGCATCCGCCAGGGTATCCTCGATCTCCGCCAGCTTGTCCTTCGGATACTGTTCATCCGGTTTCACGGTCAATGACCTGGTGTACTTGTCCCGGGCTTCGTCGTAATCCTTCTGACCGAGCGCCAGGTCCGCGGCGGCGATCAATTCCCTGTACTCCTTCTCGATCGCCTCCTGTTCCTCAAGGCGCTTCCTTTCGAGGGCGTCCTGACGTGCCTTTTCATCCGCAGCTTGCTGGGCAGCCAGGCTGTCCTCCCTGGCCTTCCGCGCCTGTTCCTCCAGGATCGATGCGATCTCAGCGAGCTTGTCCCTGGGATATTGCTCCTCAGGCTTCACGGAGGATGCATCCGTGTAATTGGTCTTCGCTTCGTCATATTTCTTGGCGCCCATCGCCTGGTCCGCCTTGGCGAGAAGCTGGGCGTATTGCGCATCCCGCTCCCTCCTTTCCCGCTCCTGCCGCTCCTTCTCGGCCTGCTCCCTGGCCTGGGCGTCGAGCTTGGACCCGATCTCGGCGATGCGCTCCTGCGGATGACGCTCCCCGGGTTTCAATTGGAGCGCATCCTGATAATCGTTCAGGGCCGAGGTCCATTGTTCAAGGTCATAGGCCTTGTCCGCACTGGCAATAAGCTCGGCATAGCGTGCTTCAAGCTCGCGTTGCTTGCGCTCCTCTTCCGCTTTTCGGGCCTGTTCCGCGAGCGTTGCATCGATCTCGGCGATCCGGTCCTTGGGGTACCGCTTATCGGGCTTCACATCGCTGGCACTGACGAATTTGGCCCGCGCCGCCTCGAATTCCTCCTTGCGGAAGAGCTTGTCACCATCATCGATGAGCGCCTGGTATTGTTCGTCCAGTTCCTTTTGATGGCGTTCCTCCTCGGCCTTCCTGGCCAGTTCTTCCAGCTTCTTGTCGATCGCGGCCAGCTGGTCCTTGGGGTATTTCTCGCCGGGCTTCAGGCCCAAGGCATCATTGTATTTGCCCTTGGCCTCATCGTACTTCTCCCCATGGAAAGCGGCATCGGCCGCGGCGATCACCGCGTCGTATTGGTCCTGCAATTCCTTCGCCTTCCGCTCTTCCTCCGCCTTCCTGGCCAGTTCTTCCAGCTTTTTGTCAATGGCCGTCAATTGGTCCTTCGGATACTTTTCATCCGGCTTCAGCCCCAAAGCATCGGTGTACCTGGTCTTGGCCTCATCGTACTTCTCCCCGTGGAAGGCGGCGTCGGCAGCGGCGATCGCCGCGTCGTACTGGTCCTGCAGCTCCTTCTTCTTCCGCTCCTCCTCGGCCTTCTTCGCCAGCTCCTCCAGTTTCTTGTCGATGGCCGCCAGTTGGTCCTTGGGGTACTTCTCGTCCGGTTTCAGTCCGGAAGCCTCCGTGTACTTGGTCCGGGCCTGGTCGTAGTTCTCCGCCTTGAAGGAGGCGTCCGCGGCGGCGATGGCGGCCTGGTAGTTGGCATCCAGTTCACGCTGCTTTCGTTCCTCTTCGGCCTTTTTCGCCAACTCCTCCAACTTCTTGTCGATGGCCGCCAGTTGGTCCTTCGGGTACTTCTCATCGGGCATCAGTCCCGCAGCCTCGGTGTACTTCGTCTTGGCCTGGTCGTAGTTCTCCGACTTGAACGCCCCGTCCGCCGCGGCGATCGCCGCATCGTACTTGTCCTTGAGCTCCTTGGCCTTGCGTTCCTCCTCCGCCTTCTTGGCCAGGTCGGCCAGGATCCCTTCGATCTCCTTCACCTTCTGCTTGGGGTAGACCTCCTTGTCCTTGATCCCCGAGGCCTCCAGGTACTTGGATTTGGCGTTCTCATACTCCTTTTTGTTGTACAACCCATCAGCGTCCTTGATCAGGGTGGCATACTGCTCATCCTTCTTCTTCTCGCCCTCCTGGTCGTCCAGGCGCATCTGGGCATCGCTCAGTTTGGCGGTGGCCACCGGCTCCTTGGGTTTGATCGTGAGGGCTTCGGTGAACGACGCCACGGCCTTCTTGTAGTCGGATTGGGCCATTGCCGCGTCGCCCTGTTGCATCGCCTTGGCAAAGTCCTCCTCGAGGTTCGCCTCCCGTTTCTGCTTGTCCTCGTACTCCTTCATCAACCGGGCGATCTCGTTGCGGATCTGCTCGGTGTACTCCAGGTCCCAGGTCACCTCATTGGTCGCCGGATCGAACTTGGCCTTGCCGATCGGCTTGTCCAGCACGGCGAAGTCGATGCCGGGCAGTTCGCTGAACAAGGTCATCTCGATGTTCATGCCGTGGCCGCCCACCCGTTCCTCCTCAGGGATGTTCCGGGTATCGATCTGGATGTTCTTTCCCACCAATCCCGGCTTTGCGTACATGATCTTGTAGTCGGCACCATAGTCGAGATTGAACTCGTACTTGCCGCTGGCATTGGTCACCACATCGGTCAGCTTCGCGCCGTTCTTGTAGACCGTGACCGTGATCCCGTCCAGCTTCTTGCCGGAGGAATAGTCCTTCACTGTCCCATAGACGTATACGTTGTCCACCTGGGCCGTGGCTCCCAGCGTGAGCAGGACGAAAAGGAAGAACAGCAGCTTGCGCATTTGCCTTATACTCCTCTGTTCCAGCAGTTATCGTTCTCGAACTTCGACACCCTGAAAACCCCGCAAATTACGACATCTTTGAGCGGCGACCAGAAGTTGCCCCCATGACCACCGTCAGCATCTGGACCGACCGCAGTTTCCCGGACCGCGCCGAGGTCGTGGTGATCGGTGCGGGCATCGTTGGTTTGTGCACAGCGCTGTTCCAGCAACGCCGATCGCCGCATCAGCGCGTGCTGGTGCTGGAACGCGGTCATGTGCCGGACGGGGCCACGGTCCGCAACGCCGGCTTCGCCTGCTTCGGCAGCCCCAGCGAACTGCTGGCCGACATCGCCGCGGAAGGCGCCGACGTGGCGCTCGCCCGCGTGGAGGAGCGCTGGCGTGGCCTGCAGGAACTGCGTGCCGAGCTTGGCGATGCGGCCATCGGGTTCGTTCCCTGCGGCGGTCATGAGGTGTTCCAGGATGATCACTTATACACCGCTACGGCCGAAGGGTTCGATCGGTTGAACGACCTGCTCCGCGGCATCTTCGGAAGCCCGGTCTACCGCTGGGCGGACGAGCTGCTCGGCGACATGGACTTCGCCCATCTGGCCCGGACCGATCGGGAAGGCGCCGTGGACAGCGGCCGGCTCGCGAAGCACCTGCTCGAACACGTGCGTTCCGCCGGCGTCGAAGTGCGGACCAACACACGGGTGGAGGGTCTGGAGGAAAACGGCTCGCAGGTCGCGATCCGCTGCGCGGACGGGAGTACGGTCCATGCGGGCCGCGTTGTGGTCGCGACGAACGGGGCCGCCGCGCAGTTGTTGCCGGACGTGGACGTGCGCCCCGCCCGCGGACAGGTATTGATCACCGGACCGTTGACCGGGCCGATACCTCGGGGAACATTCCATGCGGACGAGGGCTTCATCTACTTCCGGGACCTGGGCGACCGCATCCTGCTCGGGGGAGCGCGGAACCTGGACATCGCAGGCGAGACCACCCTGGACGATGGGACCACACCGGCGATCCAGGACCATCTGGAGCGCTTCCTGGCCGAACGCATCCTGCGCGGCCGCTCCTTCCAGGTGGAACGGCGCTGGAGCGGCACAATGGGCTTTGGCGCGCACACGAAATCCCCCCTGGTGGAACGCCTATCGGACCGGGTTGTGGCGGCGGTCCGCCTCAGCGGCATGGGCGTGGCGATCGGGATCCGCGTGGCGCGAAAGGCGGCGGAGCTGCTGGTTGATCAGGGATGAACAGAAATGGGCCGGAGCGACCCTCCGACCCATTCTTGAGCCTCCCATCGGATTTGAACCGACGACCTGCTGATTACGAATCAGCTGCTCTACCGCTGAGCTAAGGAGGCGTGTCCCTCCGCGACCAAAGGCCGCGGAGGGCTGCAAATGTATCGAACCGGCCCGATCGGTGGGCCGCCGGGTTCAGGGGCGAACGAAGCGCGCCGCCGCCTGCCCGCGCACCCGCAGCGTGTACGTCCCCGCAGCCATGCCGCTGACGTCCACCGCCTGCGATCCCGCGCCATCCAGCACCAGCGTGCGCACGATCCGCCCCGCGGTGTCGAGGACCTCGAGCGCGTCCCCGAAATGTCCGCCGGTGATCCGGACCCGATCGGAGGCCACGGAGGGAACGACCTGCAGGATGGCGGGCTGCTGTTCCGGGATCCCGCTGGCGTTGCGCACGTCGAGCGCCAGGTTCCCCGGTGCGACACCCACCGCGATGCTCGACAGTTCGTTCCCATCCGCATCCAGCACATGCAACGTGCCCGTGGTGGTGAAGTCCGTCGTGGTGGCGTAGAGCACATTGTTGACGGGGTCGTTCAGCAGGCAGTAGGTCGCCGGCGATGCGGCCAGCGTGTCCTGCACCTGTTGGGCGGTGAGGTCCCAGCGCGCCAGGTGACCGACAGCGTACTCCATGTAGTAGATCTTGTCCGTGGCCAATGCCGAGGCCCCGCAACCGGAGCTCGTCGCCACGTTCTGTGTGAACAGCCACTGCCCATTGGTCGCATCGATCCGGCTGATGGAGCTTCCGGTGAAATCCTTGTTGTTCAATACGTACAGGTCGCCGCTGTGCAGCATGATGTGCTCCGGGTTCAGCCCGTCCGGCCCCAGATCGATCGACCCGGCATAACCCTGCGTCGTCAGGTCGACCACGCCGATGTAGCCGACCAGGTCGTTCCAGTCGAAGGCATTGTTCACCGCGAGGTAGGCCTTGTCGCCCATCACCTCGATGTCTTCGGCGGAATGTGCAAGACCATCGGCGGGATCGATGCTGTACATCAGGTGGAGATCACCGGCATCGCGCACCTCGAAGTAGTGGTCGAGCCCGCCCAGTTCTCCCCGGGTGAGCAGGACCTCGTCGTTCCAGAAGGCGAGCTTGCGGATGCCCGCTACCTGCGTCTGGCCGAGCACCTGGTAGGTGTCCGCGTCGTACTTCAGCAGTTGGTCGTCCGCCGCCACGTAGATGGCGCCATCGTGCACCTGCACGTCGGTGGCGAAGCGGGGACCGGTGATGGTGGCCACGGTCTGGTAGGTCATCGCCAGCGGATCATAGCTGCCCAGCGTGACCGGAACCACCTGGGTCTGGGCATTGGTGTCGTAGTACCCCTCATTGAGCACGAGCACCTGATGGACGTCGGACTGTGCCCCGGCGGGGTGGATCGCGGCGATCAACGTGATCGCCAAAAAGAGCTTTCGGTACATGGGAAGTTGGTTTTTGTCCGCCTTCTCCGGGCGGGGTGGAACAAGGACCTTCGGACGAACAGGGCACCTGTACCGCAAGCACCGCCTCGTTCCCGAAAGCCGGAACAGCGCAGGAGGGCAGGTCTTCTGGCTCACCTCGCTCCGCGGAGCGCCTTCCCATCCACCCGACGGTGGTCAGTGGCACATGCTCCGCTTCACCGGAGGTTCACAGCTGCGGGAACAGCTCCCGGTTCGCACGGGATTCCCTTTTCACCCCCGAAGGCCGGGGGACCCTCCTACGGCACGAAGGTAGCTGTCGATCCGGCTCGTCTAACTTGGCCCGCCATGGCGGACGACGGATACGCGCTTCGGCCTCTTGACCTGGACGCGCGAGGGATCCCGGTGGTGGCGGCGTTGCTCCGTGAGGTGTTCCCGGATGCGGTCCACTTCATCGACGAAGTGGTGCGGTGGCAATACCTGGAGAACCCCGATGGACCTGCGGTCGGCTTCAACGCCTGGGCGAACGACGCGCTCGCCGCCCACTATGTCACCATTCCGCTCCGGGCCCTGGTGGATGGTCGGGAGGAACGCGGCCTGCTCTCGCTGAACACCGCCACGCATCCACGGCACCAGGGAAGGAAATTGTTCACGCGGCTCGCACAGGCCACCTACGATGAGGCCGCCCGGCAGGGGTATGGTTTCGTGGTGGGCGTGGCCAACGCCAACAGCACGCATGGCTTCACGCGGAAGCTCGGTTTCCAAGCCGTCTCTCCCCTGCTCGCACTCGTGGGCGCAGGACCCCTGCGCTTCGTACCCGAAGCTGAAGCACCGTGCTTCACGCCGCTGCACGGAACGGAGAAGATGGCCTGGCGGCTGGCGCATCCCGCACACCGGTACACGGTCGCCCGGCAAGGCCGGCGGGCGTTCATCCTGTCGGAAAGGACCATGAAGGGGGCGCGGTTCATCCTGGGTGTCGACGATCCGGAGCAGGTCCCTCCCGCGCTCATGCACGCACGCATGCCTCGCGTGAAGGCCTTCATCGGCCTCGACCCGGCGATCGACCGGAAGCGTTCCATCTACCTGAACGTACCGATGCGTTTTCGGCCGGCCCCGCTCAACTTCATCTGGAAGGACCTCTCCGGACAGGCACGGTCGCTCGACGCGGAGCGCGTTCGCTTCCACGCGTTCGACTTCGATACGCTCTGATCACTTGCCGAAGCGCACGGCCAGGCCAAGGTCCACGTGCACGCCCGAGGCGGTGAGGTGTCCGTCGTAGTTGGACAAGGACTCCTCCTCCCCGTTGTACTCGCTGCGCCTCAGGGGCAGGTCGTAGTAGGCATACTTCAATCCGGCCTGCAGTCCGATGTGCCGTCCGAAGATCACGAGCACACCCGTTCCGATCCGGAACTGGCCGCCACTGAGATACACGGTCCTGTCGTTCCCATTGGTATACTGCTGATCGATGCGGAGCGTTCCGATGCCACCGCCAAGCAACAGTGTCCAGGCGAAGTGGTCCGTGTTCACCACGTAGAAGCGGGGGGCCAGCCCGGCGAGCATGATGGCGTTGCTCTGTGTATCGCTGCTATCGAGGTAGATGCCCGGCTCCAGATAGAGTCCCGCGCTCAGCACCTTGGCCACGCCCACCTGGATATCGATCGGGAAGGTCCATGACACGGCACCATCGTTTGTGGTCGTTTCCTGGTACAAACCGAGCAGGCCCAGGTATTGTTTCTCGACATAGGTCGTGGCATGGATGCCCAGACTGCCCGCAATGCCCAGATGGACCGTACCGGCCTTGTTCAGTTGGGCCTCGGCGTTGAGGGCGAGGAAACATAGGAGCGGCAGGCAAGTACGCGGGGAGATCGACATGGCACTGGATCTAACGTGTTGCAAGGTAGAACGGTGTCACCTGAATGACCCAGATCCTGGGAAACCCGAGCAAGGGTCCATTCCGGTCACGGACCACTCCAAGCCCTTGTGCAAGGGACTTTCAGCCGAACATGGTCAGCGGGATGTATGCATTTCGAGGAAAATGATGGACCGCATCGGCAGTGGACGATCGCCTCCGATGCACCTACATTTGTGGTCCCTGCAAGTGAACGGACCTGTGAAGGACAATGACAAGGAACGCGAACCCGCCGACGACGAGCGGGAGCCCCGTCAGGAGAATGACGGGGATGAGCGGTCCTACACGAAATACGCCAACGAGGGCGCCGGCTTCGATCCGTTCAAGGACCTGAACCTGCCCAAGAACTACGAGGAGGTGGTGCGTCGTTTCGAGAAGCTACAGGGCGAACGGGCCATGGAACTGCTGAACTGACCCGGACCGCCCAACGAACGAGCGCGCCCCGCCCATCAAGGCGGGGCGCATTGTTTTTGCTCCGGCCCGGCCCTAACTTCATCCCGTTCCGTTCATTCCTGATCCCTACTGCACCATGAAACAGTTCGATGCCAAACACATCAAGAACATCGCCCTTCTCGGGAGCCACGGATCCGGCAAGACGACCCTTGCGGAGACGATGCTGTTCGAGGCGGGCTTGATCACACGCCGCGGGCGCGTGGAGGACAAGAATACCGTCAGCGACCATACCGATCTCGAGCATGAACGCGGCAGTTCCGTCCATTCCACCTGCCTGCATACGGAATGGCGCAATTACAAGATCAATATCCTGGACACGCCCGGCCTGGACGACCTGGTGGGCGAGACCATCCCCGCGCTGCGTGTGGCCGACACCTGCGTACTGGTGCTGGGGGCACAGCATGGTGTGGAGGTCGGGACCGACCTGGTCTGGGGCCACATGCAACGCTACGACCGCCCGGTGATCATCGCGGTGAACCAACTGGACCACCCGAACGCCGACTTCGACGCAACGGTGGCCCAGGCCAGGGAGCATTTCGGGAATGCCGTGACCGTGATGCAATATCCCGTGGAACAGGGCGAGGGCTTCCACCGCATCATCGACTTGCTGAAGATGAAGATGTACACGTTCAAGAACGATGGTGGCAGACCGGAGAAGGAGGAGATCCCCGGCGCGGAGCGCTCGCGCGCGGAGGCACTTCACAAGGATCTGGTGGAAAAGGCGGCGGAGAACGACGAGACCCTCATGGAACACTACTTCGAGAAGGGTGAGCTCGATGAGGACGAGCTGCGCCAGGGATTGAAGATCGGGATGATGAAGCGGTCCGTTTTCCCCGTGTTCTGCCTCAGTGCCCTGCGCAACATGGGGAGCGGCAGATTGATGGGGTTCATCGACAATGTGGCCCCCAGTGCGGTGGAAATGCCTCCCGCGCCGCTGGTGGACGGTGGAGCGCTTCCCTGCAAGGCCGACGCCCCCCCCGTCCTGTTCACCTTCAGATCGCTATTGGAGCCCCGGACCGGTTGGGTGACCTTCTTCAAGGTCATGAGCGGCGAACTGAGACCCGGCATGGAACTGGTCAACGACAATACCGGGGCCACCGAGCGCATCGGGCAACTGTTCATCGTGGAAGGCCGTGAACGCAAACCGGTGGATGCACTCGAGGCGGGCGACATCGGCGCGACGCTGAAGCTCAAGGACACGGCCACGGCCCATACACTGCACGCACCCGACCAGCAGGTGAAGCTCCGGCCGATCGCCTTCCCCGAGCCGCGCCTTCGCCTCACGATCAAGGCCAAGGACAACAAACAGGAGGAGAAGCTGCACGCGGCTCTGCTGGAGATCCAGAAGGAAGATCCCACGGTCGTACTCCAGTACATGCGGGAATCGTCGCAGCAGGTGGTCGGGGGCCAGGGTGAACTTCACCTGAACCTGCTCAAATGGAAACTGGAGCACCTGTACAAGGTGGACATCGAGTTCGGGTCGCCGCGAGTGCCCTATCGGGAGACGATCCGTCGGATGGCCGAGGCCAGTTACCGGCACAAGAAGCAGACCGGCGGTGCCGGCCAGTTCGCCGAGGTGCATCTGCGGATCGAGCCGTGGACCGAGGACATACCCGAACCCCAGGGCGTGAGCATCCGGCACAAGGAGGTTCATGAGCTACCCACGGGAGGCAAGCTGGTGTTCTACAATTGCATCGTCGGCGGTGTGATCGACAACAAATTCATGCCGAGCATCCTGAAGGGGATCATGGAGAAGATGGAACGCGGTCCGCTGACAGGATCACCGGCGCGGGATGTGCGGGTGATGGTGTACGACGGGAAGATGCACACCGTGGACAGCAACGATGTCAGCTTCAAGATCGCCGGTACGATGGCCTTTCGCGAAGCCTTCACCAAGGCGGATCCCTTGTTGATGGAGCCGGTCCAGGAGGTCGAGGTGCGCGTTCCGGAGGAACTGATGGGGGATGTGATGACCGACCTGCAGGGACGGCGCAGCGTGATCATGGGCGTCGAAGGACAGGGACGGTTCCAGGTGATCAAAGCACATACCCCCCTGGGCGAGCTGGACCGCTACAGCACCACCTTGCGCAGCCTGACCCAGGGACGCGGAACGTATACCGAGCGCTTCCTCGCCTATCAACCCGTGCCGCACGAGCTGCAACAAAAACTGGTGGGCGATCACAATGAGGAGGCGGTCGTCGCCTGAACCTTTCGTGTTCGATGGACGTTCTCCACCATGAGCAGGCTCATGGCCAAGAAGATGCATTGTCCGAAATTCGTTGCCGGAGCGGCATGAGGCCATCCTCCTGCGCGCTCCCCCATCCCACAGACCATGGAAGAGGTCGATGTCATTGTCATCGGTGCCGGTCCCTCAGGCTGCGTGGCCGCCGCTCACCTTGCACGGGCAGGTAGAAAGGTCGTCGTACTGGAACGATCGGTCTTCCCCCGCTTCGTGATCGGGGAGAGCCTGCTGCCCAGGAGCATGGACCATTGGGAACGGACCGGTCTCCTACCCGACCTGGAAAAGCAGGGCTACGCGCGGAAGCTGGGTGCGCGGTTCCTGCGCGGGAGGAGCTCGATCGACCTGCGCTTTTCGGAGAATTTCACCAAAGGGTGGACCTGGACCTGGCAGGTGCCGCGTGCGCACTTCGACAAGGTCGTGGCCGATGCCACGGCAGCCCAGGGCGCGAACATCCTTTATGGTCATGCCGTCGACAGTGTCGATCTGGGAACTGGGGATCGCGTGACGGTCACAGCCGGTGGCCGGACCTTCTCAGGGCGCTACATCATCGATTCGAGCGGTTATGGGGGGTCCCTGGTGAAGCTGCTCGGACTGCGGGACGAGCGGATGCGCACCGGGCGTATCGCCACGTTCACCCATGTGCGGGAGACCGAGCGTGAACGGTTCCCGGACCCGATGCAGATCAGCTTCGAGATCCTGGACGTCGACCTATGGTATTGGGTGATCCCGTTCTCCGATGGCACCACATCGCTCGGTTTCGTGGGCGATGAACGTCATTTCGCACCATTCCGAAGCGGCCTTGCACGCAGCGATGCCTTCCGGCAGATGATCGAACGCTCGACCAATTTCCGGGAGCGCACCATCCCGCTCGAACACCTTTTCGAGCCCCACTTTCTGACCGACTACACACACTACAACGAAAAACTTTACGGGCACAACTATGTGCTGACCGGCAATTGTGCGGGGTTCCTCGATCCCGTGTTCTCCAGCGGTGTGGCATTGGCGACCGAATCGGGCCTGCTCGCGGCCGAACTGGTGCAACGGGTCCTCGACGGTGAAAAGGTGGATTGGGACGAGGCGTACGTTGCCCACATCCGCCATGGGGCGGCCGTATTCGATTCCTACATCAAGGCCTGGTATACCGGCGAGCTCCAGAAGATCTTCTTCTCACCACGCATCGACCAGAAGATCAAGGAGCAGATCATCTCGGTACTTGCGGGCTACGTATGGGACGACAAGAACCCGTTCGTGAAGCGGCATGACCACATCTTGCAGCAACTGGCCATGATCGTGGACCGAGAAGCCAACACGGGAACGAGCGAGCGCCTCGTGGCCACCATCACCGGAACGGCTTGAGCGATCGCCTCAGGGCGACGGCGCCTGCTCCATTCCTTTCGTCCCTCGGGGATACTGATCATTGGTCCTATCGATATCCGCGACCCGTTGTGTCGGGTCGAGCATGATCGACAGAGGAGCGCCGGAGCGACCGTAGAGCACAAAGCTGTAGGTCGGGTCGGTCCACTGCCAGGGAGGCAGCACGGTGAACCGATGATCCTCACTGTCGGTCGATTTGGCACCGAGCTCGAGCGACGTGGGGATGTGGAGAACAGTGACGTCACTGTCCGGACCGAGGACGGCCACCTCAACGGGCATCACCATTTCACCGATACGGCGGATGGTGATCCGGGTGCTGTCGCCGGAGGTCGTGACGGTATCGACCGCATAATCCACGGCGCGGGTGGTGTTCAGCCACTCATCGAAATACCACGTCAGGTCGAGCCCGGAGGTCTTTTCCATGGCCAGTTCCAGGTCCTCCGGCCGCGGATGCTTGAAATGACAGGCCGCATAGTAGTTCCGAAGTCCGCGGTGTAGTGTGTGATCCCCGACCACGCTGCCCAACTGGTGCAGGAACATCTCCCCAATGCTGTAGGCCGTGATGCCATAGGCCCTGTTGGTGAGGTAGTGGTCCGCATGCAGGCGCATCGGTTCATGATCCGGCTGCCCGACCAGTTCGGCATAGTTCCGATATGCAGCCGAATGCGCGGCGCCCTTCGCCCCGAAGAGCTGCCGCATGACCTCCTCGCCGGCGAACTCGGTGAAGCCCTCGTCCATCCATGGAAAGTGGCTTTCATCGTTGGCCAGCAGCCCATAGAACCAACTGTGGATGCTTTCGTGGACACTGACGCCCACGAGGCTGCCCAGGCGCCTTTCCCCATTGATCAAGGTCATCATGGGGTATTCCATGCCGCCATCACCGCCCTGCACAAAGGAGTACACAGGCCAGGGATACTGTCCGTAGGTGGAGTCCATGTACTGGAAGGAATGGACCATGTAGCCGGGCAACTGCTCCCATACCTCCCGCAGCGCAGGCTTGTCCTTGAAGAAGAACCGGAGCAATGGGCCATCGGGCACTTGCGCGGTCAATTGGGCATAGTCCCGGTCCGCGGCCCAGGCCATGTCATGCACATTCTCGGCCTTGAAATGCCAGGTCAGCCGACCCCGCTTGTCCACATGCATACGGGCTGGGTCCGGCCTAGCATATCCATGGCCGATCGTGCCGGGGTCCTGTAGCACCCCGGTGGCCGCCACGGTGAAGCTGCTGTCCAGTGTCACCTCCAGGTCGAAGTCGCCCCATTCCCCGTAGAACTCGCGGGCCACGTAGGGATCATTGTGCCAGCCTCGGTCGTCGTAGGCGCACACCTTGGGATACCATTGCGTCATGCTGTAGGCGACCCCTTCGGCATTGTCACGGCCACTGCGGCGGACCTGGACGGGCACCTGGCCTTCGAACACGATCGACACCTCGGCATTCGTTGCGGGGAGCACGGGTCGCTCTGGGATCACCCGGAGGATGGTCCCGAACGGACGCAATGCTGCAGGTCGCCCATCCACATCGATCGCCGTGCACTTGAGCATGCCCTGGTCCGGTGGCGCCAACTCCGCGATCCGGCCGCCCACCCGGGGGTCGGGGTCGGGGATGGTGCGTGAACGGACGTCCATTTCACTTCCCGGGCGGAACGCGTTCGGGTAGAGGTGGAAGAACAGTACGGCCAGGGTATCCGGGCTGTTGTTGGTATAAATGAGGTGCTCCGTGCCTCTGTAACGGTGGGTGTGATCATCGAGCGCGACCTTCAGATCGCAGCGGACCCGCTGTTGCCAGCGGACGCATTGCGCGGCACCCATCTGGTGCGCATGCATCAGGACCGCAATGAAAAGGGCATGGAGCCACATCCGCTTGAAGCGCATGCGACAAAGATGGCGACAACGATGCCGCCACCCAGTGAAGGATCAGGAGAGGAGCCGCTGGCGCAGTGCGAACTCCAATTGTCGGTTCGCCTCGATCAATTGCTCGGTGCGGACATTGCGTTCATCCTCGGCCTTGACCTCCGCATAGGCCTGATGCACTGCCCGGACCAGTTCATGGGGGTCCCAGGGTTTGGCCATGTAATGCGAAATGCCACCCTGGTTCACGGCGTTCACCACGGCCTGCATGTCCGCGTAGCCGGTCATGAGCATGCGCCGAACGCGCGGGAATCGTTCCCGCACCAGTTTGAGGATCTCATGTCCCGGCGTACCCGGCATGCGTTGGTCGCTGATCAGTACATCGATCCGGTCGGTGGACAGGAACGACCACGCCTCTTCCAGTCCTGAGGCCGTGTAAACATGGAATTCACGGCCGAAAGCGGCCGCGAACGCCTGCCGGTTCGGGGCGTCGTCATCAACGAAGAGGACGGTGGGACGCTCGAGCTGTGGCGGATGGTCGAACATACGTGTTGCCATGATGATCGGATGGAGGATTGCTTGTCCTACCTACGCGAACTGGCCTGTTCGGGTTTCACGGTAGCGTCCAAAATGTTCATAAATTGTTAATAACTCAAAGTTGACTAGCTTTACCGCTGCGTGGGACCTTGTGGTCCTTCGCGGACCTCTTCAGCGACCAATGGACGACCTGGCCCTTGCCCTGGCCAAAGTGTCGGATGCGGACCACCGGACCTACCTACCGGAGATCCTGCACCCCACACGATCGGAGGAACGAGCACGTCTCATGATGTTGCTCGCCGAACGGGGTATTCGCGTACACGACGTGCTCCATGGGCAGGTCCGCGAATTGATACGGACCCATTCCCCCGACCGTCGATCCTCGCCTGAGGAACTCGACCGTGCTGCGGACGCGCACCTGCAAGGGCACGGACCCGGGATGTACGGGGTGTGGGTCCATTATCCCTGGAGCGGTCGATTGGTGCACATGTTGGACGAGGAGGAATTCGCCCTTGTTCGAACCGACCGCAACCGGAACAAGATCACGCGGGAGGAACAACAGGTGCTGTCCACCAAGAAGGTCGGTGTCATCGGGCTTTCCGTGGGGCAGTCCGTCGCACTGACCATGGCCTTGGAGCGTGGATTCGGGGAGATCCGGCTTGCCGACCATGACATCCTGGAGCTCAGCAACCTCAATCGGATCCGCTCCGGTGTGCATGCCCTGGGAGCGAACAAGGTGATCAACGTGGCCCGTGAGATCGCGGAGATCGACCCCTTCCTGAAGGTCGTTTGCTTCACTGAAGGCATCGATCGGGACAATATCAATGCATTCCTTACGGACGGCGGGGATCTCGACATCCTGATCGAGGAATGCGACAGCGTGGATGTGAAGGTCTATGCGCGCCAGCATGCGAAGCGTCTTGGAATACCGGTCGTCATGGACACCAGCGACCGCGGACTCGTGGATGTGGAGCGATTCGACCTGGAACCCGAGCGGCCGATCCTGCATGGGTTGATCGATGATCTGGACCTGGCGGTGGTCGAACGCCCGATGTCCGACCTGGAGAAGATGCCGTTCCTCGGCAGGATGGTCGGCATGGAGACACTGAGCGATCGAATGAAGCGTTCGTTGCCGGAGGTGGGCAAGACCCTTGTGACCTGGCCACAATTGGCCAGCGGGGTCGTTCTTGGTGGAGCCCTAGTCACCGAGATCGTGCGCCGTGTGCTCCTCGGTATCCACCAACCATCGGGCAGGTGGTGGAACGATTTTCTGACCGGATCGACCAGCGCCATGCCACAAATGGAACCGACCCGTTCGAACTCTGAAGAATGACCCTCGAACGAAAGGACATGGAAACCATCAAGCTCTACGCCTTTCCCGCTCCGAAAGAGCCTGATCTCTGCGGGGAGTTCCTTCGGGAGCACAGGAAGGTCCTCGAGGACTTCGGTATCTCACAGGTGACCACGAACAATGATCGCTGGACGAAGGACCCCAACACCTATGTGATCGTGGCACTTCATCCCCGGCATGGGATGGTGGGTGGGATCCGGCTGCAGCTCCAATCCAATGAACCGCTGCCGATGGAGGAGGCCCTGCGCAAGCTCGACCCACGGATAACCGAGGTGCTCAACGAGCTGAAGGACCACGGCAATGGTGAGGTCTGTGGGCTATGGAACGCCAACAGGTTCGCCAATCATGGGATACCGATCCTCCTGAGCAAGGCCGTCACCGCCATCTCGGTCATGGCCAATGCCCGCCGCATGGTCTGTCTTGTGGCCCATTACACGCAGCGCCATCCCAGGAGGAACGGGTTCGTCGTGATCGACACGATCGGGGATTCAGGAAGGTTCAGCTATCCCATCCCCAGCATCACCGCCATCGCGATGGTCAATCCGGATACGATGATCCTGGAACATGCCATGGATGAACAGCGCCAGCAGATCTTCAGCCTGCGACTGCGGCCACAGCAGGATCGGATCGAATATCCTGCGGGTGAACCCATTCTCGTCGAATACGACCTGCGTGTGAATACCAATCTGCTCGACCTGCATGCCTACCAAAGCATCCAGACCGAGCGTATGCGCTACAGCGCCTAGGGTCGAAACAAAGGACGTCCCTTCCACGTATCAGCCGGGCCATGCAAGGTATGGTCCGCTCGATCGTTCAACTCGCGATCATGGTGCTGCCGGTGTTCATGTGCCGGGCCCAGGACACCATTGCATTCCCACAACAGGCCGAACGGCCGGTGGGAGCTCTCTTCCAGTTCCTCGAGGACAGCATTGGGAGCATGTCCCTGAAGGAAGCCGTCCATGACCGGAATTACCGTCCACTGGAACAGGACGTACCCAACCTTGGAACATCGGGTTCGGTCTTCTGGGCAAGGGCAGTGATCAAGAACAACTCAGAGAAAAGGGAGGTGGTCCTGTCCCTGCCACACCCGGAGATAGACCTGTTGGATGTTTATATCCTGGAGCGATCGGCCCCGGTCCACCTTGCCCATGTCGGCCAAAGCGTTCCACGTGATCAACGGATCGCATCCGACCCTGAATTCCTCTTCCGACTTCCCATCCCGTCCGGGGCATCCTTGCCCGTGCTGCTCCGCGTACAAAGCAACAAGCAACTGCAGCTTCCACTGATCCTGACCACGGACTCCGAGTTCGACCAACATCGCGCAGGCCGGAACCTGTTCCTGGGCGGCTATATGGGGATCATGCTGGTCATGGCGATCTACAACCTGTTCGTGTTCTTCTCCTTCCGCGAACGGAGCTATTTCCTCTACGTTGTCTATATCCTGTTCGTCTGTTGCACACAGCTTGCGTTCATCGGTATCGGACCATTCTATCTCTGGGCGGGAAGTGTGTGGATCTCCAGCAAAGCATCGTTGATCCTGACCCTGCTGACCGCGATGGCCGCAAGCGAGTTCATCCGTTCGTTCCTTCGCACAAAGGAGTACATACCCAAGATCGACGGTACTATCCCGTACTTCTACGGGCTCTTCCTTCTCAACATCGCGATCTACTTGTTCGTGAGCCCGACCACGGGATACAAGGTCGCCCAGTTGATCTCCGGCATGTTCGCTTTCACCTTGCTGGGAATGATCATAGCCGTCTGGAGAAAGGGAGTGCGGCAAGCCGGCTTCATGTTGCTGGCATGGAGCGCCTTCCTCACCGGCACAATGGTCTTCGTGATGAAGGACATGGGCATCCTCCCCTACAACTCCATCACCATCTATACCATGCCCGTCGGCTCGGCGATCGAGGGCGTCCTGCTCTCCTTCGGCCTGGCCGACCGCATCAACATCCTGCGTCGCGAGAAGGAACGCTCGCAGGCCGACGCGCTCCGGATCTCACGCGAGAACGAGCGCATCATCCGCGAACAGAACGTGATCCTAGACCAGAAGGTGAAGGAACGCACCCTGGAACTGCAGGAATCGAACGAGCACCTGAAGCGCACCCAGACCCAACTGGTGAACGCCGAGAAGATGGCCTCGTTGGGCCAGCTCACCGCCGGCATCGCGCACGAGATCAACAACCCGGTGAACTTCATCACCAGCAACATCCCTCCATTGCGCAGGAACCTCGACGAGATGTTGCAGATCCTGAAGGCCTATCGGAGCATGGGACCCGATGCGACGAGCGACCAGATCGCCGCGATCGTCGACATGGCCGGGGAACTGGACCTTGACGAATCCCTGAACGAACTACCGGACATCATCGCCAGCATCGAGGAGGGCGCCGACCGCACCACCGAGATCGTACGCGGGCTCCGGAACTTCAGTCGGTTGGACGAGGACAGCCTCAAACCGGCCGACATCAACGAGGGCATCCGCTCGACCCTGACGGTGCTCGGCTCCGAGCTCCGGGACCAGGTGGAGATCGAGCTGGACCTGGAGCCCCTGCCCCAGGTGGAATGCTTCCCGGGCAAGCTCAATCAGGTGTTCATGAACATGCTGAACAATGCCATGCAAGCCACCCGCCAGCGCTATGGCGGCGACCGCAAGGGACACATCCGTGTGCGCACCAGCGCCACGGACCAGGAAGTGACCATCCGCATCGAGGACGACGGTACGGGCATGACGCCCGAGGTCGTCTCCCGGATCTATGAACCCTTCTTCACCACCAAGGACGTGGGTGAAGGCACCGGTCTGGGCCTGAGTATCGCATACGGTATCATCGAAAGGCACCACGGACGGATCGGCGTGGAGAGCACACCCGGTGTCGGGACCATATTCCAGGTAAGCCTGCCGATCCATCAGCCCCGTGTGGCACAGAAACGCGCGTGATCATGCAGAAGGAACGGATCAAAGTGCTGTATGTGGACGACGAGGAAGGGAACCTTCGTTCGTTCAAGGCCAACTTCCGTCGCGACTTCGACGTGCACATCGCTTCCTCAGCGAAGGAGGCCCTTGAAGTGCTCGCGAAGGAGCACATGCACGTGGTGATCTCCGACCAGCGCATGCCCGGTGAGAACGGTGCCGAACTGCTGGCGCAGGTGAAGGAGCTGCACCCCTCGGCCATCCGCATGCTGCTGACCGGCTATGCGGATATCCAGGCGGTCATCGATGCGGTGAACAAAGGCCGCATCTATGCCTACACCACCAAACCCTGGGACCCCAGCGACCTGAAGCTGCGCATCCAACAGGCGTACGAGGTCTATCGGCTCCGCAATGAAAAGGACCAGCTCCTTCGTCGCTACCAACAGGTGTTCGCCGCCTCGGGTGACCCCATCGTGATCGTGGACGAGAATGGTACCATCGCCGAATTGAACCCGGCGCTCGAGCAGCTCATCGGCAGTGACCGGGCGACCCTCATCCGAGGGGGCCTCACCAGTCTGATCACCGACATGGAAGACCTCCGCAAGGCCTTGCGTGGACGGCGCAAGGGCAAGTCCTTCCAGAATGTCGACCTTACCCTGAATACGCCGGACGGACGTACCATCGACTGTCTGCTGACCGTGTCCCTGCTCGGCAACAACAGCGAAGGGAAGCGCCTGTATCAGGCGATCATCAAGGATATCACGGACCGCAAGCAGGAGGAGGAGCGCCTGCGCAAATTGAACTACGATCTCGACCGGCGGGTGTCCGTGCGCACCAAACAGTTGCTCGAGGCACTCGAGGACCTCGGCTCGTTCAGCTACACGGTGGCCCACGACCTGCGCTCCCCCCTGAAGAACATCCTCGCGCTCTCGGACCTCCAACTGGAGCAATTGTCCGGGAAAGTGGAGGAACAGGACCTCGCGGAACGGATCCATCGGGGGGCCGAGCGCATGATCCAACTGGTCGACGATCTGCTTCGGTTCGCGCAGACCAATACCCGCGAGCTGCAGCGGGAGGAAGTGGACATGCATGTCCTTGTGGAGCAATTGGTCCACGAACTGCCCTCCGCGGGTCATGCCCCGACGATTGTCAATTCAGTTCCACCAGGATCCCTGGTCAAAGTGGACCGCGCCATGATGAGCGTCCTGTTGCAGAACCTGATCTCGAACGCGGTGAAATTCACGCGCTCCGTCACCGCCCCACGCGTGGAGATCGGTCTGGACACGGAACCCGAGGGCCACCAACTCTGGGTGAAGGACAATGGCGTGGGCTTCGATGGCAGTGGCTCCAAGCTCGTGTTCGCTGCATTCAAGCGGATGCATCGAGCGGACCAGTTCGAGGGGAACGGGGTCGGACTGGCCATCGTGCAGCGCATTGTCAACAAACACGGGGGTGAGGTCTGGGCCGAAAGCAGGCCCGGGCATGGGACCACCATCCATGTTCGGATACCCACCGGGGCGGCCATTGAACAGGCCCTGCCCTTCGCTTCCTGACCGAACGGCGTAACCCGTCGGTGAAGCCCTTCGTACGAAGGCAGGACCGTTGACCTGCGATCGGCTTGGACGACCGATCCAAAGATCATGATGAAGCAACATCTCCTTTTCACCGCCATGGCCGTCGCCATCGGCATCAACTCCCAAGCCCAAGGCCGACGACTGGTCGACGAACGCGACCAGGCCCAGGGCTGGTATCTCCCCGTCCATGGTGAAGTGCTGGTGGACGGCAAACGGATCAACGACTACCAGATCGACCTCTACAAGGGCGATGAACGCCTCGGTGAGGTGGCCGTGAAGAAGAACGGGAAGTTCGAGCTCGACCTGGATATCGACAATACGTTCATGATCCGTGTGCACAAGGAGGGCTATCAGGACAAGCTGGTGCTCATCGACACCTCCCTACCGCCCGACCTGGTCACCTATCCGGACTATGAGTGCTTTGTCAGCCTGACGCCAGTGGAGAAGGAGAAAGGGATCGACGTGTTCTACACCGATTTCCCGTCGGCCATCGTCCGCTACAACGAGGAAATGGGCGGCTTCTACCACAGCGAGCACTACCTGGAGCACATCCAGAACAAGCTGTCAGGCGTGGCACAGGCCAGCTTCTGACCGCACCGAACAGGGACCCGAAATATGAGAACGGTCCCCTGGTGAAGGGCGGCTCCCGAAAGGGGACCGCCCTTCGCTATTCCCATCAGATCTGGTCGTAGTCGATCACCACGTGCGATGAGCGGGGATGGGACTGACAGGTCAGCACGAATCCTTCCTCCACCTCCTGATCGGTCAATGCGTAGTTCATGTCCATCTCCACCCGCCCTTCGATCACCTTGGCCTTGCAAGTGCAACAGACGGCGCCCTTGCAGGCGAACGGCACGTCCAACCCCGCCTCGATCGCGGCATCGAGAATGGCCTCGCCCCTGGCGGGCACCTGCAGTTGCGACTCCCGTCCGTCCAGGATGATCACCACCGTGGCCGGCCCCTGCATCGGAGCATCAGCGGCAGGCGCAGCCCCGTTCTCCTCCTTTTCCTTGATCGCGACCGGACTGGTGAACAGCTCGATGTGGATGTGCTTCTTCTCTACGCCGAGCTTCTCCAAGGCCTCGCTCACGTTCACCATCATCTGTTCCGGCCCGCAGATGAAGAACTCGCGATGTAGGGGATCGGTGACGAAGCGCTGCATGAGCTGCACGGCCTTTTCCGTGCTGATCCGCCCGTTGAACAGCATGTCCTCGTCCCGGCCCTGGCTCAGGATATGGTGCACTTGCAGGCGATCGCCATGGTGGCCCTTCAATTCCTCCAGCTTCTCCCTGAAAATGATGCGGTCCAGGTCGGTGTTCCCATAGAACAACGTGAACCGGCTGCGCGGCTCGGCCCGCAGGGTGGTCATCAGAATGCTCAGGATCGGTGTGATCCCACTGCCCGCGGCAAATGCGATGTAGTGCTTTTCATGGGAGGCATCGAGCAACGTGTGGAAGTTGCCCATCGGGGTCATCACCTCCAGTTCGTCGCCCGGCTTCAGGGTGTCCACAAGCAATGAGGAAGCACGCCCTCCATCGACCTTTTTGACCGCGATCCGTATGGTCCGCTCCTCGAACGGACTGCTGCATATGGAATAGGAGCGCCGGAGCTCCTCGCCCTTCAACTGCAATTTCAGTGTGAGGTACTGACCATGAATGAAGTGGAAATCCTCCTTCAACGCCTCGGGCACCTCCAAGCCGATCGACACCGCCTCGGGTGTTTCCCGGACCACATCCGTCACTTTCAACCTATGGAACCTTGCCATGCGCCGCATCGTCCTTTTGGAGCGGCCGCAAATTTAGGTTTTCAGGTTTGGCGCCCTGTCCAGCACTCGACGGCCCATGTGCATGCGGCTGCTGACGGCGATCAGGAGGGGCAATGACCCGTGGCCTAATTTAGCGGCAGAAGCACGCAAGCGATGACCGAAGTGAAGGACCTTGAGGCCTTGTTCCAGGCCAGGATCGACGCCGAGCAGAAGATCGAACCCAGGGACTGGATGCCGGAGAAATACCGGAAGAACCTGGTCCGCCAGGTGAGCCAGCACGCGCACAGCGAAGTGGTGGGCATGCTACCCGAGGGCAATTGGATCACACGCGCTCCCAACCTGCGTCGCAAGGCGATCCTGCTGGCCAAGGTGCAGGACGAAGCCGGTCACGGGCTCTATCTTTACAGCGCCTGCGAAACGCTCGGTGTCACGCGCGAAAGCACCATCGACGATCTCCTGAGCGGAAGGGCCAAGTACAGCAGCATCTTCAACTACCCCACGCTGACCTGGGCGGACATCGGTGCGATCGGCTGGCTGGTGGACGGCGCCGCGATCATGAACCAGGTGATGCTGACGCGCACGAGCTACGGCCCCTACGCCCGGGCCATGGTGCGCATCTGCAAAGAGGAGAGCTTCCACCAGCGCCAGGGCTATGAGATCATGGCCGTGCTGTCCAAGGGCAAGCCGGAACAGAAGGCGATGGCGCAGGACGCGCTGAACAGGTGGTGGTGGCCCAGCCTGATGATGTTCGGCCCCCATGACAGCGAGAGCGCCCACACCGCCGAGAGCATGAAGTGGAAGATCAAACGCGAGAGCAACGACGAGCTTCGCCAGAAGTTCATCGACCGGACGGTGCAGCAGGCCGAGGTGATCGGCCTGACCGTGCCGGATCCCGACCTGAAATGGAACGAGGAACGCGGCCACTACGACCACGGTGAGATCGACTGGAAGGAGTTCTGGAACGTGGTCGAAGGCAACGGCCCCTGCAACCACGAACGCATGAAGGCCCGCATCACGGCCCACGAGAACGGCCGCTGGGTGCGCGAAGCCGCGGCGGCCCATGCTTCCAAGAAGACCAAGAAGAAACAAGCCGCATGATCGAAGCACCCGTAGCGTCGATCCGCCGGGTCGACGTACACGAGGAACCCACCTGACGACCCATGAGCGACAACCCCAACAACTGGCCTCTTTGGGAGGTCTTCATCCAAAGCAAGCGCGGCCTGGAGCACAAGCACGTCGGAAGCCTGCACGCGGCCGATGCTGAAATGGCCATCGAGAACGCGCGCGACGTTTACACCCGCCGCCAGGAAGGCAATAGCATCTGGGTGGTGAAGGCGGAACACATCCACGCCTCGCTCCCCGAGGATGCCGAGAGCCTCTTCGACCCCGCCGACGACAAGGTGTACCGGCATCCCACGTTCTACACGATGCCCGAAGGGGCGAAGTATATCTGAGGGTTAATGGTTGATGGTTAATGGTTGATGAGGGATGGGTGATGGATGTGCGGGGGGTACGGTGGCACCCCATGAACTGACAACAAATAGCAATGAACGACACCCGCTTCACCTACACGCTCCGTCTCGCCGACGACCTGCTGGTGCTGAGCCATCGCCTGAGCGAATGGTGCGGCCATGGCCCGGTGCTGGAGGAGGACATCGCGCTGACCAACCGCGCGCTCGACCACCTGGGCGAGGCCCGCAACCTGTTGCAGTACGCCGGACAGGTCGAGGGGCAGGGCCGCAGCGATGACGACCTGGCCTTCCTGCGGAACGAAAGGCAGTACCGCAACGTGAAGCTCGTTGAACAGCCGAACGGCGACTACGCGCACACCATCGCGCGCAGCTTCCTGTTCGACGCCTACCACCTGCCGCTGATGCAGGCCCTGCTGAAGAGCAAGGATGAACAGCTCGTGGCCATCGCCGGCAAGGCGGTGAAGGAGGCCACCTACCACCTGCGCCACAGCAGCGAATGGATGGTCCGCTTCGGCGACGGCACCGACGAAAGCCACCAACGCGCGCAGACCGCCCTGGACGACCTGTGGACCTTCACCGGTGAACTCTTCGTGGAGGACGACGTGCAAAAGGAATTGGAGAAGGCCGGCATCGCTCCGGCATCGGGTCCGATCAAGGCGGCTTTCGACAGCACCGTGAACGAAGTACTGAAGGAAGCCACGCTCAAGCGCCCCGAGGACGGCTTCATGGCCGAAGGCGGCCGCGATGGCCGGCACACCGAACACCTGGGGTACATCCTCGCGGAGATGCAGTACCTGCAACGGGCGTATCCGGGAGCGGAGTGGTAGGGAGGATCACCGCAAAGGCGCGAAGAATGCAAAGCGCGTGCGCCATGTCCGATCCCTCCCTGGCGTGCTTTGCGTCTTTGCGGTGAAAGGACCCCATCATGATCACCAAGGAACGCATCCTCGAACTGCTCGACTACGTGAAGGACCCGGAGATCCCGGTGATCAACGTGCTGGAGTTGGGCGTGGTGCGCCAGGTGGAGGTGGGACCCGACGGCAAGGCGATCGTCAGCATCACCCCCACCTACACCGGCTGCCCGGCGATGGACGTCATGGCGGCCGACATCAGGAAGGAGCTCCTGGAGGCCGGTGTGCCCGCCGTGGAAGTGAAGCAGGTCCTCTCCCCCGCCTGGACCACCGACTGGATCACGGAGGAAGGCAAGCGCAAGCTGAAGGAGTTCGGTATCGCTCCGCCGGAGAAGACCGCCGACATCCGTGCCTTGAAAGGTGCGGCGCCGGTTGTTACCTGCCCGCATTGCGGCTCGACCGACACCGTGATGCTCTCCCCCTTCGGCAGCACGGCCTGCAAAGCGCTCTGGAAGTGCAACGCCTGCCAGGAACCGTTCGATCAGTTCAAGTGTTTGTGAACTTCGTACCATGCCCTACTCCAAGATCCACTTCTCCATCGCCGACGGCGTCGCCGTGATCACCCTGGCCCGTCCGGACAAGCTGAACAGCTTCGACCGGCAGATGGCGCTGGAGACCATCGACGCGCTGGACCAGGTGAAGGAGGATGCAAGCGTTCGTGCGGTGCTGTTGACGGGTGAGGGGCGGGCCTTCTGCGCGGGGCAGGACCTGGCCGAGGCGATCGAACCGGGTACTCGGATCGAGGAGATCCTCACGGCACAGTACAACCCGATCGTGCGCCGCATCCGCAACCTGCCCAAGCCCGTGGTGGCCGCGGTGAACGGTGTGGCGGCCGGCGCGGGGGCAAACATCGCCTATGCGTGCGACCTCACGCTGGCGGCCGAGAGCGCCAATTTCATCCAGAGCTTCATCCACATCGGCCTGATCCCGGACAGCGCCGGCACCTTCACCCTGCCCCGCCTCGTGGGGATGCAGCGCGCCTTCGGGCAGATGATCCTTGCACCCAAGGTGAGCGCCCGGGAGGCCGAAGCGTTGGGCATGATCTGGAAGGCCGTGCCGGACGACGAACTGATGAACGAGGCCATGGCGCTGGCACAGAAGCTGGCCACCATGCCCACCAAGGCCATCGCCCTGACCAAGGAGGCCCTGAACCGCTCCCTGCACAACGACCTGGACGGGCAGCTGGACGTCGAGCTGGAACTGCAGGCCCTCGCCGGCACAAGCCACGACTACAACGAGGGTGTGAAGGCCTTCCTGGAGAAGCGGAAACCCGCCTACCGCGGCGAATAGGCCGTTGGGGTGAACCTGTTGCGTCGACCCACGGGGTCGACCTGCGGTGTTCGGAACCACGGATACACACGGATGGACACGGATGTTCGCATCCGCGACCCGTGCGGATCGCCCGAAGTGCTGATCATCTCGTTCTCTGATCTTCCGATCGCCTCCCCGATCTTCGCGCCCATGCCGTCGCCAACAGGCTTCGGCACGCAACGCATGGATGCAACGATGACCGTCGGCGTGATCGGTGCCGGCACGATGGGCAGCGGCATCGCCCAGGTGGCCGCACAGGCCGGACATGAAGTGTGGCTGTTCGACACGCGGAAAGAGTCCGTGGAAAAGGCCATCGCTGCGCTACGGAAGGTCTTCGACCGGCTGGTCGAGAAGGGCAAGCTCACCAGGGAACAGGCCGATGCGCTGCTGGCCCGGATCCATCCGGCCGGCGACCTGAAGGACCTCGCGAACTGCGGCCTGGTGATCGAGGCCATCGTCGAGGACCTGACCGTGAAGAAGAAGGTGTTCTCCGAACTGGAAGGGCTGGTCGCTCCGGATGCCGTGCTGGCCACCAATACCTCTTCCCTACCCGTGACCGCCATCGCAGGCGCCTGCTCGAGACCCGAACGCGTGATCGGTCTGCACTTCTTCAACCCCGCGCCGTTGCTACCCCTGGTGGAGGTCGTACCTGGTCTGGCCACGGACCCGGAACTCGCGGAACAGAGCGTTGACCGGATGCGGACCTGGGGCAAGGTGCCCGTGGTGGCCAGGGACACCCCCGGCTTCATCGTGAACCGCGTGGCGCGTCCCTTCTATGGTGAAGCGCTTCGCATCCATGAGGAAGGTCTCGCCGACATGGCCACGATCGACCACGCGATGCGCTCGGCCGGCGGCTTCAAGATGGGCCCCTTCGAGCTGATGGACCTGATCGGCAACGACGTCAACTTCACGGTGACGAGGACAGTATTCGAGGCCTTTTTCTACGACCCACGCTATCGCCCCAGCCTTACGCAACAACGGATGGTGGAAGCCGGGCGGACTGGACGCAAGAGCGGTCGGGGCTACTACCGCTACGACACGGAAGAGCGGCCCGCGCCCAAGGATGATCCAGAACTGTTGGAGAAGATCTGGTGGCGGATCACAGTGATGCTGATCAACGAGGCCGCCGACGCCCTGTACCTGAGGATCGCGAGCCGGGACGACCTTGAGCTGGCCATGACCAAAGGCGTGAACTATCCGAAAGGCCTGCTGGCCTGGGCCGATGCGCTCGGGATCGCCCACTGCCTGCGTTCCTTGGAACTGCTGCAGGAGGAATATGGCGAGGACCGCTACCGCCCCTCCCCGCTCCTGCGGAACATGGTCCGCGACGGCCGAAAATTCTTCTGAACAACTGCACCGAAGACCTGGTCCGGACCATTTTCATCCCAGAACATTAATTACCATGGAATATAATTTGTTCCTTTGCCGCATCGCACCAATTCCTCAAAACCGACCATGAACAACACTTCCGTCCTGACCACGACCACCCTGTCCGTGCTCCTGATCACCGCTTGTGGCGGTGGGGGGAACGAGCCGGCATCCACGGGCTCCACCACAATGGCCCCGGCCGAGGGCAGGACCACGACCTATGCCGTGGATCCGGGCAACAGCTCGATCGAATGGACCGGCACCATGCTGGGCGTGAAGAGCCACCACGGCACGCTCGCGCTGAGCGATGGTCACTTCACACTGACCGGAGAACAGTTGACGGGTGGCGAATTCACGGCCGATCTCAAGCGGATCGCCCCTTTGGACACCAACTACGCCCCGGATGGATCCGAGCGTGGCACCCGCTCCATGCTGATCGGTCACCTGAGCAGTCCGGACTTCTTCGCGGTGGACAGCTTCCCCACTGCCCATTTCAAGATCACGCGCGTGGACGGCAATACGGCCACCGGTGAGCTGACCGTGCGCGGCCGCACGAACACCGAACAGGTGAAGGACATCCGGATCAGCCGGACCAACAGTGAGGCGAATGCGTCCGGGAAGCTCGTCTTCGACCGACAGAATTACGGTGTGGCCTGGGCCAGTCCCATGAAGGACATGGTGCTGTCCGACCAGATCGAGGTGGACGTCCACCTCACCGCGAAGTTGAACTGACCGGTCCCAGTGATCCGGTGAAAGTGGGGGGCGGCCTTCGGGTCGCCCTTCCCATTTCCGCTACTTGAACAAGAAGCCGTTCATGGCCTGCATCGCCATGAAGCGCTCCATGAAAAGGTCCACCAATCGTGGATCCGTGACCTTTGAGGGCGGCAGCTGTGAGAAGTAGTAGAATTGTTTGTTGTAGATCAAGGGTTCCTTCTCCGCCGCTGCTTTCAAGCCCTTGGGGATGACCTTGTTCCGTTCTCCGCGCATCATTCCGAAGAACTGCTTGAACGTGCGCTCCTCGCAAAGCTGTCGAAATGTCGCGGGATCACGAGCGATGCGCCCCCGGATACGCGCCAGGGTCGCCGTATCCGGCATGTACTGCCCGCCATAGGCACGGATATGTTCCGGGCCGAGCTCCATGTACATGCCTGGAAGTGACATGCCCTTCCGCCCTTCCGGCGTGATGAGTGCCGTACAATTCAGTTTATAAGGTGTCTTGTCCTTGCTGAACCGGATGTCGCGGTGGATCCGGAAGATGGCCTCCTTGGGCGCGATCCGGATCCGCTTGTCCACCTTTCCCATGCGGTCGATGAGCTCGGATACGAACGCCTCGAACGGAGCCTTCACGGAACGTTCATAGCGCGACCGTTCGGCATCGAACCACGCCTTGTGGTTGTTCGCGGCAAGTTCCTTGAAGAAGCGGTTGAAGTCGGCCGTGAACCAAGCCATGCATGCACTAATTTGCTGCCAAGTTACCTCGCGATGTCCCGCCGCCGGAACAACTCCTCGACACGCCAAGAGCCCGAGCTGTTCACGCTCACCCACGTGCTTTCCCTCGAAACGCCGATCGGCAAGCTGTGGATCGAGAGCGATGGGGAACTGATCACCCGCACCGCGTTCACCGCGATCCGCGGCAGAACAGGCCGACCGCCCAAGGTGCTGACCGACGCCGGTCGTCAGATCGAACAATATCTCCGCCGGCGTCGCAAGCGGTTCGATCTTCCCCTGCAACAACTCGGCACCCGGTTCCAACGCATGGTATGGCGTTCGATCGATGAGATCCCGTTCGGCACCACGCGCACCTATGGTGCGATCGGTGCGGAGATCGGCGGGAAGGCGATCGCCCGAACGGTCGGTCAGGCCTGTGGCAGCAACCCGCTCCCCCTGTTGGTGCCCTGTCATCGCGTGATCTCCGCGGACGGCCTTCTCACCGGCTACGTGGGCGGCCTGTGGCGCAAGCGTTGGCTGTTGCAGCATGAAGGCGCGCTTCCCAGGGACCTGTTCGCTCGGTGATCGCCATAGGGAGCCGCTTAACATCTTTTTGATCATGTTCCGGAGCACGGCGGACCGGGTCGATAATTTTGCCCGCCGAAGAGCCGAGCCCGCATGGACATCCGCATCGAGCAACTGACCAAACGCTACGGGCCCCAGACCGCGGTCGACGAGATCACCTTCACGGTCCGGACGGGAGAAGTGCTCGGTTTCCTTGGTCCCAACGGTGCGGGCAAGTCCACCACGATGAAGATGATCTGTGGACTTTTGGCCCCGGACCACGGAACGATCCAGGTCGGCGGGCGTTCGGTCCTTGAGGATCCCGGACCGGTGAGGCGACACATCGGTTATCTGCCCGAGAACAATCCGCTCTATGAGGAGATGCCCGTGCTGGACTTCCTCCGGTTCACGGCCAAGGTGCAGGGGGTGGAGGCGTCACGGATCGATGAACGCATTCGTGAAATGGTGAACGTCTGCGGTTTGGACCCGGAGAAACACAAGCGGATCGGGGAGCTCAGCAAGGGCTACCGCCAGCGTGTCGGCCTGGCCCAGGCGATGGTCCACGACCCGGAGGTGCTGATCCTGGACGAACCCACCAGCGGCCTTGACCCCAACCAGATCGTGGAGATACGCGAGCTGATCAGGGAGGTGGGGCGCGCCAAGACCGTGATATTCAGTACGCACATCCTGCCCGAGGTCGAGGCGACATGCGATCGGATCCTCATCATCAATCGGGGCCGGATCGTGGCGGATGGCTCGCCCGAGGCATTGCGGAACCAGGTGCAGGGCAGGTCGGTGATGCGCGTGCGGATCGAGGATGGTGACCGGGACAACGTGCAACAGGCCCTGAGCGCTCTTCCGGGCGTGGCGCTCGCGGACCCGGTGACCGGTACCACGGACCGCTTCGACCTGCAATGTGGAGCGGATGGCGAGGTGGCGCGGCGCGTGTTCCGCCTGTGCGTGGACCACGGCTGGGCGCTCACCGAACTGCGGCCCATCGAATCGCGACTGGAGGACATCTTCCGCGACCTCACACTGAACTGAACCACGATGAAGAAGACCTGGACCATCGCCCGCAAGGAACTGGCCGCCTTCTTCGACTCGTTGATCGCCTACATCCTGCTGGTGGTCTTCCTGGGGTTGAGCGGCTTCTTCACCTGGCTTTATGGCACGGACGTGTTCATGCGTGGACAGGCCGACCTGAGCGGCTTCTTCAACATCGCCTATTGGACCCTGTTCTTCTTCATTCCGGCCCTCACGATGCGCTCGCTCGCCGAGGAGCGCCGGAGCGGCACATTGGACCTTTTGCTGACCAAGGCGTTGACCGACTGGCAGGTGGTGGCGGGAAAGTTCCTCGCCGCCCTGGTGTTGATCGGCATCGCGCTGCTCTGCTCCCTCCCCTACTACATCACCATTGCAAGCATCGGGAACATCGATCATGGGGCGGTGATCGGCGGCTATCTGGCACTGCTGCTGATGAGCGCGGCGTACATCGGCATCGGGATCTACGCCAGCAGCGTGACCAACAACCAGATCGTGGCCTTCCTGCTGGCGTTGGTCATCGGGGCGTTCTTCCACATCCTCTTCCAGATCATGGCCTCCAACTTCACGGGCGTGACCGGCATGGTGCTGAACTTCCTGAGCACAGGTCAACATTTCGATTCGATGTCCCGTGGCGTGCTCGACAGTCGGGACATCCTCTACTTCCTGAGCATCGCCCTGGCCGGCCTGGTCATGGCGGAGTTCAACCTCGCGAAACGCACTCTTACCGGAAAATGACCCTGCGACCATGAGATCCCGGCAACAGGTCATCCGCTTCGCACTGCTCTTCGCGACGGCACTGGTGCTCGTGAACGTGCTCGGCACGCGCTACCGCGTGCGTTGGGACCTGACCAGTGACAAGCGCTACACCCTGAGCGATGCCACATTGGACATGCTCGATTCGTTGCCCGAAGCAGTGACGGTCTCGGCCTACTTCACCGAGGACCTGCCCCCCGATCTCGCCGTGGCCCGCGATGAGTTCCAGGACCTGCTGATCGAGTATGCGCAGCGCTCCCACGGCAATGTGGTCTACGAGTTCATCGATCCCAATGGCGCGGATTCACTCGAACAACAAGCGCTGCAGAACGGGATCCGCCCCCTGCTGGTCAACACCCGCGAAAAGGACAAGGCCCAGCAGATGAAGGTCTACATGGGCGCGGTGGTGCGTATGGGGGAACAGACGGCCACCATCCCCGTGGTGCAGCGTGGATCGGCCCTGGAGTGGGAGCTCAGTTCCCGGATCAAGCAGGTGAGCGTGACGGACAAGCCCACCGTGGGCATCCTGCAGGGGCACGGTGAGCCCTCGGTGAACCAGCTCGGACAATTCGACCTCGGGCTGAGCGTGCTTTACAATATCGAGCCGATGGCGATCTACGACACCCTGCCGATCCACAGCAGGTTCAATACGATCGTGATCATCGATCCCAAGGATACGATCCCGCCCGCCCAGCTGCAGCGCCTCGAGGAGTTCATGGCGAAGGGGCACGGCGTGGTGATCGCCTCCTCCCAGGTACAGAGCGATCTGCAGAGCTCCGCCATGGCGCAGATCAAGGAGAACGGCCTGAACGACTGGTTGCAGCAGTTCGGGGTCCGCCTCGCCCCCAGGATCATCACCGACGCCAGCTGCGGGCAGGTGCAGGTGATGCAACGACGCGGGTACTTCAACATGCAGACGGCGATCGCCTTCCCCTACTTTCCCCTGATCACCCATTTCGCCGACCACCCGGCCAGCGCGGGGCTCGATGCCGTCGTGTTCCAATTCGCCACTCCGATCGAGACCACGGGGGACAGCACCTATCAGGTGACGCCGCTGCTGATGACCTCCGACAAGAGCAACGCACTTCCCTCGCCGGTGTATGTCGACATCCAGAAACAATGGACCGATGCCGACTTTCCCATGGGCCCGCAAACCCTGGGCGTCGCCTTGGAAGGTCCCTTTGGTGGCGGACCCGGGGCCAAGATGGTCGTGTTCAGCAATGGCAATTTCGCCGTGAACGGACAGGGCCAGGACCAGGTGAACCCGGACAACGTGAACCTGCTGGTGAACGCCGTGGATTGGGTGACCGACAGGACCGGTCTGATCGAACTGCGGAACAAGGGCGTTGATTATCGGCCGTTGGACGAACTGTCCGACGGGCAGCGGGCATCACTGAAATGGCTGAACCTGCTGTTGCCTGTCATCCTGGTCATCGGGATCGGTGTGGTACGCGCGAGCTGGCGGCGGCGCCAACGGACCAAACGCATGACACCCGGCCATGTGGAGTAAGGCAAGCACCCGCGCCTTGGTGATCGTGGTCGCCGTGCTGGCGATCATCTACGGCGTATCGTTCATCTGGAGCCCGCGCGCCAAGGTGCGCACGTTCCGGGACACCGTGATCGCCCTGGATACGGCGGCAGTGACCTCGTTCACCCTTAGCCCACCGACCACCGGCCACCAGGACCTTCTGTTCAAACGGGACGGGCACACATGGACGATGACCTACGATGGACAGCTCTATACCGTGGACCGGAAGAAGGTGCAGGAGTTCCTCGGTCCTTTCGTGCAAATGCGTCCCAAGCGAATGGTCGGTTCGCTGGACCAGGTGCGCGAGCGGTACGGCTTTGTGGACAGTGTGCGGACGGACGTGGAGCTGACACTGGTCGATGGGAGCAAACAGCACCTGAACATCGGACAGAACACCTTCGCACCCGGCCAGGTCGGCATGTGGTCGTATGTCAACCCGGAAGGCGACAAGGACGTGTTCGCCGTGGAGAGCACCACATCCATGCTGGCCAAGCAGGCCCCGGACGACTGGCGTCCACACGTATTGGTGGCCGGGAATGCAACGGACATCGAAAGGCTCACCTTCCGCTATATGAGCGATTCGTCCTATGTGCTCGCTCGTGACAGCAGTCGATGGACATTGGACGGGGACCCGGCCGACCAGGGCAAGGTGGACACCTATATCGCCAGCCTTGTCCGCGCCAAGGCCCGCAGCTTCGCGGATACCGTGGATGTGGCCCGACGCATGCCGACCCATCAGCTCGAGATCATCGATCGCACCCGACCCGGGCCCATCGAGGTGAAGGTGTATCCGACCGTCGGTGGGTTCGTGGTGACCAGCAGTCTGAACCCCGGTAACGTCATGCGGTTCGACGCGGCCCGTGAACTGCCACGGATGTTCCATCCACGCTCCTACTGGGTGCCCTGATCACCGGTCTGCGAACACGGCGTTGTCAGCAGACAGGGCATTGCAGGCCACCAGGAGAACATCCGGAAAGTCACTTTTGTTCGGTCCTGAACAAGGACCTTTGTCGCGCAGCCGATCATGCGCCCCATCCGCATCCTTCCACAGCCGGACGACAGCACGTGCGGTCCAACGGCACTGCATGCGGTCTACACCTATTTCGGTCTCGACCTGTCGTTGGACCGGGTGATCCGGGAAGTGCATCATCTCGAGGATGGTGGAACGCTCGCCGTATATCTCGGTCTGCATGCCTTGAAGCAGGGATTCCTGGCCCGGATCCACAGTTACAACCTCCGCGTGTTCGACCCCTCCTGGGATGGCCTTGGCGCCCGTGACCTGCGTGCACGCCTGCTGGCCCAGCTCAAGGTGAAGAAAGGCAAGAAACTGCGCGCTGCCAGTCTCGCCTATTCAAGGTTCCTGAAGCTGGGCGGCGAGATCCGGTTCGATGACCCCGCACCCGCCCTTCTGCGGAAGTACTTCCAGGCGGGACTTCCCGTGCTCGCCGGGTTGAGCGCCACGTACCTGTACCGAAGCAAAAGGGAACTGACCAACGACAGGGGCCAAAGCCATTTCGACGACCTGCGCGGCCGGCCCATGGGCCATTTCGTGGTGCTCGGCGGCATGAACGACGACCAGGTGCTCATCGCTGATCCGTACCGCGACAATCCCTACAGCGCTGACCACAGCTACCACGTGCCTGTAGGCCGATTGCTCAATTCGATCATGCTCGGCATCGTGACCTATGATGCCAACATCCTGGTGATCGCCAGGGACGGACCCTTGCCATGAGGAAGATCATCGTGGTGAACGACCCCCGGGAGTGGGTCTTCGATGTTAAGGACATCGAAGTGACCTCATCGCGGGAGTATCTGACCGATCCGCGCTTCGCACTGGCCGGTAGAACGCGTGTCTTCAACCTGGCGAACAGCTATGCCTATCAGAGCAGGGGGTACTACGTGAGCCTGCTTGCAGAAGCGCGCGGGCACAAGGTGATCCCGGACGCCAAGACGATCATCGACCTGCGATCGCCCAGTCTCGTGAAGGTGCTTTCCCGCGACCTGGAGGGCATGGTGCAGCAGCACCTCGCTCACAAGAAAAAGGACAGGTTCGAACTGAGCATTTATTTCGGGCACAACGTGAACCGGCGCTACGATCGTCTGGCCCGGGAACTGTACAAGGTGTTCCAGGCCCCGTTGATGCGCGCCCGGTTCGCGCGCTCCGGCGAACAGTGGGAACTGCGCGGTGTACGGCCGATCCCCTACAACGAGATACCTGATGAGCACCTGCCCTACCTCCGACGCTTCGCGGTGGCCTATTTCTCCAAGAAGCGGTACGACCGGGCACGTGCCGACCGCAGTCGGTACGATCTGGCCATCCTGGTAAACCCGCAGGACAAGGCCGCACCGTCGAACAAACGTGCCATCGTACTGTTCCGACAGATCGCTGAACGAATGGGGTTCGCCGTGGACATCCTGGGACCGAACGACATCGATCGGTTGGGGGAATTCGATGCCCTGCTCATCCGCGAGAACACCCGTGTGAACGACCACACATACCGGTTCGCCCGGAAGGCCCAAAGCGAGGGCCTGGCCGTGATCGATGCGCCGGACGCGATCTTGAAGTGCAACAACAAGGTCTTCCTTGCCGAGGTCATGGTGGCCGGGGAGGTCCCTTCGCCCCGAACGATGATCGTCCACTCGGAGAACCGTCAGGAAGTGGCCGAACGCTTCGGTCTGCCGGTGGTCCTGAAACTCCCGGACAGCACGTTCAGCATGGGCGTGGTGAAAGCACGCACCGCGGACGAACTGGCGAACGAACTGGACAAGATGCTGGCCACATCCGATCTGGTGATCGCCCAGGAATACATGCCCAGCGACTTCGATTGGCGGATCGGTGTGCTCGATGGGATGCCTTTGTACGCGTGCAAATACTTCATGGCTCGCGGTCACTGGCAGATCTACAATTGGAGCAGCAGCACGAAACGTGACCAGACCGGTGACTTCACCACGATGCCGGTGAACGAGGCCCCGAAAGAGATCGTCGATGCCGCGCTGAAAGCCGTGCTCGCGATCGTGGGACCCAAGGGGCTCTTCGGCGTGGACATCAAGGATGTCGACGGAAAACCCTACGTGATCGAGGTGAACGAATGTCCCAACATCGATCACGGCGTGGAGGACCAAGTGCTCGGGACCGGGCTCTACGCGGCCATCATCGGATCCCTGCTTCGGGACATCGAACGCAAGATCGGCATCGGCCAATGAGCAGACACAAGCGATACGGGTTGTTCGAGGTCACCGGCATCGAACTGGAATACATGGTGGTGGAACGCGGAACGCTGCGCGTGCTGCCCATCGTGGACAGGCTCTTCGAGGATGTGACCGGGCAGGTGGTGAGCGATGTGTCCCGAGGTGATGTGGAATGGAGCAACGAACTGGTCAGCCATGTGTTGGAGCTGAAGACCGCAGCACCCACGCCGCGGATCGACAGCGTTGGACCCGCATTCGCCCGGGAGGTCCGGTCCATCAATGAACGGCTCGCGAAACGCAACGCGATGCTGCTCCCCACGGCGGCACATCCATTGATGGACCCGTTCGCGGAAACGGTGATCTGGCCCCACGCACACAGCGAGATCTATGCCCTGTACAACACCATCTTCGACTGCCGTGGGCATGGGTGGAGCAACTTGCAGAGCACGCACCTGAACCTGCCATTCGCGAACGATGAGGAGTTCGGTCGTCTGCACGCGGCGGTTCGGCTCGTGCTTCCCCTGATACCGGCCCTTGCCGCAAGTTCGCCCATCCTGGACGGCAGTCCCACCGGCTTCCTGGACAGCCGCATGGAGGCCTATCTCCATCACCAGGAGCGCCTGCCGGAACTGATGGGCTCGCTCATCCCCGAGGCGGTGTTCACACAGGAGGATTACCATCGCGTGGTATTCGATCCTATCGGCCGTGCGCTCGCTCCCTTCGATCCCGATCATGTGATGGACCACCATTTCGCGAACTCGCGCGGGGCCATCGCCCGGTTCGATCGGGGTGCGATCGAGGTCCGTGTGATCGACATCCAGGAGTGCCCCGCAGCCGACCTCGCCATCGCGGAGATGATCGTCGCCGTGGTGGGTGCTTTGGTCAATGGGCGCTGGGGTGATCCCCAGCGACAGCGGGATCGGAGCGAAAATGACCTGCTGTCCCTGTTCATGCTGACGATCAAGGATGCTGGAAAGGCCAGTATGACGGATAAGGGCTTCGCGGAGGTCTTTGGCGCGACGCTGGAGGAGTGTCCGACCGTGAACGATCTGTGGGGACATCTGTTCAACGAACTTGGTGATCGTTTGAGCACGGAAGCGCGACCGGTCATCGCCCACATCCTGAAGCATGGATGCCTCGCCCAACGCATCCTGATGCGACTCGGCAACACGCCTTCACGCGATCGGATCGTGGAAGTGTACTCGCTCCTGGCGGATCATCTGGAGCGCAACATCCCTTTCGGATGATCCGGCTGTTGCTGACCTGTGAACATGGTGGGCATCGCGTGCCCTCCACCTACAGGCAGCTGTTCAAAGGATATGAGGACACACTGGCCTCCCACCGCGGCTGGGACATCGGCGCATTGGGACTTTACCGGGACCTGTCGCATCTCGCCGATGCATCGTTCCATTCGACGACCACCCGCCTGCTCATCGAAATGAACCGGTCACTGCATCACCCCCAGCTCTTCTCCAGATTCACGCGTGGTCTGCCGGGACCGGAACGCGAGCACATCATCGGAACACATTATCGCCCCTATCGATCGGCGGTCGGTGACATGGTCGGGACCTGGTTGCGCAACGGCGATCGCGTGGTCCACGTGTCGGTGCATTCGTTCACACCTGTGCTGGACGGATCGGTCCGAAACATGGACATCGGCCTGTTGTACGATCCCGCCCGCAAGGATGAGGTCCACTTCGCGCGTGCCTGGCGTGCGGCCATGCGGAGCGGACCGGAGGTTCCGGTCGTGCGCATGAACGCCCCTTATCGCGGGACATCGGATGGGCTGACCACATCACTTCGTCGGACCCACAGGCAGGGCTACGTCGGCATCGAACTGGAAGTGAACCAGGGACATGCGGTTGATGGTGGCCGACGCATGGACCGCGCCATCACGCAATGCCTCGAACGCTCGCTCGGGCATGTCCTGGGCAGGACCTGAGGTTGTCCCGAACGATCGGACCCGGCCACTGGGAGGACAGAAGCCCCGACCTGTCGAAGGATCGGAACAGGCACACCTCCATGCCGTAAGCCTGTATGTCGATCCCTTCTGCCATGGGTCCTCGCCCCTTCCTTCCATTCCTGCTCTTCCCGATCTGTTGCCTTGCCCGGTCCTCGCTCCTGCATCATTGGCCCTTGGACGAGAGCGCCGGCGCGATCGCTGCGGACGTTGCCGGCAATTCGCCGGGAACGCTCCAGGGAGCGTGTGCCTGGCAACCGAACGGTGGTCATCATGCCGGTGCGTTGCACTTCAACGGCACGGGGGCACGCGTCGATCTCGGACCATGCGACATCACGACAGGCAGTGGCGATGCGATCACCCTGGCGTGTTGGGCCCATCCCGACTTCGCAAGTAGCAATGAGAAAGTGTTGCTCGCAAAGGTGATCGGGAACACGACGGCGGACGTGATCTGGTCGCTCAGCGTGGTGAACGTGAGCGCCGTGCGTTTCCGGATGCGCGCAGGCCCATCGACCATCGTGCTCACCTCGTCCCCCACAAGCCTGCTGACAGGCACCTGGTACCATCTGGCCGCCACCTACGATGGCAACTTGATGACGATCTACGTGAATGGGACCCCCGTCGGGAGCCTTGCGGCATCCGGGCTGATCGGATATCATCCTCAAGCCCCTGCCACGATGGGCTCGCTCGCCGATGGTCCGCTCTCGTTCTTCGGTTCATTGGATGATGTACGGATCTACGATCGTGCCATCGACCAGAGCGAGGTGGTACAACTCGTGATCAGCGACTTGGTGACCGGAACACCAGGTCCCGCCCCTCCGCACATCACAGAATGGGGGACCTTGGTCCCTCCTCCGCTGTCCGCGCCTTTGATGGTAGAAGTGTGCGATATCCTCGGCCGGACCGAAGACCGTGTTCTGTTCCCACCCAACAGCGGCACCCATGCGCTTGGCGATCTGCCGAGGGGATGTCACTTGGTGCGGTGCAGTTCCTCCGGCCGTTCATGGGTCCTTCGCTATCTGGTCCCCTGAAGCGCAAGTGCCCCGGTCGGATCCGACCGGGGCACTTACGAAATGCGATCCTTGATCAGCGCGCGACCTGGAACCGTCGCTGGAGGATGGTCCCCTGTCGCTCCACGCGCAGCACATAGGCGCCTGGTGATAGTCCCTTCACATCGATCGTCGCTTGCATACCGTGCGCAACGGACCTGCCCCCATCATCCAGTACGATCCGGCCCATGGCGTCGATCACGGTCCAGCGCATCGGACCCTGTGCATCGCCGAGAACCACGTTCAATCGATCATCCGCTGGATCGGGATAGACGAACAGCGCGTCACCGACCTCGTTCCCGGCGATCCCCTCTCCGGTCGTGTTGACCCAGAGCTGGATATCGTCCACGGCGGCCTCGACCAGGCTGCCACCATCGAGGTATTCGCCGATATGGATGCTATCCGATGCGTTGAACTTGATCCGGACGGTGCTGGTCGGGGTGACATAGTCCTGCACGCGGAAGGCCATCCGTCGCCAGCTGCGGTCACTGGTCCGCGTTTCTTCCACGGGCACCCAGGAGGCTCCGTCATTGTTGCTAATGAAGGTCTGCCACCAGTCCATCCCGGGATTGGCACCCGATGGTGGATTGTTCACGTACCACCGCCAATAGGTGAATGTCGGGTTGTCCATCTGTGACAGGTCGATCGCGTCGCTCATCAACGTGGTCGTCCCACCGTCCACGTCATTGTCGCCGAGCGCAGAACTCGCATTGAGCCCGTTGCCGGTCACGAAACAGAGCTCACCACCGGGCGTATGGGGCGAGCCGGTCTGGACGATCGTCGATGGATCACCGACGGTGCCGTACGAGGGTATCGGAATGGTGAGCTCCCATTCACCCGTCGTGGCATTATCCGAAGGGATCCCCGTCTGCCAGTTCCCGAGCTCGTTCACTTCATCGCAGTCCTCGGTGGCCTGCAGATCGTAACCCACGAGGATGTAGTAGGGCACGTTCGGATCCTCCTGGGCGGCGCCGACAGGCAACACACCGCTGAGCTGTTGGAAGATATCGAGCACGCCGAGATAGTAGCCGACCACCGTGCCGATGGGCTGCCCGGGAATGCTCGCTTCGTAGGTGCTTCCGCCCGTGTTCATCAATGGCACCGTGCTCCAGATACCGGTATGGTCGATCGTGTAGTGCAGTTCCAGGTCCTGAACATAGCTCGTGAACGGGAACGTCAGCACAAGGTCGGCAGCGACCGGAATGGCGTTCCCCCCTGTCCCTGTTGTGACCGGTGTATGCTGGATCTCCGCGTTGCTGAGCAGCGTGATGCCATGGATCCCGAACGCCTCAACGATGGCATTGCCATTGGGCGTTCCATTGGTGATGTCGCCATCGTCATCATCGGCCTGCAGGGCATCCAGCAGCACATCCCGGAAGGCTTGTCCTTCATTGCCATCGGCCGCGGTGGCCTGAAGTCCGGCATAGGCCTCGATGAACAGGCCGAACATGGCGTTCATGTCGTTGCCGAGCAGCACGTAGGTGTCCCACCACGCACCGGCGATGATCTCCCCATCGGCATGCACCTCGCCAACGAGGTCCACGGGATAGACCTTGGGATCGACATCGTACCTGCGGATGTAGTCGTCGGGGTTCGTGAGCGAACTGCCCTCGGCCAGGATGGGATCCTCCGTGATGCTCAGCGCCCACAGGTCAGCATACCCCTCCCCCATCGCACCATTGATCCAGTTGCCGCCCAGGGACTGGTAGTAGTTGTCGTTGATGCCGTGCCCGTACTCATGGTACACGACCTCACCGATGAGCGCATAGGACTGGCAGTCGTTCCCTTCCGCGTAGAAATTGATGGAACTGCCATCGTAATAGGCGTTGCAATTCCCACCCACATCGACGTTCGTCGGCAGGCTGAAGTCCATGCCTGTGAAAGTGGGTAGCCAGCTCTTCATGTGGTCGTGCACCGTGTTCACATGGAAGTAGGCGCTGCGTTCACGCACGTTCGCGCCACTGTTGAAGCTCACATCGTTCGCGCCCTCCTGCAGGGTCACGCTCATGCTGGGCGTGGTGCCGCCCGTGCGCACCGTGGACCAGGGGCCCTGCAACCGCAGGGTGGCGTTCACCGGACCGGTAACGCCGGTGTTCAAATAGCCCTGATCGTCGACCTCCATCGTGGTGCCGTTCACGATCACCTGTGCGTGTGCCACGGGCATGTTGAAGCTCGGGAGCCAGGGGTTGTCCTCCACGTCATCGGTAAGGGTGATCTCCGCACCGGCCGGAGGCGCTTCGTTCACGACACGGTCCTGTCGATAGAGCAATTCACCATTGTCCGCGTCCACCCAGCAAAGCCAATTCCCTGGACGATCGCCGTTCTGGACGCGCACGTTCACTTCATACACCAGGTGCTGTTCCACGGCATGCTCCAACGGTATGGGAAGCAGACGTGGTCCGGGCGCGATCGTGGCGGAGATCACCTGGCCGAGCCCGGTCCCCGCGCTGGCCATCGCGTCGGCTTCACTGATCGTCGGGATCAAGGGACGGTCGATGTCGGGATACAGATCGATCCCGAAGGACACGACGCGACCTTGCTGGTCCAATTTCACCAGCGCATGGGCGAACAGGACATCCAGCCCCTCATGGCGCTGGCGGAAATGCACGATGTCGTACTTCCCGGTATGGGCCACGGCTGTCACCTCCAATTCATCCAGTGGGGCATTGAAAAGGGGAAGTTCGTGCTGGAGGAACGACCAGGCCCGGCCTTCCGCACCCTGACCCGTGGTGGGGACGGGCCTGCCGAACGCACGGTGGGGCATGCCCGTGGCCTCATTGAACTCGACGTACCACGTGCCATGCTCCGTTAGGAAATGTTGCCAGGCCGGCCGATGGCGCAGGTGCTGCTGCCAGACCGCGTCCGGCCCCTGACCGGGATCCTTGATGAAAGTGACGGGGCCGCCGGCCCGGACCGCGCCCACGCTGAACAGCATGAGGAGAGCGGAAAAATGGGGTGCATATCGCATCGCGCAACAAGTAGGAACGCCGAATTTCGGCATCGCCCCCTCCAATGGCAAGCGCCCTGACCTGCGGTCCTTGGGATCCGGTCAGGACCCACCGACCACCGGGATCTCCACCTGCAGACCATCCTCGGCCAAACGCACATGGTCGGGAAGTTCACGGGACACATCGGCATGCGTGCCCATGAGATGGCTGAGATGCGTCAGAAAGGCCCGCCTGGGCTGCAATTCATCAATGACCGCCAAGGCCTCCGCCAGATTGAAATGACTGACATGCGGCTGCTTGCGCAAGGCGTTCAGCACAAGGACCTCCGCTCCAGTGATCCGTTCCTTGACATCAGGGGCGATCGTTTTTGCGTCCGTGATATAGACCAATCCCCCCATTTTGAACCCCAGGACCGGCATGCGGTAGTGCATCACCGGGAACGGTTCGATGCGAAGGCCGCCGGCCGCGAAGGGCCCCGCGCCGATCTCGTGAAGGTCGAGCTCCGGAACGCCAGGATAACGGTCCTTGGCGAACGCATAGTGGAAGACGCGCTCCACCGCCCGGAGCGTGGCCGGGCTCGCATGGATGTCCATGCTGCGTCCTTGGATGAAATTGAAGGCCCTCAGCTCGTCGATGCCCGCGATATGATCCATGTGCTCATGTGTGAGCAATACGGCGTCGAGCGCGTGCAGGTCCGCACGCAGGAGCTGCTGACGCAGGTCCGGTCCCGCATCGATCAGGACGTGGTGTCCCTCGTTGTGCACCACCGCCGAAGTGCGCAGCCGCTTGTCCCTCGGGTCACTGCTCATGCATACGGCGCATCTGCAACCGATCACAGGTATGCCCTGGCTCGTGCCTGTTCCTAGGAATTCGAGGACCATGGGGGTGCGTTGCGAAAATACCCCGACCGCGGACGTGTATTTTCGCGGGCCACGGAGAGGTGGCAGAGCGGTCGAATGCGGCGGTCTTGAAAACCGCTTTACCCGCAAGGGTAACGGGGGTTCGAATCCCTCCCTCTCCGCCAGCGAAAGGCCTGCCGCGCAGCGGTGGGCCTTTCCGATCACCCGGGCGTGGTAGGTGACCGAGATACCAGGAAGTCGACGAACGGCCTCCAGCGAACGCTACCACCATCGGTCCCAAGCGGACGAGGAACGGCAGCGACCCGCATGGCCAGCGGCGTATCTTTGAACATCATGCCGCGATCCACGCGTTCTGTCGCCCTCGCGCCACTGTTGTTGCTTTCCGGCCTCACCTGGGCGCAGCCCCATCCCGAGGCGGTGGTGGAGACGAAGTCCTTCTTCATCCCGGACAAGGGACCCATGGTGCAGGTGAACACGTCGATCCTTGGTGGTAGCCTACAGCCCCCTGCCGGGGATGGACCCGGAACGGCACCGGCGCAATTGGAGGTGACCACGATCATCGAACGTCACGGTGAGGTCGCGGATTTCCGGAAGACCTTGCTGAACGGTCCGCCCCCGATCGATGGACGGTCGCCCGACCTGTTCCACCAGGAGCGCTTCACGTTGAGCCCCGGCGACTACGCGCTCGAGGTGGCGATCAAGGACCTCAACGGCAGGGATACCACCTACCGCATGCCCCTGGCCGTGCCCGCCCCCCCCACGGGGCCCGCATTCTCCGATATCCTCCTGGTGAACCCGGACGTGCCCCGACCGGTCGATGGTTCCGGACCGGTGCCCTTCAGTGGCACCTACTTTCCCGATGACGTGAATACGCTGGCCTTCTATACCGAGCTCTACCATATGGACGAGGCGCTCGGGAACGACAGCATGTACCTCCTGATCTCGCAGCTCGAGGAATTTGAAAAGCACCAGGTCTTCGGGAACTTCAGGCGCCTCACCCGTACCCGTGCCCATGCCACCGAGCCTTTGAGCGGCCGGTTCGACATCAACGATCTGCCCTCCGGCAACTACATCCTGGCGATCGAGGCCCGCGACCGGAACGGCGATCTGGTGGCTCGCAAAGAGCAGTTCATCCAACGGAACAACCCGATCTCCTATGACCTGAACGACACGGTGCACGTCGGATTGAGCGGCACCTTCGTCTATCCGATCAACGATCCGGACACGCTGGCCGAATACCTGTCCGGGATGCGTCCCATCGCGGACGACCTTGAGCGACATATCATCGACCAACAGGTGGACGAACGTGATCCGGAACGGATGAAACGTTTCCTCTTCAGCTTCTGGTCCAATCGGAACAGTTTCGACCCCGAGGGCGTGTTCAAGGCCTATGAAGTGCAGGTCGACAAGGTGAACAAGTTGTTCGGCACACGGATCAAACGGGGTTATTCGACCGACCGGGGTCGTGTCTGGCTGAAGTACGGGGCACCCAATTCGGTCACCGACAGGCCTGCCGACCAGAACGCCTACCCCTACCAGATCTGGCACTATTACCGCGCCGGCAGATACACCAACCGCCGGTTCGTGTTCTACCAGCCCGACCTGGTCACCAACGACTATGAACTGCTCCACTCCGAGGTGCCGGGAGAGATCCAGAACCCCCGTTGGAACCAGCTCATCCACTCGCGGAACACACCGCAGAACAATGTGGACGTAGCGCCCGTCAACAGCATCAGCGGTGAGCGTCTGCAGGAATTCTACGACGACCCGCGCTGATCCCGGCCGCACTTTTCCCGCATTTTTGCCCGACCCTCGCGCATCGGGCATGAGCACCACTTCCATTGTCGTACTGAACTGGAACGGCCAGCATTGGCTGGAGCGATCACTTCCCGGCATCCTTGAACATTCCGGAGAGGCTGTGGATGTGGTCGTGGCCGACAACGGGAGCACCGATGGATCCCTGGCGTGGTTGGCCGGTGCCCATCCACAGGTCCGGTGCATCGCCCTCGGCACGAACCTGGGCTTTGCGGGAGGGTACAACGCGGCCCTCGCGCAGATCACGACCCCGTTCGCCGTGTTGCTGAATTCCGATGTGGGGACCCGTCCTGGATGGGTGGATCCCCTTCGGGCGATGTTGGAACGCGATCCGATGATGGCCGCCTGCCAACCGAAAGTGCTCGCGCTCAATGACCCGCACCGCTTTGAGCACGCGGGCGCTGCCGGAGGACTGATCGATCGAAACGGCTACCCGTTCTGTCGGGGCAGGATCTTCGAACTGACCGAACAGGACAACGGGCAATACGATGACGAGCAGGAGGTCTTCTGGGCGACCGGGGCCTGCATGATGCTACGTATGGAGGCGTTCCGGGAGGTGGGCGGTTTCGATGCATCGCTCTTCGCCCACATGGAGGAGATCGACCTGTGTTGGCGTCTTCGCCGACGGGGCTGGCGGATCGGATACACCAGCAGATCGGTGGTCCTGCATGCGGGCGGAGGCACGCTTGGTTATGGATCCCCGCGAAAGACCTACCTCAACTTCCGCAACAGTCTCATCGTGCTCACCAAGAACCTGCGTACGCCCTTGTTCGGGTACCGTCTTTTCCGAAGACTGGTGCTCGACGGCTTTGCGGCCGGCAAATTCCTGATGGAGGGTCATGTGCGGCACTTCTGGCAGGTCGGCCGGGCCCATCGGCACTTCTTCGCCCGCCTGCCACGGGTGCTGCGCGAAAGACACCGACTTCGGCGTGAGGAGACCCGACCGGACCTGACCGGCATGTACCTGCGAAGCGTGGCCTATGATCGGTTCATCCTCGGACATGAACGTTACACGGACCTGGACCGCACCGCGTTCATCCAGCGCGACCGAGCAGGTGTTCGATCGCCAGCCGGTAGCCGTCGATCCCCAACCCCATGATCGAACCGAGGCACACCGGCCCGATGATCGACCGATGCCGGAAATCCTCCCGGGAGAGCAGGTTCGTCAGATGTACTTCGATCACCGGTACTTGGATCGCGGCGATCGCATCCCGCACGGCCACCGAGGTATGGCTATAACCACCTGCGTTCAGGACGATGCCATCCTGATGGCCGTCCGCTTCGAGCAGAGCGCGCACCAGGTCCCCCTCCATATCGGACTGCGTGTGTGCGATATCGGTCCCAGGAAAGGCCGCACGGAGACCAGCGATGAGCGCTTCCAATGTGGTCGCCCCATAGAGTTCCGGCTGTCGCCTGCCGAGCATACCCAGGTTCGGACCGTTGATCACCAGGATCCCTGCCATCGGCACGAAGTAACGAAAGGGCATCTTTGTGTCCGTGGACTGGGACAGCGCCCTTCGGGACCTACGCACCTACCTGAAACTGGAGCGCTCGCTCAGCGACAGGACCATCACGGCGTACCTGACCGACCTGGCCAAACTGCGGGCCTACGCAGAGAGGCTCGTGCCGCCGCGATCACCTGACCAGCTGGACCTGGAGGACCTGCAGCATTTCCTCACCACGATCGCGAGCGGTGGATCGAGCGCCCGCAGCCAGGCCCGTCTCCTCAGTGCAGTACGTGGCCTCTATCGGTCGCTACGCCTGGACGGCACATTGAAGAACGATCCCTCGGAACTGCTGGAGAGCCCTCGGCTCGGCCGGCATCTGCCTGAATTCCTGAGCGTGGAGGAGATCGATGCCATCGTGCGGGCCATCGATATGAGCCGGCCCATGGCGCACCGCGACCGCGCGATGATCGAGACGCTCTACGGTTGCGGATTGCGCGTCAGCGAATTGTGCGGCCTCCGGATCAGCCGTGTGCATGCCACGGAAGGCTTCGTACGCGTCGTGGGCAAGGGGGACAAGGAACGCCTGGTCCCGATCAGCCCGGAGGCCCTCCATTGGATGGACCTTTACCGTTCCGGTGAACGCGCTCATCTGCAGGTGCGGCCCTCGGACGCGGACATCCTGTTCCTCAATGCACGGGGTGGGGGGATCTCCCGTGTTGCCGTGTTCGCACTGGTAAAGCGGCTTGCAGCGAAGGCGGGTATCCGCAAGACGATCGGGCCCCACACGTTCCGGCACAGCTTCGCGACGCATCTGGTCGAGGGAGGGGCGGACCTGCGGGCCGTTCAAGAAATGTTGGGCCACGCGAGCATCACCACCACGGAGATCTACACCCATCTTGACCGCGATTACCTGCGCAGCAACATCCTGCGGTTCCACCCGCGGTCCAGGGTGGCCTAGGTCAGAGGTCGTTCCGGGCCATCACCGACCGCTCCTGGAGCAGCCGCTCATACGCGGCCATCAAGCGGTCCACCTCGGGACGGATGCGCTCATCGTAGTCCGTGTCCCAGGTCAGGTAACCGGTCATCGGTTCGAACCGCGCCATGCCCATCGGCATGTCGAAATAGGATAGGTCCAGATCGGGCATTTCATCGAACAGCGTCATCTCCACGAAGACCTCCTTGATGGAGTTGTCCCCCTCCCAAGTCGGCCCGTGCGTGTCGACGGAAAAGCATTTGGTCACGAGGCCCGGCATGCTGAAGCGGATGACATACTCCGCATTGTTGTCCAGAACGACCTCATAGCGTCCATTGGAATTGGTATGCAGGATATGCTGTTTCACGCCATCCTTGTATACACGCACAAGGGCATCGGGCATGGGCATCGCGGTGATCTTGTTGGTGACGATCCCGACGACGCGTAGGTGGGCGGCGTGGGCCGGCATCTGCCAGCCCATCGCCACCATCAACAGCCCTGGTAAGAGGTGCTTTGTCATGGTCCATGGACCACTGGCGCAGGTTGCCCGTGGCCGGGGGGCGAATCTAGGATCGACCGCCTGGGGATCCAAGGCCGCGCAACCCCAAAGCACAACGATCGACGAACAGCCCATTGTGCATAACATGAACGGGGCGGTCCCGGCAGGAACAGGAAAGGCGGCCCTTTCGGACCGCCTTTCCGGGTTGACGCGCGACCTGTGGTCAGCGGACCATCAGCCGCTGTTCCATGGAGGAACCACCGGTCACCAAGCGGAGGGTATAGGCCCCTTTCGCCAGTTGACCGGCAAGGTCCAATTGGTGCTGTTCGCCGCTCTCGAGATCGGTCTCCTCGTGGTGCACCGTGCGACCGGTGGCGTCGAACACGTCGATCTCGACCTTGCCCGGCTCCCCGGCGTACTGAATGGTGAAGCGACCATTGTTCGGATTTGGGAAGACGGTCCATTCCGTGGCGATCGGATCCAGAACGCTGGTCGAGATCGCCCCGCTCAGGCATATGGAGAAGACGCCACCGTTCCCGAAATCATTGTTCGAGTAAGCACGCACGACGTAGTCGGTGTTCGGGTCCACGGCGACCATGTAAGGGCTTGCGTTCATCACGTCACAGAAGACCGAGGTCCCCGCACAAGCATCCAGCACCTCCACGAACAGATCGGTGGCCGTGCCCCAATCCAATGTGATGGTCACCATCGTGTTCCCCAGTGAATTGAACGTGTACCAGACGTCCTGGTAACCGGCCGTGGTCGCATCACATGCCGGGTCGTCGAAGGTCACGGTCGCATTGGTGTTGTCGCCTATGGACGCGTTGGCGGGGCAATCCGCCGGCAGGTTGATCGGCAGAGGCAGCGCGTTCGCACATTCATCATTGGCGGGCGGCGCCCCGGGCGTGAGGATGCAGATGGTGAACGTGGAGGCGATGGGATAACCGCCATACCAGTCATACACCCGCACATAGTAGGTCTGTCCGATCGTCAAGCCGGTCGCCGCGATCTCCTCGACACCACCGCCCAGGGTGGCATCTGCGCAATCCAGGCTGGTGAGGTTGCCGCAGGTGCCGGTCAGCAATTCGACCACGGCATCCAGCGTATCGGCGCCGTCCACATGCACAGTGTGCGCGGTAGCGGTGGCGACGAAGGAGTACCAAACGTCATCATTGGCATTTCCGAGGAAACCGTTGCAGGTGATCGCCGGCATGGATTGGGTGGCACCTTGTACGTCCCCTTGCACCGGCACGCATGAACCGGCCGGTGTGAGCGGAATGGCCCCGGCGCAGTCATCATTGGCCGGCGCACCCGCGCAGGCGGTCGCCGATACGGTGATCTGGTAGGGGCCCGTGCTTCCCGCGCCGAACTGGCCAATGGGAAGATAGTAGGTCCCCGCGGGCAGGCTCGTGAAACGGACGGTCGCATTCCCATCAACGCAGGTGGTAAAATCGTAGGTACCCACCGTGTATGTGGAGGCCGGACATGCGGTCCATACAATGTACACCTGGTCGAAGGCGGGTGTCGTCCCGCAATAGCTCACGGTCACATCGGCACAATCATTCAGGGTGAACGCATGCCACACCTTGGGGATGCCGTCGTCCATATCGGAGCCCGGAACGGCATCGTTCGTGGTCGTGGCGCCGACCGTTGTTCCGGAGAAGTTAAGCGACCCACCCACGTTCAGGGTCGGCGTGGGGATGCCGCCGCACTGGTCGTTCACGGGAGTACCGCCCCCGGCTGCAAGGATGCAGATCGTGAAATCCGGTGCGAGGGGATAACCCGCATACCAGTCATAGACCCGTACATAATAGGTCTGTCCGATCGTCAGTCCGGTCGCGGCGATCTCCTCGACCCCGCCGCCCAGGGTGGCATCCGCGCAGTCCAGGCTCGTGAGATTGCCGCACGTTCCGGTCAGCAGTTCGACCACGGCGTCCAGCGTATCGGCACCATCGACATGGACCGTATGCGAGGTGGCGGTGGCCACGAAGGAGTACCACACGTCATCGTTCGCATTGCCGAGGAAACCATTGCAGGTGATGGCCGGCATGGATTGGGTGGCACCTTGCACACTGCCGGCCACGGGTACGCAGCTCGTCGAAGGAGTGAGCGGGATCGCGTTCGCACAATCGTCATTGGCAGGGCCTGCGCCACATGCCGCCGCGCTCACGTGGATGCTGTACGGCCCTTCCGCGTCGAAGGCCGGATCGAGCATCACGGGCATGTAATAACTGCCCGCTTGAAGACCGACATAGTGGACCGTGAAGTTCCCATCGCCGCAGTCGGTGTCGTTGTAGTCCGTACTTATGACCACATTGTTGTCGTCCGCGGGGCAACCGGTGGATAGGACGATCCATATATCGCCCCAAGCCGGGTTCTGCCCGCAATAGGTAACGGTCACATCGGCACAGCTCGACAGGCTGAACCCGTGCCAAACGCTTGCCAGACCCAAGGCCTCCAGTTGAGAACCAGGTCCATAGTCACCGGTGATGGTCGCTCCCGTATTGTCGCCAGTGAAGGTCAGCGTGTTGCCGACGGCGAGCGGGGTGAAGCCCACTCCGCTGCACGAGTCGTTGGGGGGGGCCGCCGACGGGGCTGTCACGCAGATCGTGAACGTGGTGGTGGTCGGGTCACCGGAGTAATAGTCGTAGACCCTGATGTAGTATGTCGCACCGATCGTCAGACCGGACGCGGCAATGGTCTCGGTCCCTGCTTCCAATGTGGCATCCGAACAACCGATGTTGGTCCCGTTGCAGGCCCCCGAGCGGAGGTCGACCACGGCATCGAAGTTCGCGCTCCCTGTGACGTAGATCGTATGCGAGGCGGCGGTGGCCACGAACTTGAACCAGACGTCATTGTCTGCGACACCCGTGTAGGAATTGCAGGTGATCGCGGCGATCGACTGGGTGGCACCCGCCACATCGGCGGTCACCGCGTTGCAGGTCGCTGCCGGTGTCAACAGGATCGCTCCTGCGCAATCATCGTTCGCTGGAGCACCTCCGCGTGGGGCATTTGCAGGTATGCCACGGCGCGCGCCGCTCGCCGGCTTCGGCGCGAAGTGCTGATGGGCAGCCGCCGAGCTGTGCATCGGCTGCGCGTAGTGGGCCTTGTGGTTCGGGTGGGTGGCCGTCTGGCCATCGGCTGACAACGCCGTAGCCACAAAAAAGGGCAGCAACAGCGATCTGGCAGCTTGCATGATCGGGTCTTTGTAGGTCATGTGCTTGTACCGGTCGTTTTGTTCCGGACGGGTCGAATCTACTTCCTGGTCCGTCAAGACCGACCGCGCCCCGGTCCGACTTTATGTACGATCGATCGTAGGATCTTGAATTCCCATGCTCAAGATGTTGCGTTGCAATGGTCCCGGCCTGCATGAACCGTGATCAATGCATGATCAGCACCGAGCGCTCTCCGATCCGGACGCCGCTGGCGCTCAACAGACGGACCACGTAGGCGCCTTCATCAAGCGCGGACACCTGCAGGGGAACATCGAACCTGCCCGCCAACACCCTTTCCGTTCGTTCGACCAGGGTCCCATCCACAGCGATCAGATCGATGTACACGGGACCTGGCTCGCCCAGATCGCCAGTGATGTGCAGTCGATCACGGGCAGGTGAAGGGAAAACGGCCAATTGATCGGTCAGGTCCTCCCCCGCCCCTTGCACGGACGCGATGAATGCACCTTTGGCGAACGCATATTCCCCCTTGCGAAGCGTGGTGATCAGGAAATTCCCGTTGCCATCGGTCGTCGATCCGCCGACGTTCAATGTGTAATCGCTGTATACCTCCCATGGGTCGGTCGGCTTCTCCCGATAGACCAGTTCGGCATTCTGCTCATTGATCCCAAAGAGGTCATTGTCCAGGTCCGTGGACAGGTCCCCGTGATAATAGATCCGCCCCCGCAACTGCAGGCCGGTCGGCCAGACACCGTCCACGCGCCAGTAATGCGTACTGCTGATCTGGTCGATGCCCCACCCCATCTGGTCCTGGTCCGGCCCGGACCAGATGTGTTCCACACGGACCAACGCGGAATCGGGCACGCTGTCCCGATACACCCACATGTCCACCCAGGGCAGGTTCGGAGATGCGCCTTCGCCCGGACGGACCTCGAACTCATCGTCCAGACGTGCCTGGTTCAGCCGATCATGGCCGTTGAGCACCGCCATCACCGGTTCAAAATCACAACTGACCCCCACCGAGGTCCATTCCCCATCGGCGATCACCTGATATTCCTGGCGCTGTTGATCGGCGCCGATCAATGTCAGGTCCAGCGGGACCTGATGATGGAAGACCGTCGTGCCGTGCAGACCTTGGCGAAGTTGCAATTGCACGTCCCATTGCGCACCGTTCTGTTGCACGTCCATCTGGTGCACCACGAAGACCGAGAACCCGGGTGCGAATACCCAGGCGTCGAAGAACGGATCGAGGTCCTGACCGGTCTCCGCCTCCAGTGCATCCTTGAACCCCACGGCGGTCAGGCTCTCGTCGGCATGGTCGACCTGGATGGCGGTCATGGCCTGCCGGAACAGGCCATCACCAAGATACCCACGCAGGTTATGGATCACGGCCGCCCCCTTGTAATACGTGGTGAGCCCGTAGATGTATGCGTCGGGCATGGGCGACAACGGTTGGAAACCGCCATCCTGCACGTTGGCCTCTTCCAACACATAGAGCAGATTGTCCTTGACGGCCTTCTCCAACGCCCCCTGCCCTCCCTGCCATTCGGCGATCAGATGCGTGCTGTATTCCGCAGGGCCCTCCTTGAACCACATGTCGCTGTGGTCATGGGGTGTCACCTTGTCGCCCCACCAATGGTGGCCCAGCTCGTGGGACAGCAGGTCCCTGTTGCTCGTCTGGCTCTGACCGGGCATGAAATCCGGAAAAGCGATGTTCTCGGGGATCTCCAACGCACCGTCCGTGGTAAGCACGTATCCCACGCGATCGTACGGGTAGGGTCCGTACCAGTACTCCAGCACATCGATGGCATCGTCCACGTCCACCATCTTGTTCACCATGGCGTTCAATTGATTGGACTTAGCCGTGAATCGCACATCGATGTTCCCATAGGCGCCCACGTGCACGCGATCGCTGTCCTGATAGGCGGCGACCGCGATCGCGCTGAGATGGGTCGGGATGTCCCGTGCGAAGTCGAACGTATGCACCACCGTGTCCCCGTTCAGTACGGTCGTGCCCAGGTCGGCACCTTGACAATGCGCACTGAACGTGCCTGCGCTCTTGATGTGATAGGTGTAGGAGGCCCGCTCCACAAAGGAATCGAAGCAGGGATACCACACCTTGCCGAAATTGGGCGGGATCGTGGTCAGGCCGATACCCAGGTTGTAGATGTAGTTCGACTCGAAGTAGAAGCCGCCCCAATCCGGATCGCGGTGCGGGACCCCACTGTAGTAGACGATGAGTTCATGTGTTGTTCCAATGGCGGGGACCTGGTCGAGGTCCACTTTGAGCACTTCCCCATCATAATGATGCACAAGAGGTCCATTCTCTCCGATCACCGAATCGACCGTGAGCTGGTACAGGTCGAACCGGATGAAGGTCTGTCCTGCCATCAACGGTGTGTATGTGATGGTCGTGGCCGCAACGATCTCATGAGAACCATAGCGCGTCACATCGATAGCGATGTCGTAGTGCAGGATGTCGAACGTATCGCTGCGCGCGATCGACGCATTGACCGAAGCCCTTTCCGCGTCGGTGATACCATGCGGATGGGTGGGCAGGTTGCGGAAGTAATGACAACCGAGCTTGAACGGCTGCGCGGTCGCGTGCACCGTCAGCAGGACGGATAGGGAAAGGAGGATGGAACGGGACATGATCGCGTGCAAAGGGTCCGCACGAATCTAATCCAAGGTGGGGCACCGGGCAGGGTACCTTCGTGAGCATGCGGCGACCCCTGGTCCTTATCGGTGTGTGCTGTCTCGTGCCGGCAGCACGATGGCCGTGGTTGCGGAGCGGTCGGTGGTGGCGATGGACCGGTCACCTGCCGGGGGACATCCACATGGAAATTGACGGTTTCAGCTTCCACTTCCCATTGACGACATGCATCGTGGTCTCCGTCCTGATCCGTGCGATCGTGCTGATCCTCCGTCGATAGGATCGGCCGGACTCACCACCCTGCCGGACGGAAATGGAAGAACGGCGCACGCGAATGCATGCGCCGTTCCAAGGACTTGATCCCGCTATTTCACCTCGACCACGAGGTACTTGCTCAATTGCCAGAAGCGGTCGGCATCCTTGATCTCGAGCGCTGCGACATCGTCCTTGGCGTCCCTCACGAGTTCGTAGGATCCCGCCGGGTGATCGGTCACGAGCGTCACCCTGTGCGCATTCAGGGGAACCGTATGCAGCTCGCGCACATCGACGGCCGCGAATGCGATGGGCTTCGCATTGGTGTTCAGGCCCACGTGCTTGCCGATGCCCACGATACCACCCTCCTTCGTCAGGACGCCTTGCTTCTCCAACTCCTTGTAGGTGCCCTTCGCCATGTAGGCGGTATTGATGTCCTTCTCCAACTGGGTGATGGTGGCCCCGCGTTCGGCGATGTCCAGCTGGAAGGCGGTGAGCTGCTGGTTCACCTGTTCGATCGTGAGATCACGTCGGGCAAGCAGGTCGCCCATCCGCATCAATGCCGTATCGCGCGTGGCAAGCTCGCTCTGGATCGCCTCCAGCTTCTTCCGCAGATCGGTGGCCTTGTAGTTCGAGCGGTCGAGTTCGTGCTGCAGCTTCGTGACCTTGTCCTGGCTCTCATGCAGCAGTCCGTTCATCAGCTGGATGTCCTTCAGGATCTTGTCGCGCTTGTCACCGCCCTTTTCCAGGTCATCCATGTTCGCATGCAGCACCTTTCCCTGGTCGTCCATCAACGCGATGTTCTGCTCGATGTCGTCGAATGACAGGGCCATGGCACCGATCAGGGAATCCTTTGCATGCAAAGCGGCCTCCAACCGGGCATTGTCGGCCAGGGCCCGGTCCTTGTCACGCGCAAGCTCCTCGGCACTCGGCCCGCTCTGGCAGGCTGCGAGGGTCATCGCGGCCCCGATGAACACGATCGCTCCCTGGCGGCCGTATCCTGAAAAGATCTGGGTCTTCATGGTGTTGATGGTTTTCGTTCCGTGATCGTGCGATCCTTGTTCCGGTCACGGAACGCTTTCGTCCAGACCCATGCCAGGAAGGACCATTTTCTCTTCGAACTCCCTGACCGTGCGGCTTCCAACGTGGAACGTCGCGGACATGCACCATGGTCCGCCCGGGGAATGGGCGCCCCGATCGTCGCAACATTTCGACGCACTTCCGCCCCGCTCAGTGGATGTACAGGACCTTTCGGCCCGAGCGGACATGCAGGCCCGGTGTATCGAAGGAGATCGCTCTTCCCAGCAGGTCCGTGTCCAGGTCGGACCATTCTTGCATGGTCGTCGGGCCGTGGGGTGCCGTGATGCCGGTGGAGATGGTCGGCACCGAACCGATCACGGTCACCTCATCCAGACCCCAGGCCTCCGTACCACCCTGATATGCCGTGAACGTCAGTTGGAACGTGCCGAAGACCATCGACTCGTCCGCCTGTACCGTGCCCAGGTCCGTGAACACCAACGTGGTGGTCCCCTCAGATAGGTCCAGATCCGAAAGCGATCCGGGATCCCCGTTGTTCAAGGTGACCTCCACTTTCAACCGATGCGGCCCCTCGTTGGACCCGATCGATCGGACCAGCAAACTGTCGATGTGGACCGGGTGGAGCGCGATGCCGCTGAGCACGACCCGATGATCCGACGAGGGAGCCTCCGACCAGCCGTAGGTCAACAGCGCGTTATCACCCGAAGCAACGGGAAATGGGCAGACATCCAGGCCGACCAAGGCCACATTGGTGCCCATGAACGCAGGGTCCGTATTGATCGGCAGGTTGCAGGCCGTGCATCCTGAATCGCAACTGAGGAGCATGGCGCAGGGCGTGTTCGACCAGGACCAGGTGATGGATTGGGCCGAGAGGGCCAGCGGGAGCAGTAGTCCCGCCGCAAAGGGGATCCGCATGGAGCGCGTGGGAGATCTGGCGCCTTCAACGGTGACCTCCGGGTCCGGGTTGCAATGGCCGGGGCCTGCGGCCCGCTCTGGTCAGAAAACGCCCACCTTCAATGACGCAGTGAGGTTCAAGCCCCGAAGCGCATCGTCAGGCACACCTTCGAGGTCGAGATCGGTGGCGTACCGATAAGATGCGCCGACGCCGAAACGCAGGATCCGGAGCACGTTCAGTTCCAGATCGATCCCCGGCTCCGCAACGAAGAAGGCCGTTCCATCGGTTCCATACCGGAAGCGGTCCTGCTCATGGACGGGGCGGGTCCGCGTGGTGTACTGGTGACCGCAACCGCCCGCACCAACGATGATGGGGAGGCTGATATGCACGGGACTTCTGTACGCGATCACGGGCTCCAGGAACAGGCCGCCATAGCCCATCCGGAACAAGCTGGGACCTTCCGTCAGGATCCCCTCGTCGGCGAGGTAGGCATCATACCCCGGGCTTTTCACATCGGTGACGAGGCCATACCCCGCGATGCCGAAGGTCAGGCGATGATCGATGATCCATCCGGCCTTGATCCCGGCGAGCATGGCATCCTGGTCGAGGATGCGGGTGGCCGCGGCGGCTGGAGCTCCCCACCCCCCGTGGACGGTGTGCTGGCCGCTCGCAAAGAGCGTGTACATCCTTTCATTCCGAACGTTCGCGGTGTCCTGGGCATGCAGGGTCATCGTGAAGAGCAGGCCAGCAAGGCCCGCTACGCATTGTGATCCGAGGTCCATTTTCTGATGTTTGTACCACTACGACCAGCCGGGCCCGAAATACCCCCATCCGGACCGGTCGATCACTTTGCCCGCCGCCGATGAACGATCGTTCGTGGTGCGGGCCCCATCGTCGAACCACCGCCGTTCGCCGAAAAGGACAGGTCCGACAGGGGCCATCTTTTCAAATTGGCCTGCCTTCATCAGGGCGCCCATCGCACATCCGCCATGGAGGGAAGAAAAAAGAACGTCCTTGTCGTCGAGGATGAGGCCATCATTCGGAAGGACATCATCCAGGGCCTGCAGCGGCTCGGGTACGTGGTGTCGGGCTCTGCCCGGTCGGGTTCGGAGGCCGTTGAGGCCGCCCGGTCACAAAGGCCCGATCTCGTTCTCATGGACATTCATTTGAGCGACGGTCCCACGGGTATCGATGCAGCCCACCATATCCAGCGTGAGCTCCGGGTGCCCATCATATTCCTGACCGCCAATTCGGACGAAGCCACGGTCCGTTCGGCACGGATCGCCGAGCCCTATGGATTCCTGGTCAAACCGTTCAACGAGGCATCCCTCCAGGCCGCTGTGGAGATCGCCATGTACAAACATGGAAAGGACGTGGACCTGCTCGAGGAGCATCGCCACTTGTTCCAGCTGGCCCTCGAGCGCAACAAGGACGATGCCCTGTTCGTCAAGTACAAGGGGTTGCTCGTCCGTTGTCCGATCCGGTCGATCGTTCATCTGGCCGCCTTGCGGGATTACGTCAGTATCCATCTTGTCGATCGTCGGTTCGTCGTTCATGCGACCCTGCAGAAGATGGAGGCCCTATTGCCGGCGAGCCAGTTCCTTCGGACGCATCGCTCCTACATCGTTCGTATCGATAGGATCATGGCGATCGAGGAGGGCATGCTCCTACTGGAGCCAGGTGATGAACGGATCCCCATTGGAGGCAGCTACTATTCGGCGGTGATGCGGCGCCTGCGGACCATTTGAAATCCTGATCGTGCTTGTGCGGGCAGATCGTCCGATCTTCGGGACACGCTCCAACGAAGGAGCGACCACCCGATAGCCACCGATCGGCATGAGATCGAGATCACCCTGCGCTCCGTTGCTCGTCCTTGGATCCATTTTGGCGACCCTTCCCCTTTCCGCCACCCATATCATGGGCGGTGAACTGACCTACCAACACCTTGGCGGCAGCGATTACAAGGTGGACCTGGTGCTTTACCGGGATTGTGCGGGGATCCTTGTGGACCCAACGGAGTCGATCTGGATCGGATCGCTCAACTGCAGCATTCTTTTCCCAGCCACGCTTTTCCTGACCGATACGGTCACGCTTTCCTCGGGCTGCGCGAACCTGCCGACCACCTGCGAGGGGGGTACGGCGCCCGGCATGCAGATCTACTTCTACACCGACACCATCACGCTTCCCGCGACATGCACGGACTGGCGTATCTGGTGGGCGCAGTGCTGCAGGAACGGCGCCATCCAGAACCTCGTGGACCCCACCACGCTCGATTCCTACCTCGAAGCCCGGCTGGACAATGTCAACCATCCGGACAACTCCTCACCGGTGTTCCAGGAGATGCAACTGCCTTTTGTCTGCTACGGCGAACCCTTCTGCCTGGACAATGCGGCCTACGAGCCCGATGGTGATTCCCTGGCGTACAGCATGTCCTTCGTGTACAACGGGGACCCATCCACCCCGGCGTGGTACGTCCCGCCCTATTCCCCCTTCGATCCCCTGCCCACGGCGAACGGGGTCTCCTTCGACCCCACCACAGGCAACATGTGCTGTACCCCCACGGGGGTAGGTGCCTTCGTGGTCGGGTTCCAGGTGGACGAGTACCGCAATGGCATGCTCATCGGGGGCACCCGCCGTGACCTCCAACTCTGGGTCGTGCCTTGTCCGTCGGCCAACCTCGGGATCAGCGGGACGGTGTTCGACAGTACCGGCACCGCTGTGAGCAGCGGGTCCGTGGAGCTCTGGGAGTATGGCCTGAACAGCCAGAACAGTACCATGTTGAACAGCACGCCCGTGAATGCCCAGGGTGAATATGCGTTCAGCGGTCTGCCCGGCGGTCAGTACCTGGTCCGTGCCATCGTGGACACTTCGCAGTATCCCGGCCTGGCCGATTCCTATCATGCAGGCACCTACTACTGGCAATATGCCGATGTCCTGCACTCCGTGTGCGACACGGTCCTGCAAGCGGATATCGCGCTCGTGGGATATGGGGACCTGAACGGCAGCGGGTACCTTGGTGGATACCTCGGGGACCTTGGCATCATGCGCTCCACCGTTGGTGACCCCTGGCCGGATGTCGATGTGATCCTGGAGCGCTGGCCGGAACAGGTACTGGTGGCCTGCGCCCGTACGAACGCCTCCGGCCACTACGCGTTCAACAACGTGCCCTTCGGTGAGTACCGCATCCTGATGGACCATCCGGGCCTGCCGATGCTGGGCTACTACCATGTGACCGTGGATGCCCTGCACACCACATTCGCTGACCTGGATTATGCGGCCGATCCGTTCGGTTTCTTCACCACTTCGGGGACGACGTCCGTCCAGGAGACCACCGGAACACAGATCATGATCGCCCCGAACCCCGTCGGGGCGGAAGGTCTGCTGCATTTGCGGGGACTGAACGACGGACCAATGCTTGTGCAGGTCGATGACGTGATGGGACGGAGGGTGCTTGTCCGAAAGCTCCAGGTCACCGGCGGGCAGGCCTTGGTCACGCTTGGCCCGCTCCCGCCCGGAGCCTATCTGATACGGATCGGCGACGGCAAGGTGTTGCGCCTGGTGAAGGAATGAACGGTGTTCGGGGCGGATCCTTTGAAGAGCGGGCCACGGGGCCCGCTCTTTGGTTTTCCACCACACCCCTGAAGGCAGCGACGATCCCATCCGGGGCTGACGAATGTTGTTCCACCAGCAGGTCCGACAATTAACCTTTGCAGTGACATTCCGTTAAAAGCGACGTTCGATCACCCGCATTCCTTCGCAAAACATGAGCACTCCCCCCTACCTGAAATGGCTCCATGAGGTCGAACTGAGCGACATCGACACCGTCGGTGGCAAGAATGCCAGCCTCGGCGAGATGATCCGCAATCTGAAGGAACTCGGCGTGCAGGTCCCGGGGGGCTTTGTCGTGACCGTGGCCAGCTACCACGCCTTCATCCAGCACAACGAGCTGGACCAGAAGATCCGCGACATCGTGGCCAAGCTGGACACCGACGACGTGGAGAACGTGCGCCGCACCGGCCTGGCCGTGCGCACCCTGATCAAGAACGGCAAGTTCCCCGAGCCCATCTGGAAAGGGATCCTGGAACGCTACGACGAGATGAGCAAGCAGTACGGCCAGGAACATACCGACGTGGCCGTGCGCTCCAGCGCGACCGCCGAGGACCTGCCCGATGCCAGTTTCGCCGGCCAGCAGGAGACCTACCTCAACGTGCGTGGCCCGCAGGACCTGATCAGTGCGGTGCGCAACTGCTTCGCCTCGCTCTTCACCGACCGCGCCATCGTCTACCGGCAAAGCCTCGGATACGACCACTTCCAGGTCGGCCTCAGCGTGGGCGTACAGAAGATGGTCCGCTCCGACCTCGGCGCCAGCGGCGTGGCATTTTCGATCGACACCGAGAGCGGTTTCAAGGATGTGGTGGTGATCAACGGCAGCTACGGCCTTGGTGAAATGGTGGTGCAGGGCGCCGTGAGCCCCGACGAGTTCATCGTGTTCAAGCCCACCCTCGCGGAAGGCTTCAGCAGCATCATCGAGAAGAAGCTCGGCAACAAGGACCGCAAGATGATCTACGGTGTGGAGCCCGGAAAGCCCACGCAGATCATCCCCACCGAGCGGCCCATGCGCAACCGCTTCTGCATCACGGACGAGCAAGCGCTTGAAGTGGCCCGCAGCGTGGCGGCCATTGAGAAGTACTACACCGATAAGAAAGGACACTGGAGCCCGATGGACGTGGAGTGGGCCGTGGACGGCCTCAGCAAGCAACTGTTCATCCTGCAGGCACGCCCCGAGACGATCCACAGCCAGAAGGACAAGGATGTGGTGGTGGAATACAAGCTCGATCATCCCAAGCCCGGCAACGGATCCATGGATGGCGCAGTGGACTACAAGACCATCACCACCGGCATCGCCATCGGCGATCGTGTGGGTGCCGGCAAAGTGCGTGTCATGTTCGCCCTCGACGGCCGCGACGGCAGCACCGACGGCAAGGACTTCCAAACCGGTGACGTGCTGGTGACCGACATGACCGATCCCGACTGGGAGCCGATCATGAAAAAGGCCGCCGCCATCATCACCAACAAGGGGGGGCGCACCTGTCATGCCGCCATCGTGGCGCGGGAAATGGGCGTGCCCGCCATCGTGGGTTGCGGCAACGCCACCGACCTGCTGGAGACCGGCATGGAGGTGACCGCCAGCTGCTGCGAAGGCGACACCGGCGTGATCTACCACGGCCAGATCCCCTTCCGTGTGGAAGAAACCCGTCTGGACGACCTGCCCGACGTGCGCACGCCGATCATGCTGAACGTGGCCAGCCCGGACCTCGCCTTCAAGTTCGCCCACCTGCCCAATGCCGGCGTGGGCCTGGCGCGCGAGGAGTTCATCATCAACAACTACATCCAGGCCCATCCCCTCGCGCTCCTGCAACACAAGGAATTGGGCGATGTGAACCTCAGCGGCAAGATCAGCTACCTGATCACGGGCTATGAGGACGAGGAGACCTTTTTCGTGAAGCGCCTCAGCTATGGCATCGCCAAGATCGCCGCGGCCTTCCACCCCAACAAGGTGATCGTGCGCTTCAGCGATTTCAAGAGCAACGAATACCGCAACCTGCTCGGCGGCGAGCACTTCGAACCGCATGAGGAGAACCCGATGATCGGCTGGCGCGGTGCATCGCGTTACTACAGTGACACTTACAAGGAGGCCTTCGGGCTGGAGTGCAAGGCCATCCGCCGTGTGCGGGAGAAGATGGGCCTGAAGAACGTGGTGGTGATGATCCCGTTCTGCCGCACCATCGAGGAACTGAAGAAGGTGGAGGGTGTGATGAAGGAATACGGCCTCGAACGCGGCAAGGAGGGATTGGAGCTGTACCTGATGGCCGAGATCCCGAGCAACATCATCCTCGCCGAGGAGTTCGCCCAGCACATCGACGGCTTCTCCATCGGCAGCAACGACCTCACCCAGCTCACGCTCGGCCTCGACCGCGACAGTTCGCTCGTCGCCCACATCTACGACGAGCGCAACGAAGCCGTGAAACGCATGTTGCGCATGCTGATCGAAACGGCCAAGCGCACCGGGACCAAGGTGGGCATCTGCGGCCAGGGCCCCAGCGACCATCCGGACTTCGCGCAGTTCCTCGTGGAGCTCGGCATCGACTCCATCAGCGTGACCCCGGACAGTTTGTTGAAGACACGCAAGGCCATCGCGGAGGTGGAGAAGACCATCGCGCAGAAGAGCGCGGCGAAGGCGACCGCCTGACCTTACTCCTTCGCTGCCAACTCCGCGGGATCCATTGATCGCGGCAGCTTGTGAACGGCCTCCATCAGGCCAGCGGGTGGGGAGGTAAGCTTGGTTGCGCGTCGATCCGGGCACCGTCGACGTTGAGCACCGTTCCGTGTGCGTCGTCATCGCGCAGAAAATGATGGCGTGTACCCCGACGGGAGCCATCCTTCCGGCAACGGCTCAGGTCGTCCACCACGCTTTGCGGCCATGCGCACCATCCCGAGAATTCGGGATTGATGGGCATGGTCCCGACGGGCAGCTTTGTCGTGAACATTCCCACAGCCCCCGTCATCATGAGAACACATGCCCTCCTGCTGTTCGCGAGCACGGCCCTGGCCCTCACCGCACAAACGCCCGACCCCACCTTCGGAACGAACGGCTGGGTGGTCCAGGACGCCGGGCGCAGCGACATCCTGCGCGCCGTGGCGCTGCAGGCCGATGGCAAGATCGTGGCCGCTGGATGGAGCTATGATGCATCGAGCACGGATCTGCTCGTGGCGCGTTTTGACCAGGACGGCGCACTGGATGCCACGTTCGGCAACGGAGGCATCCTGATCCGACCCACGGGCATGGCTTTCTCCGGCGCCGAGGCCGTGGCGATCCAACCCGATGAGAAGATCCTTGTCGCCGGCTACTCCAACAACGGCATGACCAATGGCTTCACCGTTTGGCGCCTGGACCCGGACGGCAGCGACGACCCCACCTTCGGCACCAACGGACAATACTTCGCCCAGGTGAACTCCGGCGGCAGCTTCATCAACGCCATGGCGCTCCAACCCGATGGGAAGATCCTCGTCACGGGCCCGTCGTTCTTCACGGTGAGCTGGGTGGCGGTGCAACGCCTGAACCCGGATGGTACACCAGATGTCTTCTTCAATGGCACCGGTACCTATACCTATGCCTCGGGATCCGGCACCGATTGCACGCCCACTTGCATCAGGCGCCTGGACGACGGTCGGATCGTGATCGGTGGCACCACCACGCTGAACGGCACCCACGACGCCCTGGCCTTGCGGCTCCTGGGGAACGGAACGCTCGATACCGGTCTCGACGGGGACGGCGTGCGCGTGGTGCCCGGCCCGAGCGGAGCCGATGAGTACATCTACGACCTGAACGTCCGGCCCGACGGTCGATACATCCTCACCGGGGAAGCCCTGCTCGCCGGGACCTATGACACGTACTTCGTGCAGCTCGCCGAGGATGGGAGCGACAGCCCCTTCTTCAGCACTTCAGCCTGGGCTTCGGACCATGGGGCGAGCGAATACTGCAGAGGCGCCTACCTCCGTCCGGACGGGAAGATCCTCACCGCCAACAGCACCACTTCGGCCGTGGATTCCAAGGGAACCTTTTTCCAGACGTCGGACTTCTCCACTGCCGAGGACGGCGACGGCACCTTCGGCACCCTGGGTTGGTACGACATCGATCCGGGCGATTGGACCTATCTGGAGGACATGGTGGTGCAACCGGACGGCAAGGTGATCGTCGTGGGGAACACCGCATCCGGTGGTCTCCCCTACGACATGTTCCTGGCACGGTACGACATGGGGATCGCGCTGGATGTTCAAGAGAACGGACCGGTATCCGAACTTCGCATGATGCCGAACCCAGCGGATGATCGTCTGATCGTGGAAAGCATGGCGGAGCGCATCACTTCCATCCAAGTCATGGACCTGACCGGTCGCAGCGTGACGGCCCAGGCCATGCTGCATGGCACCCGTGCAGCCATCGACGTGAGCAGCCTGGCACCGGGGGCATACGAGGTCCGTGTCGCGGATGGCCCGAACGTCCGCACGGCGCGCTTCGTCAAGCGATGAACCCCATCATGAAGACCGTTCTCATCACCGCGTTCGTGCTGCCTGCGGCCGTTGCCTGCGGCCAGATGCTCGACCCATCCTTCGGTACCGGTGGCATGACCACCTTCGACGCCGGCGGTCAGGAGGCGCCGACCTCCGCGGCCCTGATGGACGACGGCCGCATCGTCGTCGCCGGATGGACCAACACCGCGCTCTTTCTGCTGCGCTACACGTTGAACGGCCAGCTCGATCCGTCCTTCGGTGTCAATGGCGTGGTGATGCCCACCGAAGGCAGTGGCATCACGACCAAGGCCTGGGACGTGGTGGTCCTTGCGGATGGACGCATCATTGTCGCCGGATCGATCAGCAGTTCAGGCCTGATCCATTTCCTTGTTCGCCGCTATCTGTCCAATGGCGACCTGGACATGTCCTTCGGCAGTTCCGGCCAATGGGTCTCATCGTGGAGCGATATCGAAGAACCGCGCGGCATCGTGCTTCAAAGCGATGGCAAGATCCTGCTATGCGGCAGGACCACCCTATCCGGCCAGCGCGGCTGCGTGGTGCGACTGGATGTGGACGGCACCCTGGACACCTCGTTCGGATCCTCCGGGATGTTCCAGTTCCCGATCGCTTCGCCGATCTCGTTCGCGTGGTCGATGGCCTTGCAGACCGACGGCAAGGTGCTGGTCACGGGCGATTCCAATTGGGGGGACGACGCGTGGTGCCTGCGCCTGACGACGGATGGCGTCCTGGACGGTCCGTTCGGCACCGCCGGCCTGATCACAATCACCGATGCGAACAATTACGACAGTGGGTTCCGCCTGCTGTCGCGCGCCGATGGCACGTTCTTCTGGATGGTCTGGCGGTCCAATACCATGAGCAACGGCGAAGTGGACCTCTACCACGTGGACAATGATGGCGGCTATCTCCCTTACGGCCCCTCGATCGGTGCGCCACTGGCCACGGGTAACGAGGCCTACTCCATGCACCTCGATGCGGCGGACAGGTTGCTGGTCTTCGGTGATGAACTGATCGGCACTTCCAATTCGCTCTTCCTGGCCCGGAATGCCGCGACCGGCGATCCGGATGCTTCGTTCGGCACCAATGGAGCACTTCAGGACCTCGGATCCATCGTGGGAGCTTATTGTCGCGAGATGATGGTGCGTCCCGATGGCGACGTGGTGCTCCTCGCCGACCGGCACGACGGGCCGACCACGGACGTGCTGCTCATGCAATACACCGGCATACCGGCGGGGATCCCAACGAACGCGGCCGAGGCGCTCGTTTCGGTGACGGACCTGTCGGACGCCTCGTTCCTGATCCATTCCTCCGGCCCCCCGATCGATCACATCCGGGTATGTGACGGCCTGGGACGTGCCGTGCTGGAACAGGAAGGTGATGGGGATGAAATGATGATCGACCTCCACGATCTCCCGTCCGGGTGGTATTTCGCATCACTGATGATCGCCGGCGGACGGATCGACCGAAAGATGCTCCGACCCTGACCCATGAGCGGCTCCCCCATCCGCGTCATCGCGTTCGATGACAACAAGGACCTGCGCGACATGTTCCGCCTGCTGGTGGACGCGCAACCGGACATGATCTGCGTGGCCGTTCACCCCGACCTATCGCAACTGATGCGCGACCTGGACGCCGCCCAGCCGGACGTGATCGTGATGGATATCCAGATGCCGGGCACGAACGGCATCGATGGCGTGTGCATGATCAAGGCCCGCTTCCCGCAGGCACGCATCCTGATGCAAACGGTCTTCGACGATGAGGACAAGATCTTCGATGCTATCCGTGCGGGAGCCAGCGGGTACATCCTGAAGTCCGCGTCGACCGAAGAAATGCTGAAGGCCATCCGCGACACACATGCCGGCGGATCGGCGATGACGCCCGCCGTGGCCTCCAAGGTGCTGGAGCATTTCCGGGCCGATATGCCGGCGCAGGCGCACACCACGCACAACCTGAGCGACCGCGAAAAGCAGGTGCTTGCACTGCTCGTGAAGGGCCGCAGCTACAAGATGATAGCGGACGAGCTCGGCATCAGTTTCCACACGGTGGACAGCCACATCCGCAAGATCTACGAGAAGCTGCACGTGAGCGGCATGACCGAGGCCGTGAGCAAGGCGATGCGCGACCGCATCGTTTGATCGTGCCGGCCCGTTCCTTTCGGTCCGGCCCGATAACTTCCCCAGGTGGTCATCCCCGCCCATCGGTCACTGATCGGCACCGTGCTCCTTCTCGGAGCCCTTCACGGCGCTTTTGCGCAAGACCTCCATTTCCAGCACCTCACGACCGCGGATGGTCTGAGCGACAACGCCATCACCTGCGTGTTCGAGGACCGGGCCGGGTACATCTGGGTGGGCACCGAGCATGGTCTGGACCGCTACGACGGCAACCGCGTCGACCGCTTCCGTGACCTGGACCCGCAACTGGACGATGATCACATCACGGGGATCGTTCAGGAATTGAACGGCGTGCTATGGATCACCACGCTGGGCGACGGCCTGGTGCGACTGGATCCCGTGCGGCGCACCGCTCGACGCTTTCGCCACAGCACCACGGACGCTTCCTCGATCGGTGGGGACCGATTGAACTGCGTCCTCGACCTGAACGATACCACGCTGTCGATCGGCGCTGAGCAACCCGCGCTCATCTTCATGGACAAGCGCACGTTCACGTTCACCAACTGGAGCGACAGCAGCAGCGTTTCCCCCGGTGCTGCGGACCATCCGGCAAAGCCGATCAACGGCTGGTGCCACGCCATCGTGCCATTGAGCAACGGTCGCCTCTGGTTCGGCATGCTGAACAACCACTACAGCTTCATCGCGGACCGGTCCACCGGTCAAGTGCGCGACACGCTCTTCATCGTGCGACCCGCCGCGCAGACGCATACGTGCGCGGTGGAGATGAACGGCATGCTCTATTGCGGAGGTTGGCAGGACGGCATCGACCGCCTGGACCTGGACCACCCGGAAAAGCGTTCACTGATCGACCTGCCGGACCAGGTGACCGGCCTGGTGCCTTGGAACGGTGGGCTGCTCGTCGCAACAAGGGACAGCGGACTGGTATGGATCAATGAAGGCGATGCCATGCGCCGAGGCTGCCGCCATGAGCGCACCGATCCATCCAGCCTCGCCAGCGACCGCCTGCGCTGCCTGTTGCGCGACCGTGGCGGTAACCTGTGGGTGGGCACGGAGGACGGCCTGGACGTGTATGCTCCCATGGTGTGGCGTACGCGAACGATCCCACTGGCCACGGGAGCTGGTCACGCGGCCGATATCCTCTTCTTCGGTATCGAGGAACGCACGAGCAGCCTGATCGACGTGTTCACCTCGGAAGGCCTCTTCCATGTGGACCTACGGACCGCCAAGGTCGATCTGGAACCCCTCGTGCTCAACCGACGCAGGTACCAACCGACGGTCCAATGCGAACTGGCCGACGGGCGACGCCTGATCGGCACCGAGACCGGGATCCTTGAACGCGGTCGCGCACTGGAGAACACACTGGAAGGCGTGCAGTTCATGGAGCCGGACGGCGATGTGTTCGCTCCAGGCGATCTTTTCCAGGTGCGTGGGATGATCGCCGACGATGGAGCCCCGCACGATCGGATGATCATCGCAGCGCTCGGTTTCGGGATGCGAAGCCTTGATCTTGACAAGGGTGTGATCGAGCCGAAAGCCCCGGAGGGAGATCGCTGGAATTCCACCACCTGGAACCAGGTGCGTCGGCTGGTGCGCGATGCGGATGGCCGTTACTGGGGCGCCACGGCGGCCGGTGTGATGCGCTGGGATCCCCCGACGGGCCTGGTCCGCTACTGGGGCGAGGAGGAAGGTCTGCTCGACGGGGACGTCCGCGATCTCGTCATCAGCCGCGATAAGCTGTACGTGCTCATGAGCAGCAGGCTCGCAACGATCGTGTCGGACCACCTGTCGACCCTCCCGGCCCCACCAGGCGATGTGGCATCCCTTTTCGGCGCCACGCGCGATGACCATGGCCGGTTATGGTGCACCAGCGATGACGGACTCCTGCGGTTCGATCCCCGCGACCGCTCATGGATGCGCGTGCCTGTGAACGACGGAAGCCGTTTTCGAAAGCTCTCCCGGGCCATCATCACGCTGCGCGATGGACGCCTGGCCCTTTGTGCGAACAATACGCTGCTGCTGTTGGATCCGTCCGACCACGACATACCACCAGTCCTCCCCGAACCCGTGCTCATCTCCGCGGAGAGCGCGGGACATGCCCTTGCGGTGAGGGACGCCACCGCTTCATTGAGCTACCGCGGCAGTGTGATCGACATCACCGTGAGCGCATTGCGACCGGCGGGCCCCGGCCCATTGGAGTTCGCATACCGCCTGGACGATGTGGAGAGCGACTGGCGCGTGACGAGCGCCCGCGAGGCGATCCGCTACGCCGGCGTGCCCGTCGGCGCACACCGCCTGCTGGTGAGGGTGCGTGACGCTTTCGGCCGGCAAGGTCCCGAACACGTGCTGCTCACCATCACCGTCACCGCGCCGTTCTGGTTGCGCTGGTGGTTCCATGCGTTGCTCGCCGTGGCGGTGAGCGGCGGCGTGCTCTGGTGGTCGCGGTATCGCCTGCAACAGGCGCTCAAGCTCCAGGCCGTGCGCAACCGCATCGCCAGCGATCTGCACGACGAGGTGGGCAGCTCGCTCAGCTCCATCACCATCGGCTCGCAGCTCGCCTCCCAGTTGAGCGGTCCGGAGAGCGAACAGGTGAGGCAGCTGCTGGCGCGCATCGGCGAGACGAGCAGCGCGAGCCTGCGCAGCATGAGCGACATCGTGTGGGCGATCGACCCCAAGAACGACGAGGGCGAGGCGCTGGTGAAGCGCATGCGGCGCATCGCCAGCGAGCTGTTGGAGAGCAAGGGTGTGACCGTGGAGATGAGCGTGAGTGGCGGTGTGGAGGAATTGAAGCTGCCGATGAACGCCCGCAAGGAGCTCGTGCTGATCTACAAGGAAGCGGTGCACAATGCGAGCAGGTACAGTGGGGCCTCGCTGGTGGAGGTGTCGCTCGCGCGGCGCAATGGAATGCTCACCCTCAACGTCCGGGACAACGGCCGGGGCTTCGACCCCGCGCTGCATCCGGACGGTCACGGCCTGGGAAGCATGAAGCGCCGGGGCGCCGCGCTGGGCGGTGAAGTGCGGATCGACAGCGCGACCGGTCAGGGGACCGAGGTGAGCGTGCGGGTGGACCTCACGAGAATTCGGGATTGATGGATCGACGTGCATGATGTCGCTTTGGTGCACGAACCAAGGCCCATGCGCTCGCTCCTTCCCGTCCTGTGCTGCTTCTGCACCTTCGCGCTGCACGCGCAGCCCACTTTCCAATGGGCCGAGACCGTGCCCAATGTGGTTACCCCCGGCGAGTTCACGAGCATCGTTGACGCTGACGTCTCCTCGGATGGCACCGTCTGCCTTACCGGATGGTCCAATGGCCCGCGCACGATCGTGGCAGACACCATCGTGGGAGGAAGTTTTGTGGCCCGCTACGACACCAGCGGCAACTGTTTGTGGGCGGCAAGTCCCGGCGGCACGGCGATCGCGTTGAGCAGTTCCAACGACGTCTACCTGGTGGGCTCCTTCTCGGGGACCATGCAGTTCGCAGGATCGATGCTCACCGCTGCCGGGCAGGATCCCTTCGTGGCGAAGTATGACGCGAACGGGCAGCAACAATGGGCTCGGAAGATGGGCGGGGCCCAGGATGACAAGGCCTTGAGCGTCGCCGTCGATGGCCTCGGTCGTGTTCACGTGTGCGGTTACTTCCAAGGCACGGCCACCTTCGGCCCCACCACATTGGTGGCCACGCACGATACCACGGGCTTCCATACCACGCTCGATCCGAATGGCAACTTCGAGTGGGCCGTGCGCGCCGGCGGATTGACGTCCTGGAACCCTTTCTTGGACCACAACAGGGCCATCACCTGCGATGCGCTCGGTAACAGTTATGTGGCCGGTGTGTTCAATGGGACCGCCAGCTTCGGGAGCACGATGCTGACCACGACGGGTTTCGACCAGGTCTTCCTCGCCCGCTTCGATGCCGGAGGCAACTGTTCGTGGGTGCAGGCCATGGGCGCGAACTATGGGAACATCCTGCGCGATATCGCATTCTCCACCACCGGCGGTGTCTATGTCTGCGGCAACTTCTGGGGACCGCAAGGGGTTTTCGGCAGCACCACCATTACCAACACGAACGTGAACACCGAGGAACTCTTCCTGGCTTGCTACGACGCGAACGGCAATGGGCTGTGGGCCCAATCGATCGCTCCTTCCTCCGGTTACGAAGCGTTCAACAGCCTGAACACGGACGACGCCGGGAACGCCTGGTTGTGTGGTTCGATCCCACTGGGAAGCTCATCGCAGATCGGATCCTTCCCGATCGGCGATGATCCCTTCCTCGCGGAGTTCGATGCGACCGGGAACGTCCTATTCGCCGGGAACGTCATAGATGCCTTCTACCTCCGCCATGCCGGAGGTAGCGGCGGCAACCACTTCCTATTTGGAAACTATGGCGGCACCGAATTCGACCCTGGCAGCGGCGAAGTGATCCACGCCGCCCTCATGAGCGGTCATGAGGGCTTCCTGGCCCGTTACCACGACGACCTTGGTTTTCATTGGATGCGCCGGATCGGCTTGCATGGTGCGGCCTACGACGGCGCGACCGGTGTAGCCGTGGATCCCGCAGGCAACGTCTATTCAAGCGGGAACTTCGTCACCACGGCCATCCTCTGCGGGGATACGTTGCGCGCGCCATTGGCGGCCATGCGCAGCTGGCTGAACAAGCGCGATGCGAACGGTGCCTGCGTGTGGAACAAGCAGCTGCGCTGCATCGAGCCCGAGGCGATGTGCAACGTGCAGGCGTTCGCGCGGGCCGGCAACGGCGATCTGCTGCTCGCGGGCGAATTCACCGGCACGCTCGACCTGACCACGGTGCAATTGATCGCCAACGGTCCCGGGGACCTGTTCCTGGCTCGCTTCGATGAGAACGGCAACTGCCTCTGGGCGATCAATGAGGGCGGCACTGGCTCGCCCAGCGCGGGCTCTGTGACCGAAGCGCCGAACGGGAACATTCTCCTGGCCGGCTCTTTCAGCGGCAATGCGACCATAGCCGGCAACGGTCTGGTCAGCTCGGGCCAGACCGATGGATTCATCGCCCGCTACGATGCGAGCGGAAACGGCCTTTGGTGCAGGTCCTTCGGTGGTGCCAGCTGGGAGAACGGATCGGGAATAGCAGTGGATAGCGCGGGCAATGCCTATGTGACCGGCCGGTTCACGACCTCAGCCACATTCGATGCGCTCACCGTGAACGGAGCCGGCGACGCTGACCTGTACCTGGCCAAATACGATCCCAATGGGAACCTGGTGTGGCTCACGGGCAGCACGGGCGCCGGATGGAAGCAAGCGACATCGGTGGTGGTGGGCACCAGCGGCCAGGTGTACATCACAGGTCAATACACCGGCGAGATGACCATTTGTACGAACACGCTCGTCGGCGACAACACGACCCCCCATCCCTTCCTCAGCTGTTTCAGCGCGAACGGTGGATTGCTCTGGCAACACGACTATCCGTGCTCGGGCGGGGGCAGCGGCTCCAACATCGCCGCACGCCCCGGTGGCGATATCGTTCTCACCGGCGGATTCTCGGGCGACCTCACCGTGGATGGCTTCATCCTGAACGCGCAAGGCGCTGCGGATGCTTGGGTGGCCGCCTTCAATTCGGCAGGCGATGCGCTCTGGGCACATGCCATGTCGGGCACCGACCCGCTCTGGGACTTCGCCAGCGGACTGGACCTTGACGCCGATGCGAACAATGTGATCGTGTCAGGCTCGTTCGGCGACTTCTACTTCACCGCGTTCGATCAAAATGTCGGCAGCTTCTATTTCGTTCCCGGCGACCCCGGCACCTTGCGCACCGCTCCCAACGCATCCGATGCCTTCGTGGTGAAGTTCGGATCGATCGAGAACATCTCGCCGCCGTTCAACCCGGCCGGTTGCGATGGAACGGTGCAGGTCGCGGAGGCGGGCGCAGCGCCGGTCGGTCTGCTCATCGCCCCCAACCCCGTCCATCGCTTCTGCACCGTGCAAGGCCCCTTGATCAGCACGGGAACCGTGATCCGCGTGCGCGACATGTCCGGGCGCGAGGTGAGCGTGCCGGCATGCATCGCAGCTGGCACCATGACGCTGGACGCCACGGAACTGGCGCCGGGGACGTACGCCGTCGATGTTCGATCCGCCCGGGGACGGGCCACCGGCCGGCTGGTGAAGCAGTGATGGCCCGACGGACGCGATCGCCGTTCCCTACCCCTTGGCCTCGAGTTCCTCGAAATCCTCCGTCCGCGGCAGCCTGAGGAAGCCCTCCATCAGGTGGGCGGGGGGAGTGGTGAGCTTCCGGGCCTGCGTATCGATCCATGCGCCGTCCACGTTCAATTCCGCGCACAGCGTACCATCGTCGCGCAGGAAATGATGCCGCATGCTCCAGCGGGACCCGTCCGGGCGGCAGCGGCTTAGCCGCAGCTCGATCACGATCGTGTCGGTGTGCCGGATCTCCCGGCGGAAGATGCACTCCTCGCGGAAAAGGATCGGCCCGAAATGCGCCTGCTGCATCTTGGCCGGGGTCAGGTCGATGGCGAAAAGCCAGCCGACACGCGCCTGGGCACCCAACGTGTAGTACACATCATGGCGCAGGTGGAAGTTGGGGTCCATGTCGGCCCAGCGCAGGTGCACCGGAAAGCGGAATTCATCCATGGCCACGAAGGTCGCGGTTCCATGGGGTCCAGAGGTCGCCGATCTCGAACATGCAGCCTGTGACCCCGACCGTCCGGTACGTCACTACCTTGCCAGATACGATCGCCATGCGGACACCCATTCTCCCCTTCCTGCTAGTGACAGGCCTGCTTCCGCGGTCGAGCCATGCCCAGGACCATGTCACTCCCGGCCAGTTCACCTTCACGGTGGACAGCGGCCTGGTCTACGGCTGGGACACCAACTACGTAGGCGCGATCGACACCCTGCGCCTGGACCTGTACAAGCCCATCGGCACCAGCGAGGCACATCGCCCGCTGCTCGTATTGGTGCATGGCGGCACCTGGCTCGGCGGTTGTCGCAATGACCCCTCTTCAGGCGTGGTGCCGCTCGCGCGCGAGTTCGCCGGACGCGGATACGTCGTGGCCTCAGTGGACTATCGTCTTGGCTGGCACAAGGACGACTTCGTGCAGACACCTGCGGGCCCGCCGATCTGGCCCGATGGTTATCTGGCCCTTTACCCGGCCGACAGCGCCGAGATCAAGCGGGCACTTTACCGCGGCATGCAGGACGTCAAGGGCGCGATCCGTTGGCTGAAGGCCCGTGCCGATCAGGACAGCATCTGCACGGATAAGGTCTTCGTCGGCGGTGAAAGTGCAGGGGCTTTCGTGGCCCTGGCCGTTGGGCTCCTGGACCGGCCGGACGAGAAGCCGGAAGCGTGCATGGCCCTCCCGGATGCCCCTCCACCCTACTCCGCACTCCTGAACGCCACCGAACTGGAATGTCAACGGACCACCTACACCGTGGACAGCACCATGCTGCATCGACCCGACCTCGGACCCGTAGCGGGCGATCTCAACCTCAACGGCTTCGATGCCTCCGTGATCGGCGTGGCCGACTTCTTCGGGGGCATGCCCTACGAAGCATTCACACAGGATTGGATCCAGGGCGTGGACACCCCGGCGATCTACCTCTACCACCAGACCTGCGACGGGATCGTCCTGTTCCATTCCGGCAAGCCGTACACCACGCTTTCCGCCAACTGCGATCTGGGTGCCACGCCCTGGCACTATCAATACCCCACCATGAAAGGCAGCGGACGGGTCGCGGCTTATCTCGCCGCACTGGCGGACCCTCCCGTGATGACGACCGACCTCGATCCCTGTGATCCGTTCGACACGAACATCGCCCTCTTCGAATGCCTTCGCTACGCGAACAATGGCAGCTACCACTTCATGGCGAACGTTCCGTTGAGGGCCGCGCATCTCGCCGCGTTCTGGGGGCCGTTGGCGGACGATCCGGCGCCGTGCCTGGGGACGGTCATCCCGGGACAGGACAGCGACCGACCTTCCATACACCCCCAGCCCGCCCTCGACCATGTCGTAGTGCGATCGGGATCTTTGCGCCCAGGCGATCCCTTCAGTCTCTTCGCACTGGATGGTCGCGAACTGAGTAGCGGCACGTGCAACGGGGCACCCGGTGAAGTGCGGGTCGAATGGTACGGTGATCTTCCTCCAGGGACCTACCTCCTGATCGTCCACGGTCCGCGCCTGCCGGTTGTGGTCAAGTGCCTGGTCGGCCCCTGACCTGTCGGCCTTCCTACATTCGGTGCGATGGTCCGGCCTTGCGACGTCACGGAGTTCCTTCATGGTGATCTGCCGATGATCGATGTGCGATCCCCCGGAGAGTTCGCACGTGGACACATCCCCGGTGCGCACTCGCTCCCCCTGTTCTCCGATGAGGAACGCGCGGTGGTCGGAACGCTCTACAAGCAGAAGGGTCGTGAGCAGGCCGTGCTGGAAGGCCTGCGCATCGTGGGTCCGAAGCTCGCCGGCATCGTGGAACAGGCGCGGCAGGTGGCACCCGGTGGACGGATCGCCGTGCATTGTTGGAGGGGTGGCGAACGCAGCGGCAGCGTGGCGTGGCTGCTGGACAAGGCCGGTTTCGCGGAGGTCGTCACGCTGAAGAAGGGCTACAAGGCATTCCGGCACCATGTCCTGTCATCGTTCCTTGGACCACCTGCGTTCATGGTCGTGGGCGGATACACAGGAAGTGGCAAGACCGAGGTCCTGGGTGCCCTGCGCGATCGCGGCGAACAGGTGATCGACCTCGAAGGGCTCGCGAACCATCGGGGGTCCTCGTTCGGTGCGCTCGGACTTCCACCCCAACCAACGACGGAACATTTCGAGAATCTGTTGTGGGACGCCCTGCACCGGCTCGACCGCACCCGCATCACCTGGATCGAGGACGAGAGCATGATGATCGGGCGTGTGAAGCTGCCCGATCGGATCCACGCTTCGATCCGCCGGTCGCACATGCTGTTCCTGGAAATACCTGCGGAGGAGCGCGCCAGGCATTCGGTCGCGGTCTATGGAGCGAGCGACCGCGACGCACTGCGCGCCGCTACCCAGCGCATCGAAAAGCGGCTCGGCCCGCAACATTGCAAAGCGGCCTTGGAGGCGATCGATGGTGGTGATCTCGTTCACGCGGCCCGCATCACCCTTACCTACTACGACAAGACCTACGCACGCGGCGTCTCCGCACGGGATCCCATGCGCGTCCGTCGCATCGCACATCCCCTGGTGGAACCGGACGCCATCGCACGCATGCTCATGGAGAACACCCTTGCCCCACATGCCGGACAATGAGATCCGACTGACCCGCTACAGCAGCGGGGCCGGTTGCGGTTGCAAGATCGCGCCGGGCGTTCTGGAGAAGATCCTTCAAGGAGGCAGCGCCCCGCTCGATGACCCGAAGCTCCTGGTGGGCTATGGCTCTCGCGATGATGCCGCCGTGTACGACCTTGGCGATGGCAGTGCAGTGATCAGCACGGTCGATTTCTTTTCGCCCATCGTGGACGATCCACGGGACTTCGGACGGATAGCCGCGGCGAACGCCTTGAGCGATGTGTATGCCATGGGCGGTCGGCCCATGGTTGCCGTGGCCGTGCTGGGTTGGCCCGTGGAGAAGCTCCCCGCTGAAATGGCCGCGCAGGTGGTCGACGGCGGCAGGCAGGTCTGTACCGAGGCCGGTATCGTTCTTGCCGGCGGCCACAGCATCGATGCACCCGAGCCCTTCTTCGGACTGGCGGTCACCGGCCACGTGCGCGAAAAGGAATTGAAGCGGAACGATTCGGCCCGTCCCGGTGATAGCGTGGTCTTGACCCGCCCGATCGGGACCGGTGTTCTGAGCACGGCCCTGAAACGCGGCCTGCTGGATGCGCATGCGTGCGTCGGCCTGACACAGCATCTCGCCACACTGAACTGGATCGGCGGCCATCTCGGTGGGTTACCATCCGTTACGGCAATGACCGATGTGACCGGATTCGGGCTGTTCGGTCATCTGCTGGAGATGTGCGGTCAACGGCTTTCCGTATCGATCGATTGGTCCAGGGTACCGGTGCTCCCAGGGACCATCGACCTGGTCCGAGCGGGGTGCTACGCGGATGGCGCGCTCCGGAATTGGAAAAGCTATCATGAACGGATCACCGGTGCTGGTGCCTTGGAACGCATGATGCTGGGGAGCGATCCGCAAACCAACGGCGGCCTGCTCATCGCCGTGGACCCGGAGATCGGCCGGTCCGTCCCCGACCTCCTGACCGCGCATGGTATTCCCCATGAGGTGATCGGTCGGTTCAGCGAACGTGCCGGGAATGTCGTGTTGGAGGTGAAGTGACCGCCGCACGTCGCCTCGGTGCGATGAAGACGACCGGGCCATTCGAATATCGGCACCATCACGGCGGGTCAGTTACAATTTCAAGTCTGGTTAACTTTGCTCCCGACCCGCGAACACCCTGCGAATATCGAACCTGCCAAAATCACGAGTATGCCTAAAAAGCGATTTTCAGAAAAGGACATCCAGGAGCTTCTTGGCCATTACAGGGCGGAGAGGCGCAAACTGATCTTCCAACTGGACGAGGTCCGGCGCACGATCAAGCAACTGCGTGGCATCACGCCATCGGACGGCACAAAGACCCGAAGCACCAGGAGCGGAACGGGCCCGGCAAGGAGGGGGCGCAAACCTGGCCGCAAGAAAAAACGCACCATCAAGGAAGGCGGGTATCGCCTGAACGATTGGGACACTGCAGTGGTCAACGCGATCAAGACCACGGGACGCCTTCTGCCCAAGGCCGACCTGCTGGAAAACCTGAAGAAATGGGCGGCGAAGAATGCACCCAGGACCCCGGCCGCCGAGGTCGAGGCCCATCTCACCCGTTCCTTGCAGAAGCTCAGCGGAAAACGCGGCGTCCTTGGCAAACACCACACCGGTCTTCGCCGTGGCTTCCATTACGGCCTCAAGGAGTGGTTCTTCAATACCAGCGGCAAGCTGCGCCGTGCACATCTGGACAAGCTCGTCCTGACCTCGAAAGGCTGAGGGACAATGGACCAATGGGAAGGGGGGCGATGGTCCCCCTTTTTCTTTGCACCATGATCCTCCCGCAGGCAACGCAAATGCCTTGCGTAACTTCCCACCTTCCTCACGCCCGACAATGAAGAACATCCTTGCCCCCGTCGATCTCTCTCCCATTTCCGATACGGTCCTGGAACAAGCCGGCACATTGGCCAAAGCATCGGGTGCCAAGGTCTGGATCGTTCATGTGGCCGCGCCCGATCCGGATTTCGTCGGCTTCTCGACCGGACCACGATATGTGCGTGAGCATCGCGCGGACACCTTGCGCCACGAACACACCGAGATCCAAGCCATGGCGGACCGCCTGCGTGCACAAGGGATGGATGCCGAAGGGCTCCTGGTGCAGGGTCCCACCACGGAAACATTGCTGGAGGAGGCCGAACGTCTCAAGGTCGACATGATCGTGATGGGATCGCACGGGCGCGGTGCCCTGTTCAAGGCGCTTGTCGGCAGCGTCTGCGAACAGGTGCTGGGAAGCGCGCGCATCCCTGTGCTCATCATTCCGTCCACCGAGCGGCAATGAGGTCCATGCCGCCAGGGACCGGAACGACCTGCACCGCCCTCTTCCTGATCGCATGGGCCTGTGGTGGTTCGGTTTGCATGCCTGCGCTCCGCGGCGGCGATCCCCGATTGGAGGATGTCCGGTTGCCACCCGGATTCTCCATCCACCTGTATGCGGATAGCGTGGACAATGCCCGTGCGATGTGCTGGGGGGACGCGGGAACCTTGTTCGTTGGTTCGCGGGATGCAGGGCTCGTACATGCCTTGCGGGACACCAACGGCGACGGGACGCCCGATCGCCGATGGACGATCGCACATGACCTGAAGATGCCGGCTGGCGTGGCTTTTCACGACGGTGCCTTGTACGTCTCGGCCGTTGACCGTATCCTGCGCTTCGACGCCATCGAGCAACACCTCGATGATCCGCCGGACCCGGTCGTGGTCACCGACCAATATCCCACCGAGACCCATCATGGATGGAAGTTCATTGCGTTCGGGCCTGACGGTCTTTTGTACGTCCCCGTGGGTGCACCGTGCAACATCTGTGAAAGTGAGGACCCGATCTACGCCAGCATCACCCGGATCAGGCCCGATGGCAGCGGTCGGGAGATCGTGGCCCGTGGAGTGCGCAATACCGTGGGGTTCGACTGGTCCCCGGAGGATTCCACCTGCTGGTTCACTGACAACGGCCGGGATTGGGCAGGCGACGACCGTCCGAACGACGAGCTCGATCATCTGACAGCGGTGGGCCAGCATTTCGGATACCCCTACTGCCATGAAGGGGATTGGCCGGACCCGGAGTTCGGGAAGGGGCATGACTGCGCGGACTTCGTACCGCCGGCCGCGAAGCTGGGACCGCACGTGGCGGCACTCGGCATGCGCTTTTACAGGGGTACCCGGTTCCCGGAGAAGTACCGTCATGCCATTTTCATCGCCGAACACGGCAGCTGGAACCGCAGCACACCCATCGGCTACCGGATCGCCGTGGCGTTCCCCAAGGCGGACGGCACCGCTGACACGGAGGTATTTGCCGAAGGCTGGCTGCAGGGGAACCGTGCCTGGGGCCGACCCGTGGACGTGCTGAACACGCCCGACGGCGATCTGCTGGTGAGCGACGATGCCGCCGGCGTCATTTACCGGATCACCTATACCGGTCCATAGGACTACCCCGACCGCCGCAGCGGACGGTGGTCCAGCCAGGCTCGACCACTGAACGCCGAGAGATACAGCCAATAGAACGCGAGCAGCGTCACGATGGTGCCGATCGTCCCTCCGGCCAGGATATCCCCGGTGAAGTGTTCGGACAGGTAGACCCGCGTGAACGCGAGACCTGCGGCGATCACCGCCCACACCGGTCCGCTCCATCGGCGACCATCGATCACCGCCAAAGCCAGACACAAACTGAACGCAGTGGCGGAGTGGCCCGAGGGGAAACTGAAGTGATGAGCGAGCATCACCCCGCTCACCAGCTTCACCTGCGGCATGCGGTCCAGGAACTCCGCGGGGCGATCAAGGTCGGCGAACACATTGTGCTTGAGCAGCTGCACCACCAAGCCGCTCACGGCGGCGGGAACACCCACCATCAGCACCTGCCGCCAACGACCGATGAACAGGAGCAAGACCGCCACCAGCGCGGGCATCAGACCGTCCGCGACATTGGTCGAGAAGCGCATCCAGGGATCCAACCAGACCGGATGCTCCATGTTCACTGCGACGTGCAACCCCAGCTTGCCGTAGCACACCAGGCCAATGAGCGCCGGGACCGCCAGCAGGGCCGCGGTCGACAGGAATAGCAGCACGTTCCCCCGGCGGTGCATGCGCCCAAATGTAGACGGACCCATTGGTGGGACCGTAATTTTGGGGCCATGTGCACCCGTTCGACCGTTCTCGTGCTTGCGGCCGCGCTCCTCGGTGGCCCTGCGCGCGCGCAGGGCCTCGATCTGATGTATGGGGGGGCCACCGGGGAATTCTGTGCGGGGGCGGTGAGCAACGCGTCCGGCTACCGCCTGGCCGCCACCCGCTTCGATCGCACGGCCGGCCGCCATCTGGCATGGCTATGCGATGTGAACAACAGTGGTGCCCAGATCCAAGGAAGCGAGGTCGCCCTGCCCCAACGCGTGTTCCTCCATGCGATCGCATCGGCTCCAGCCGGTGGGACCTATCTGCTGGGCAGTTGGATCATCAATGGTCGCGACGATCATGATGCGTTCCTCGCGCGCCTCGGTTCGTCGAATGCGGTCCTGTGGACGGCCACGGAGGACCTGCCCGGCGACCAGCAATTGAACGGCATGGTGGTACTGCCCGATGGAAGCGTGATCGCCACCGGTGTGGAGCGCACCACCATGAAGCACGATGTGCTCGTGATGCGATTCGATGTGAACGGCGGTGTGACCTGGCGAACGACGATGGGGACCGGCCTGGACGAAGAGGGCCATGCGGTCGCCGCGGATGCCAACGGTGTGATCGTGGTGGGCCGGCAGATGAACTTCGGCAACACGAGCGACGCCTATCTCGCACGTCTCGACCTGGATGGCAATGTGGAATGGGAGTCGAGCTGGGGGGGCATCCGGGACGAAGGGTTCCGGGCCGTCACCTCAACGGCAAGCGGTCACTTCGTGGCGGCCGGCTTCTCCGACAGTTACGGGGACACCACCTACCTCGGTCATCGCTACCGGCATGCCTGGCTGATGGGTCTGCAGGCCAATGGCGATACCCTGTGGACGCGCGCCATCGGCGATACCCTGTTCGATCATGCCGCCTTCGCGGTCAGCGAGCGCTCCGATGGCGATCTGTTCCTGGCCGGCGAACGACGCAATGGCGCCGATCGTGACGGGTTGTTGATCCGCGCCGATGCCCTCGGGAACCCGATCTGGGAACGTGTGATCGACCACGGCCCCTATGATCACCTGGGGCAGGTCATGGCCCTGCCATCGGGGGTCCTGGCGACCGGATGGAGCCTGAACGACGAGGGGCACCAGGTCTGGTTGGTGCGGCGGGACGCTTCGGGGAACTAAGCACGACCGCGGACGGATCGCACGGACCGCTCCATCCTCACACGTTGAAGAGGAAGTGCATCACATCCCCGTCCTGCACCACGTACTCCTTCCCTTCCGTGCGCAACTTCCCTGCTGAGCGTGCGGCCGCCTCCCCGCCCAGCGCTATGAAGTCCTCGTAGCTCATGACCTCGGCGCGGATGAAGCCCTTCTCAAAATCGGTGTGGATCACGCCCGCCGCCTGTGGGGCGGTGTCACCGACATGGATGGTCCAGGCGCGCACCTCCTTCTCCCCTGCTGTGAAGTAGGTCTGCAGCTTCAGCAACCGGTATGCCGCCCGGATCATCTTGTTGACGCCGGGCTCGTCCAGGCCCAGGTCCGCCAGGAACAACGTCCGTTCCTCCGGGGTGTCCAGGGCGGCGATCTCCGCCTCGATGGCGGCGGTCACCATGATCACCTCCGCGTTCTCATGCTTTACGGCCTCCCTGACGCGCTCCACATGGACATTGCCCACGCCGGCACTGCGCTCGTCCACGTTGCAGACATAGAGCACGGGTTTCGTGGTGAGCAATTGGAACTCGCTCACCAGTCCGGGATCATCGTTCGACGTGATGGCCGCGCGCGCGCTCCGGCCCTTCAACAGATGGTCCTTGATGCGGGTCAGCAGGTCGTACCGCTTCTTGGCGTCCTTGTCACCCGTCGTGGCCTGCTTCTGCACCTTGGCGATGCGCGCCTCCACCGTCTCCAGGTCCTTCAGTTGGAGTTCGATGTCGATCACCTCCTTGTCACGGACCGGGTCGATGCTGCCATCGACATGCACCACGTTCGGGTCGTCGAAGCAGCGCAGCACGTGCAGGATCGCGTCGCACTCGCGGATGTTGCCCAGGAACTGATTGCCCAGCCCCTCGCCTTTGCTCGCACCCTTCACCAGGCCGGCGATATCCACGATCTCCACCGTGGTCGGCACGACGCGCTGTGGCTTGACGATGGCCGCCAGTTTGTTCAGCCGCTCGTCCGGAACGGTGATCGTTCCCACATTGGGTTCGATGGTACAGAAGGGGAAATTGGCCGCCTGGGCCTTCGCATTGCTCAAACAGTTGAACAGCGTGCTCTTGCCCACGTTGGGCAGCCCGACGATGCCGCATTTCAATCCCATGGTCCCTTGGATCGGCCGCGAATGTAGCAGGCTTCCGAGGAGGAAGCTCTGCGCCGGATCCGGCCGGCCGGTACTTTCGCGCCATGGAACAACTGCCGCAATTGATCGGTGCCGGGCTGCTCCTGCTGGGCTATGCACTTTCTCAGACCGGCCGGATCCGGGGTGATGCGCTTACCTACCTGGTGTTGAACGCCCTGGGCTCCCTGCTGCTCTTGATCGACGCCGTGCGTGCCCTGCAATGGGGCTTCATCATCCTTGAGGCGGCCTGGTTCCTCTTCTCATTACCCGGCATCTACCGGTCGTTTTCCGGCAGGAACTGACCGCCTCTCCTGCCAGATCGGCGCTTGTGATCACATATCCGATCTCTTGCAATGGCCCATCTGTGTCCTTCCGTCCCTTTGGGCCCGGAGGCAGGGTTGTTGACCCTCGTGCTCACGATACACAGGTCCGGAGGTCATGGTTGTGACCAAAGTACCTGCACATCGAAGGGGGATCGGGTTATCTTGCACGTCGAAATCCCGATCAGCTCAGATCATGAACAGAAAGTACACGTTGTTCCTTGGTGTCGCGATGCTCCTTGGCGGCCTGAGGATGGATGCTCAGATCCAGGAGCCGAGCCCCTGCGGTTCGGACGATGCCTTTCACCGCGCCGTGGCCCTGGACCCCACGATCCTCGAACGCCAGGCCGAACTGGAACAGTTCACGGAGGATTACATCGCCGCACACAAGAGCGACCGGGACGATGACGAGCCGGTGTACATCATCCCGGTCGTCTTCCACATCCTCTACAACGATGCGGACATTCCGAATGTCGGCTCCGTCAGCTATTCACAGGGGCTGAACTGCAACATCTCGGACGATCAGATCTACGATGCCATGCGCATCCTGAACCGCGATTACCGGAAGCTGAACCCCGACACTGCCGACATCGTGTTCGGCTACGACACGATCGCCGCGGATATCAAGATCGAATTCCGCCTGGCCACCATCGACCCGTACGGCAACTGCACCAACGGCATCGACCGGATCAATTCCGTCGAGACCTTCGTGGGCGATGACGGTTCCAAGCTGGATTATTGGTTCCGCTTCCGTTACCTCAACGTCTGGGTGGTGGACCACATGGCGGACGGTGTCGCGGGATATGCCTACTACCCCTCTGCGGTCACCTCCGGCTTCATGACCCTGGCCGACGGGGTGATGATCCGCAACGACTACATCGGCAGCATCGGCACGAGTATCGAGAACAATTCACGTGCGCTCACCCATGAGATCGGTCACACGATGAACCTTCAACATCCGTGGGGGAACACCAACGACCCAACGGTGGCCTGCGGCGATGATGGGGTGGAGGATACGCCGATCACCAAGGGACACAACTCCTGCACGCCATTGGACCTGACGGACATCACCTGCAGCAGTCAGGCTTTGGACACCTTGTACAACTTCGCCTCCGTCACGACCTCCTCCGGCACGGTCGATCCCTCTCCCCTTCCGACCGTTCACCTTCAGGATACGTTGGGGACCGGCCTGACGCTCAGTCCGTTCACGGCGGTCGGACTTTCACCCAACTCGGCCGAGGATGGACGCTTCGCCTTCTCGCAGTGGGAAGGTGGCGCCGTGGGTGGCGAAACGGACTACGCCATGCTGACCGGTCAGTTGAACACATCGAAGTATTATGAGTTCACGGTGACACCGTTGCCGGGCAAGGCGATGACCATCAATGGCCTCACGTTCCGCGCCGACCGGTCCCTGACGGGTCCGCGTACGTTCTCGGTCCGTTCCAACTTCAACAACAGCTTCTCTGCGAACCTTTCGGCTTCCATGGTCCCGAACAACGCGGCGGTCTCCTTCCCGGGTTCGAACGTGTTCTTCTTCAACCAGGACACCACCGGGCAGGTCTCCGGTTGCACGGTCAGCGTGAACTACGTCCAGGTCACTTCACCCATCACTTTCCGCATCTATGGGTGGAACGCCGAGGATACGGACGGCACCTTCTCCGTGGACGACGTGAAGGTGCGTGGCATGTTCGGCGTGGTGGAGAACACGCAGAACTACATGGACTATTCCTATTGCTCCGTGATGTTCACGAACGGACAGAAACAACGGATGCGCGCAGCGCTGACGAGTTCGACCGCCAGCCGCAGTACGCTCTGGACCCCTGAGAACCTGGCGGCGGCGGGTGTCGATGGTGTGACGGACATGCTCTGCACCCCGGAACCGGACCTGTACCCGCTCGATCGCTACGTATGCCAGGATGCACCGGTGACGTTCCACGACAACACGCACAATGCCACCCCGACGAGCTGGCTCTGGGAATTCCCGAACGGGAACCCGGCCACCTCCACCGACCAGAACCCCACGGTGTCCTTCACCACTCCGGGGTGGAAGAGCGTGACCCTCACCACCGGCAATGACCAGGGCGCCGCGACAAGTACGATCGCCAATGCCATTTTCGTCGCCCCCACGTTCCCTGAAGTGGTCGGATTGTTGAACGAACCGTTCGACCAGGATCCCGGTGATGGACCTTGGTTCGTGGACAATCTGGACAACAACCAGACCGCGTGGACCTGGAACAACAGCGTGGGTCACAATGCGCCCGGTTGCATGAAGCTCAATACCTCCCAGCACCAGAATCCGCTGGACCTCATCGATACCGGTGACAATGATCTGGACGTATTGATCACGCCCGTGATGGACCTGAGCAATACAACGAACGCCGAATTGTCCTTCTGGTACGCTTATTCCGCCCAGAGCTCCACACCCGATGCGTTGAGCGAAACTTTAAGGATCTACAGCTCCACCAATTGTGGTCAGACCTGGCTGCTCCGCACGACGATGGACGCCTTCGACCTGATCACGGCGGGTGTGACCCTGGGCTCCTTCACCCCGAGCTCGTCGGAATGGGCCAACAAGACGATCAACATCCCCCTCAGTTTGCAGACCAGTGGCGTCCGGCTCAAGTTCGTGTACACCTCGAGCAATGCTTCGGGCGACCTGTTCCTGGACGACATCCAGATGAACGGGGTCGTTGGCGTACCGGAACTGGCCGACAACGCCAGTCTCACCCTGGCCCCCAATCCATCGGCAGGCGATGTCACGATCTCCTGGGAATTGAAACAAAGCAGCCCGATCGACCTGAGCATACTTGACCTGCAGGGCCGCATGGTGTGGAACCGTTCGTTCCCCAATGCCACGAACGGTTCGTTCACAGTGGACCACGATGTGGCCCACCTCTCGCCCGGGATCTACATGGTCCGGCTCGAACATGAGAACGGCAGCCGCACCGAACGCATGGTGATCCGCTAGACCGATCGCTCACCCATCCCGGACGCCGGTCCTTGGAGCTTTGCCTCCGGGGACCGGCGTTCGGCTTTCGGTCCCCACACAAGGAGCACCACGGCGACCACGACGGCCACCGCTGCGCTCAGGAGAAAGGCAGGTCGCGATCCGTAGGCATACCAGACATACCCGGTGAGCGGACTGGCGACCAGTCCGGCGAGGCTCGTGCCCGTCGCGAATAGTCCGGCCGCCGTGCCCGCATGCTCCTTGGGCACCAGGGAGCACACCCAGGCCTTGCCCACTCCCTCCGTGAAGGCCGCGAACAACCCATACCCCGCAAGCACAGCGATGAACATGGCCATCCGGAAGTCGCCGGACAGGGCCAGGTAGGTGCCGCTGAAGAACGCGAGGCCGATGAGAAAGGCGGAGCGCAGGCCAATGCGGTCGCCGATCGCGCCGGCGGGAAGAGCGGCCAGCGCATGGACAAGGTTGTACGCCACATAGGCCAGGATGATCGACGTATCGCCCAGTCCGGCCTCCTTCGCCTTCAGCAGCAGGAAGAGGTCGGAGCTGTTCGCCAACGCGAAGCCGCACAATATCAGGACCAAGGTCCGGTAGGCACGCGGCGCCTGACGCCAGAAAGCGAACAGCGAACCTGTTGGACGATGGAGCGAAGCACCCTGCACTTCCATGGAACGCTTCAACATCAACGTCAGGAGCACAGAGACCACCCCTGGGAGGAAAGCGAGCAGGAACAAGGTTCGCAGATCGTCCGGTCGGAACTGGATGTAGATCAGGGCCAGCAGTGGTCCGATCACCGCACCGAGCGTATCCATGCCACGGTGCAGACCGAACACCCGACCGCGATCCACGTCCGTCGCGGCAGCGTTCAAAAGGGCATCACGCGCACCAGTGCGCGCGCCCTTGCCCAGGCGGTCGAGCGTCCGCGCGAGAAATACCCACGGCGGCCAGATGGAAACAGCGAACAATGGCTTGGCCACGGCGCTCAAGGCATATCCTGCGCGAACGAAGGGGATCCTTCTCCCCGACCGGTCCGACCAATGTCCGAACCAACCCTTGCTCAGCCCGGCCAATGCTTCTGCCAGCCCCTCCAAGATCCCGATCAGCAGTACGGAAAATCCGATCTGATGCAGATAGAGGGGCATCACCGGATAGAGCAGCTCGCTCGCCATATCCGTGAATAGACTTACACAAGCCAGGAGCCAGACCGTCCGTGGGAAGCGCTTCATGGGACAAGGATATGTGGTATGGTCCGGCCAGGGATGCCGACCGTTGTCACCGTGACGCGTGATCCCGAGCGATCACGGGAGGAAGCGCTCAAGAAAACCGCAGGCCTAACTTCACCGCCTCGCTATTGACCCTCCGACCATGCCCGCAACCGTCCGCGACCTCGAGCCCAAAGCACTCTGGAACCACTTCGCCGACCTGAACGCGGTGCCGCGCGCCAGCAAGAAGGAACAGCAGGTGATCGCCTTCATGAAGGCCTTCGGTGAAGGGCTCGGCCTGGAAACCCAGGTGCTGGAGGCCGGTAACGTCCTGATCCGCAAGCCCGGCACGAAGGGGAAGGAGAAGCTGCCCACCGTGGCGTTGCAGAGCCACTTGGACATGGTGCACCAGAAGAACAACGACACCACCTTCGACTTCGCCACCGAAGGCATCCGCATGCGCGTGGACGGCGAATGGGTGAAGGCCGAGGGCACCACCCTGGGCGCGGACAACGGCATCGGTGTGGCCACGATCATGACGATCCTCGCCAGTACGGACATCCCCCACCCGCCCCTGGAGGCGCTCTTCACCATCGATGAGGAGACGGGCATGACCGGGGCGTTCGCCCTGCAGGCGAATGTGCTGCACGCGAAATACCTGCTGAACCTGGACACCGAGGAGGACAACGAGCTGACCATCGGCTGCGCGGGCGGCATCGACGTGACCGCCAACGGCACCTACGCGCAGGAGGCGGTGAAGGACGGACACACCGGCCGTCAGCTGACGGTGAAGGGGCTGCACGGCGGACACAGCGGCACGGAGATCCACCTGGGTCGCGGCAATGCGAACAAGCTGATGGACCGCCTGCTGATGCGTGGTGAGGAGTTCGGTCTGCGTGTGGTCAGTATCAATGGCGGCGGCCTGCGCAACGCGATCCCGCGCGAGAGCGTGGCGGAAGTGTTGCTGCCCAATGACAAGGCCGAGGCCTATGCGAAGGCCGTGCAGGAACTGGCCGCGACCTTGAAGAAGGAATACGCCACAACCGACCCCGACCTGGCGATCGAGTTGACCGACGCGACCATGACCGGTCAGGCGATGAGCATCGCCGATCAGGGTCGCTTTCTGCGCGCGGCGGCCGCCTGCCCCAACGGCATCTACCGCATGAGCCCCGACGTGGACGACCTGGTGCAGACCAGCAATAACGTCGCGCGCATCGAACTGAAGGACGGCCGTTACCAGGTGCAATGCCTCACGCGCAGCTCGGTGGAGAGCGAGAAGCTGGACGAGGCCAACGCGATCAAGGCGGTATTCGAACTCATCGGCGCGCAGGTGGAATTCTCCGGCAGCTACCCCGGCTGGACGCCCCAGCCCGGATCGGACGTGGTGCAGCTGATGAAGAAGATCTACAAGGAGCGCTTCGAGGAGGAGCCGCACGTGCTGGCCTGCCATGCCGGCCTGGAATGCGGCATCCTCGGCACCCACTATTCGGACATGCAGCTGATCAGCTTCGGTCCCACCATCCGCGGTGCCCACTCCCCTGACGAGCGTGTGCAGATCAGCAGCGTGCAGAAGTTCTGGGGCTATCTCCTGGAGACGCTGGAGAAGATCCGGTGAGGTGGGCGCGTGTTGTCGCGCGGACCACACTTCTTGCCTGAACGTCGTCGCGAGGATCGGTGAAGACCACAGTGGCCGCGGACCGAGGTGGTCGAGCCGTACGAAGCGACCTCGTCTTCGTGGAGCACCATCGCGCTGTCCGCCTACCTTGACCCCATGCGCCCTTCCCTCCTCCACTTGCTTGTCGTTCCCGGGCTGTTGCTCACTTCCTGTGGGGGACCGATCGCCGGCACGACATCGACCTCCCCGACCGATCAAGTTCCCCTCTCCGAATTCCGGGCCGATCCGGATACCATTGGGCAGCTCGCGCAGTACGTGGTGTGCGCGTTCACGGACAGTCGGGGCGTCCGCTGGTTCGGCACCATGGGCCATGGTGTGGCCCGATACGATGGCAAGACCCTCACCTACCTCCATCCCGCCGATGGCAGAGGCGGCGATGTGGTGAGCAGCATTGCCGAGGACAAGGCCGGTCACCTCTGGTTCGCCGGACATGACGGCACGGGAGTGGTGAGGTACGACGGGACGCACTTCACGCAATTGTGGGAGGAAGAGAGCGGTGTGTCCAGCGACGGTGCGGGCCACATCTGGGCGAGCACGGCGAGCGAGGTGTTCCGCAACGATGGTGACCGCCTGGTGCCCTTCGCGCTTCCGATCGATCGCGCAGCGATCACATCCTACAGCATCGTGCCGGGAAGGGCATCGCTGGCCTTGAAGGACAGCAATGGGAACCTCTGGTTCCGCACGGACGGCCATGGGCTGCTGAAGTACGATGGCACGGACTTCACGCACTACACCAAGGAGAACGGCCTGTGCAGCAACAGCGTGAACCAGGTGGTGGAGGACGACCAGGGCCGTATCTGGGTGATCTGCATGCAGGCCTATCAGCCCATGATGACGAACGATGGTGGCCTGTGCCGCCTGGATGGCGACGGCTTCACCACCTTCCCCGACGTCGAAGGGTTGCACAACAACGACCTGTACACGCTGTTCAAGGACCGGGACGGCGACCTGTGGATCGGCGCCACTGGCGTTGGGGTGTACCGCTACGATGGGAGTTCCTTCACGCTGTTCGCTGCGACCGATCGTCCGGACCTCAATGGTGGCTTCGGCCTTCAGGACATGACGCAGGACCGGAACGGCACGCTGTGGTGCGCCTTCAGCGGCGGGCTCTTCCGTTTCGACGGCCGGGGCTTCGTGAACGTGATGCGGAACGGGCCTTGGGAGTGAGGTCCTTGCCCGATGCTCAATGGGCTCCGCTACCCGCCCGCTTGAACAGCACCACGGATGCAGCCACCATCCAGGCCATCCCGACGGGAATGATGAGGAAGCCATAGGTGGTGGTACCGCCCGCGTAGAGCCCTACGAGGTTGAGCACGCCGGGCAAGAGGCAGAGATGGCCCCAGATGAACAGCCAGCGCGGCACCCAACCGCCCTGACCGCTGCGCACGATGAGGAACGGACCGAGCCCCAGCACCAGCACCGTGGCCAGCCAATCCGCGCGGGAGGCGAACCAGCCGACGGTGTCGGCGAGGGGGGCGTTCACCACGACGTCCTGTGCGGAGGTGCGCACCACCAGCGCCAGCCATGCCGTGTAGGCCACCACCACAACGGGGATCGCCACGCCATAGGTGTAGCGGACCAGCAGCGCGGGCACCACGGCGGTGCGCCCCAGGAGCGCCATGAGCCGGGCGGCGGCGCCCAGCAGGAAAACGCCGAGGATCCACAAGGTGAGGTTGAGGATGAGGGCGGTGCGCGCGCCACCCGCGCCACGGAGGTAGTTGGGCAGATCGCCAGCGTCCAGCGCCTGGTCCAGGTCCACGCCGGTGCTGAGCATCACACCGGCACCGATCAGCATGCACAGCGACCCGCCAAGGGTGAAATAAGCCGCCGCGCGCGTGATGTTCCTGTCGTTGTTCCCATGCATGATCGGCAGGGTTTGGTGAAGTCTCAAGATAGGGAACCCGGGTAAGTACACCGGGCCTGTCGGCCGAAGTGACATCCACCATTCCCCCGGATCGCGCATCTTGCCGATCGTCCCATGCCCCGCATCTTCAACAGCATCCGCCATCGCCTCCTGAAGGAGAACCGCTTCACGCGCTACCTGGTGTACGCCATCGGCGAGATCGTGCTGGTGGTGGTCGGGATATTGATCGCGCTGCAGCTCAACATGAACAAGGACCGCCGCAACGCGCGTGCCGCCGAGCTCAATTACCTGCGCAACATCCAGGCCGACCTTCTGGCGAACGTGGAGAAGGCCAATGACTTCATCCGGAAACGCGGTGAGGCGATGGGGGCCGCGCAGCGGGTGGTGGCCAAGATCGACGGAGAGCCCATCACGGAATGGAAGGCCTTCAATGAGGACTGCATCTCGGTGTACGATTGGAAACGGTTCTACCCGATCAATTACACGGTGGCTGAGCTGATGAACTCGGGCGGTCTGGCCACCATCACCAACGACAGCATCAAGACCACGCTGCTCGTGCTCGAATCGTTGTTCAAGCAGACCAAGGCCGAGGAGGACCACTTCCGCTTCGACTCGGAGGAGATCATCTACAAGCCCGCATATGAGAACATGGATCTGGGGCCCATGCTCGATCTGCACATGAAGAAGGACGGTGAGCTGCGCCGCTCGGATTTCGATGCCTATTTCTCCGACGTGCGGGTCAAGAACGGATTCCTCATGGTGCTGGTCGAATTCTCCACGATGAACGCCCAGTTGGAGGAGGTCGTGACCTTGAGCGAGCGGCTGCATGGCATGATCGAGCGTGAACTGAAACGCTAGATCCGTCCCATGCCCCGCGTCTTCAACAGCATCCGCCAGCGCCTGCTCAAGGAGAACCGATTCACCCGCTACCTGATCTATGCCGTGGGTGAGATCGTGCTGGTGGTGATCGGGATCCTGATCGCGCTCAGCATCAACACCTGGAACAAGTCGCGGCAGGACCTCCGCGCGCGTGCGGAACTGCTGGATGAACTGCGGGACGATCTGGCGCTGGACCAGGCCACGATCGCGGAACATATCCAATGGGAGGAACTGTTCCTGGCCGAGGTCGACAGTGCCCGGGTCCTGGCGAAGGGCCCGATCGACGCGGATGCCCTGCAGGCGCTGCTGCGGCGGCTGACCACGCGGCACACCTTCGTCCCGAACAAGACGACCATCGTCAAGATGACCGCCTCCGGCGAACTGGGCCTGCTGCGGAACTCCGGGATCGAGAACAGCATCGTGCGCTACTACCAGTTCAACGATTACCTCACCTCCGTGACCAACAACAACAACCTCTACATCGTGGACCTGCAGTTCGGCCCCTTCGTATCGAACAATGCCCTGGGGTTCGGATGCGATGCGGACGGCGCAGTGGAGGACGACCTGGACCTGGACCCGGAGAAGCGCTACCTGCTGAAGGTGCAATTGGACCGCCGGGCGCTGATCGCCCGCACTTCCATCGACCGCTTCAGCAAATTGAAGGAGGCGGCGACGGACCTGCTGCGGCAGATCGGGCAGGTGCCGGGGCGCTGAGAACAGACGCCTCCCACCCGGTCGCCGCGGCCGATCCCAAAGGAGGAGCCCTCGTTAACGGACAACGCGTTCCTCCACCTGGATCAGGTGGATGGGGACGTTCACGGACTTCTCCAGGATGTCGGGGGCAGGACCGCTTCCGGGCCATGGCGCCGTGGATCGTTCCACGCAAAAGCTCCGGTCCGATGTATCGCCCACGATGCGGATCTCCTCCGTGTCGATGGACACGCTGTCGGGGCCGGACCCGCCGGACCGCTCCTTTGCATCCGCCCCGCATCCGGAGCGCAGGGTGAACGTGGCCACACTGGCCAGTACGATGAACGACAGGCTATTCATCGCAGTTGGCCATGATCCTGTTCAACGTACCCTGGAGCGCGACGATGTCACCGGCCTTCACGCCCTTCAACGCGCGCTTCCGATAGTCCTCCACGACCGGGGTGATCCCCACTAGCTCGCGTTTCCCCTTCCGCGTCAATCGCAGACTGACGCTCCGGCGGTCGCTCGCAGGCACCTTACGCTCCACCAGCTCCGTCCGCACCAGCAGGTCCACCATGCGGGCGATGGAGGCCTTGTCCTTGAACACCAGCTCGGCGACCAGGCCCTGCTGGATGCCCGGCTCCTCCTCGAGCACGTTCAGCACCAACCACTGGTCCACCGTGAGCGTGGAACCCGCCGCCACCAGCCGCCGCTGCGCGAACTGACGGTAGGTCTTGATGGCCCGCTCGATGGTGTAAAAAACGACGCTGCCTAGATCGCTCATGTGTGTTCGGATAGTACAATGATATATCAATTGATGATGTATCAACTGTTAACGGGCGTTAATTCTTTACAGGTCCGAAGGGCAAAAGGGAAGATGTCGATCTTCGCCGCCCATGGACGCCCTGGACCTTTCCCGCCGTCTGAAGGTGCTGCGCCGTACGGTTGAGATGCTGCAGACAGAGCTTCGGCACGGCCACATGGATGATGAACTGGTCCGGCGGATCGACACGCAACTGGAGGACGGAATCGCCACCGACCCGCGCAGCGCCGGACTGCGCACCCAAGTCGACGCCCTGCGGGAAAGCACCCTCACCCCCCGCCCCGAACTGTTGCGGGACGCGATCCGGGCCTGCGACAAGTTGAAGGATGCGATCGAGGGGGTGGTGAGCTTGTTGTGAAGTGGAAAGCCGTCCATGCGAACGGCGAACGCGATGAAAGTTCTTTTCAGCAATGATCACGACGGCCTCGGCATCAACATCGGCCACATCGACGGTGCGATTTGGAGCGGCCAGCAGACTGCACAGGCCTTGATGCCGAACGGGAGCTACATCCTGCAATTGCGAGCAGGAGGAGGGATCACCGTGCATCAAGTGACCGTTTCGTATGGATCGCCCCCTCCACTTCACAACAAGCTCACCATCCGCTCCAACACGAACAGCATGCCAACGTCCAGCAACAGCTCACCGGTGAAGAGGTACCAGGTGGTGGTGAACCCGAAACGCGCGATGAGGTTCAGGCCCGTGGTGTGCCCGATGATGTGCGACGCGCTCCAACCGATGGTGAACAATGCCATATAGGCGCCCGGCGGACCCTGGTCGGCGCGTTCATAGGCCGGTCGGTTCATGAAAGGGAAGTTGAGCATCTCCCCCACCGTCATCAGCAGGATGCCCACCCAAAGGAAGGCCACCGTCGGAAAGAGAATAGAGCACGACAAAGCTGAGCGCGATCAGCAGCACGCTGAAACGCAGGATGCGAAAGAGGCCAATGCCCTGGCACTCGCAGTATTTGACCAGTGGCATCCCGGTCAGGAAGATCACCAGTCCGTTCATCCCGGGCAGGATGCCGATCATGTGTTCGCTCAGATGGTGCACCTCGCAATGGAAGATCGGCGCCGTGCTGAAGTATTGCACGAAGGCGATCCCGACAAGCACAAGGATGAACAGCACGAAGAGATAGGGGCCATCCCGCTGCGGCGAACGGGTACCTGTGGAACGTGATGCGCGGTCATCCTCCCGCGCCTGCCTGCGGGGCAGAGTGGTCCGGAGAATGCCGGCGGCGGCCAGGCTGAACAGCACGAAGCCCCTCACGAACTGCAGGAACAGGAAGGCGGTCCCTGAAGTGACGCGCGCCGCGATCATGATGTCATGGAACCGGACCGGTCGGCCAGCCTGCCCCCCCAGCCAGGAGCCCACCATGGAACCACACCGAAACAGGCCATGATCCAACCCACTTGTTCAAGGGTGGGGCCCATGTCCTTGGTGAGGTGGAGCGACAGGAACGGCACCACCAGGCTGCCCGAACGTTTGACGAACGTGATCGGTGCGTGCAGCCACACCTCCCTGCGCGATCCAAGAAAGGGATCGATATAGGACCGATATGCTTGATCAGCACGCGTCGAAACCAGGCCGGCCGAGGCATCCGGCCGACATGGTGCGACCGAACCCTGCGGGCCGACCATTGACCACTGTGGTTCATTGCCCCCCGACCACGACACGGTGCATACCCACCGCCTTGCCGTGCGACCAAAGCATCACGACATACATCCCGGCCGCCATGCCGCGAACATCGATAACTCCCTGCGAACAAGGTGCCCGCCGCGCGCATCCGCGAATGTCCGTAAGCGTGACCGTATCGAAGTCAGGACCATCCACGACCCGGAGCACGTCCGCTCCAGGGCCTGTCATGATCTGCAGCGGTCGCGGTCCCGAGGCAAGCGGCATGCCGGTCGGATCGAGCGGTGTCATGCATGCACCATCAATGGCGACATAGTTCATCGTGCTCGCCCCGAACGCGATCGTGGTGGTGGTGCCGGACGCATGAATAGTGGTGCATGCCGACTCCCAGGTGAATTCGGTCGTATCCAGAGGACTGCTATACCAGAGCGGACCGTTCACATATACCTCGATCCCCACCGGGTCATCGAACGTGAATTGACCGGGCAGCGTGATGCTTTGGGCGGCGTAGTAGAAACAGACCTCGTAAAGCTGTCCGGGAACCGTGACCACGCTCTGCTGGATCGTCTCCGGTCCCCAAAGGTTCTGCCAGGTTCCTCCATTGGGGGAGATCAACGGCAGCCCGACCCAGACATACCCCGGGGTGCTGTTCAGCGGTCCCGTATCGTCGTTGATGTCCGGTGAGATCGTACCACTCCATCCCGGTGCGGCAAAGGAACCTTCAGGTCCGGTCAGGTCACCGTTCACGAAGAGGTTCCCTCCCTCGCATTGGGCATTGAGCTTGCACTGCGAACAATACAAGAACACGAGGCAAGGGATGACCACCCACCATGATCGCACTTGGTCAAGTTAACCAACGGTCCCGATCCGCGGCCGATCAACTGGCGATCATCGCAGATCCCTTCGCTCCACCAGCTCTCCTTCCGCATCGAAGCGTTCCCCGGTAAGCAAGAGCCCATCACGGTACCGCAGGGCGATCGCCTTCGACCCGTCCGCGTTCCGGAAGGACCACCTGCCATCCTGTTTCCCACGCACGAAGCGACCCTGAACAGTGAGGTGGCCCTCTGCATCATAATGCTGCCAGCGACCCTGTGGCCGACCATTGCAGTAGCCGCCACGTTCCTTGATCCGCCCATCGGCATAGTACGCCGTGTACCAGACCCATTCCCCATCGGAATGCCATGTGGCCTGAAGACGGCCCTCCGCATCATACTTGTCGGATACGTGCTCTTGAGCGCTTATGGGGAGGGTGGCGATAAGCAGGGGAAGGAGACCGATCAGGCGCATGGTGGTGCGGAGGTTGGCGATGTGCTCCAACAAAGATAACCCATCCGATAATGTTTTGGTAACATTATGTTAACATGAACTAGGGACGAACCTCCGGAGAACACACAATGCCCGCCATTCCCGGCGAAATGCTACTTTCAACGTCCACCAAAACCCCGATCCCATGGCCAACATCACAGCTGCATCCGACCCCGGTACGACCGATCCGAAAATGTCCGGTGCGGGGACCGTGGACAAGACGGAGACCACTCGCGGGGCGAACGACACCGTGACCGTGGATGCGGTCCAGGACGGGCTCACCAAAGATGGACGGCATGCGCAGGTGGTGCTCAAGATCGGTTCCGACGGCAACGTGACCATGAAGGTCAACAGTGATGGGAGCGCGACGGTGGAGGCAAGCGGTGCCGGCAAGACCGACTACACCATCCTGACCCTTTCGACCTCAGACCCCAACAACTGGACGATCCATGTGAACACCAAAGGCGGGAGCGTCTACCAGTTCATCAAGGGCCACGGAGGAGGTGGTCGTTGACGGGAAGGTCCACCTGACCGACGGCAGGCGTTGCCTGTTCGGGGGCGTGTGCTTCTTGCTCCTGGCACTGAGCGCTCGGCCCACATCGGGCCAGGTGGTCGATGCATCGTGGGCGGATAGCACCTACGGATCATTCGTGAACTCGCGTTTGATCGACGTCGGGACCTCCCTTATCGCGCTCGACAGCCTGGCCGCTTTCTACAGCAGGACCAACGATCGGTGCCATCAGGTCCATGTGCAGGCCTGGCGCAGCCATTGCTACCAGGTGCTCGGCCAATTGGATTCCGCATTGTCCATCGCACAAAAGGCCCAGGCCCGGTTCGGTGCGACCTGTGACAGCCTGGTCCTGATGTCGATCAATGTATACCTCAGCAACGCCTATCTCAGCCTGGGCGAATTCGACAAGGCGCTCGCGGTGAGCGAGCGGTCCCTGGCTTCCTGGAACGAGGCCTGGCCCTACTCCATCGCTCGCCATGGGCTCTACACCGACCGCGCGATCGCGCTGGCCTACAAGGGCGACCTGGACGGATCGCTGGCCGCTTTCCACGACGAGCTCGCCAATGCCCGACGCGAGGGCATCGCCAACGACGAAATGGATGCTCTGACCAACCTCGGCGCCTTGTACGGGATGATGAGCGAAAGCGGAAAGCACGCAGCGTTCCTGGACAGTTCGATCACCTATCAGATGCGGGCCCTGCAGATCGCACGTCGGATGAACGACCGCGAGAACCAACTGCTCCTGTTCAGCAACCTGGCCCAGGTGGCGCTGGATGGAGGAAGACCGAGGGAAGCGCTCCGGATGCTCGCATCGGCCGATACGCTCGCCACGCAGCTGCAGAACCTGGAACAGTCCACCATACTGGAGCTGCTGTACAGCAATGCGTTCAAGGCCCTTCATCTGACGGACAGTGCCTACGCGCACCTGAAGGTCCATCTAGCCCTGAAGGACAGCCTATTGAACATCGAGAAGGTGAAGGCCATCGCGGACATGCAGGAGAAGTACGAGAGCGAGAAGAAGGCACGCACGATCAAGGAACTGGAGGTGAAGAACCTGGACTCCGAACTGCGCAAGGAACAGCTCACCCGGACCCGCAACATCTATCTCTTCAGCGGGATCGGCATCCTGATGCTCGCAGGGGGATTGTACAGCAGGCTGCGTTACACCCACCGTGCCAAGGCCATCATTCAGAAGGAAAAGGAGGTATCGGAGGACCTGTTGCACAACATCCTGCCGGAGGAGGTGGCCGCGGAACTGAAAATGAAAGGCTACGCCGACGCGCGCGAATTCGAACAGGCCACCATCCTGTTCACCGACTTCAAGGGCTTCACCAGCGTGGCGGAGCGCCTTTCCGCGGCGGAGCTGGTCGCGGAGCTCAACATCTGCTTCAAGGCCTTCGACGCCATCATCGATGCCCGAGGCATCGAGAAGATCAAGACCATCGGCGATGCCTACATGGCGGCAGGTGGCCTGCCGGACCCTTCCACCACCCGACCGATCGATGTGGTCGATGCCGCTCTGGAAATGCAGGCGTTCATGGCGGACCACGCCGAGGAACGAAGGGCCAAGGGACTACCCGCGTTCGAGATGCGCGTGGGCATCCACTCGGGTCCGGTGGTGGCCGGGATCGTGGGGGTCAAGAAGTTCCAATACGACATCTGGGGGGATACGGTGAACACCGCTAGCCGGATGGAAAGCAGCGGCGCCGTGGGCCGGGTGAACCTGAGCGAAGCCACGTATCGTCTTGTCAAGGATGCACCCGGACTGCGCTTCGAACCACGCGGCAAGGTCCAGGCGAAAGGCAAGGGGGAATTGGAGATGTATTTCGTTCTCCGCAGCGCCACAGGCGCGTAGGAGATCCTCACGGCCGGGCCCTGTCGTTCCGTATCATCGGCCGTCCTTCACCTCACCGCTCCGCTGGGTGACACGGTCCAGGAACGCCTTCCTGAACGCCAGTTGATCGGGCCGGTCCTTTTCGACGGTGATCCTTGGCCTTCGCGAAAGCCATGTTCGGCCGTCCAGTGTGAGCGCGTATTCCGTCGGTCCGGAATGGACCATCAGCGGCTGGTCCCTGCGCAATCGCACGTACCGCCCATCCCCACCGTCCGGGTCATTGATGACGATCAGGACATGATCATCCGCGGCATGTTCGTCGACCAGGCGAAAGGTGATCCCGTCCGCGGTGTACACGACATCCTCCTTCACGGTCGTCCGCACACCGGACCCGCCGAGTTCCAGATCCTTTCCCGAGTTCGGCGATGGCAGCGGAACCAGCATCGGGATCGGCATGTCGGCCAGGACGTATGCCTCGGTACAGGCCCATGACAGGACGGAATAGGGCAGCCGGAAATAACCGGCCTGACCCCAGTCCTGTCCCCATGAGTTCAACACCAGCAGGGTGCTGTCCACATCATCGTAGCCCGCGCAGGTCAGGATGTGCCCCCTGAACCCCGCCCAGGCGTCCATGGTCAACGGCCTCTTGGGTCGCCAGGTGAACACCTCCCGGCCTTTCGTGCGGGACCCATCATGGAACGTGCTGTCGATCGACATCTGGAACACCACGGGGCGACCGAACGAAAGGTGGTATTTCCACTGCATGGGGTCGTCCGGCGCGATCATGATCGGACAGGAGAGCCGGTGTCGCAAGGCATCGTCCAGCATGACCTGCCCGATGGGTCGAAAGCACCGTGTGCTTGCCGTGTCGGGAGGATAGTAGGTCGCATCGCAACATCCCACCTCGCACACGGCATGGATGGCATCCTCCAGATGAACGCCCGTGCTGCAGTCCTGCTGGCCCTCCCGCATCAGGACGATCTGGTAGAAAAAGCCCGCGCTCCCCGTACGATCCCCTGGCATTTCACCCCTGTCGCGCATCCGCCGATCGGACAACCGGTTCCGATGATAGGTGGTGAGCGCATACCCCAGCGCCCAGCCCGAACAGGCATTCTGCCGCCCCTGATCACCGGCGGCCGGGAACCAGGGAGAAAGATCGACGACCGGCGGGATACGCGCATGCCGCGGCATCCTGAAAGGGATCTCCACGGTGATGCTGTCCAGCGCTTCCCTGTTGGCGGGGAGCACGCCCGTTGGGTGGATGTCCGATTGGCCGAGCGCGAGGGTGGCCATGCATGGCGCAAGTAGGAAGGAAAACGGGATACGGTACATGGCGGGCCCTGTTCCTCCAAATTAGGTGATCCGGTCGGACGTGTCCGTCGCCCCCCAGGTCGTTGCGGTCACGCGATCCTAGGGGCATGCACCGCGGCTCACGATCTCGATCCCTGCACGCCAGGCCTCGCATCGGTTCGGATAGGTCCTGTCGTCGCAACCGCAATAGGGATCGTACTCGCGCGTGCAGATGCCGGGGTTGACCCTCGCCGGATCCAGGCAGGGCCCGTCCGTGAGGATCCGCTCCAGGATGGCATCGAACACATCGGGGTGTTCGATGTTGGCCACATGGCCGGCATCCGGAACCCAGATGAGATGGTCCTTCGGCAGTTGGTTGATGCGCAAGATCCCCTTGCCTACGGATGGTGGTATCAAACGATCCTGCTCGCCCCAGATCACATACACCGGCATGGTCCATTGGTATTGGTGATCCACGTAACTGTCCTCCCGGGCGATCAGGTCCTCCAGCAGACCCACCTGCACGGGCGTCCGCGCGTGCATCGCCTCGTTGATCTGGCGAAGGGCGAACCTGGGGATGTGACGCGGTCCGGCCAGAACACCGTTGATGTTCCGGCCCCGCTCTTCGGGTGTGGCGGGTCGGAAGAGGTCGAGGATATCCCTGGCGCCGATGGCGCGTGCGGCACTGTCGGCCAGGGCCTTGTCGTAGGCGTTCGCCGGGCCGTCGTAGATCACAAGCACCCGGACACGCTCCGGATGCTGCTCGGCATAGTTGGCCGCCATGGCCCCTCCGTACGAATTGCCGACGAGGAACACCGGGGCCTGCTCGTGGAGGCTGTCAAGGATCCCATCCAGATGGGCCACCTGCGCATCCACACTGTTGCCGCTCCAGACATCCGTGCTGCCACCGTGGCCGATCAGATCGGGCACGATCAGATCGAAATGCCGCGCGAGTTCCCGGACATTGCCCGACCACATCTGCGCGCTGGAGGTGATGCCATGCACGAGCATCAGGTCCGGCTTGTCCGTCGGCGCGCTGCTCCACACATGGCGCGGTCCCGCATCCGAGCGGAACACGTGTTCCAGAAGACCCGCCTTTCGGAATTGACGCGTCGCCCCCCTCTCCTGCATGCGCACGACGTTGCAGGAGGACACGACCATCATCACGGCCGTGATGTGGATCCCTTTTTGCAGGGAGCGATAGGACCGATGTGGATCGCTCATGGACCAATGGCGGTTGCGGACAAGATCGCAAAAGGAACGATCCGCGGGCCGGGATCGTTCACTGGACCGTTGAGCGGACCGCGAAGGGATCAGGGACCGGTCCTGGCGGGCGGTCTCACAAGTTCTCCGGCAGCACCTTCACCAGGAGCCGCGCGTAGCTGTCGGGGAAGTAGCGCTTCAACACGGCCACGTAGTAGTTGTAGGGCTTGTGCTGGAAAAAGCTCGGGGGGGCCTTGTACACCGAACGGTCGATGAAAACGCCGTTCGCATCGCGCGGGTGGGCACGCATGATCGAATCATTGCCCAGGATGGTCGAGTCGCGCAGGACGAGCGGGTACGGAAAAGGGTCGAGCTCCACGCGACCCGGCATCCGCGCATAGTTCATTTCCTGGCGGAAGGGCGGCATCCGCACCTCTCCCACCGACCCGGTGATGCGCTTGGTGATCGAATTGCTGAAATACTGCGCCAGACCGGTGACCTTGCCGCTGAACATCTGGAAGAGCGCATCCCGTGCCGTACTCTTCAGGCTCGGACCCTGTCCCATCAACATCCCGGCGATACGCTGTGGGGCGAACAGGGACCCATCGTCATACGAAAGCGGCATCTTCGGAACAGGGTCATCGGGATTGACGATGCTGAAGCTCGACCCGTCGCGCGCACAGGCGCGTTCGTATTCGGCGACAAAGGCGGCATTGCCCACCATCGGGTTCGCGAACGCATAGGTCTTGAACCGAAGGTCCTCCGGCAGGCGCATGGGAGAGGACCTTTCGAGATAGGCGCGCATGAGCAGCGCCAGGGCGCCCCCCTGGCTGTGCCCGGTGATCAGGATGTCGCGGATGCCCTGTTGATGCAACTTCAGCAGCTCGTCGACCACATCATCGGCGAGGAACCCGATGCCCAGCGTGTAGCCGGCGTGCACGGCAGCGGCCGTATCATCCGCCAGATCGTAATCAAAGGAACGCCCATCGATGTCGATGGTGCCGCGGGCGGGGATCATGGCCGAGTGGATGTTCTCCATCCAACTGAGCGGATCGGCCGTGGACCCGCGGAACTCGATCACGCCCACTCCCCCCCTGCGGAAGACCTGGAACATGTTGTCCAATCCCCTGTCGAACGCAATGTACACCCGTTCGTAACCGTCAGGTATCATCGCGTGATCGTCCCCGTACAGGTCCTTGAATGTGTGCGTCGTGCACAGCATCATCATGTCACGGGCCTCCGCGGGATCGAAGCCGGGACCGAAGTGGGCTCGAGCCACCTGCTCCGGCAGTGCGATCGCCAGCAGCGCAAGGCCAAGGATGGACATGGACCGGTGGTTCATGGTCTTTCCTGATCTGGAACGCCGGCAACAAAGAAAATCGTGTGCCGATCGACCAGCACCCCATGCCCCGTTGACTTATCAGCGTGCACGGGTGGAACGATGCCGGTGATGCGGTACGTACCTTGGTGCGACCAAGCGATGGAACGTACTTGCACCTTACTGGCCTGCGTGGTCGTGGCCGGGATCGCCAACGCGCAATGGACCAACGACACCCTCCAGAACACCACCATCCGCGATGCGGCCCAGCAGCCCGCCGTGACCCCGCTCATGTGCGATGGACCCAACGGTTCCACCTATGTTTCCTGGTTCGAGACGCAGGGCGGGCAATACGTCCTGAAGATGCAGCGGCTGGACGCGGATGGCTATCTGCAATGGCAGAGCGATGGCCTGTTGATCAGCGACCATCCCCAGAATTCGGCGCTCTTCCGGTACGACCTGGCCACGGACATCGATGGCAATGCGATCGTCGCCTTCCAGGATGAACGGTCCGGCCAATTGGATATCGTGGCCTACAAGATCGGTCCGGACGGCACATTCCTCTGGGGTGCGGACGGCATCGAACTAACTGCCCCCTCCAGTACGCAGGGACTCTCACCGGTGATCGGGGTACTGACGAACAATGATGCCGTGATCGCCTGGAACGCCAACTCCGCGAACGGCTCGTGGGTGGCCCTGCAGCGCATCGATCCCATGGGCAATGTGGAGTGGACGGTACCCCACACGATCACCGGCAACTTCAACTACACAAGGCCCAAGGTGGTGCCGACCAGTTCAGGTGGATACATCCTGCATTACGTCCAGGAATCAGGTGGCGGCTTCCCGCCGCTCAGCACGATGTTCGCGCAACGGTCCGACGCCATGGACCAATCCATCTGGGGTCCCGTTCAGGTATCGAGCAGGACGATCCCGTTCTTCTTCTTCCCCGAGCCTGTGGGCGATGGGCACGATGGCTACTATGTCGCCTTCCAGACGAGCAACCCGATCATCCCGTCGGAGAGCGATACCTATCTGCAACGCGTGCGTGGCAATGGGACCACCTGGAGCACTGAGGGAACGGAGTTGCTGACAGGCACGACCACCCATCGCTTCCCGGCCGGTGCTGGCCTCATCGATGATGCCCACGGGGTGCTGGTCTCCTTGAAGGTCACCGATCAGGCCCAAAGCAGTTCAGGGATTTCGGTCCAGCGAAGTGACACCGCAGGGACGGTCCAGCTGGGCCCGAACGGGACCGAGGTCCTTCCCGTGAGCGCCAACTACTACGACCCGACCGACATGGCAACGACCACCGATGGTGGCATCCTCATCTACCGCGAGGGCGCGCAGAGCGATGGCCGGATCCGGGCGGTGCGCGTGGCGACCAATGGTGCCACCGTCTGGGCGCCCGCCATCCGAACGCTCTCCTCCGTTCCAGCCAACAAGGACGACATCGCCTGTGGTGGCCTTCGCAACGACCAGCTCGTAACGGTCTGGTCGGACGATCGCACGAACGATGGGATCTTTGCGCAGGACCTGACCGGTTCGGGAAGCATCGGACCGGTGGGGATCACCCAGTTCCACGAAGCGACCGAACTGATGCATCTCGTGACCGATCCCGCCGATCATCCGGAGATCGTTCCATCGGACCCGCGTTCGGTGCTGGATCTGACGCTGTTCGATGCGAGCGGCCGTCGCGTACTTCAAGCCAGGATACGGGGAAGGTCACGCATGGACGGATGGGACGTCCCCACGGGCATGTATCTGATCCGAGCGGTCACCGATCACGAAAGCACGACGCTCCGATGGTGCCGTCCGTGAACCCCGCTCCCGAAAGCCGGGAGGTGCACTGGGTGAAGGGCGTCGCCCCGGAACCACCCTACTATGCGTCGATCTTCAGCACCCGGAAAATGGTGCACCGACCAGGCTATGCGGAGATGGATGAAGCGACGATGAAAGCGGCCGCCGGGCAGGATGGTCATCTCGGCCACCAGGTCGTGCACGATGGCGACCGGACGATCTTCATCTCCTACTGGCGCGACATGGACGCGATCCGCGCATGGGGCGCGCACGCGCTGCACAGGCAGGCGAAGGAGAAAGGGCGGACCGGGTGGTATGCCTGGTATCGGAGCGAGATCGTCCGCGTGGAGCACGCCACCGAGTTCCTCCGCTGATCAGCGACCCGCCGCCTTCTTCTTGAACGCGGCGATGGCGTTCGCGGTGAATTCCGAGAGGACCAACCGGCCGCTGACCTTCGCACGTTCCAGCAGCAGGGTATCCCAATCCTCCGTACCCCGCCACATCACGCGTTTCAGTTCGGCCATCGCGTCGGGGCCGTAGCCGGCGAGCGACCGGGCGTGCTCGTGCACCGCGTTGTCCAGTTCGGCGTGCAGGTCGAACACTTCGCCGTAAAGGCCATGCTCCCTGCACCAATGGGCATCGCGCCAGGTATCCGGGGTGATGGACATGGTCCCGAACGCGGCGTTCCCCATGCGTCGCTCCACGGCGGGCCCGACGACGAAGGGTCCGATGCCGATGGCCAGTTCGCTGAGCCTCGCGCTCGCGCTCACATGGGCGTAGGTCATGTCGCAGGCCGCGGCCAGCCCCACTCCTCCTCCAACGGCCCTGGCGTGCACCCGGCCGATCACGAAGCACCGCGACCGGCGGATCGCGTTGATCACCATCGCGAAGCCACTGAAGAAGGCGGTACCCTTCGCCTCATCATCGATCGCGAGCAGTTCGTCAAAGCTGGCCCCCGCGCAAAAGGCCTTCTCGCCTTCACTGCGAAGCACCAGGACACGCACCGCGGGATCCCCGCCCGCATCATCGATGGCCGTGGCGATGGCCCGAAGGATATGTCCGGGCAGACTGTTGCTCCTGGGGTGGTGAAAGCTGATCGTGGCGATCGCATCGATCACTTCGGTCCTGACATAGCCGTCATCCATGGTCTTTCCGCCACGCGATCGGACGCGGACGCGCGGCGAAGATCGCCACTGGGCGGATAACCAACAGGTGCCGGACCACGTAGGAACGCCGGCCCATGGACCTCGTGGGTGTCCGATGTCATTGTTCCACCGTTTGCCCACCTCCCGGAAGGTCCTCCTTGCGATCTACGCGCTGGTGCTGACCCTCTGCACCGGCTTCATCGCCTGGTCGCACGACAGTACCTACTCCTCCCTTCGGAACGCGTCCCTGACGCATCTGGGGAGCATCACCTCCACATTGGCCGGCCAGATCGAAGGTTCGCACGTGCAGCGGTTGTTGGACAAGTACGGCTCGCGTGGATCGGTGATCAAGAACACGCAGGACGCCTGGTACTATGTGATCCACGACCACCTGCGGAAGGCGGCCGTGAAGAACGGCCTGGAACGTCCGGTGCTGGTCCTGAGCTATGACAGTCTCGATCAGGAGTTGCAGATCGTAGCCACGAGCGACGACAAACCCCGGTTCAGGGAGCGCTTCGACAAGGGACAGGGCCATCTGCTCGGTGGCTATTTCAAGGGGGGGCGGGTGGATCCCGAGCAAGCGAGCGCCCTGGGCGACCTGATGGCCTTCGACACCATCGTGGACGGCAAGGGCCGGGTCGCCGGCATCGTGCTGGCGGAAACGCCCCTGGCCGCCGTTCATGCCGAAGCGATCCACCAGCTATGGCGCAATATCGCGGTCACCGTGGGTGCCTTCCTTCTCCTGGGTCTGTTGTTGTTCACGTCGGTGGGGCGCTGGCTGCGCCAACAGGAGAGGGACCATTCGGACCTGCTCGCCCGGCACGGTCATGTGACCGACAGCATTCAATACGTGCGGAAGATCCAGAACGCATTGATCCCCTCACCCGAGGTCTATGCCGCCCAGTTCCGCGACTTCTTCGTCATGCATCGTCCCAAGGACCTTGTTTCCGGTGATTTCCACTGGTACCATCGCATCGGTCCCGACCGCTGCCTCGTGGCCGCTGCCGATTGCACCGGCCATGGATTGCCCGGGGCCATGCTGGCAGGTATCGGCTGCTCCCTGCTGAACGAGCTGGTGACCACGGCACCGGAACGGGATCCCTCCGAACTGCTCCACCTGCTGAACCAACGGCTGATCGAGACGCTTCACCAGCAGGGCCGCCGATTGGGTGCGGGAGACGGAATGGACGTCGCCCTTTGCCGGATCGACCGGGCGACCAATGAAGTGCTTTTCGCCGGTGCCTTCCGCCCGCTCTACTGGGTCCATCAGGGCCAGCTCACCGTGATCAATGGTGATCGTCGGCCCATCGGTGGAGCGCACCATGGCGATGACCGCCACTTCACCTGCCACCGTCTCTCGGTGAAGCAGGGGGACCGCCTGTACCTCTTCAGCGACGGTTACATCGACCAGCTCGGAGGGCCCGAGCATCAACGCTTCATGACCAAGCGGTTCGATGATCTGGTGATGCACCACCAGCATCTGCCGTTGCGCGATCAAGGTGAAGTGCTCGAGCGGGCCTTCCTCGATTGGAAGGGGGCCACCGAGCAGGTGGACGATGTCTGCGTGCTGGGCCTGGAGGTCTGACACCCGCTCCGACCGTAGCATCGCGCGTCCCGAGGCCTTCTATATTTGGGCATGCGGACAGGAACAGCGCCGCATTCGACACATGACGACCAAAGCGGAGCTGATCGCCCGGATGGAGGTCCTGCTTCAACAGGAGGACCTGGAACAGACCGCCGACCAGGTGGATGGCGTGAAGGAGAGCTATGAAGCGCTCGTGGCCGACGCGCATGAAAAGGCAAGGCAGGCCGAGGGCGATCCCGATGAAGGTGAAGAGGCGGCCCCGGATGCCCCGGTGACCGGTCCGATCGAATCGGCCACGCTCTCCGACGAAGAGGACAAACGGTTCAAGCAGCTGCTCGATGCCTTCAACCAGAAGGTGAACGAGGTGCAGCGCAGGAAGGCCCGCGAGGAAGCCGAGAACCTGGAGGCCAAGCAGGCCATCATGGCCGAGCTGAGGGAGGTGATCGCCCATGAGGAGAACATCGGCAACGCCTTCCAACGGTTCAAGGACCTGCAGGAAAAATGGAAGGGGATCGGTCCTGTTCCGCAACACACCTATCGGGACCTGCAGCGCGACTATGGCCATCTGCTCGATGAGTTCTTCTACCACATCCGCATCTACAAGGAACTGCGGGACCACGACCTCAAGAAGAACACCGCACTGAAGCGTGCGCTCATCGCGGACATGGAGGCCGTGCAGCGCGTGGACAGCGTGAAGGAGGCTGAGATGCTGGTGAAGGAATACCAGGAGAAGTGGCACCAGATCGGACCGGTCGTGAAGGAGGAATGGGAGGAGGTGCGGGACGCCTTCTGGAACGCCACACGCGTGGTCTACGAACGGATCCATGAATACTACAAGGCCCGTCGGGCCGAGCACGAGACCAATCTCGCGGCCAAGCAGAACCTGGTGGAGAAGGTGAACGAGCTGACGGCACGCACCGCGGATGCCGGCGCCAAGGAGTGGAAGACCCTCACCGAGAACGTGCTCGAACTGCAGAATGCCTGGAAGGGCATCGGTTTCGCCACGAAAAAGGAGAACGAACGCGTGTGGAAGGAGTTCCGTTCGGCCTGCAACGCGTTCTTCGATGCCAAGAAGACCTTCTTCGACAAGGTCCGGGAACAATACCGCGAGGTGCGTGAGAAAAAGCAGGCCCTGTTGACGGAAGCGATCGCATTGAAGGACAGCACCGAATGGCGGAGCACGGCGGACCGATTGAAACAACTGCAACAGGAATGGCGCGCGACGGGCTCCGCCGGGCCTCGCGACGAACAAAAGCTCTGGGCCCGGTTCCGCGAGGCGTGCGATGCGTTCTTCTCCGCCCGGAAAGCCAACTTCGACAAGCTGGATGCCGAGCAGTCGGAAAATCTCAAGGCCCGTGAGGACCTGCTCCAGGAGATCGGAAGCTTCGAGCTGAGCGGCGATCGCAACAAGGACATCGAAGCCCTCAAGGAATTCAGCAAACGCTGGCTGGAGAGCGGGCGCGTCTCACCCAGGAAGTACGAGGCGCTCTTCGAACGTTACAAGGATGGCATGGACAACCTCTATGGCCGATTGAAACTGGAGGCCGACGAACGCCGCCGCATGCAGTTCCAGGGCCATATCGAAGGACTGAAGGGCGGGCCCGATGCCTCCTCCCGGATCGAACGCGAGACACGCATCATCAAACGCAAGATCCAGGAGCTCGAGAACGAACTGCTCCAGTTCGAGAACAAGATGGGCATGTTCAATTTCAAGAGCGCCGCGGGCGAGGCCATGCGCAAGGAGCTCGAGAAAAAGGCCGACCGCACGCGCCGCGAGGTGGAACGCCTGCGCGACCAACACAAGCAGCTGATGCGCGAACTGCGCTGAACCCGTGGACCCGCGCCTTGTCCAACGCATCGAAGTGCCCATCGCCTGGGGGGAGCAGGACCTGTTCGGCCATCTGAACAACGTGGTCTTCCTGCGTTACTTCGAGTCCGCCCGGATGCACTACCTCGAACGCATCGGCGTGCTCGCTTTGCACCGTGAAAGGAACATCGGGGTGATCCTCGCGCACACCGCCATCGATTTCCGCAAGCCCGTCGTCTGGCCACAGACCCTGACCGTGCGCACCGGCACGACCCGTGTCGGGAACACGAGCTTCACGATGGGTTACGCCATCCACGATGAGGCGGGCGACCTGGTCGCCGAAGGGAACAGCGTGCAGGTGATGTACGATTACGACAAGGCCGCCAAGATGCCCATACCCATGCCCGTACAGGAAGCGATCGCCAAGATCCAACGGTCCCTATGACGCGATCCCAACTCCGGGGCATTTGCCTCCCGGCCCTGCTCGCCCTCTGCGCGTGCGGGCCTCACCGGCCCGATCATGAGGCCCCCCTGCCGGATGCGCCGCTCCCCGCTGCGGTGCGTCCCTACCTGGACCTGGTGGGCTCCTGGGTCGACACCACCACGAGCGATCATCTGGACTTCCACGAACAATGGGTACATGCCGGCGGTGCGGGGCTCATCGGGCATGGCTATGTGCTCTCCGGCAACGACACGGTCTTCATCGAGGACCTCGCCCTGGGTTGGTCCGACAATGGCAACGCCACGTATTCCGCACGGATACGCTCGCAGAACAAGGGCAAATGGGTGCCCTTCCGCGGGCGCGCCCACGGTGACACCCTGATCTTCACCAACCCAACGCACGACTTCCCGAAGCGCATCGCATACATACGCGTACCGTCGGGCTGGTCGGTCCGGGTCAGCGGCAGGGAGAGCGCCGGACCACGAACGGAGCGGTTCGAGTTGCAGCGTGCACCCGGTCACGACATGTGAAGGATCCTTGCGACCTTCGTCACAGCAATAACCAAAACCGAAGATCATGGGCATGCTCAAGGAGTTCAAGGAGTTCGCGATGCGCGGCAACGTGGTGGACATGGCCGTTGGTATCGTGATCGGCGGAGCGTTCGGGAAGATCGTCTCCTCGTTCGTCAATGACGTATTGATGCCACCCATCGGGTTGGCCCTGGGTGGGATGGACTTCAGCAAGATGAGCATGGAACTCCAGCCCGCCGTCATCGAGAACGGTGAGGTGGTGAAGGAGGCCGTGATGCTGAACTATGGCCTGTTCATCAATACGGTGATCGACTTCATCATCGTCGCGTTCGCCATCTTCATGGTGGTGAAGGCGATGAACAGCATGAAGAAGAAGGAGGAGGCCGCGCCGACCGCACCGCCGGAGCCGAGCAGTACCGACAAGCTCCTGATGGAGATCCGCGATTCCCTGAAGAAATAGGACGGGCTTCGCCCTTATCCCGGACCCCCGCCTGTGAGCGGGGGTCCGTCGTTCCGGAACACCCTGAAAGCGCCCGTGGCGGGATCAAAATGTGCGTCGGGACCATCGAACGCCGCCGCGATCACACCCTCACGCACGGCCATTCGCGGATCACCGAGCCAGGGTCCACCGTCCCGCCGCAGCAGGAGGATGCGGTCCGCCAACGCCAGTGCATGCTGCAGGTCGTGCGTGGCGCAGACGATCGCCTTGTGGCGTTGCGTGGCCACACGGCGCAGCAATGCGAATACCATCGCGCGATTCGTGATGTCAAGATGCGCGGTCGGCTCATCCAGCAGAAGGATGGGGGTGTCCTGGGCCAGGGCACGCGCGATCATCACCTTCTGCAATTCGCCATCGCTCAAGGTCGCGACAGCGCGGTCGGCGAGCGAAATACCATCCACGGACGCCAATGCATCCCGTACCGCTTTCCGGTCCCCTTCACTTTCCCTGCCCAATGCGTCCGTCCAGGGATGACGGCCCAGGGCCACCAGGGCCGAGACCGTGAGCAATCCACTGCGTGGACGCACCGTGAGGACCTGTGCGATGCGACGTGCCCGATCTCGGGGAGACAGCGCACGAACATCCCTGCCTTCCGTGGTGACGTGTCCGCGCATTGGGGACCGCAAGCCTGCCAACGTATCCAAAAGGGTCGATTTGCCGGTGCCGTTGTTGCCGATGAGCGCCACGAGCTCCGAAGGACGCAGATCGAGGTCGATCCCTTCGATCAAAACGCGTCCATCATGTCCGATGGCCAGGTCCGTGGCGGTCATTGCACAACTCATGACATGCGTGCCCATCGGCGTCCACGCACAAGTACCATGACCACCACGGGAACACCGAGCAGGGCTGTCACCGCGTTCAAAGGCATCGCGTGCACCGGTCCGGTCAGGCGCACGATCAGGTCGCAGACCAGGGCCAGCAGCGCCCCCATGCCCAGGCTGTAGGGAAGCACGATCCGATGGTCCTCTGTCCGCAACACCCCCCGGACGACATGTGGCGTGGCCAGACCGAGGAACGCGATCGGTCCGCAGAACGCCGTGCAGGTGCCGGCCAGCACACCTGTCACGATGATCACACCCCGACGCAGGCGCCGGACCTCCACGCCCATGCTCCGCGCATAGGCATCGCCCAACAACATCGCGTTGAGCGGTTTGGCCCACCAGATGCAGAAAAGTGATCCAGCGACCACGGGTATCGCCAGCAGCGGGAGACGATCAAGGGTAGTGGTCGCGAACGTGCCCATGCCCCATAGGACGAAGCCCTTCAGCGCGCGTTCACCCGCGGCCACCTCCAGGAGACCGATCAATGCCGAACTGAAATAGCCGATCATAAGACCCACGATCAACAGGGTGATACCGTCATTGACCCGTCGGTCCGCTGCGATGACGACCGCCAGAACGGCAAGAGCCCCCATGCACGCGGAGAGCACCAGGGCCAGGTCCGACCCGCCCAGGAGGGCCGGCAGGAACGGGCCGCCCAGGAACAAAAGGGCCACACCCAGGCTCGCACCACTGGAGATCCCGAGCACGGACGGTCCGGCGAGCGGATTCCCGAAGAGCGTCTGCAGCATCGCACCGGATACCGCCAGGCCTCCACCCACCAGCAGGGCCGTCAGCGCCTCCGGCAGGCGCACTTCACGCACGATCCGGACCCAGGGGACCTCGGACGCCCCCGGATCGAAAAGGGCATTCCACACCGCACTGGCGGGGATCTTGACCGGTCCGAACATCAGATGGCCGAGCAGCAGCGCGGCCAGGAGCAGGAGCAATAGGATCGGAAGGAGAACGCCCAGCGGCCGCATTGCGGCAAACTTACACGGTGCCCGAACTGCCGGATATCATGGAAGCGGCATTGAGGCTGTCGTACCTTTCGCTTAGAATCCAAAGTCATGAGCAATGAACGCGGACAAGGCGCCTTTCTCTTCCTCGCCGGCCTGACCGTCGGAGCGGCGCTCGGTGTGCTCTTTGCACCCCAAAGTGGAAAGGAAACGCGCGAGCACATCGGCGAACGCGGCAGAAAAGCAAAGGCGGACCTGGATGAACTGGTCGCCGAAGGCCAGGAGCGCTGGCGCGAGGCCAAAGGAAAGGTGAAGGAAAAGGCCACGATGACACGCGAAGAGGTGGACGACCTTCTGAAATACCTGTTCGAGGAGGGCCGTGACCTGTGGGACCGCGTGAAACACCAGACGCACAAGAGCTCGGCCGATGTCTAGGACCGACACCGGGACCCGGGCGACGGAAAATGGGGCCATGTCCCGCACGGACCCGTTCGCACAAGCGGACATGGGGGATTTCATGGATAGCCTGTGGGCCGATGCACGCGGCTATTGGGAGGCCCAGAAGGACCACACCCTGCTGGTGGCGAGCGAGCGCTCGGCGAAGCTTGCGGCCGGTCTCCTGAGCAACGTGGTGCTCGTTCTGGCGGTGGCCATCGTGCTGCTGTTCCTGAGCATCGCCGGTGCCTTGTGGATCGGCCAGGCGCTCGGGGATACCGCGTCCGGCTTCGCGATCATGGCCGGCGCCTATACCCTGCTCGGGGCGATCTTCCTGATCATCTGGCGGGGTGGTGCCCGCGACCGCATCGTGCTCCACCTGCTGAATACGATGTACCACGATGACTGACCGCCCACGATTCCTGAGCCTGGACGAGGTGGCCGCGGAAAAGCAGCGTCTCAAGGAACTGGGGCGATCCCACCAGCAGGGCTTGCAGCGCCATTGGAAGGCCCTGAACGACGGAGAGGTCCGTGGACGGTTGTTGCGCAACGCGGCGGGGGAGATGCTGCGCTCCTGGAAGCCCTTCGCCATGGTCTCCAAGTTCCTCGGAGAGGGTTCCTTCACCACGGCCCTTGGTGCGGCGGCCTTCCGAAAAGGGGGACTCGCCAAACGGATGGTCGTGTTCCTCGGCACCTGGTTGCTACCGGGACTGCTCCAGGAAATGGGCGACGTTTCGCTACAGCAGCTTCTGCACGAATTACGGGTCTCCCTGGAACGCCTGTACGCGCGCTTTCATGAAAAGGAGCCGCAAGGTCAGCAGGACCGTCAGGCCTGAGACGACCGACCAGGAAAACAGTTCGGGCAAGGACCTCGGAACTCAACGAACCTCACGTAGGGGTGCGTAGATCGCACCGGGAAGCATCGTGGCCAGCATGCCCTCACGCAGTCCCAGCCAGAGGTAGTTGAATACGGCCCGGTCCTTTCGTCGGTCGATGCGGAACGCGCCGAGCCGGAAGTCCTTTTCGGAGGCACGTCGATTCTCCTTGCGCACAACGCCGTTGACGAGGAGCGTGAGCAGCTTACGGGCCTCCCTCCTTCCGTCCGTGCGACGAACCTCCAGCGCCAGATCGGTGTATTCCATATCCACCGTGCCGGTCGCTCCATCATCGTCGCCCACCATGTCATACCGGACCCCCAGGATGACACCGCGGTCCGCGCGCACGCCGAGCAGATCGTTGGTCGCGCGATCGAACGCCCGGAATGGTAGGGAGGTGCTGGTCGCATGCACGAAGATCCGATCGTCCGGATCTTCCAAGGGCAGACGTACGTCCAGGTCGATACGGGCCTTTTCGAACGCCACCGCGGATGCCCTGACGTGCATGGTGTCCTGCCGATGTGGGTCGGACG
>JACJZI010000008.1 GCA_020635655.1 Flavobacteriales bacterium
GATGTGGTCGTCCAACAGGAAGCCAAGGATCGCGGTGGGGAGGAAGGCCGCCAGCAACTTGAAGTAGAAGTCGAGCGACTGGAAGAACCGCTTCCAATAGAGCACCACCACGCTCAGGATCGCACCGAACTGGATGTTCACGATGTACGCATTCGTGAACACATCCGCCTCCGTGCCCAGCAGTTTCTCCGCAATGATCATGTGCCCGGTGGAGGAGATCGGCAGGAACTCGGTCAACCCCTCCACGATGGCGATGATGATGGCTTGTGAAGTGGTCACGGCAGGGTGCGGTCCCGGCTATCGGGGGCGCAAGATGAGGCTTTCAGGAAAAAGGAAATGGGCCAGGCGATCAGCGTTCGCCCCGCTTCATGATCGCGTAGATCAGGAAGATGTAGCCCACCATCACCACGATCGGCGCCACGGTGATGCGCATCGGGCTGAAGATGGCGCTCTCGTCGAACACATTCGGGTCGCCGCTGCCACCGCCGCTCATGAAGATGTAGCCCAGGATCAGGATGCCCACCCCGATCAGCAGGTAGCGGTAGTTCACCCGGGTGAAGGGCATTTCGTTGTTGTTGTTCGCGGCCATGGATGTTCGGTCTTCGAGGTCAGCGGTAGAACATGTCCTCAACGTTCATGCGAATGTAGCGGCGTACGGCGAACCAGGTGCTCGCCAGGGACATGATCAGCCCCAGCACCAATACACCGCCGAACAGCAGGGCCAGGACCTGCGCATTGGTGAAGGCGAGCAGGTCGGGCACATAGCGTATGATCAGGCGCAGGGCCCCCACCAACAACCCGATCGCCAACAACGCGGCCAGGATCCCCTGCCAGAGGCTTTGCCCGAGGAAGGGCTTCTTGATGAACCATTGCGTGGCACCCACCAGGTGCATCGTGCGGATCAGGAAACGCTTCGAGTAGATCGCCAGGCGGATCGTGTTGTTGATCAGCGCCACCGCGATGATCAGCAGCAGGACACTGAAGCCCAGCACCGCCAGCCCCAGCTTGTTCATGTTCGCGTCGATGTTCTCCACCACCGCCGCATTGTACGAGACCTCCTGTGAGCGCTCGTCCTGGCGCAGCTCCTCCACGATCCATTTCAGGCTGTCCGGTCGTGCATATTCCGCCGACACACGCAGGTCGATCGATGCCAGCAATGGGTTGCTTCCCAGCACACCCAGGAAGTCCTCGCCCAGGTCCTCCTTCAGTTGCTCCGCGGCCTCGTCCGCCGTGACGTACTGCGTCTCCCTGGTGTAGGGCTCGGTGTCCAGCTCCTTGCGGAACTGCATCACGTCCACCTCCTTCAGGTCGTGCTTCAGGAAGATCTCCACCCGTACGTTCTCCTGGAAATAGCGCTTCAACGCATGGGCGTTCAGCACCAGGAAACCGAGAACGCCCAGCATGAACAGCACCAGCGCGATGCCGATCACCGTGCCCACGGTGGCCGTGCGTGCCCGCGAGCGGTAGTGGCGGTCCATGCCCATCGGGGGGCGAAGGTAGCGCAGGGTCCTTCGCCAAAGCCTTGCCGAACGGCACGCCCCGCTAGATTTGCCAACGATCTCGGCGAACATGGCCTACGAGCACAAGGCGATCGAAACGAAGTGGCGCAAGGAATGGGTGAAGCGATCCACCTACTGCGTGGCGAACGACCCGTCGAAGCCCAAGTACTACGTGCTCGACATGTTCCCGTACCCCAGCGGCGCGGGCCTGCATGTCGGTCATCCGCTCGGCTACATCGCCAGCGACATCGTGGCGCGTTACAAGCGGCACCAGGGCTTCAATGTGCTGCACCCGATGGGCTACGACAGCTTCGGCCTGCCTGCGGAACAGTACGCCATCCAGACCGGTCAGCATCCGGCGAAGACCACCGGGCAGAACGCGGCGCGCTACCGCGAACAACTGGACCGCATCGGTTTCAGCTTCGACTGGAGCCGGGAAGTGCGCACCAGCGATCCGGCCTTCTACGAGTGGACGCAGTGGGTCTTCCTGCAGCTCTTCGACAGCTGGTACGATCCCCGGGCGGACAAGGCGCGACCGATCAATGAGCTCGTCGCCCGCTTCGAAAGCCAGGGTTGTCAGGGGCAGGATGCCTCGATCCTCACCGGCGACATCGAGGAGTTCGTCGGCGAATTCACCGCGGAGGAATGGAAGGCGTTCGATGAGCGCACCCGGCAGATGGTGCTGCAGCACTTCCGCCTGGCCTACCTGAGCGAGGCCTGGGTCAACTGGTGCCCCGCGCTCGGCACCGTGCTGGCCAACGATGAAGTGAAGGACGGTGTGAGCGAGCGTGGCGGCCATCCGGTGGAACGCAAGCGCATGCCCCAATGGAGCCTGCGCATCACCGCCTATGCACAGCGGTTGCTCGATGGCCTGGACCAACTCGATTGGAGCGAGAGCATCAAGGAGGCCCAGCGCAATTGGATCGGCAGGAGCGAGGGGGCGCTGGTGCGGTTCCCCGTCGGAGAGGACTTCATCGAGGTCTTCACCACCCGCCCCGATACCCTCTTCGGTGTGACCTTCCTGACGCTCGCCCCCGAGCATGTGCTGGTGGGCAAGTTCACGACGGAAGCACAACGCAACGCGGTGGAAGCATACGTGAACAAGGCGAAGAACCGCAGCGAACGCGAGCGCCAGGCCGACGTGGAGCATGTGAGCGGGGTGTTCACCGGATCGTACGCGAAGCATCCGTTCACCGGCGCGGACATCCCCATCTGGGTGGGCGACTACGTGCTGGCCGGCTACGGCACCGGGGCCGTGATGGCCGTGCCCGGCGGCGACCAACGCGACTGGCGCTTCGCGAAGCACTTCGGCCTGCCCATCATCGCGGTGACCGAAGGTGCCGATATCGAGAAGGAGGCCGACGAAAGCAAGGAGGCCACGATCAGCAGCGAAGGTTTCTTGAAAGGACTGAAGGTACCCGCCGCGATCCAGCGGGCCATCGCGGAGCTGGAGAAGCGGGGTGCCGGCGAGGGGCGCGTGAACTACCGCCTGCGCGATGCCGCTTTCGGCCGGCAACGCTATTGGGGCGAGCCCATCCCGATCTATTACAAGGATGACATCCCCTATCCGGTCGCGGAGAAGGACCTGCCGTTGGTGCTGCCCGAGATCGACAAGTACCAGCCCACCGAGATCGGTGAACCGCCTTTGGCGCGGGCGAAGGATTGGAGCTACGAAGGGTACCCGCTGGAGACCACCACCATGCCCGGCTGGGCCGGCAGCAGCTGGTACTTCCTGCGCTACATGGATCCGAAGAACAAGGAGCGGTTCGCCTCCCAGGAAGCGGTCGACTACTGGGGCCAGGTGGACCTCTACGTGGGCGGCAGCGAGCACGCCACCGGCCACCTGCTCTACTTCCGCTTCTGGACCAAGTTCCTCCACGACCGCGGCTGGATCCCTTTCGATGAACCGGCCAGGAAGCTTGTGAACCAGGGGATGATCCAGGGGGTATCGGCTATTCTTCCATTTGTGAACAAGGTCAAGGTCAGCCAAGATTATGACGATTTTGAGGGACCGGTGATGGACCCGGAACGAACCCCGCTTGTCTATGTCAGTCAATCAATTGTGGCGAAGGGAGAGGAGTATTTGAAACGACAACTTCTTCTCAAGTACCAGAGCTATTGGCCGTCTTTGAAAATTGACAGCGAGCACACCAAGATTGAGTTCCACCTTAGTGGATCCAATGTTGATGTGAGGTTCGTGCAAGGTGATGATGCCATCGCCATTGAAGAGTTCAAGAACGAGAAATTGAAGTCATTTAGCGAGGCTAAGCGGGATATCGACTTTGTGCTTGATGAAAGTAGCAGGGTCACGGCACGAAGGGAGGTTGAGAAAATGTCGAAGTCAAAGCTGAATGTCTATAACCCGGACGACATCATCGAGCGCTACGGCGCGGACACCTTGCGGCTGTACGAGATGTTCCTCGGGCCCATCGAGCAGAGCAAGCCGTGGGACACCAATGGCATCGAGGGCACCTACCGCTTCCTGCGGAAATTCTGGAATCTCTTCCACACCGGATCTCCTTCGGAGGCCCCTGTACCGTCGACCCACGGGGTCGACCCGTTGCGGCTGACGAACGATGCACCGACCAAGGAGGAATTGAGAGTGCTGCACGCCACGCTGAAGAAGGTGACCGAGGACATCGAGCGGATGAGCTTCAACACCAGCGTCAGCCAGTTCATGATCGCCACCAACGAACTGGGCGCGCTGAAGTGCGACAAGCGCGCGGTGCTGGAACCGCTGGTGGTCGTGCTCGCGCCCTTCGCGCCGCATATCGCCGAGGAATTGTGGCAGAAGCTGAATCCGGAGAAATATGCTTCGGACACATACAAGGGCGTGTTGGCTGAACCCTGGCCCGCGTTCGATCCGCAATACCTCGTGGAGGACAGCTTCAACTACCCGATCAGCTTCAACGGCAAGACCCGCCTCCAGCTCGAATTCCCCATCGCCCTCAGCAAGGAGGAAGTGGAGGCCGCCGTGCTCGCCAACCCCGAAGTGCAAAGCCGTCTGGAAGGCAAGGCGCCCAAGAAGGTGATCGTGGTGCCCAGGCGCATCGTGAACATCGTTGTGTAGGGAGGCGCCGACCTGGGCTTATGGCGGCCGTAACTTTCATGTTCCCTGGCACCGCTTTTGCACCATGAACGCCATGACCCGCAAGTCCGCGCTCCTGCTCCTGGGCCTGTGCACCATGCCGGTGGCCTTCGCCCAGGCACCGCCCGTGGAGGGAACGGAGGCCATGGAGACCTATCCGTTGCGGACCCTGCAGCAGGACGCCTTCCAGGCCGGGGAGACCCTGAACTACATCGTGCACTACGGCTTCATGAACGCCGGTGAGGCCACTGTCCAGCTCCAGCCCACGGACCGCACCATCCAGGACCGGCCCCTGCTGCACGCCGTCGGTACCGGTCGCAGCCTCGGCGCTTTCGACCTGTTCTACAAAGTGGACGATCGTTACGAGACCTGGTTCGACCAGAAGGGCGTGTTCCCCTGGGTGTTCCAACGGCGGGTGGACGAGGGCGGCTACACGTTCAGCCAGGACTACCTCTACATGCAGCACCGCCACCAGGTGAGCACGCAGAAACAGCAGACGCACGACGTGCCGGCCAACGTGCAGGACATGCTCAGCGCGTTCTACTTCGCGCGCACGCTCGACCTGCGCCACGCCGAACCGGGCCAGATCTTCGAGATCCAGACCTTCCTCGATGATGAGATCTGGCCGCTGCGGATGAAGTTCATCGGCCGCGAAACGATCAAGGTGCGCAGCGGGAAGTACCACTGCCTCCGCTTCCAACCCGTGGTGCAGGAGGGCCGCATCTTCGCCACGAACGACGACCTGAACGTGTGGGTGACCGACGACGACAACCTGGTCCCCGTGCTGGCCCAGGCCAAGGTGCTCGTCGGTTCGATCAAGATGGAACTGAACAGCTACGCGGGGCTGGTACATCCCATCGCCAAGTTGTGATGCCGCTGTCCGAACACGGGCCCGTTGAAATGATCGGACCCGCCCGCGCGTTGCCCTTCGCGTGATCCCCTTTCTTGTGCGCCCATGAGCCGGAGGACCTGGTGGAGCTTGGGCGGGCTGGCCGCCCTTGCCTTACTGGCCGTATTGATGACGGTGGACATCATGCCGCACGAAGAGTACGTGCCCGAGCCCGAAGCGGCGGTGCCCACGGAGGACACCATTCCCGACCCGCCCAGCGCCTACGGCATCCCACTGGACGGCTTCGTGATCGACCAGCAACACATTAAGCGGGGGGATACGTTCGGCGACCTGCTCGCCGCGCATGGCGTCTCGTACGGCGTTGTGGATAGTCTGGTGAACGTGGCTGCCGGATCGTTCGACGTACGGCATATGCACGTGGGCCATCCCATCGCCTATGTCTTCACCAGCGACACCACGGCGCTCCTAAGCTATTTCGTGTACGAGGTCGACCCCGTGGAGCATGTCGTGTTCCATGTCCTGCCTCCTTATGATGTGCGCGTGGGTCATCGCAAGGTGGACACGACCGAACGCGCCCTGAGTGTGGAGGTGACCGGCGCCTTGTACAACGACCTGGCGAACGCCGGCGGCGATCCGCGCCTGGCGATGCTGCTCGCCGACATCTACGCCTGGACCGTTGACTTCTACCGCATCCAGAAGGGCGATCGCTTCTCCGTGGTGTTCGAGGAACACACCGTGGACGGGCAGCCCTATGGCGACCCCGAGGTGCTCGCCGCACGCTACATCAGCGGGGAAATGACCAAGGAGGCCTATCGCTTCGCACAGGACAGCGCCATGGGCTATTTCGACGCCGAGGGCAACAGCCTGCGCAAGGCTTTTCTGCAGGCACCGCTGAAGTTCAGCCGGATCTCCTCCGGATTCTCCCGACATCGGTTCCACCCGGTCCAGAAGCGGTTCAAGGCCCATTTGGGGACGGACTATGCCGCACCCTACGGCACGCCGATCCACAGCGTGGGCGATGGAGTGGTGGAGAAGGCCGGCTACACGGCGGGGAATGGCAACTACGTGAAGATCCGCCACAACAGCGTGTACGAGACCCAGTACCTGCACATGCGCAAGATCCTGGTGAAGCTGGGCCAGCGCGTGGCGCAGGGACAGGTGATCGGAGAGGTGGGCAGCACGGGCCTCGCCACCGGTCCGCACGTGTGCTTCCGCTTCTGGAAGAACGGCGTGCAGGTGGACCATCGCAAGGAAGAGCTGCCCAGCGCGGACCCCGTCACGCCCGCGCACATGGCGGCGTTCCAGCAGGAGCGGATGCCCCTGGCCCAGGCCCTGGATGGGGCCGGCGATCGGCGGGATCCCACCGTCGAATTCTAGATGATCGGAGCCGACCGCGGAGTGGTGTTCCTGAAGTTATTTGGTTTATAAAATAAACAAGTCTATATTTGCTCATCCCATACCGAACGACATGGACCAGGAGATGACACCGGCACAAAGCATGGAGGTGATCCATCGCATGATCGCCGAGGCGAAACAGAGCGCACAACGCGCGAACTTCTACTTCCTGCTCTGGGGCGTCCTTTGCGCGCTCTCCGGGGCGATCGACCACGTGCTGCTGCGACAGGGCGTCGCCCTCCATTGGCTGGTCTGGCCAGGCATGGGCTTGATCGGGGCGATCGGATCCAGCCTGCACGGTGCGCGGGAAGGGCACCGCAAGGGAGTGATGACCATGATGGATCGTGTGCAGATGTGGCTGTGGAGCGGCTTCGCCATCACCCTCGTGCTCCTGATCATCCTGCTCGTGGCGAAAGGGCTGGACCCGAACCCCTTCGTGCTGGTGCTCACCGGCATGCCCACCTTCATCACCGGCATGCTGATGCGTTTCCGCCCCTTGATGATCGGTGGGCTCCTGTTCTGGGTGATCGGCCTGACCGCCGCCTTCGTATTCCCCGGCTACAGTTCGCTGATCTTCAGCGCGGGTATCGTGGTGGGTTACATCATTCCAGGTCTGATGCTGAAGCGGCACGAGGATGGCCTTCGCACCACTTGACCCCATCCTGCACAACCAGTTGCGGCTCGCCGTGGTGAGCCTGTTGGTGGGGGTCGAGCGCGCTGACTTCAACTACCTGCTGGAACACACCGGCGCCACCCGCGGCAACCTGAGCACGCAACTGACCCGATTGAAGGAGGCCGGCTACATCAGCGTGAAGAAATCCTTCAAGGACAACTACCCCAACACCAGTTGTGCGCTGACGGCGAAGGGGCTCAAGGCCTTCGAGACCTATGTGGGCGCGATCAAGGGGTATCTCGACACCTGAAGAACGGTCCTGCCGAAACCTTCCCATGGACCTGGCGTTCAAACCCATCGATCATTGAACGGCTTCCAGGGTGTTCGAAAGGGGTGTTCGTCGGATCATTGTAAACAACCGGCGAGGCGTCCGTAACAGGTCCGACAAGGCCACCAAACCCCAACCGGACCGCACATGGAACCCAAATACCGCACCTTGATCCAGGCCGCAGCCATCGTCCTGGTCCTTTCGGTGATCGCAATTGCGCATCAGTCACCCCATACCGCGTCGGCGGACAAGTCCATGACGCAGGTCGAACGATAGGCGCCCCCGTTGCGCCACCCACCGAACGCCGGATCCGGGTCGCTCCCGGACCCGGCTTTGGTATTTTCCGTCGGGTCCATTCCTGGTACGATCCAACTGTTGACGATGCAGACGCCCTGCGGGTGCGGTCATCGATGGCAGGTCCCTGCCAATGGTGCCGTTCCACCCCTTGGTCGAGCGGACGCCCCCTCTAGCGTGGGATGCCGTATTATAGTAGTGCCAAGCGCACCATTCCGGAATGGATCGGGCCATATCGATAGAACGGTCACCTTGGATATGGGTGGTCCTGATGGCCATTGCCCTCGTGGCGTGCAGGAAGGACGTGGAGGTGGTGGAGGATAATCAGGCACCGAACTACGAAGGCATCCCCACCGTGGTCGTGCGCAACTATGTGAACCGGTTGTTCATCGACCTGATCGGGCGGGAGCCCCTGGACGTGGAGATGGATGCCGATGTGAACGAACTGGAGTCCAACGGCCTCTCGTCAGCTGCGCGCGCAGCCTTGGTCGACCGATTGATGACGAGCACGGATTACATCCAAGGCGACTCCTCCTATCGCAACGCTTACTACCAACGTCAATACGAGCTGTACAAGGCCCGCTGTCTGGAGGGGGCCTCGGATGCGGTGATCGACCAGTACATCGGCATGGCCCAGCTGAGCGCGCTGGCCGATTCCCTGGCGGGCAACACGGCCATGGCACAGCAGGCCCAGGCCCGCGCACAACGCCTGGTCGATCTCAGGTCCAGCCGGATCGAATACCGGGAGGGCGTGATCGGGATCAATGAGGTGTTCCGCAGGGTGATCTACAACGACATCTTCGATGAGATCAACATGGGCTCGTTCAATTTCGTGAACGCCACATTCGACAACCTGTTCCTCCGGTATCCCTCCGCATCCGAGTTCAATGCCGGCTACAACATGGTCGAACATTCCCAGCCGGACATCCTCTTCGGGATGTCCGGACAGAGCAAGAGCGATTATGTCGATATCGTGGTAAGCTCGATCGAGTTCCATGAAGGAATGATCGACTGGTGCTATCTGACCTTCCAGGGCCGCCTTCCGGATAGCTATGAGACCTATGAACTGCTTGGACCGTTCCTTTCCGATAAGGACCTGCAGAAGGTCCAACGCCACATCCTCACATCCGATGAGTATGCCAACTTCGACTAGGGTCCTGCCCCTCGTTCTGCTGATGACCATGGTCGCATTGGGGAGCCCGGGCTGCCGCAAGCCCAAGGTCTATGAGGTGAACGAAGTGCCGGTGCTTCCTCCGAGCCCGAACAAGGACAAGGAGAAGACCAATGAACAGTACGTGGCCATCCTGCACGCCAACCTGTTCCAGACCGCCCTATCCGCGAACCAATTGTTCGAGATGGGACAATGCATCGAGTCGATCGGTGACAAGGAGCTGGCGCGCGAGGTGATCATCAGCAACTTCATGAACAAGCCGGATGTGATCATCCCGAGCGATTCGGTGATGCGCGCCGATGTGGATGCGTTCATCCTGGACACCTACGCCCGGTTCCTGGTCCGCGAACCGACCCAGGCCGAGATGACCTGGTTCCGCAATTACATCGATGGTGACCCCAATGTCACACCCGAGCTGGTCTATTTCGCGTTCGCCGCCTCCAACGAATACCAGTTCTATTGACCCCGACGCCATGAACAGACGGAAATTCATCAGGAAAGTGGGTGCGGCCGCCGGTGCGGCGATCGCCGCACCGTACATCCTGCCCTCCGGGCGGTTGTTCGCAGCGTCCGGTGGGGGAGGTCAACTCGCATCGCATGTCGTGTTCGTGCTTTTCGCAGGCGGTGTCCGTCAGCAGGAGTCGGTCCTGCAGCGGTATCTGGACGACAGCCAGGACCAGCCATATGCCGGGAACATCCTGTACAACATGCTGAACGGCGGGCCGCCCACCCAGAAGATCGTGTACGGGACCGGCGCCGGAGGGATCGATCCCATTCCCGCCATCCTGGGCCAGACGCTCGAGTCACAGGGTACGCTGTTCCGCGAGATGCGTGCCGTATCGACCGGGCACTATCGTGGCCTCACCTCATTGTTGCAGGGCAACACGGCGAGCACCCAGGGTCTGCAGCAAAAGCCACTGGACCCGACCATCTTCGAATACCTGCGCCGGCATTCCGGTCTTCCGGCCACCAAGGTGTGGTTCGTCGGCAACACCATCGGCAATTCGGTGCCTCTGCTCAACTACAGTGAACATCCGAACTACGGCGCGCAGTACGGTGCCAATTTCTTCGCCCCGAACGTGACGTTCGGGCCGCTGGGCGATCAATACCTGGCCGATGCCAAGATCTATCATCCGCAGGACCAACTGGCCCCGATCTATGAGATGAAGGCCTTCCTGGACAACAGCTTCGAGAATGAAGGACACCCGCTGCCCGCGCTGGGGAACACCAATGAGGAAAAGCAGGACATCCAGGCCTTCATGAAGGAGATGTTCGACAAGACACAGAACGGGACCATCGCCCATCCTCCCGTGCATGACAGTGTTGATCTACGGACGATCGGTTACGCCTGCGAGCTGATCAAATGGTTCAAACCCGCGCTCACCGTGGTGAACCTCAGCGCGGTGGACGGCTGCCACAGCAATTTCACCAGCTACCTCGCCTCGCTGCACCGTGCCGACCATGCCGTGGGCCACTTGTGGGACTATATCAATTCGCAGGTGCCGGAGATGGCGAACGATACCATCATCATCGCCTCGCCGGAATGCGGACGCAACGCCGAGGCCAACGCCATCCAGGACGAGAACGATTGGTATGCGTACGATCATTCCGACCAGAATTCATTGCGTGTCTTCTCGATGATGGCCGGTCCGTCGGTGCCCCAGGGACTTTCGGTCGGTTCCGAGAACGATCCCATCGGCACGACCACGGACATGGTGCCCACCATCGCCGAGATCCTGGGTATCAAGAACGAGGTGATGGGGGCCGGCCTGTTGGACCCGATGGCGCAAAGCCTCTTCGACCTGATCTGATCATGCGGAAGCTGCTCATCATCGCGATCCTGCCGGTCATCGCCTGCCAGCGTGAGGACCCGAACCCGTTCGCGGACCAGGAGCAGAGCGTGTCACAACCGGCCACGGAATACCTCCCCGAAGGCAACTTCGCCTGGCTGCATCAGAAGGTCTTCCATCCAACGTGTGCACAGAGCGGGTGCCATGATGGCACTTTCGAACCCGACTTCCGGACGATCTCCAGTTCGTACAATTCGCTCGTATACCATCCGGTCATTGCGAACGATCCCGGGCAGACCTTCACCTACCGTGTCCTTCCCGGTGATGTGAACGCCTCCTTCCTCTATGAACGCCTGACCGTGGTGGTGCCCAATACCTCGGGCACGATGCCCCTGGAGGTTCCGCCGGGATCGGATTGGGCCCAGCTGCGCACCTACTACATCCAGAAGATCTCCCAATGGATCCAGAACGGTGCGCCGGACATGTTCGGCAACCTGCCCACTCCGGGCAACACGGAACCCCAGGTGGTGGGCCTGCTGGCCTTTCCAGCGGGCACCACCACGCAGCCCTATCCCCGGGGTACCGATCCGGGCGTCCAACCGATCGAGGTCCCCGCGGCCGCGGTGGACGTCTGGTTCGCGTTCATGGATGACGCCACCGCTCCGCAGGACCTTCAATACGACCGGTTCAAGATCTCCACCTCGAGCAACGGCTTCGACGATGTGGCCGAGCAGGACCTCGTGGTGAGCGCAGGATTCTCCGGACCGGATCTCGGGAATTCGACCACCACGTTCACGCACAAGGCCGCGATCGACCTGACCGGGTCGGCCCCTGGGACGTACTACTTCCTGCGTGTCTATGTGAACGATGGCGATCATCCCGATCCGACCGAAGTGCCCAATGATGGGACCGGCCCGCCGATGCGGGATTATTTCACCCTGCTGGTCGTGCCATGAGGATGTGGTGCAACATCGGCCTGTGCCTTGCCCTGTGTTCCCTTGGATGCAGGAAGGACGAGGTGATGTCCTCCACACCTGAGATCGCCCTGGTCGACCTTTCCCCGACGCTCGTCGCGGCCTTCGGCGATCCGGTGCACCTGAAGCTCTCCTACAAGGACGGCAATGGCGACCTGGGTACCGAGGACCCGGACGACCGGACGCTGGAGATCAAGGACAGCCGTCTGTCGGCACCGGACACCTACCATGTGCAACCGCTCGCACCCTTGGACAGCGAGGTGCCCATCCAGGGCGAATTGGACGTGCAGCTCGACCCGCTCTTCCTCATCGGCAATGGTGACCAGGAGTCGGTGACCTTCTCCATCCGGATACGCGACCGCGAGGGCAACTGGAGCAATACGGTCGTGTCGCCCACGGTGATCATTGTCGACAGCCTGTAACACGCCCCTCATGGAACTCCGCAACATGGCCCTTCCGATCGCCATGGGGCTGGGCCTCGCATCGGCCGCCCAGCCGCTGCCGCAGTTCAATATGAGCGATACCACGGTGACCGACTGCAAGGGGATCCTTCTCGACAGCGAGGCCGGTCCCGGAGGGACGATCTATGGCAACAACGAGGACTTCACCTTCACCATCGACGCGGGCAACACCATCACCCTGGTCTTCGATCCGGTCTTCTGCACCGAACAGGGGCTCGACCTGCTCACCTTCTTCGATGGCCCCACGACGGCCTCCCCGCAGATCGGTCCCGCCTATTCCGGGATCGTCGCACCACCGCCCATCATCGCGACCAGCGGATATCTCACGGTCCATTTCGTATCCGACGCGACCGTCGCCTACTGTGGTTTCGAGGCCCAATGGACCTCGGAGGTCGATCCACCTGTTCCACCGGCAATGAGCATCCCGACGGCCCCAGGATGCAATTCGGCGCTGGTCGCGGTCCAGTTCAGCGATCCCGTCCCCTGCGATTCGATCACGGCCGAGGCGTTCACGCTCTCCGGGCCGAACATGCCGATCGTGTTCGGTGCGATCGCCAACGGCTGCATTGGCGGAATGGCCTCTTCGGCCCAGTTGACCGTGGATCCCCCCTTCGATCACAACTGTCCCTATGACCTCACCTTCACCATCGGCCTGGCCGATCGTTGCGATTCGATCTGGATGTTCACGATCTCGGCCTCGACGCAGATCACGACCTGCCCGTTGACGGTCAATGCGCTGGTCGACCAGGACACGATCTGCGCGGGTACCTGTGTGGATCTGGTGGCCGAGGTCCAGGGGTGCGCCGGCTACAGCTACGCCTGGGACAACGGATTGCCGACCGGCGCGGGGCCGCACACCGTGTGCCCCACGGTCACGACGACCTATACCGTGGTGGTGAACGAGATCGGCACCGGGCAGACCGCTCAGAGCAGCGTCACGGTCCAGGTGGTCGACCCCCAGGTCGTGGCCCCTTCCGGCCCGATCTGTCAGTCCGCACCCGCGTTCGATCTGGTCGCTTCACCCCCGGGAGGATGGTGGAACGGCGCCGGTATCATCGACAGCCTGGCGGGCACGCTGGACCCGGACACGGCGGGCCCCGGTATCCATCCGATCACCTACACGCTTCCGGGCGGCTGCGACAACACCATCCCCATCGTGGTCGACAGCATGGACGCCGGACCCGTTCAGGCGGCCTGTCCAGGGACGACCCCGTTCTTCATGCAGGGCGCGAGTCCGGCCGGAGGCATCTGGACCGGGCCGTTCATCCAATCCTCCGGCTTGTTCGACCCATCGATGAACGGCTCCTACACGGTGACCTACTCCGCCGGGGCCTGCTCGGATTCCACGGTGATCAATGTGGACAACATCCTCGGTCCCGTCTCTCTCGATACCGTCTGTCAATCGGTGTATCCGGATACGATCCCGATCTCGCCTTTCGGTGGAACGTGGTACGGTGCCGGGATCGTGGATTCGATCTACGGTGTGTTCGACCCGGACGAGGCCGGGGGGGGAACACACATCCTGACCTATGCCATGATGGGATGCAGTGGTCAGTTCCCCATCGTCGTCCTGCCCGCGGATATCGGTGGCAACCGTTCATCCTGTCCGGCGCAAGCGCCGTTCGTGCTGACCCCGTCGCCAATTCCTTCAGGAGGGGTTTGGAACGGTCTGGGGATCACCGATCCGGTGACCGGGGTGTACGATCCATTCCTGGCCGGGGGCGGGTCCAATGTGAACGACATGTTGACCTATGCCGCACCCAATGGATGCGTGGACACCGTGCTGATGTATGTGCGCTGGACGGCCGTGACCAACGACACGCTCTTCTTCTGCTCCGGTGATGCGCCCATGCCCCTGGACAACGCGCACACCGGACGCACCCCGGGCGGGGGGGCTTGGTCGGGGAGCGGCACCTACCTCAACATCGACAACGATCCGTTCTATGATCCCGGGGCCGCCGGGGTGGGCGTGCACGTGCTCACTTATTTGGCCAACACCTGTTCGGATACGCTCGTGACGATCGTACATCCTGATGTGCTCATCGGCCTGGATACCACCCTGTGCACACTGGATGCCCCATACCAGTTGATCTCACTTCCACCGGGATGCACTTTCACCGGTCCCGGCATCACGGGCTCCACCATGGCCCTGTTCGATCCGGCGATCGCTGGTGTGGGCGTCCATTTGATCGACTATTCCTCGGCGGCGGGATGCAGTGACCAGGTCACCATCACCATCGATCCTTTCGAACAGGCGATGATCGGCGGTGTACAATCCTTCTATTGTTCGAACGACGTGCAGGTGGATGTTGAACTTTCCCCGCCGGGCGGGTCCTTTTCCGGACTTCCGTCGACCACCTTCGACCCGATGCAACTTCCGGATGGGACGCACACATTGATCTATACCATCGGACAGGGGGCCTGCCTGTCCAGCGATACGCTCACCTTCATCGATCATCCGCCGCTCACCACCACGTTCACCGTTTCGCAGAACCCGATCTGCGATGGCGGAGGTAGCATATTGGAGGTCGTGCCCTCCGGTGGATACCCGGGCGCACAGACCGTGTACCAATGGAACAATGGCCTGTTCCCCGTATCGACACATACGGTAAGCCCCGCCACGACCACCACGTACATCGTGCAGACCACCGACGGTTGTTCCGACCCGGTGATCGATTCGGTCACGGTCGGGGTCTTCCCGCCCTTTTCTCCCGAGTTCATCCTGAGCACGATCGCATGCTACGGTGCGCCCGGCATGATCCAGGCATCCGTCCCTGGACCGGGCACCTACACGTATGACTGGTCGGGATCTTCCTCGCAGTCCGGTCCCGTCTTCACGGGTACCGCTGGTCAAACGGTGTTCGTAACGGTGACCGAGGACCAGAGCGGTTGCCATACCGATTCCCTGTTGCAGATCCCCAGCTGGCCGCCGGTCACCGCGTTGTTCTCGGTGAACCCGGACGCGGACTGTGTCCCCTTCGATCAGGGTGATGTCACCTTCATCGATCAGAGCAACAACGCCGATAGCGGCTACTGGGACATCAATGGGACGATCGAACCGTATGTGCAGGGGGACTACCCCCATTACGCGCTTGGCGCGGCCGGGACCTACACGGTGACGCTGATCGTGTACAACGAAGGGGGCTGTGTGGACAGTTTGTCCAGGGATGTGTGCATCCTGGACGCGACACCGGTCTTCATACCGGACATTTTCTCTCCCAATGCGGATGGCATGAACGATGTCCTCTTTGTCCGGGGACCTGCGATCGCGCAACTGGACCTGGCCATCTACGATCGCTGGGGTGAACAGGTGTTCCGAACGGGTGATGTGACCGTTGGATGGGATGGGAAGTTCCGGGGAGCGCGGATGCCTTCCGGTGTGTATGTGTACATGGGGAAGGCCATATTGAAGGATGGTTCCGTCGTCGACCTGTCCGGCGATGTGACATTGGTGAGATGATGCGCTCGTTCGGCATCGGTCTTTTTCTGCTCGCAGCGACGGTCTCGGCGCAGGATGTCCATTTCTCGCAGTTCCCGTATGCCCCCTTCACGGTGGATCCCGCACTGACCGGGGATATCCCCACCGACCAGCGGGCCACCTTGATCTACCGCGACCAATGGAGCAGCGTGGGCAGTCCCTTCCGGACCTACGCCGCCGGTTATGACCTTCCGCTCCTGAAACGAAGGCTGGGCGGACGCTACCTCGGTCTTGGATTGAGCGCCTACCGGGACAGGGCGGGCAAGAGCGAATTCGGTGATACGCGTGCCGATCTGGGCATCGCCTATGGTCTGCGGGCAGGAGGCCGGAACAACATCGCGTTCGGGCTGCAGGCCGGTTATGGACAACGCAGTGCGATGCTGAATGAGCTCAGATGGGACAGCCAGTTCAATGGATCGGGCTATGATCCCACGCTTCCCGCGAACGAGGCCGTGGCCGACGCAAGCGTGTCCTTCTTCGACATGGCCGCGGGTGGCGCATGGACCATGGCCCTGAAGAGCGGCTTGGAATGGACCCTGGGGGGTGCCGCGTTCCACCTGCTCGAGCCGCAGGTCTCCTTGTACGGAACCTCGCACGACCGACTGTACCGGCGTTATGTCGTGCACGGGGAGGTGCATTGGACCGCCGGCCGTTGGGAGTGGATGCCCCGCATTTATGGATCACAACAGGGTGGGGCCCGTGAAGTCCTCTTCGGTACGATGGTCGAACGTCGGTTGGGGACGGATTCACGATACACGAAGAACCTGACCTCGAACGCGGTGCAGTTCGGCTGCTTCTATCGGTGGGGAGATGCGGTCGTTCCGGCGGTGCAGTTCGAATACCACCGGATGCTCCGCGCGATGGTCAGCTATGATGTGAACATCAGCAGGCTCCACAAGCGGTCGTCCTACCAGGGCGGTTTCGAGGTGGGGCTGCAATGGATCGGCGCGTTCAAGGAGCAACGGGTGGGGTTGCCGGGTCACAAGGGCGGGAAGTGAACGATCACTCCCTGTCCCGCTCATCCTCCACCCAATCCCCGCCCTCCTTGATCAGCGCGATCAGCGCGTCAACGGCCTTGGCGGTGGGTACGTTGCGCTCCACCACCTCCTTTTCCTTGTAGAGCGTGATCACGCCCGGACCGGTGCCCACATAGCCGTAGTCGGCGTCCGCCATCTCGCCGGGGCCGTTCACGATGCAGCCCATGATGCCGATCTTGACACCCTTGAGGTGGCTGGTGCGTGCGCGGATCCTCGCCGTGGTCTCCTGCAGGTCGAACAGCGTGCGACCACAGCTGGGACAGCTGATGTACTCGGTCTTGCTGATGCGTGTGCGCGTGGCCTGGAGGATCCCGAAAGCGGTGCGGTCCACCACGTCATCGCCACAACAGTTCTCGGGGCAGATCATCACGCCATCGCCCAGACCGTCCAACAGCAACGCGCCCATGTCCGTGCTGCTGAACAACATCAATTGCAGTTCGTTCAGGTTGACGTAATCGCGGCCGATGATGATGGGCACGTCGCAGCCGGCGTTCATCAGCCGGAAGATGGTGGCCCGCTGTTCGGCCAGGCCGTGCCGGTTGGTGGTATCGAGCAGGAGCACCAAGCTGTCATCCTCATCGAACGCGGCGATCACCTCATCGGTCAACTCGTGCGGCATGGCATGCACGAAGTTGAGGTCATGGTGCACCGCCACGTTCGCCATCAGGTCCTCCACACTGAGCAGGGGATAGTGGCGCGGCTTGTGGCGGTCCTTCAGCCAGGTGGCATGTTCCTGCACGACACCGAGCGATCCCGGGATCTCGAACGCGAGGTGGTGGTCGCCGATGAAGATCAGGTCGCAGGCCTGGTCCGTGAGGTTCCATTTGTCCAGGGGAACGCTGTAGCGGTAGCCCCAGGGGAACAGCGTGGCCGGGGTGATCTGCTTCTTGGTGCTCAGGTCGGCGATGACCACCGGCGCGTGCCGGCCTCCGATGTGCAATACTTCGCGTGCGTGCCGTCGCGTATGGGAGAATGGATCGACCGGCAGGTCATGCACTTCGGGGATCGGATCGTGCCCCCGGCGGATCGTGTACCGGTCCACAAGGGCCTGTGCCACGGGGATCTCCGCTTCGGGTTCCTCGGTCAGGCTCACGCGGATGGTATCGCCCAGGCCGTCCTCCAGCAGGGCCCCGATGCCCACGGCGCTCTTCACGCGCCCGTCCTCGCCGTCGCCCGCCTCCGTGACGCCCAGATGAAGCGGATAGTCCCAGCCCAGCTTCATCATCTCATGCACGAGCAGCCGGTAGGCTTGCACCATCACCTGGGGGTTGCTCGCCTTCATGCTGAGCACGATGTCGTGATAGTCCAGCTCGCGGCAGATGCGGACGAACTCGAAGGCGCTTTCCACCATGCCCATCGGCGTGTCACCGTAGCGGTTCAGGATGCGGTCGCTCAAGCTGCCGTGGTTCGTGCCGATGCGCATCGCAGTGCCGTGCTCCTTGCAGATCTTCACCAAGGGCGTGAAGCGTTCGCGGATGCGTTGCAGTTCGGCGTCATACTCGGCATCGGTGTATTCGCGCACGTAGAACTTCTTCCTGTCCGCATAGTTGCCGGGGTTCACACGGACCTTCTCCACGATGCGGGCGGCGATCTCGGCCGCGTTCGGCGTGAAATGGATGTCGGCCACCAATGGCGTGTCGAACCCCGCGGCGCGGATCCGTTTACGGATCTCCGCGAGGTGCTCAGCCTCCTTTTTCGAGGGGGCCGTGATCCGCACCAGTTCGCAACCGGCCTCGATCATCCGGATGCTCTGGGCCACCGTCGCTTCGGTATCGAGCGTGTCCGTGGTGGTCATGCTCTGCACCCGGATCGGGTTGTCGCCGCCGATGCCGATCGGACCGATGCGCACCGCGCGTGTATGCCAGCGTTCGTAGCGCGTCAGGCTGGGGCAATAGGCCTTGGTAGCGGGTTGCGTGAGGGTCATCGGTCGGTGCCACGAAGGTACAGGGCGGCCTCCCCATCCCTGGCAGGTCCGACGCTTCATGGTACTGCTGGCGCGGCCTGTTCACCGCCAGGACGCAAAATGCGCAAAGCGGACGCGATGAGGCATCGGCTCAGCAGCCGTCACCGCGTACCCGGAGGGGCGGAGCCCCTGACGTCCTTTGCGCCTTGGCGGTATGAGCACACCCCCTCATCATGGGTCCAGGTATGGGCGGCGATGACCCAGCAGGTGCGGCACGGTCTTCGCCGGACAACCCCGTGTAACTTCACACCATGCGTCACGCATCTTCCTTGTTCCTGTTGGTCGCGTTCCTCTCTCCGACCATCGCCTGTCAGGCTCAGGACGATGCTGGGAAGGGCGTGGCCGTAGTGGAGCTCTTCGGCTCGGAGGGGTGTTCCAGTTGTCCACCGGCCGACCGGCTCGTGCAGGACCTGATGCGGAAGGCACGTGCGGAACAGGAGCCCGTCCACGTGATCGCGTTCCAAGTTCCGATCTGGGACTATCTGGGGTGGAAGGACCGGTTCGCCACGCGCCAGTGGGAGCTGCGGCAACGCGACTACGGGAAGCGATTGCAGGATGGGGTCTATACGCCGCAATGTGTGGTGAACGGCCGCTGGAGCTTCGCAGGCTCGGATGCCGCGCAGCTCGACCGGCATGTCAGGGAGGCTTTGGATATCCCTGCCGAGGTGACCATTCGCGGTTCCGCCCATCCCGCAGAGCCGGAAGGTGTCGCAGTGGACTATGAGCTGACCGGCCCGATCGATGGACGCGAACTCAACGTCGTCCTGGTCGAGGATGGCCTGGATTCGCAGGTGACCCGCGGTGAGAACGCCGGTGCACATCTTCTGCACGAAGCGATCGCGCGGACGATGCGCACGGTGCCTCTTGATGAACTGCACCGTTCGGGGCATGTGCTCCTGCCCACGACCGATGTGGAAAGCCATGCACGTCTCCGGATCATCCTGTTCGTGCAGGATGTTGGGCAGGGAATGGTGCGGGGCGCCATCAGTATGCGGATCGGCGGGTGATGCGGGTATCTTCGTGGCATGCTCCGTAGTTGCGCCGGAGCGGTGGTCCGGGGCGCGTGGCTCCTTGTGGTGCTTTCGGGTTGCGGTCGCAGCGATCAGGTCGATGCGGTCGCGGTCCGGAACACGGTCCTGTCCTCCGCCCATGGTGAAAAGGTCGCGCTGGACACGATCATGGGCCGACGTGCCACGCTCTTTTTCGTACTTGCCCCGGATTGTCCGCTCTGCCTGAACTATGCGCCCTACCTGGCCTCGTTCCCGGATCGTGCCGGGGACGTGCGTGCGGTGGGCATCTTTCCATCGCGGTTCATGGACCGGGACAGCGTGCGGCTCTTCGCGAAGGCCCACCACATCCGCATGCCCCTGCTGATGGACCCGGACTGCATGTTCGTTGGGCTGCTCGGTGCGCGCGTCACGCCAGAGGTCTTCCTGATGACCGATGCAGGTGATCTGGTGTACCACGGTGCCATCGACAACTGGGCCACGCGTCCGGGTCGGAAACGCGTCGCAGCCTCAGCACACTACCTGACCGATGCCTTGTCGGCCTTTGCGCAGAACAGACCGCCTCCGCGCCGTGACGTGAAGGCCGTCGGTTGTTTCATCGAATACCCGTGATCGGCAAAAGGGACCTGCTTGTCCAGGCGATGGTGATCGCCGCGCTGTGCCTGCAGGCCTGTGGGGGGACGCGACCGCATGATCCCGTCGAGGACGTGATGCTGCCGGACACCGTGACGTTCGCGGAACACATCGCCCCGATCGTACGGACCAAGTGCATGCCCTGCCACCGGCCCGGACAGATCGGACCGTTCCCCTTGATCACTTGTTCGGATGTGCGCCGCAAAGCGAAGACGGTGCGGTTCATGACCAGCCACCGCTACATGCCGCCCTGGCCGGCCGATACAGCCTACACCCGCTTTCTGGGCGAGCAGGTCCTTTCCGCTCGCCAGATCGCACTGATCATGAAGTGGGTCGACACCGGAGCATTCCCTGGTGACACCGCCCACCTGAAACCGCCTCCGGACCATCCCGACGATCCACCCCTCGGCAAGCCCGACCTGGTGGTGTGGCTGCCCGATACGATGCACGTGCCCGGCGATGCGCGCGATCGATTCATGATCGCCAAGGCACCCTTCGAGATCCCTCGGGATACGTTCGTGCGTGACATCGTGTTCGTGCCGGGCAACCGGGCCCTGGTGCACCACATGAACGGTGGATTGATCAACTACGCCCCGGATGCGAAGACCGATGTTTTCTCGGGACATCGGTACATCGACGCGACCGTGCAGAAGGGCGTCGACGCCTTCACGGCCCTCCGGCTGGCCAATGACGACGGCACCTGGCCGGCGCTCACGCCCAGCGCGGTGAACTATCTGCCCGGGATGCTGCCGCCGATGTATCCCGAGGGGATCGGTGGGTATCACTTCAAACGCAAGGGGGCCATCCTGCTCAACACCCTGCACTTCGGGCCCGCTCCTCACGATACCATCGATCGCTCCAGGTTCCTGGTCTACTACGCCGCCGGGCCACCGAAGCGACCGCTGAAGGAACTGTCCATGGGATCGTTGGGCGTGGCGCCGGTGGACCCGCCCTTGCATCTGGAGCCCGGACAGGTGGGCACGTTCCATTCCCAGTACAGGCTGCCCACCGCCATCAGCGTACTCAGCGTGAATCCGCACATGCATCTGTTGGGAAGGAAGTTCCTGGCCTACGCGGTGACGGAAAGCGGTGATACCATACCGTTGGTGCGGATCAACGATTGGGACTTCCGCTGGCAGTTCGTCTACACGTTCCCGCACATCGTGGTGCTGCCGAAGGGCGCGACGATCCACATGTACGGCACGTTCGACAACACGGCGGAAAGTCCACAGCAGCCCTTCGATCCACCGCGGGAGGTGATCGGCACGGACAGCCCGTTCATGCGCACGACCGATGAGATGCTGCAGTTCTTCATCACCTACATCGATCACCAGGAGGGCGACGAGCGGATCAGCCTCGCACCAGGCGTGTCCGGCGTGGTGTCCGCGCCCGCTGCTGCAGCCAGCCGTTGATGAAGAGCGCTGCCAGGATCAGTACGAAACCAACATAGCTGCCCCAGTGCAAGCGTTCGTCCTCACCCCAGATCAACAGGGCGAGCAGGATGCTGTACACCGGCTCAAGATTGACCGTGAGCGATACGGTGAAGGCGGAGAGTTGCCGCATCACGGCGATGCCGGCGACGAACGCGAAACTGGTGCAAAGCAGACCCAGCAGTAAGAGATAAAGCACATCGGTGGAGGGCAGCCGCCAGAGCGGCATGGGCAACCGGCCATCGATGGCCAGCCAGATACCCATCGCCACGGTCGCGCCTCCCAGCTCATAAAAACCGATGCGGCCCGCGTGGTCGCGTTTGATCAACTGCCCGTTGATCACGGTGAACCAGGCCGCCAGGAGGGCGCTCAATGTGGCCACGGCGATGCCCCAACGGTGGGTGGTCTCCAGGCCGAAGATGAGGAACAGCGCGGCGATCACCACTACGCCCAGCACCACCTCGTAACCGCGGATGCCGCGCTTGCTCCAGATCGGCTCGAGCAAGGCGGTGAAGATGGTGCTGGCGGCCAGGCAGGCCACGGCCACGCTGACGGTGGCCAGCTTGATCGCCCCATAGAAAGAGAGCCAATGCCCGGCGATGATCACACCGGTGAGCAGTTGCTGCCGCAGGTCCGCGCCGGGTCGAAGGGGGAAGCGCATGATCGGTGCGGCCATGGCCAGACCGGCCATGCCGATCAGTGTGCGGATGTACACGAGCTGGTCGGCGGGCAGTTTGATCAGGCGCCCGAAGATGCCGGTCAGCCCCCAGATCAGCACCGTGAAGTGCAGCAGGAGCAGGGCATTGCGATGCGGGCGGTCCATGGGCCGGTGGGCACGGCCCGAAGATAGCCGGGGCCCGGAGCTCAGTTCACGCTGTCCAGCAGCAGCTGAGCGGCCTTCACTTTCGTCCCCTGATCTGCGATCGCTTTCTGCTTGTCGTCCTGCTGCTTCAGGTTGTCCTTGATGTCCTGCTCAAGGTCCTTGGCCTTCTTCTCCGCGTCGGCTATATCCTCCGTGTACTTCTCGATCTTTCCCTCGAGCTTGGACTTGTCCTTCAGCAGGTCCTGCAGGTCCTTGGTATTCTGCTCGCTGGGGTCGCCGGCCACCTCGGTCTTCTTGGTCTCGATCGCGATGTTGGTGGTCCCCAGTTCGTTCTCGGCATCCAGTTTGTCCCTGGCCGCGTCCTTGCCCTTGCCCTTGGTCTTCTCGAGCGTGTTCTCCGCACGGTCCTTTTCCTTCTTCAGCATGGCCAGGTCGCTCTGCAGCTGTTCCAGGGTCTTCTGTTCGGCCGCCAGTTCCTCTTGCAACACCTTGGTCTTGTAGGCCACGGCCGTCCGGTAGGCATAGTCCGTCGCGCTCTTCAGCAGGGTCGCCTCCGATGTGGAGGCCAGGAAGGCTCCGTTCACGCGGAAGGCCAGGTGCACGTTCACCGTTGAGCTCTTGCGGGGCTGCTCCACGGCGCATAGGATCGTGATGGTGTCCGCCGTGATCTCGGGCACGCGCGCGCCCAGGGCCTTGAGCTCCTTCTTGTTGCTCACGTCCTTGCTCACCATCTTCAGCTGGTCCTTGTAGTACCCCTCCAGGTCCTTGTCGTCCCCTTGGTCAAAAGCGACCATGAAGGTGGGGTGCAGTCCATCGCTGAAGGTGAAGGAGGTTTGCTGTACCTGGGTCTGGGCGGTGGCCTGGATGCTCCAGGCGATCAGTGCGAGGGTCAAGGTCCGGGTCATGGTCTCGTCGTGTTGGGTGGTTTGGACGGTCGGTGCTCCGGGCCGTCACTCGTTGTCTTCCTCCACATGGGCGACACCGCCGCTCACGATGAACTTCATCACGTCGCCGGCCCTGGCGTTGATCGGTGTGACGTTCTCGGTGGGCACGATGTATAGGTTGCCGCTCCATGCGAAGCTGTGCGGCAGGTACACAGCAACTTTGTTGCCAGGGATCCCCAGCACGCTGAGGTCGTCCTGGGTGATGAAGCCGAGCTTCTCCAAATTGCTGTTGGTCACCATGCGCACCAGAACGGGTCTGTCGAACGAACGCTTGTTGCCCACCAACGCGCCCACCAGGTCCTTCAAGGCATCATAGATCGTCTTGAGGATCGGGATGCGCTGCAGGACCTCCTCCCCCAATTCGGCGAGCGGTCGGAAGAGGATCGTGGAGCCGAGCCATCCGGCCAGTGTGATGATCACCAGCAGGCTGAGCAGGCCGAGACCAGGGATATCCAGGGGGATGATGCGGTCCAGCCAGAGGAACAACTGGTAGATGCCGTAGATGATGATCGTGACGGGCACCACCAGCAGGATGCCCCTCAGGAAGAAGGACACGATATGGGCGAGCAGGCTCCTCAGTTTCATCGTTCCAAAAATACCGATGGGCCTTCAGAAGGAATGCCGGGCCAATGCCTCCCTTTCCCTCTTGGGAAGGCTCCGGCGCACCCGGTCGTAGCTGTGGTCGGCGAGTTCGAGCAACAATGGGTCCGGGACACTGCCATCGGTGGTCACCGTGTTCCAGTGCTGCTTGTTCATGTGGTATCCCGGAGTGATGCCGGGATAGCGCTCGCGCAGGTCGATCGCCCGCTCCGGGTCGCACTTGAGGTTGATGCTCTCGAACGTATCCAGACCTGTGAGTGCGAAGATCTTCCCGGGTCCTTCACCACCGCCAACGCGGAACACCAGGGTTTCCGGGCCGAAGGGCAGGTCCTCGGTCACGCCCGGTTTGGCGAGGCAGTGCGCACGAAAACGGTCCAGGGTCATGGGAGCAGGGCGTAGAGCACCGGCCGGCTCGGGGCCGCATCGTTCATCAGGTGCGGCAGCTGCAGGTCCAGCAGGTAGCGGCCATCGGGCAGTTCTTCAGGCACGAAGATCAGTTCGGTGATCGTGCGCAAGCGGTCCTGCGTGGCGGGGAAGTCCCAGAAGGCATGGTGCGCGGCCAGCACGCCACCGTCGTCCTCGCGGTCGATGCTGGGCAGGTCCACCAACAGATGACGAACGCCGATGCTGCGCAGCCAGGCCGCGGCGGTGCTCTGCAGATAGGCGGGATTCGTGTCCGTCCAATCGCGCGTGCATTTCTCCGCGTCGTTGGGCAGGGTGCGCACCACCAGCGCTTCGGGCGGATGCTCATCCAGCATGCTGCGCAATTGTTCCAGGGTGATCACGTGGTCGGTCCGGCCGTCCGGGGCGCGCCGTTCCTCCGGGCGCACGCTCACCACATCGGCGACGAAGAAATAGCGGTCGAGCATGCCGCCCACCGGGGTCACCTCCGGATCGATGTGCCCGACGCATTCGGTGTGCGTCCCGTGCCCGTGCGGGTTGAAGTGGACATCGCGGAAGTTGACCGGTGCCCCGCGCTCCACGGCGAACGTGTGTTCGCCCCGCACCACCGGCGCGATCCGCACCAGGTCCACGCCCCAGGCGCGCATCTGACCTTCGCCCGCGTGCAATGGCAGGCTCAGGCCGATCGGTCGGGTGAGGTCGATCCGGTAGGAGCGACCGTGGTGCTCGATGGTGGCGATCATGTGTCGACGAACAGCTCGGCGGCGATCCGATCGGCGAAATGACGACCGGTGCCTGTCAAAACTAATCGCGCGCCCTCGACCTTCAGTTCGTCGCGTGAACGGTGCCGTTCGATCGTCCCCCATTGCGTTCCGCCGATCGGAACGGGCAGCGTGTCCAGGTCCACGCCCCACATCGTGCGCAGGCCGGTGAGCAGGATCTCATTGGTGCGTTGGGCAGGTGTAAGCGTTTCACTTTCAAAGACCGGTGTGCCCGCTTCGATGCCGCGCGCATACCGCAGGTTGTGCGCGACGTTCCAACGACGCTGTCGCCCATCGAACGAATGCGCCGAAGGTCCGATCCCGAGATAGGGTGCGCCGGTCCAGTAGCTGATGTTGTGCCGGCTGAAATGGCCCGCGCGGCCGAAGTTGCTGATCTCGTAGTGCACCAGTCCGGCACGCGCCATGCGCTCCATCAGCAGGTCGAACTGGGCGGCCTGTGCCTCGTCGTCCGATGGGACCACTTCGCCCCTCCTCACCTGGTGTGCCAGTGCCGTGCGCGGTTCGACGGTGAGGCAGTAGGCACTGAGATGCGGCATGCCCAGGTCCAGCGCGATGCGCAGTTGTTCGTCCCATTCGTCCCGGTCCATTCCCGGCAGTCCGTAGATCAGGTCGATCGTCCAACTGGTGAAACCGGCCCCGGCGATCCGGTCGATGCTGCGCCGCGCCTCCTCTGCGGTATGTGCACGGCCCATGGAACGCAGGCGGTCCTCGCGGAAGCTCTGCGTGCCGAGGCTCAGGCGCGTGATGCCGCAGGCACGCCAAGCTTCCAGGTATTCGGTGTTGATGTCGTCCGGGTTGGCCTCCAGTGTGATCTCGGCATCCGGCGCGATGGCGAACAGACGCCTGGCCTGTTCCAGGAAGGCCGCGATCCGCTCCGGTCCGATCAGGCTCGGGGTGCCCCCGCCGAAGTAGATCGACCCCAGTGCCTCCGTCGGCAGCTCCATGGCGCGTTCCTCCAGCTCACGTCGCATCGCATCCAGCACCCGGTCCTTCGCCTTCAGCGACGTGCTGAAATGGAAATCACAATAGGTGCAGGCCTTTTTGCAGAAGGGGATGTGGAGGTAGAGGCCTGGGGAATGATCAATGGTGAATGAAGAATGGCCATCTTCAAATGCCGTGTTCGTCATCGGGCGTTCAACATTGGCCGTTCTTCATTCCGCATTCAACGTAATGCGGAACGTCGTCCCTTTCCCGGGTGTGCTCTTCTTCACGAAGATCCGGCCACCATGGTACTGTTCAATGATGCGTCGGCTGAGCGAGAGGCCGAGCCCCCAGCCGCGTTTCTTGGTGGTGAAGCCGGGCTGGAACACCGTGCGTTGCTGTGAGGCCGGGATGCCCTTGCCGGTGTCGGTGATGTCCACGTGCACGTGCGGACCATCGGGCACGATCTCCAGCGTGATCGCGCCTTCGCCCTCCATCGCGTCGATGGCGTTGCGCACCAGGTTCTCGATCACCCAGCTGAAGAGCGGCCGATTGATGGGAACGAGCAGGTCCGGGTCGGCGGGCGTCAGCACCTCGACCTTGGCCTTTGACGGCAAACGCGGCCGCAGATAGAGCACCGTGGCGCGCAGGGTGTGGAAGAGCTTCTCCGGTGTGAGGTCGGGTGCGGAGCCGATCTTGCTGAAGCGCTGCGTGATCACCTCCAGGCGGTCGACGTCCTTGCGCATCTCGGTGAGTGCCGACGGTTCCACGCCCTTCTCCTTCAGCAATTCCATCCAGGCCATCAGCGAGCTGAGCGGTGTGCCCAGTTGATGGGCGGTCTCCTTGGCCATGCCCACCCAGACCTGGTCCTGCTCGGCGCGGCGGAAGATGCTGAACAGGATGTAGCTCACCAGCAGGAACAGCCCGATGATGACCAGTTGCACGTAGGGGAAATAGCGCAGCTGCGTGATCACCAATGATTCCTGGTAGTAGATGTAGTGCCGGCCCTGGCCGGCGAGCTCCACCTCGATCGGCGGGTTCTCGGCGGCCATCTTCGCGATCTGGTCCTGCAACTGTGCCGGGTCGGCGACGATGGTACTGTCGATGTTGCCGTGCTCGATCACGTGCGTGCGCGTGCTGTCCGTGTAGATCACCGGCACGGCCGCGGTGTTCATCACGGTCTCGCTGATGAACGAGCGGATGATCCCGTCCATCACGTTCTGCAGTTCGGTGAAGAGCTTCGAGTCCTTGTAGTAGAGGTACTGCTTCTGGTCGCCGTACACCGCGATCTCGATCGGCGGGCGTTGCGCGGCCATGGCTTCCACCTCCTTTCGCAACAGGCTGTCGTTCTTCGCGACGGTCTCGTCCAGGTTGCGGCTGAACTTCACATTGCCCTTGCGATCGGTGATGATGACCGGTACCGTGGTGTTGTCGCTGACCACCTTGAGGTAGAAGCCGAGGTCGCCCTGGTCGGCATTGCCCACGAGGCGCAGCATGGCCTCGGCCCAGAGCTCCACCTTCTTGCGTTCCTCCTCGCGCAGGCGGTCGAAGAGCTTGTCGGTGTAGTTCACCAGCTGGGCCCGGTTCTGCACGGCCTCCGCCCAGAGGCGCACCTTGTGCCGTTCCTCCTCGCGCACCTGGCCCACGATGCGGTTGCTGTACCACAGCGAGGCGATCACGATCAGGATCGCGGCCAGGGCCAGGATCAGTTTCCAGCGTTGCTTGCGGGAGTAGAGGTCCATCTCCGGCCGTGAAGTTCGCGCAATGTGGCGGACCGGGCCGCCTCAGGGGATCAGCTCGAAGTGCACGGGATCGGAGCCGTCGTTCTTGCCCTTCTTTTTTTTCTTCGGTGGATCGGTCTTCGGTGGGGCTGCGGTGCTGTCGGCCTCGTCCCATTCCACCTCGAAGGTGGTGGGCGGTGGTGCACCTCCGGCGGCAGTGGCGGTCCGGTCGTCCGTCCTTCGACCCAGCCCCAGGTCGTCGCGGAAGATGGACTTCAGTTCCTGTTTCTCCTCCTTCCACTTGCGCCCGCGGCGTGCGGCCGCCATGGCATTGTCGTTCTCGAATGTGGGATCGTTGGCCGGACCGTACATGTGGAGGAACACGCGGATCCCCGTTCCGTCGTCCACGATCGGGCCGAACGCATCGGCCATCGGTCCGTTGCGCAGCAGGTCCCCGAGGCGGAAGTTCATGTGGTGGTCCAGCCGGTCGTCGAAGCCGTGCTTGCCGCTCAGTTCGATGTCCAGCGCACTGCTCTTCACCTCCATCAGGGGGATGATCACCTGCCGGTCGCGGATCTCGATGCGGTCCTCCAGGCGGTCGAAGTGCACATCGGCCAGCCGGTCGCGAAGGGCCTCGGCATCCACGAAGGGCGCGATCAACTTGTTCTTCTTCACATAGTCGGCCACCTGCATCAGGGGGCGATGACCTTTCAATTCGCCGTGGTCGATGGCGATATCCACCGTGCTGGTCAGTCCGTCCAGGTCCAGGCGCAGGGTGGGGTCGAGGGGCACGCGCAGGTCCACCTTCGCATCGGTGGTGCCACGGATGTGCTGGTGCCCGATGAAATCCTGGCCGAAGTCGCGGAACTCGGCGAACAGTGCGCTGATGTCGATCCCCTTCAGGTCGGCCTGGATGGCCATGGGGAAGCGGTCGGGATCGTGCCCGTCGATGGCCAGGCGCCCGCTCACCGTGCCCTCCGCCGTGCGGAACGTCACCGGGTCGGCTGTCAGGCGCTTGTCCTTCAGGTTGAGGTGGCCGCGCACGTCGGTGGTGCGGAAGTCCTCCATCACCAGCTCGTCCGCCTGCGCGTCGATGTCGAGGGCCAGCAATTTGGGGAAGCTCAGGCGCTGGCCGGGACCATCGTCGCCGTGGGCCGCATCGTCGGCCAGCAATGCGCCAAGGTCGATGCGTGGCGTGCGCAATTTGGCGGCGATGGTCAGTTTCTGGCCATCGAGCAACAGATAGGGCACCAGGTCGTGCAGCGTGCCGGTGAGCGTCAGATGGCTGCCCTGCAGATCGGCGGTCAGGCCGCGCACCTCGGCGTCTCCGCCCTGGACGTGCATCTCGGCGTTCACGCCACTGATCCGGTGACGAAGCCCCTTCATCTTCAGTGCGGCATCCTTCAGGCCGACGTTCCCGGTGATCGCGAGCGCATGCAGGTCGGAGGCCTTCAGCCCGCTCCACGAACGCACCGCACCGGAGACCTGCAGATCAGCGACCAGGCGGCCTTCCACCTGTTCCAGGGTATCCACGCGTGCGAAGCGCAGCAGGTCGGCCAGGCCGATGTGGGCGTTCATCCGGGCTTTCACGTGGGGCTGCTGTGCCCCGCGCAGTTCGAGCTCGCCCTTCAGTTCGCCGCTGCCCGACCGCGCCTGCAGCCCCTTCACGTTCAACTCCGCCAGGCCACCGTCGTTGTTCAGGGTCAGGTCCAGGTGACCGGCGATGCGGTCGAAGGTGATCCGGCTGTTCCTTTCCTTCATCTTCCCTTCGCGCAGGGCCATCTGCACGAAGAGCTGCGGGCCGGGTGTGCCGTTGATGGCCCCGCTGTAGCGCGCCACCACATCGGTCTCACCCTTCAATTCGTAGGCGCGGAGGGGATCGGTGACCGCCGGGGGCAGCAGCTGCATCAGTTCGGCCAGGTCGAGGTCCTTGCCCGCCGCGCGCAGATCGATGAACGGACCGTCCTTCTCCGGGCCCACCTGCAGGGTCGTGGTCAGCTGCACACCCTGTGATGCCAACGCGCCATCGATGATCCGGAAGACGCCGTCCGCACCACCGAAGGTCATTTTCAGACGCACGTCCGCCTGACGTTCGGCAAGGATGATGCGCGTCCCCTGGAGCCAGTCCATCAGGTGGGCGTCACCCTCCACGAGCAGTTCGGATCCGCGATCGGCGATGGTGCCGCGCAGGTCGAGCCGCTGGCTGCGTCCGGTGATCGCGATGGTACGGGCATCGTCGTGGTACCGCACCAGCAGGTGGTCGAAGCTGATGTGGTCCAGGTCGATCCGCCCATCGTTCGACGTCGTGTCCCTGGTCCAGATCCGCCAGTTCTCGCGGCCCTCGGTGTCCATGCCGGGGTAGGCCCGCACGTGCTCGCCATGGATGCGGTCGATCCGGTAATTGCCGGTGAAGAGGTCCCAGAGGCTGAACTCCAGGTAGAGGTCGTCCGCATAGGCCAGGGTATCCGCCAGGGTGCTCTCCGGATAGGCCTCCTGCGCCAGCACGTGCTGCAGGTGGAGCGAGGCATGGGGGAAGCGCCGCAGCAGGGTCAGGTCCACCTCGCCCACGGTCACCGGCGCGGTGAGCCTCCTGTTCATCGCACCGATCAGGGCGGCCTTCACGTCGTCCTCGTACAGCGTGCCGATGATGGCCAGCGCGCTGGTGAGGAGGACCAGCACGACCGCGAGGATCGTAAGCGTTCGGCGCAGCATTTTCGGCATGGCGGCGGCGAAAGGTACCGGGGTGCCCAGGCGGCCCGACGCGCCCGAAGGACCGGTCTTCCACAGGGGATCGTTACATGGGATAACGCGCGCGGGCGAGGCGTGGTGTGTGAGGCTTCACCCCCAAGACGCCAAAGGGTTCTCACACGGAGGCGCGGAGACACGGAGGATCCATCCGTGTGCATCGGTGTTCATCCGTGGTTGGTGTTTCACCGCTAAGACGCCAAGGGCGCAAAGGGCAACACCAGGTCGCACACGGAGGCGCAGCGGCACGGAGAGGGCCTCGGTGTGCATCGGTGTCCATCCGTGGTTGGTGTTTCACCGCCAAGACGCCAAGGGCGCAAAGGGGATCGCACACGGAGGCGCAGCGGCACGGAGAGGGCATCGGTGTTCATCCGTGGTTGGTGTTTCACCGCCAAGACGCCAGGGGGTCACGCCGATACACGGAGCTTTCTGCTCCTTCTGCGTCCTCTGCGGAAGAGTGACCCCGCGGCAGCAGACCTGTAGCCTTGGGATCCGCATCCCACGTCGGGTTACCTTTGCCGCCGCCCGCGCCGGACGTGGGCCCCGGCCCCATAGTTCAAGGGATAGAATAGGAGTTTCCTAAACTCTAGATCCAGGTTCGAGTCCTGGTGGGGCTACCATGGTACAAGGAACGAACACCGATCCGCAGGTACACGACCTCCGTCGTCTGTTCACGTACTACAAGGAACTGGGCGAAAAGGCCATTGCCCAGGTCACCGATACCGACCTCGACCGCATCCCGCACCCGGACGGCAACAGCATCGCCATCCTGGTGAAGCACATCGCCGGCAACCTGCGCTCGCGGTTCACCGACTTCCTCACCAGCGACGGGGAGAAGCCCTGGCGCCAGCGTGACGCGGAGTTCGAGGGGACGTATGCTTCACGGGAGGACCTGCGCAAGGACTGGGACTCGGGTTGGAGCGTGCTGTTCGACACCCTGGCCGGTCTACATGACGCCGACCTCGAACGCGTCGTGTACATCCGCAACGAGGGCCACACCGCCCGTGAGGCCCTGCAACGGCAGGTGGCGCACCACGCCTATCACGTCGGGCAGATCGTGCTGCTTGCCCGGATGTGCGTGGGAAAGGAGTGGAGGTCGCTCTCCATCCCGCGCGGCGGCTCGCAGGCCTTCAACCAGGGCAAGTTCGACCAGGAGAAAGGCAAGCGGCATTTCACGGAAGGGAAGTAGCGGGCTTCGCCGCGATGCCGGATCACCTCCGGCATGACAACGCGATGGTCTTCACGGATCGTGATGCGCCGTGTCGATCCCATTCCATCAGGCTGTTCCATCAGCCTTGCGCCGGTGTCGCGCGAATGCCCTAGTGTCGGACCCACTTGGCCGCCCAATGCCCCATGTGGCCATCGGTCACGTCGATGATCCGCATCCCGGCCGCCATGCTGGACATGTCCAGCACGTATCGGGATGTCCCAGGCGCGATCGTCCCCATCCGGAGCGTCCTTCCCAACAGGTCGAGCAGCCTTATTTCCAACGTTGTGTGGATCGGCTCCCGGAATACGAGCATTGGTCCACAGCCATCTGGGTCGCTCACCAGGAGGAATGGCATCGACGTGACCTCCGGCACGGCGAGTGCGATGTGCGCGGTATCGCAGGCCAGGTTGTCGCTGGGGTCCCGGTCGTACTGGTCGTTGGGGCTCAGCGCCGCGACGCAGAGCAGTTGTACCGTATCGACCGACTGCCACGGGGCATAGTTCAGCCAGATGTCGGACAGGGTCACGCTGGTCCACGCGCCGGGGGCCAGATTGAGACCCTGCAGATGGGCCGTCGTGCCCACGGTGCTGCATGGTCCACCATTGATCAGCCAATGGCTCACCACCACCTTGTCGACCGGGCCGCTGCCTTCGTTCGTCACGCGCACGGTGACCGTGGCCCGTGGGAAGACCACGCCGTTCGTTAGCTGATACCAGGTACTGTCGATGTTTTCGATCGCGATCGACATGTCCGCATCCACGGATGCCACGCTGCCGTCCGCCAGAATGGTGCGGATCAGACCGGCCGGTCGCTGGGCCGTAGTGGCGCTGCCCACCATGGCGATCGTGTCCCCCTTCACCGCAAAGCCAAGGAAGGTCTGGCCATCGAAAACGTTGTCGGGGTCCATGTCCACTGTGTGCAGGACGGTCAGGTCCGTGTCCAGCTCCACGGCGAGCGCATTGCCCATCACCCACAAGGTGCTGTCCCCCCGGGCGAAGGCGCCATGGTCGAACGGTGCACCCAACATCAAGGTGTTCTGGTCCTGCAGTGCCGCATCCAGGACATGCAACATGCCCGATCCTTCAAGCGCCAGCCGGTGGCCGTTCCAGTTCGTCACGTCCTGGAGCGTGGGCCAGGCGGCCCCGTTCGTGGCCAGCAGGGTGCCTTGCAGGGTGCGGCGTTCGACACGCCCGCCGGACCGCACCGCGAACAAGGCGCTGTCCCCGTCCCACCGCATCCACATGAGCGTGGGCAGCCCGAGGCTGTCAAGCTCCAAGGTGGTAAGGCTGTCGCCTTGCTGGTCCGTGATCATCGCCCTCTCATAGGTCGAAATGAGGATCCGTCCATCAGGTGCCTGGTCCAGATGGCCCGCGTAGTTCAGCCAAAGGTCCTTTACCCAGATGATGTTGCCCTGCGCATCGATACGCATGAGCGAACTGGTGGGCATGAGCACGTCACAGCCGTCATGCGGCCCCACGACCAGCACGCTCGCTCCGGATGTAGGGACCATCTCCATGGGGATCATGGGATAGGTGCCGCTGACCAGGGGTGTTTCCCATGCGATCGATCCGTCCGGGTGGAAACCGAGTGCGAAGCGGTAGACCCCGATCCCGCTTTCCGATCCGGCCCCACCGCAGACCACCCAGGTGCCGCCGGCCCGCGCACAGTCGGTGTACCAGGTCTCATGGGTGCGCTGGTCGGCGAACTCGAAGGGCGATTGCGCGGAAGCAAGGGAACCGAAGATCGCCAGGATGTATAGGGCCGCGTACCGCATCGGGTGGAAGGTATGTTCCCTGGACGTGCCAGGACCGGGAAACGCTGTTCCCCTGCGCGCCGTCCCCCGCGTACCTTCGTCACATGGCCGATAAGCTCCGCCCGAACTTCCCGCGCCGGCTGTTCTGGGACGTCGACCCGGACACGTTGGACATCGACGCCCACGCCGCGTGGGTGATCGTGCGCGTGTTCGAACGCGGCGACGTGGAGGACATCCGCATGTGCCGGCGCTACTACGGCGATGAACGGGTGCGGGAGGCGTTGCTGAACACCCGGTTCCTCTCGATCGGCACACACCACCTGGCCAGCGCCATCTACCAAAGGCCCTTGGAAGCATTCCGATGCTACATCACGAGGCGGTCGAACCAGGCGTACTTGCCCTATTGAAGGAACTGATGGGCCTCGACGCCCTGAAGTCTTTCTCCCTGGTCGGGGGAACGGCCCTCGCGCTTCGGCACGGACACCGTCGCTCCATCGGTCTGGACCTGTTCACGGAATTTCCATTTGACAAGGATGCCGTGCTCGGTGCGCTGGTGGATGCGTTCGGCGAGGACTTCTCCTATCGCGGGGACCAGCAGTCCAAATGGGCGATCTTCGGCTATGTGGGCGGTACCAAGGTCGATCTGGTGCACTACCCGCACGCCCGGCTGGACGAGGTCGTGGCGGAGGAGGGGATCCGGTCCTATTCCGATGACGACATCGGTCCGATGAAGGTGGAGGCGATCCTGCACCGCGCGGCCAAAAAGGATTTTTGGGACATCGATGCGCTCCTTCAGGCCTACGGCCTCGAACACCTGATCGACCGGCATCGCAGCAAGTATCCCCGCAACACCATCGCCATCAGCATCCCGCGGGCCATCACCTATTTCGTGGATGCCGAGAATGGCGTGGACCCGGTCAGCCTGAAGGGCCAGACCTGGGAAGGTGTGAAGCGTTCGATCGCGACGGTGGTGGACAACTACCTGCGCTAGTGTGGTGCGTTGCCGGGAGGACGGACGGCATTCACGAAGGAAAGCAGTGGGCTTCGCCGCGATGCCGGATCACATCCGGCATGACAACGCAATGGCATGCACGCATGGTGAAGCTGTATATCGTTCCCAGTCCCTTCCCGCTGTCACACCGGCCTCGAGCCGGTGTCGCGCGAATGCCCGCCATCACTTTGCCGACCTTTGCCCTCGATGATCCAGCACCGCGACACCCTCCTGAGCGAAGACCTCTTCGAGAAGCGCTTCGTGTGCGACCTCGACGCGTGCCAGGGTGCGTGCTGTGAGCAGGGCGACAGCGGGGCACCGCTCGAACCGGAGGAGGCGAAGCTGATCAGGAAGCACTACGCCAAGCTCAAACCCTATATGACCGAGCGCGGCAAAGAGGCCGTGGCGCAGCAGGGCACCAGCGTGGTGGACATGGACGAGGAGCTGGTGACACCGCTCGTGCAGGAATATGCGGAGTGTGCGTTCGCGAAGAAGGACGAACGCGGCATCTGGCAGTGTGGCATCGAACGCGCCTACCGCGACGGCAAGATCCCCTTCAACAAACCGATCAGCTGCCACCTCTACCCGATCCGCGTCAAGCAGCTCAAGCACCACGAGGCGCTGAACTACGACCAGTGGCCGATCTGCAAGCCGGCCTGTTCCTGCGGCGCGAAGCTGGACGTGCCGGTGTTCCGTTTCCTGAAGGATGCCTTGGTGCGTAAGTACGGGCAGGACTGGTACGACGAGCTGGGTGAGTTGTACGAAGCCTGGAAGAAGCGGCCGAAGAAGATGGTGCGGTAGGAGGACGGGGGCACGGAGGACATATCGGTGTTCATCCGTGGTTGGTCTATCACCGTCAAGACGCCAAGCGCGCAAAGAGGGGTTGCACAGGGAGGCAGTGAGCTTTGTGCGCCTCTGTGGAAGCGTGCATTCATCGCCCGGCATTCGTGTGTATGCACATCCCGCTGGAGGTGAACGCACCGTTACGCGGGCGTTACGCACCACCCGGTCCGAGGATCGTTTACGCACGCACGCGAATGCGTGAAGCCGACGTTAGGAAAGTGTTGCCCCACGGGCGTTCGCGGAAGGGGCCGACCCGCTATCTCCCTACGGCCGCGCGGTCTGCAGCCTGTTGAACGATCGTGGGTAAGTCACGCTTGCACATGTCGCGGGGGGATCCCGACCCCATCAATGCTAGCTCACGAACGCGTGTTAAAAACTTCGAGAACATTGCCCCTGATCGGTCTTGATGAAGGGGTACCTGTCGTACACCTTTGTAAGCCCGGGGACGAGCCTCCTCGATCGTCGCCGGGAACCTTTCACAAGACTCAGCACCGCGAATTGGGGTGTCACCACCCCCTAGATGACCTGTCCCCAAAAGGACCGAAAAAGCAAGAAGGAACACGATGTCGACGACCACCGAGAAGCAGAGCCAGATGAGCCTGGACGATGTGTTGCCCGCCAACACCGACGTGAACAACGAACCCCTGCTGCAGGAGAACAAGGACCGCTTCGTCCTGTTCCCCATCCAACACAACGACATCTGGCAGTTCTATAAAAAGCACGAGGCCAGCTTCTGGACCGCCGAGGAGATCGACCTGCACGCCGACCTGGTGGACTGGAACGAGAAGCTCAACGACGACGAGCGCTTCTTCATCAAGCACGTGCTCGCCTTCTTCGCCGCCAGCGATGGCATCGTGAACGAGAACCTCGCCGAGAACTTCCTGCACGAGGTGCAGTACACCGAGGCCCGCTTCTTCTACGGCTTCCAGATCGCCATCGAGAACATCCACAGCGAGACCTACAGCCTGCTGATCGATACCTACATCAAGGACCCCATCGAGAAGGACCGCCTGCTGCACGCCATCGACACGGTGGACTGCGTGCAGAAGAAGGCCGAATGGGCCCTGCGCTGGATCGAGAAGGGCAGCTTCGCCGAACGCCTCGTGGCCTTCGCCGCCGTGGAGGGCATCTTCTTCAGCGGCAGCTTCTGCTCCATCTTCTGGCTGAAGAAGCGCGGCCTGATGCCCGGCCTCAGCTTCAGCAACGAGCTGATCAGCCGCGACGAGGGCCTGCATTGCGACTTCGCCTGTCTGCTCTACACCAAGCACCTGATCAACAAGCTGCCGAAGAAGACCGTCGAGAAGATCATCACCGACGCCGTGGCCATCGAGAAGGAGTTCGTGACCGATGCCCTGCCGGTGAACCTGATCGGCATGAACGCCAAGCTGATGCAGCAGTACATCGAGTTCGTCGCCGACCGCCTCCTGCTGGAGCTCGGCAACGAGAAGGTGTACAACGCCACCAACCCCTTCGACTTCATGGAGATGATCAGCCTGCAGGGCAAGACCAACTTCTTCGAGAAGCGCGTGGGCGACTACCAGAAGGCCGGCGTGATGGACCAGAGCAAGGAGGGCAACAGCTTCACCCTCGACGCCGATTTCTAGACGATCAAAAGGAAGTTGAGCAGTTGGGAGTTGAGGGTCCGTTCTCCCCGCATGATCGAGCGACCGGACGACCAGCAACGAACAACCAAGAACGAACAACCTGTCCCCGACCCAAAACCCTTACACACGCACCAGCATGTACGTCATCAAGCGCGACGGACGCCGTGAGGCGGTGAAATTCGACAAGATCACCGCCCGTGTGAAAAAGCTCTGCTACGGGCTCGACCCCATGGTGGACCCCACCCAGATGACCCTCAAGGTGATCGAGGGCATCTACGACGGGGTGACCACCACCGAGCTGGACAACCTCGCCGCCGAGGTGGCCGCCACCCTCACGGTGAAGCACCCGGACTATGCCCAGCTCGCCTCGCGCATCGCCGTGAGCAACCTGCACAAGAACACCAAGAAGTCCTTCAGCGAGACCATGAAGGACCTCTACGACTACACCGACCCGAAGACCGGCGCCCGCGCCAGCCTGCTGGCCGATGACGTGTTCCAGATCGTGCAGGCGAACGCCGAACTGCTGGACAGCACCATCATCTACGACCGCGACTTCCAGTACGACTTCTTCGGCTTCAAGACCCTCGAGCGCAGCTACCTGCTCAAGCTCAACGGCCAGGTGGTCGAGCGTCCGCAGCACATGCTCATGCGCGTGTCCCTCGGCATCCACAAGGACGACCTGGAGAGCGCCATCGCCACCTACAACGACCTGAGCCTCGGCTGGTACACCCACGCCACGCCCACCCTCTTCAACGCCGGCACGCCCAAGCCGCAGATGAGCAGCTGCTTCCTGCTGCAGCTGAAGGAGGACAGCATCCCCGGCATCTACGACACCCTGAAGCAGTGCGCCCAGATCAGCCAGAGCGCCGGCGGCATCGGCCTCAGCGTGCACAACCTGCGCGCCAAGGGCAGCTACATCAAGGGCACCAACGGCACCAGCAACGGCATCGTGCCCATGCTCCGCGTGTTCAACGACACCGCCCGCTACGTGGACCAGGGCGGCGGCAAGCGCAAGGGCTCCTTCGCCGTGTACATCGAACCCTGGCATGCCGACATCGCCGACTTCCTCGAACTGAAGAAGAACCATGGCAAGGAGGAGATGCGCGCCCGCGACCTCTTCTACGCCCTGTGGATCCCCGACCTCTTCATGAAGCGCGTGGAGAGCAACGGCGACTGGACCCTGATGTGCCCCAACGAATGTCCCGGCCTCAGCGAAACGTGGGGTGAGGCGTTCGAGACGCTGTACGAGAAGTACGAGCAGGAGGGCAAGGGCCGCCGGACCATGAAGGCGCAGGACCTCTGGTTCCACATCCTGGAGAGCCAGATCGAGACCGGCACGCCCTACATGCTTTACAAGGACGCCGCCAACGGCAAGAGCAACCAGCAGAACCTGGGCACCATCAAGAGCAGCAACCTCTGCACGGAGATCATGGAGTACACCAGCCCCGACGAGGTGGCCGTGTGCAACCTGGGCTCCATCGCCCTGCCCAAGTTCATCACCAAGGGCAAGTTCGATCACGAGAAGCTGTTCCAGATCGCCTACCAGCTCACCAGGAACCTGAACCGGGTGATCGACCAGAACTACTACCCGATCCCCGAGGCGCGCCGCAGCAACATGCGCCACCGCCCCATCGGCATCGGCGTGCAGGGCCTGGCGGACGCCTTCATCCTCATGCGCTATCCCTTCGACAGCGTGGAGGCCAAGGTGCTGAACCGCGAGGTGTTCGAGACCATCTACTACGCGGCCATGACCGCCAGCAAGGACCTCGCGAAGGAGGAGGGCCCGTACGAGAGCTACGAAGGGTCGCCCATCAGCGAAGGCCGCTTCCAGTTCGATATGTGGGGCGTGAAGCCCAGCGACCGGTGGGAGTGGGACACCCTGCGGGAGGAGATCGCCAAGTACGGCGTGCGCAACAGCCTGCTGCTGGCGCCCATGCCCACGGCCAGCACCGCCCAGATCCTCGGCAACAACGAGTGCTTCGAGCCCTACACCAGCAACATCTACACCCGGCGCGTGCTCAGCGGCGAGTTCATCGTGGTGAACAAGTACCTGTTGCGCGACCTGGTGAAGCTCGGCCTGTGGAACGAGGAGCTGAAGAACAAGATCGTGGCCGCCAACGGCAGCGTGCAGCACATCCCGGAGATCCCCCAGAACCTGAAGGACCTCTACAAGACCGCCTGGGAGATCAGCCAGAAGAGCATCATCGACATGGCGGCGGACCGCGGGGCCTTCATCTGCCAGAGCCAGAGCCTCAACGTGTTCCTGGAGAACCCCAACTTCGCCAAGCTCACCTCCATGCACTTCCACGCCTGGAAGAGCGGCCTGAAGACCGGCATGTACTACCTGCGCACCAAGGCCGCCACTGAAGCCATCAAGTTCACGGTGGACAAGAGCAAATTGGCCCAGCCCGCCGCCGCCAATGGCAACGGCGCGGTGAAGCAGCCCGCGATGGCCGAAGCGACCAACGGTGCAGCCGCACCCATGCCCTCCGATGCACAGGCGCACGCGTCCGCCGTAGCTGCAGCGAAGGCGGGGATCGCCTGCTCATTGGATGATCCGGATGGGTGTGAGATGTGCAGTGGGTAGGGTCCTTTGGCCGCACTGACCGGCCGTAATGGTCAGCTTTGGCCCTAAGCCCTCCTGGCCGTAAAGCGGTGGGCACCACTTAACAACCGTTCGAGATGAAACTGCTCATCTTGGCGATTGCGATATGGTGCCTGAAGAAGGTCAAGCGCATTCGCATCGACATGAATCCGTAGGCAAGTGGAAACCGTGAACAAATGTGTTGTGTTCACGGTTTCTCCATTCCGGCCCCCCATGTTGGTCCTCATTCACACCTGAGGCGCTCGTCCGCGGCTGTGCCGCGGATGGCTCATCCAGGCACGCATGTGCCAGTTCGTTCCCGAAGTAAAGTGCGGAGTGGGTGGGTGGCCGACCATGGCGTCGCGTGTGCCGGACATGCGTCCGGGAAGCAACGATCCGCGGCACAGCCGCGGACCAACGTGGGGTACTTCCATCCTGCGGCCGGATGCGGCGAACGTGCAACCGTGCGCCATGGTGCCTCCATCGCGCATTGCGGTCCTGCTAGTGCGCGACAGGCTCGTGCATGTGTATGTGCCTGGCGTTCAGTGGCGTGACACGCCCGTGCGATCGCACGGGCCCATCGTGCAATACCAGGACCGCGTCGTGCAATGGCACGCGTCCACCGCGCAATAGCAGGACAGGGTCATGCAATACCAAGAACGCGTCGTGCGATCGCACGCGTCCATCATGCAATACCCGGACAGGGTCGCGCAATACCAGGACCGCGTCGTGCAATAGCACGCGTCCATCGTGCGATCGCATGCCGGGCCGGCCCAATGGCATGTGCAGCTGGCGCAATGGCGTGACGATCGCGCTCACTTGCAGAAGCACGTCGTTCGCAAGCAGGATCGGCTGTGCCTATTGCAGCGCCCGAACATCCGCCTGCAGGACGGCGTGGTCCGGCCGCACAGCTCGCTCATTTTCACGAGAAAACCGCCTCAATATCGCGCGAGCGTCCTCGCGCGTGCGGATCAGGCCACTACAACTTCTATCAAGGCACGAGCGTGGACGCTCGCGCCAAGATGGGGGTGCCATTCGATCAAGGTACGGGGAGCCCTGGCGGAGACACGGCGTTCCATCCCCGCGAAAGGCAGGGCCTATCTTCGGCTTCCCGACAAGTCCCCGTGAAGGAGCTCAAGGAATTCTGGAAGCAGTATTCGCCCTACTTCGTGGACATCTGGCAGTACCTGCTGATCATCGTGATCTTCATCATCGCCAGCCTGGTGTTCCTTTGATCGGCGTGCGGCTCACCCCGTTTCCCGTCCCACCCTCGGCCCGAGCCCGATACACCCACATGAGCCTGCGGAGCGTGGACCGGCCGGGTACGCAAGGCTCCGCAACATGGCGCATGTCTTCGGAAGTATGACGCTGGTCACTAGACGGTAGAACGCAATTGGCCATACGGCCCCGCCCACTTTTCCGCTGGGTCATGCGGATCGACCCTCCTAGTGCGCTGGATCTGCTTGACGCTCGATCTTCCTACATTCACGTGCCGAACACGGTCCAAATGATCACCTATCCCAGCTGGTTGGGGGGGCGACCCTTTCTGAGCCTCGCTTTTTCCATCGCTTTTATTGCGCAATGCGCGGCCCAATTCGACCCTCCGGTCATCATCGGACGCACAGAGTCTGGACATGCCGGAATTGACGATTTGCAGGTCGTAGACCTGGACGGAGATCAGCAGAAGGACATACTGGCTATCGGTCGGATGGAAACGCTCTATGCACCGATCTGGTATCGGAATGAGGGCGGTGGGGTATACGGACCATGCCAGTTCATTGGATCGGGTTTCCCTTTTGCACCGAGTAGCGTGCACGCGCTGGACCTCAATGATGATGGTCTTCCTGAGGTGATCACTGCCATATCAGCTACCGGCAATCAATATATTCCTGTAAGCATCGGTTCCTATTTGAACTTGGGTGGCACATTTGCCGATACCCCTTCCTTCATCGACGTTGTCAACCAAACAAGCAATGCAAGTGGTTTTTTCATGCGCTCGGCGGACCTTGATAGCAATGGCTATGATGATCTGATCATCGGATTGAATACCAACGCCGTGGAGCGGCACTTGTGGTACTATCCCAACAGCAGCACGGGTCTGGGCGCCGCGCAGGTGATCGGTCAGACCGCTCCGGTCTTGTTGAGCCAGATGGAGGTGGCTGACGTGGACAACGACAACGACCTGGACATCCTGTATTCAACAAACTCTCTAGGGAGTGACTGTATCGGGGTGTTCTTCAACCAGGGAGGGTCCTTCATGAATGTGGAGCTGTACTGCGATCAAGTGGACTGGAAGGACATGGTCGAAGCCGACTTTGACAATGACGGATACAAGGACCTGGCCGCGATATCCACCGACAGTCTTTATGTCCTGCGCAACAACGGGAACAGCATGTTCGCCACGTCGGTGTCCATTGCAGTGGGCACAGGTTTGCAAGCGATTCGATTGGCCGTGCTGGACGCCGATGGCGACCCATACCCGGACCTGCTGGTCACCTTCGTCAATTCCAGGAACTCGGTCGTGCTGGGAAATGTGGCCGATGGGACCATCGGTTTCTCCACGGTGAACACAATGCCTTATAGCGCATTAGATCTGCAGCCTGCAGATACGATCCCAGGGACCTTTGCTATAATCGGGTACGGTGATGGCGGGATCATCGAACATGTGCTCGATCAGCAGAGCGGCACATGGACCCACCATCAGATCAGCTATGAGGTGCCGCCAAGAGCGGTGCACTATGCCGATTGGGACGGGGATGGTCTTGTGGACCTTCTGATGCCTACGGAATGGGGCTCGGTCCTTTGGTTCCGCAATTTGGGAGAAGGACTCGATTTCGATCGGCCCCAACTTTTATGCGCTCCTGTTCAGGGCGATATTGCCAAGGTGGAAACCGCCGACATGGATGGTGACCAGGACCTGGATCTGGTGCTGGAGGGTTATGACCGAATGTGGGTCGTGCCCAACCTGGGCGGCAACCAATTTGGTGCGCCGACCCTGGCCTGGTATTACTCCGGTCCCTACGATCCACATGCCGTAACGGACTTGGACAATGATGGTGATCCGGACATCATCCAATACAGTGCGCAGTTTGTCCGTGTCCAATTGAATGACGGCACGGGCCACTTCACCTATTCGACCTATTCGAATTCCAATATCAATGACGTAGCTTTTACCGATCGCGATGGCGATGGTCTGATCGACGTGCTGTGTGCGGCTTCAGCGCCGAATCGCTTGGCATGGATGCAGAACCTGGGGGGCACCTTCGGTCAGATGCAGACAATACAGACCACCCCGAACGAGATAGCCAATTTCCTGGTCGGGGACATGGACGGCGATGGTGATGATGATCTAATAACAGCAGGCTCCTACCCAGTTCAGTGGATGCGCAACAATGGGGTGGGGTACGACCCGCTCGATACTCTGTCCACTTTGAATATCCTGATACCGAATCTCCGGGATGTCGATCACGATGGCGTGATGGACGTGTTCAATGTATTGGACGGCGCGTACACCATGTTCTGGCAGCGCAATCTGGGGAATGCCGTCATGGACCCTCTGGGCACCCCTATTCCCACAAGCCCTAGGTTCTATGGCGTGCTTGGTTGGGCGGAGCAGGACCTCTTGGGTGACCTGAACGGTGATGGCGACCTGGACCTGGCGTACTGCGGCTCCGAAGGACCGGGTGGTACATACGACCTGATACTATCTAATAACCTGACCGTCTATAACGGTCTGGGGGGCTCTGTGTTCATCGATGAGGATTCGGATGGTGTCCATGCCCCGGATGAACCTGGCGTCGCCTGGCGCCATGTGGTGTTGGGCCCGAGCAATGTGACGCGCTTGAGCGACGCGCAAGGGAGCTACCGCTTTGAATTGGGGGGAGGGAGTTATTCGCTGACCTGTCCCGGCGTGTGGGATCCCGCCATCTGGCACCTCTCGCTAGGTTCCGGCGGGTACGCAATAGCACTTCCGCCGGATAGTTCGATCCAAGACCTGGACTTCGGTCTGGCGCCACTGCTGGACAGCGGGCTGGTGGATGTGTCGGTCACGCTCGGTCCTGCGCCTTGCTCGGGCATCACGTCGCTTTGGGTCTCCCTGCAGAACCACGGCAGCCGTATCGAGGCGGGTGATGTCATCGTCGAACTGGACCCGCTGTTCACCTTCGTCTCCAGCACGCCTTCCCCAGACCTCATCAATGGCAACACGCTTACCTATGCCTTTGACTCGCTGAACTTTTTCAGCACTTCGGGTGTCGATCTGCAGGTCCAGATGCCCCCTGCCGCTGATATCGGTGCGGACGTGAGCACCATTGCCACGGTACTGACCGTCGACAGTCTCGGCATGCCATCAGGCACCTATTCCGATTCATTGCAGTTCGTGCTGGCCTGTAGCTACGATCCGAACAATAAGCAGGTGGTACCGGCGGGCTACGGTGCTTCCGGTGCTGTAAGCATCGACCAGGAACAGTTGGAATACACGGTGCACTTCCAGAACACCGGGAATGCAACTGCCCACAACGTGCGCATCGAGGATGCGTTACCCGCCGGAGTGGACCCGACCTCGTTGGAGTTGGTGGCCTATTCACATGCGCCCACGGACGTGCGCATCGACGGGAACATGCTGACCATCGATCTCCTGGCGATCATGCTTGCGGACAGTGGCACATCGTTCGTTGACAGCCAGGGCTATGTCCGCTTTCGTTGTGCCCTCGTGCCCGGTCAACCCAACCTGACGACCATTGATAATGAGGCGTCGATCTTTTTTGACTACAATCCACCGATCGTCACGGACACCGCGCACACCACCCTTGTGGATTGCGCATTATGGATGCCACAGATCACCTTGGCCACGTTCGATGAGTTGGAAGCTACCCCGGGCGATGCATACCAATGGTACCTGAACGGCAACCCCATCCCGGGAGCCAATGGCGCGACGCTGAACGATCTAGTGAACGGGACCTACACGGTGGAGGTCACCAGCGAATACGGGTGCATGGAGCTTACTCAGGAGTACGAGGTGATCAGTGTATCCGTACCGGATGGTTCGTCCACAAGGTTCATGCTGTCCCCGAATCCCGCCCATGATCACGTCGTGCTGCACTCCAGTGAAGCACTCTCCCCAGCCTGTTCGATAGCCCTGCTTGATGTGCAGGGCCGTGAGCTGCACGTTTGGGAGGGGAACGGGATGCATGATCTGGTACTGCATTACCCTGAGATCGGGGCTGGGGTCTACCTGCTGAGGATCAAGTGCGGGTCGGTGGTCTGCGCGACGCTGAGGACCGTGGTTCGGTAGGGTAGGCCGCTGGTCCAGCCCGACGGTGAATATCCTCCGTACTGGCGAATATCTTTCGAAAGATGACCCGCCCAGATCTGGCGCGCGAGAGTTAGGTCCGCCGACCGGAGGGAGCGCGGGCCGTCCTCTCGTGCCATTCGAGGGCTGTTGTGGGACGGTCAGTTCAGCATAGCAAATTGAAGGTTGCCGTGCCGCAGCGCGTGCAGCACCTCAACGACCTTCAGGATCAGTATCGCGGAGAGCGTGATCAGGACGATGGTCGCGAACAACCGCGGGCGCCACGCCAAGACCCATGGGGCATCGCTGTTCCTGAACAACAGATCCAGTACCCAGCCAAAGGTGTAGAAGATGTTCGCCACGAGCAGAGCACCGAGCAGCAGCAACAACAGGATCAGCGGCGAACCACCGCCACCGCCCTTGAAGAATGCGCCTTGGATGATCGAGAGCAGCAGCGCGAACACGACGATGACCACGTTGTAGGGAATGCGTCGCAGTTCCCACCAGAGCACGATCCGCTTCCAAGAAGAATCTCTGCCGCTGTCCCTCTGCCAGAACCCCATAGTGGATACAGGTCCTTCTATTGGACCCTTCGAAAGCTAGGTGCTCGAATTCATGTGTGCACCAATATGGCCGGGATCTCGCCCCACGCTCGTGCAGATCAGACTGCAATAACCTCTACCAAAGCACGAGCGCGGATGCTCACGCCAAGAAAGGGGGGCACAACAACTGTGAAAGGCTCAGCCGCTCAACTCTCCAGCCACACCTTCAACGCCTGTCCGCGTAGCACGTTGATCGCCAGGGCCACCAGCGCGCACACCTGCATGAAGGTGCCCACCAGCAATTGGATGTTGGCGCCGGGCCAACGCAGCAACTTGAACAGACCGCCCAGGGTCAGCAGGGCGAAACTCAACAGCAATATGGCTAGGGCGGGACGGGTCTTCATGGGGACAGGTGTTGGTGGAGAAGTAAATGTACCGAACGGCCGGTCCGCTGGACCGCCACTGAAAGCAACGCGATCGGCAGGGTGGGCATTGTGCCCCCGATCTGGCGCCACGCTACCTTGGCATCCACCAATTCCACGCACCATGGCGCGCAGTATCCGATGGGTCCTGTACACGGTGATGGCGCTGGTCATCACGCTTCCCGGGCAGGGACAGAGCGTGGTGCAACCCGTGAACGTGGTGTTGCCCTGTTGCACCCCTCCGCTGGATTCCGTGGACATCGGCCTGGATGGCACCTATGACTTCCAGGCTTACTGGCTGGGCGGGATCGACAACGTGCAATCGTACCTGGACCCCATCCCGTCCAACCTGCGCTTCGCCTACCCGGTGAACGCGGGTGACCCGTACGGCACGTTCTGGGGCAACGCCCTGCTCACCCAGACCACCATCGCCTGCTTCTGGTCCAACTGGCTGCCGAACTCCGGCGTGCGCTATGTCGGCTTCCAGCGCGTGAACGCCCCGGCGGACACCACCTTCGGCTGGGTGGAGGTGGACTTCTACGGCGACCCGGGCAGTTGCACCGATACGGTGGCCCTGCTCCAGCTGGCCTACAACAGCACCCCGAACGTGCCGCTGCCGGCGGGCAGCCTGGTCACCGGCATCGACCGACCTTTCGGCGCTCCCCCCCTCGTGATGGACTTCATGCGCGACGAACTGGTGATCACCGGTACGGTGCCGGCATCGGCCGAGCTCCTTCTGCGCAACGCGGTGGGGCAGGTACTGGTGCGGCGTGCGCTGCACGCGCAAGGCGATCGCGTGCCGCTCGAGGGGTTGCGCCCGGGCCTTTACGTGGCCACGGTGCAAGATCCGCGCGGCGCCACCTCCGTGCGGTTCGTGCGGTAGGGCCGGCCGGCCCCACCATGCATCCCGCGGGTAGCCGAGTCCCGGTGGCTTTGGCGCCGATGCATCGGAACGGATGATCCGCTATCTTGGTATTTCTTCAAATAGGGACCCATGCGACCACATCTGTTCGTCCTCGCCTTCATGCTGGTGTCGGTCGCACATTCCCAGACCTGCACGGACGTGGAGGGCCACGTCTATCCGACCGTGGTGATCGGTGCCCAGCGGTGGATGGCCGCGAACCTGCGCACCACCACGTACAACAACGGCGAACCGATCCCCTCCGGACTGCTGAACACCCAATGGCAGAGCACGGCATCGGGGGCATGCGCCGTGCAGGACAACAACGCGGCCAACGACACGATCTACGGCAGACTGTACAACGGATACGCGATGCACGATGTCCGCGGGCTGTGCCCCCAGGGCTGGCACATCCCCACGGATGCCGAGTGGCGCACGCTGGAGGTGGCGCTGGGCATGTCCCTCGCGGAATCCACCTTCACCGGTTGGCGTGGCGCGAACGAGAACATCGGCGGGATGCTGAAGGACACGCTGCTCTGGACCTCACCCGGATCGAACACCAACAGCAGCGGGTTCTCCGCGCTGCCCGGTGGGGTGCGGACGCTGCAGGGGTTGTTCTCCCCGCTCGGAACAAGTGCCTATTTCTGGACCTCCACCAGCACCGCGTCGTCCACGGGGTATGCACGCGGACTGGCGGACTATCAAACGGGTGTGGTGCGCGATCCGGTGACCTATCAGTCGGGTTACTCGTGCCGGTGCATGGACGATGAGCTGGTGGGCGTGGAGGAGCACACGCCGCTCCCCGGGACCCTCGTCCTGATGCCCGACCCGGCCGACACCCACCTCCTGATGCGCCTCAGCGGAACACGCGCCGTGCGGTCGACGATCACGGATGCGTTGGGCCGGATCGTGGCGGATGGGTCCTGGCGCGATGACGGCATGGACGTGAGCACACTGGGCAGCGGCATCTACGTGGTCCGCGCATACGACGGGAGCGGCCGCATGGTCGCCAGCGGCCGCTTCATGAAACGTTGACCGCCGGCCGGCTCAGCCTCCGATCAGTTCCTTCCAGCCCTGCCGGCGCAGCACGTTGATCGCGAGCGATACCAGCGCGACCACTTGCAAAAAGGTCCCCAGCAACAATTGGATGTTGGCACCGGGCCAGTGCAACACCTTGAACAGGCCACCCATGGCGAGGATGGCGAAACTGATCAGCAGGAGGGCAAGCGCGGGACGCGACTTCATGGCGTTCGGTGTTGGTCCGATGGGAGATACGCCCGTACCTGCGCTGATATTGCGGACGAAGCCCCTCAATCACGCCGCCCACGCCCCGGCCGTCGTCCGGTGGGTCGCCCTCCGCGGGCATGCCCGGGCCCGCGCGGACGCTCCCCCCGTCCCTGTGCGCCCTGTGCCTCGTCCACCCGGATCCTGCGGCCCTTGTAGTTCGCGCCCTTGAAGGCGTTGAACACCTGTTCGAAGTGATCGGGTTCAATGTCGATGAAGGAATAGACGTCCTTGATCAGCATGCGCCCGACCAGTTCGCCGCCGATGCCGCTGATACCACAGATGTAGCCGAGCATGCGGCCTTTGTCGAAGCCGTCCGCACTGCCCAGGTTGATGAACAGCTGCCGGCCGGTGCTGAAACGGTCGCGGGAGCTGGGCCGTTCCGCGCGGGCCGTGTGGTCCTTGCGGCTCATGTCCACGTTGATGTCCGGCAGGTCGCGGAACTGGCCGAGCAGCCGGTCGAAGGCCACGCTCATGAACCGGTCGATCAGCTCCTCCTTGCTGAAGCCGGACAGCTCCTGATGGGCGGTGGGCAGGATGGGCTCCAGGGCGATGGGGTCCACCTCCACCTGTTTCAACTTGTTCATGTAGGCCAGCACCTGGGCCCGGCCGATGTCGCCGCCGCCCGGCACGCGCACGTAGGTGAAGTGGGTCTTGAGCATGCGCTCCAGTTGGCGCACCTTGTTCACCTCGCGCAGGCCGATGATGCTGAGGGAGATGCCGGAGCGTCCGGCGCGCGCGGTGCGGCCGCTGCGGTGGGTGTAGCTCTCCGCCTCGCCGGGCAGGTCGAAGTGGATCACGTGGGTCACGTCGCTCACGTCGATGCCGCGCGCCGCCACGTCGGTGGCCACCAGCAGTTGCAGCGAGCGAGCCCGGTAGCGGCCCATTACATGGTCGCGCTGGGCCTGGCTCAGGTCGCCGTGGATGGCGTCGGCGGCGTAGCCGTCCTTGATCAGCGCGGTGGCCAGCTCCTGCGTTTCGTGCTTGGTGCGGCAGAACACGATGGCGAACAGCGCGGGCTCGGCATCCACGAACCGCTTCAGGGCGGTGTAGCGGTCGCGCGCATGCACCACGGCGTACTGGTGCTGGATGGTCGTTGCCGCGGCGTTGCGTTCGCCCACCTGCACCTCCTCGGTGGCGCGCATGTAGCGTTTGGCGATGTGCCGCACCTCTGCGCCCATGGTGGCGCTGAAAAGCCAGGTGCGCTTGTCCGGCGGCGTGCTCTGCAGGATGTCGGTCAGGTCCTCCTGGAAGCCCATGTTCAGCATTTCATCGGCCTCGTCCAGCACCACCACCTGCACGTGGCCCAGGTCCACGGCATCACGCCCCAGCAGGTCGAGCAACCGGCCCGGCGTGGCCACCACGATCTGGGCCCCACGCTGGATGGCGCGCATCTGTTCGCGGATGTTCGCCCCGCCATAGACCGCCACCGGGCGGATCCCCGGGAGGTGGGCGGCGTAGCGTTCGATGTCGCCGGTGATCTGCACGCAGAGCTCGCGCGTGGGTGCGAGCACCAGGGCCTGCACCCGGCGCTGGGCGGGATCCAGGTCCTCGAGCAGGGGCAGGCTGAACGCGGCGGTCTTGCCCGTGCCGGTCTGCGCCAGCACCACCACGTCGTTCTCGGTGGTGAGCAGCAGGGGGATGGCGCGTTGCTGCACCGGAGTGGGTCGGGAGAAGCCCAGTTCTTCCAGGGCAAGGAGGACCTCGGCCCGGAGACCGAGCGCTTGAAAGGTGGTCATGGATCGTGGGGATCGGGCCGGAGCGACGGCGGAGGGGCCGCGAAGGTACGGCCGATCCCGGGGAGACGCGGCCCGCGGCCCGCTTCCTGGATGTGATGACCGTCTAAGGCCAGGGGATCCCGGTGATCACCGTATCGCCGTCCGCCGTGGACGTCACCGCACAGGCGATCATCTCCCCACCCGGACATTTGTTCCAGTGCACCGGCACATCGTCGATGTCGCGCCCGAAGGCGATCGGCTCCTCCCAGGCGCGTGCGCGCGCCGCCACGTACATCGCACAGGTGTGTTGCACCACATCGAACGCGAGCACGTCCGGATGAGCGGGCAGGCCCTGTACCGACCGGAATTCGCTCCGTTCACGGTCCACCGCCTCCGTATCGGTGTCCACGGCGCACGACAGGAACGGTGCGAGGAGTGCGGGCATGAGCAGGCTGTCCAGGCGCATGATGGGGAAGTTCGCAACAAGGTAGCCGGACACCGGACCCGGGGAAGGAAGATCACAAACCTTAACGGTCCGGCCAGGCAGCAGGGAAGCGTGTATTTTCCGTCCTCGTTCCACCCACGCCCCGATGCACCGCTCGTTCCTGGTCGCGTTCTTCTGCCCCCTGGTGGTCCAGGGCCAGTACACCTACGACAACTCGCTGCCCATCGATCATATGGTGCAGCAGGTGCTGGCGGGCCCCGGTGTGGTGGTGAGCAACGTGACGATCACCCCGGACACCACGGACCAGTATGCCGTGTTCGGCGCGCCCAATACCTGTCTGCAAATGAGCTCCGGCCTGCTGCTGACAACCGGTTCCTTGGACGTGGCCGGACCGAACGCCGCCCTCTGCTGGAGCGCGGAGACCCAGCCGTTCGGCCCGTCCGACCCGGACATGGACCAGTTGCTCGGCGGTGTCACCCGCGATCAGGTGACCCTGGATATGGACGTGATGCCGCTGGGTGACCCGCTGCTCCTGCGCTACCGGTTCGGGTCCGAGGAGTTCGGCCCCATGGTGCCCGTGAACGACGGCATGGGCATCTTCCTCAGTGGTCCCGGGATCAACGGGCCTTACGCGAACGGTGCGGAGAACGTCGCCGTGCTACCCGGCACATCGGCGCCCGTTTCCACCGATGCCTTGATCACCACGGCGGACTCGGCCTACTTCGTGAATAATGGGGATGGGCTTACCGCGCCCTACAATGCCGATCCCTACTACATCCAATACGATGGCCTGAGCACCTTGCTGCAGGTGGCGTGGCCGGTACAGGCGGGCGCGACCTATCACCTGCGGATCGCCGTGGCCGATGTCTTCGACCGCAGCTGCGATTCCGGGGTGTTCCTCCAGGCCGGCGGGCTGCAGGTCTCGTTCCACGAAGGAGTGGACGCGCCACCCCTGACCGGTCCGGAGCTGTGGTGTGATCCGGAACACCAGGTCCTGCATATCCAAGGGGCAGGGCCCGCGGAGGTGATCGTGCACGCTCTGGACGGGCGCACCGTGAAGCGGTGTCCGATCGCGGACCGGTCCCTCGGGCAGGTGCCGATCGCCGCGTTGGCCCCGGGCATCTACCTGATCACGCTCGGGCGAACAGGAGAAGCCCCGCACTGCGCAGGTCGGATCGTGGTGGAGCGTTGAGGTCGCGCTCGGCCTGACCGCCTACTCCTTCACCAACCTTCCCACGCGGCGCGCCTGTCCTGTGACGGCCTCGCACGTGTAGGCCCCCGGTGCCAGACCCGACAGATCGATGGTGTTCGTCCCGACGCGGAGAACCTGTGCAAGCACGGTCCTGCCGAGGGCGTCCTGCACGTGCAAGGCAACACCGGCGAGCTCCGCATCGGCATCGAGGTGGGCGAGACCCGCACAGGGCGATGGATAGAGGTGCAGGGGGCGTGGGTCCGGAACCGGTCTCAGGCCCACCTGGGCGTCCTGACCGTTGCAGCCATCGCCCAGTTGTTGCCAGAACGCCCGCACGGAATCCACCCGCTGTTGCAGGGCGGCCACGCTGGCGAACGGACCACCACTGCCGGCACGGGCATACACCAATGCGTACACCAGGTCGAACTCCTCCCCGGGTTCCAGGGTGAAGGGGCCGCTGTTGCCCAGCATGCGCCGGTCGGCCGGCAGGTTGTTGGCGCTCGTTTCGCTCCATGCCGGTTGCACCATGCCACCTGTGCCTGCGCCCACGGGATCGGTATCGTTCGGATAAGCGAAATGCGCCGGGGTGTTCGGATCGGCGTCCGGATCGGAGATGTGACCGTCCCCGCCGTAGAGCTGTGGCGAATTGTCCGCCCAGAGCCCCCGGAGGTAGTTGAAATAGGCACCCGCCGTCATCGGGTCGCCGGTCGCACCCGAGGTGTTGTCATAGAAGCGGGCGTAGGTCAGTCCCAACCTTTCGTTGTCGTTCGCCCCGTCGCCGAAGCCGGTGCCGTTCCACGCCGGCAGGGTGGTGTCCATCGGGTCATCGGCCGCGTTCGCATCCATGAAGGGGCCTTGCAGCAACACCGCGCCGAACGCGGGCGGTTGTAACCCATACCCCAGGGTGCCGCCAACGGTCTCATCATCGTTGTCGGCATTGTACACGTACCAGAGGTTGCGTGCGGGATCACAGCCGATGAAGTCATCGGTGGAGTTGCCCAGGTCGAAGTCGGTGAACAGGCCGAGGTAGGTGTCCTGCAGGGTGAGCGTACCCCGGTCGATCACATGGTACTTCAGGAAGACGGTCTGGTCCAATGCCGCGCTGGCGCTGGAAAAGGCGAAGGGCATGGCCTGCACCTCCACGCCGATGGGCAGGCCGCCGGAGGCATGCGTGTGCAGCTTGTCGTTGTAAATGAAGAACAGGGCCTGGTCCCCCTGGATGCACGGCGCATCGCCCTGGTCCGGGTCGTAGGTCCCGTCGTTGTCGTGATCGATGAACGGGGCCAGGTAGGGCGCCTGGTCCTGCTGCAGGTCACCCTGGGCGGGCCATTGGTAGAATTCGGCCGGAACGGAATAGCCGGGGAATTCCACCGCCGGGTCGCAGCCGGGCGTGGCCAGACAGTTGAAGTAGGCCTGTTGTTCCGCCACGTCCGCCGCGTCGATCTTCCAGATGCGGTCGTACAGCAGGGAGATCGTGGAGGAGATGGCCGCGCTCCCATCCACGGTGAGCGGACCCGGGGCGAAGTCCGGATAGGCCTGTTGATCGTATTTCAGCGCGGCGAGATGCAGTTGTTGCGAGGCGTCCACGCCACCGATCCAGAGCGAGGCGGCATAGAGCGGATGCCTCCCGCTCATGGCCGGCACGGCGTAATCGGCCTGGGAGGTACCGGGGTTCCTGGCGATCATGCCGTGGGGCATGAAGAGGGCCTTCACATCGTTGATGTCCAGATAGGCGATGCTGGTGCTTTGTGCGGCGCAGAGCATCGGCAGCATCGTGATCGCGGAAAGGAGAAGGGTCGGTCTTCGGTCCATGGCGCAGGGGTACCATTTGAAGTACCAACACCAAAATACCGTTGTTCCCGATCGGTGGGTCCCGACCCCCGGCCCAGGATATACGATCCCGAATGGTGTGAAAGGAGCGGTTCCGTTCCGTCACCCGGGATCACCGCTTCATCCGCCGGATGGCCCGGATCGCCGCTGCCGATGCAATGATCGGGAGCGGTGCGTCGTCCCTTTGACCGGCCCCTCCCATGGGGCCACCCGAAAATGGAACGTGCTGAATTCCTTCGTCTGGTGGGGGCGGGTGTCGGTCTGGCCGCGCTCGCACCCTGCCTGCAGGGGTGCAGGAAACAACAGGACGCACCCCTGCTCTCGGTCGACTTCACGCTCGACCTTTCCCAGTCCACGAACCAGGCGCTCACCACGAACGGCGGCTACCTGGTCACCCAACGGGTCATTGTGGCGCGCACGCTGGACGGCAACTACATCGCCGTGGCGGCGTCCTGCACCCACCAGGGCGTCACCGTGCAGTACCAGGCCTCCTCGTATCGTTTCCATTGCAACGGCCATGGTGCCAACTTCAACGAGAGCGGCGGCGTGATCAACGGACCGGCCACCACGGCCCTGCAGCAGATGTACACCAGCCTCGACGGGCAGATGCTGCGTGTGTGGTCGTGAGCGGTGATGGTTACTCCACCCACGAGTTCCAGTACTTCCCGTCGTCGATCTTCAGCGCTTCCTCGGTCACTTGCAGGGGCTTGAAGGTGTCCACCATCACGGCGAGCTCATCGGTCTTTGTCTTGCCGATGCTGCGCTCCATGGCGCCGGGGTGCGGACCGTGCGGGATGCCGGCGGGGTGCAGGCTGATGTGGCCTGGACCGATGTCGTTGCGGCTCATGAAATCGCCGTCGACGTAGTAGAGCACCTCGTCGCTGTCGATGTTGCTGTGGTTGTACGGCGCGGGGATGGCCTGTGGATGGTAGTCGTAAAGGCGCGGGCAGAAGCTGCACACCACGAAGGCGTCGGTCTCAAAAGTCTGGTGCACGGGCGGCGGCTGGTGCACGCGGCCGGTAATGGGCTCGAAGTCGTGGATGCTGAACGCGTACGGGTAGTTGTAACCGTCCCAGCCCACCACATCGAAGGGGTGCGTGGCGTACACGAGCTCGTGCAGCATGTTCTGCTTCTTCACCTTGATGGTGAAGTTGCCCTTCTGGTCGTAGGTCTCCAGCTTCTTGGGCCGACGGATGTCACGCTCACAGAACGGTGAATGCTCCAGCAGTTGGCCGAACCAATTGCGGTAGCGCTTCGGCGTGTACATGGGCCGGTGGCTCTCCACGATAAAGAGGCGGTTGTCCGCGTCCTTGAACTCCATGGTGTAGATCATCCCGCGCGGGATCATCAGGTAGTCGCCGTACTTGAAGTCGATGTTGCCCAGGAAGGTGCGCAGGGTGCCGCTACCCTTGTGGATGAAGATCATCTCGTCGCAGTCAGCGTTCTTGTAGAAGTAGTTGACGCTCTTGGCCTGCGGCGCGGCCAGCACGATGGCGACGTCGCTGTTCACCAGAATGGCTTTGCGCGCGTCGAGGTGGTCCTTGGCGGGCGCGGTCTTGAAGCCGTGGAGCCGCAACGAGCGCAGGTTCTTCTCCACCGCGATCTTGGGCGTAACGTCCTTGGCCTTGCCGATCTTCTTCACCTGCGTGGGTCGGTGCACGTGGTAGAGCAATGAGCTCATGCCATCGAAGCCCACGGTGCCGAAGAGCTGCTCGTAGTAGTAGCGGTCCTTGCCGTTCTTGAAGACGGTGTGCCGCTTGTGCGGGATCTTGCCGAGGGTGTGATAGATGGGCATTGTGGGAAGATCGTTGGGGCGCGAAATTTCGCGCCCTTACATGGGCTTGAGGGTGATATCCATCAGCTCCGGATGGAGCGTGCCGTTGATCGCCAGTGCGGCCTCCTGTTCCCGGATGAGTTCCTGATGCGTCTCCGCGTCGGTGATGGCCTTGGTGATGGTGGAACGGGTGATGCGTCCCTTGCGCCATTCCCGCTGGTGCGCGGCCGGAAGCAGGTGGATCTCCTGGCAGGAGGGCGAGCAGCAGTCAGCGTATTGCGCCGCGCACGCCGGGCATTGCACCAGCAGCAGGTTGCAGCTCTCCTCCATGCAGTTGGCGATGCGGTCCGTGGCCTGCCCGCATTGCACGCAGGTGCCAAGCAGGTCATCAGTGATCCGTTCCGATAGGCGGTCGTCGAACACGAAATTCCGGCCCTTGAACCGGCTCGCGCGGCCTTGCGCACGCACCTGACGGACGTAGTCGATAATACCGCCGTGCAGCTGGCCCACGTTGGTGAAGCCTTCATGCTTCAGGTAGGCGCTGGCCTTTTCGCAGCGGATGCCGCCGGTGCAATACAGCAGCACGTCCGGCGCGGCGTTAGGTCGATTCAATGGGTCGACGATACACGTGGATCGATCGCGCAGCATGGCCGCCACCTCATTGATCGCGTCGCGGAACGTATCGGCCTTGGGCAGGTAGGCGCCCTCGAAATGGCCGATGGCGCTCTCGTAGTTGTTGCGCATGTCGATCACCAGCGCACCTTCCTCCATCTTCCGGTTGAAGGTGGCCGCGTCCAGGTGCTCGCCCACGTCACCGGGATCGAAAGCGCCGTCCGACAAACCGTCCGCCACGAGCTTCGGCTTCACCTTGATGGTCAGCTTGCGGAACGCACTTCCGTTCTCTTCCAGCGCGATCTTCCAGGGCACACCCGCGAACTCCGGCACCGCATCCACCGCATCCCGGAACGCGGACAGGTTCTCGGAGGGCACGCTGACCTGGGCATTGATGCCCTCCCTGGCGAGATAGGTCCGGCCGAGCACACCCAACACGGACCAATCCGCATGCAGGGTGTCCCGCAGAAGGGTCGGGTCGGACAGGCGCTCGTAGCGGTAAAAGCTGAGCGTGGTGCGGGGTGGCGCACCACCGGTCGGTCGGTCATCTCCGGGAGTTGTTCCGCCCGGATCGCTTGGAGGTGCGGGGTCCATGTGGCGAATTTACGGCCGGCGTCCGGGCCATTCCGCTCGCGAATAGCTTTGGCCCCATGCAGAAGAAGGTCCTTGTCATCGGTTCCTCCGGCCAGATCGGCACCGAGCTGGTCGAAGGCCTGCGTGCGCGTTTCGGCGCGGAGAACGTGGTGGCCTCCGACATCAAGGAGCCCCAGGTGGAGCAGCGTGGGCCGTTCGTGATGGTGAACGCGATGGACCGGCGCGGGATCGAGCGGATCATCGACAAGTACGGCATCACGGAGGTGTACCTGCTCGCGGCCCTGCTGAGCGCCACCGCCGAGAAGGATCCCGCCTTCGCCTGGCAGCTGAACATGGAGAGCCTTTTCATCGTGCTGGAACTGGCGCGCGAGGGCAGGCTCCAAAAGGTCTATTGGCCGAGCAGCATCGCGGTGTTCGGCCCCACCACGCCCAAGGAAGGCACCCCGCAGCACACCATCACCGAGCCCACCACCGTCTATGGCATCAGCAAGCTCGCGGGGGAGGGCTGGTGCCAGTACTATCACAAGCGATACGGCGTGGATGTGCGCAGCATCCGCTATCCCGGGCTCATCGGCTGGCGCAGCGCCCCCGGTGGCGGCACCACGGACTATGCCGTGCACATCTTCCACGAGGCGATCAAGCACGGGCGGTACACCTGCTTCCTCGCGGCCGATGCGCGTCTGCCGATGATGTACATGCCCGACGCCATCCGCGCCACGATCGACCTGATGGAGGTGCCCGCGGAGCAGGTGAAGGAGCGCACGAGCTACAACCTGGCGGGTTTCAGCTTCGACCCGGAGGAGATCGCGGCGGAGGTGCGGCGCCATGTGCCGGGGTTCGAGATCGCCTATGCACCCGATGCGCGCCAGGCGATCGCCGCCAGTTGGCCGCAAAGCATCGACGACAGCGCCGCCCGGGCGGACTGGGGATGGAAGCCCCATTACGACCTGTCCGCCATGGTGGACGACATGATGGCGCACCTGGAGCCGATGCTCAAGGCGTAACCTTTTTACTTCGATGCCGTACGCCCTCGCGTTCATGAACAAAGCGGCCCCCATGCGCATCCGGCAACTTCTGCATCTTGCTCCGCTGTTGTTGTTCATCGCCCAGCCCACCCTGGGGCAGGCCGATGCCGGCCCCGCCGCGCAGGACACCTTGAACCGGGTGGACGAGCAGGGACGCAAGCAGGGCTACTGGCAGATCACGGCACCGGTGGCCGACAAGCCCGGGTATGCCAACGGCCAGGTGGTGGAGGAGGGCCGCTACGTCAACAGCCGGCGCGCCGGCGAATGGCGTCGCTACTGGCCCAATGGGAAGCTGATGAGCGAGATCAACTACCAGATGGGCCGGCCCCGCGGCGACTACCACACCTACTATCCGGACGGCACGCCCGAAGAACAGGGGTCCTGGGACCTGGACCGGAACACCGGCCGTTTCCGCCGCTGGCATCCCAACGGCCAGCTCGCGCAGGACTTCGTCTTCGACCAGTACGGTGTGCGCAATGGCATGCAGAAATACTACTACGAGAACGGCCAGCTCGCGGTGGAGGTCAACATCAAGGACGGGCAGGAGGAAGGCAACCTGAAGCGCTACTATGCGAACGGTGATCCCCAGCAGGTGGCCCAATTCCAGAACGGGGTGATCGACGCCGACAACAGCAAGTACCTGAAGCCGGTCAGCAAGGACGCGGCCACCCCGAAGCCGGCGATGGCGTCGGCCCCGGAGATCAGCAAGGAGGAACGGACGAATGCGGTGCTCTTCAAGGAGAACGGATACAACACGCTCTATGACAAGCAGCTGCGGATCTCCCAATCCGGCGAGTTCAAGAACGGTCGGCTGTGGAACGGCCGGTATTTCCGCTATGACAGCAACGGCCACCTCACGCGCATCGAGATCTACCTGCAGGGTCGCTACACGGGCGATGGGGTGATCACCGACGAGGACCAGCCCTGAGGTCCGCACGTCCCCGCCACCGGTCCCGGCACGCTACCTTCGCAGCCCCATGTCGGAGCCGCGGGAACTGCCCTTTTACCTCACCAACACGCTGACCCGGCGCAAGGAGGAGTTCGTGCCTGCGGAGCCGCCGCACGTCGGCCTGTACGTCTGCGGCCCGACGGTCTACAGTGACGTGCACCTGGGTAACGTCCGCACCTTCACCACCTTCGACCTGCTCTACCGCTGGCTGACGCACATCGGCTACAAGGTGCGTTACGTGCGCAATATCACGGATGTGGGCCATCTGGTGGACGACGTGGATGAAGGCGAGGACAAGATCGCCAAGCGGGCGCGGCTCGAGAAGCTGGAACCGATGGAGGTGGTGCAGAAGTACACCAATGGGTTCCATGACGTGATGCGGTTGTTCAACATCCTGCCGCCGAACATCGAGCCCACCGCGACCGGTCATTTGATCGAACAAATGGCCATGGTCCAGCGGATCATCGATTCGGGCTTCGGATACGTCGTGAACGGAAGCGTCTACTTCGATGTGCCCGGCTTCGCCAAGGACCATGCGTACGGCGAACTGAGCGGGCGCAGGATCGATGAGCTGCTCGCCAATACGCGGGACACGGAGGGCATGGAGGAAAAGCGCAGCCCGCTGGACTTCGCCCTGTGGAAGCGTGCCGAGCCGATCCACCTGATGAAATGGCCGAGCCCCTGGGGCGAGGGCTTTCCCGGCTGGCACCTGGAATGCAGCGTGATGAGCACGAAGTACCTGGGGCGCACCTTCGACATCCACGGGGGAGGCATGGACCTGAAATTCCCGCACCACGAATGCGAGATCGCGCAGAGCATCGCCGCCGATGGCCATGCACCGGTGCGCTACTGGATGCACGGCAACATGCTCACCGTGAACGGTCGGAAGATGGCCAAGAGCGAGGGCAATGGCTTCACGCCGGAAGAGCTGATCACCGGGAACCACAAGCTGCTGGACACGGGCTATGGCCCGATGACGGTCCGCTTCTTCATGCTGCAATGCCACTACGCCAGCACGCTCGATTTCAGCAACGAGGCCCTGCAGGCCTCGGAACGCGGCCTGGAGCGGCTGATGGCGGCAATGGACAAGCTGGAAGACCTGAAGGCCGGCGCCCGGGACGATGTCGACATCGCGGCTCTGGAGCAGCGTTGCTACGACGCGATGAACGACGACCTGAACTCTCCGGTGATGATCGCTGAAGTGTTCGAAGGCGTGCGGATCATCAACTCGGTGAATGATGGGAAACTGGTGCTCAGCACCGCCGGTATCGATCAGCTGCGGCGGCTGATGCGGGCCATGGTGCACGATGTGCTCGGCTTGAAGGCGGAGCGCGACACCTCCGATTCGGACAAGGTGATGGACGGCCTGGTCCAGGAGTTCATCCGCATGCGCGCCGAGGCCAAGGCCCGCCGTGATTTCGCCGTGGGCGATGCCATCCGGGACCGCCTGGCCGGGCTCGGCATCCTCTTGAAGGACACCAAGGAGGGCACCACATGGGAACGCGCCTGACGCGATCATCATTCCCGACGACCATGAACGGACCAACGATGCATTCGACCCTTCGCAGGGTCCTCCCGATGATGGCGGTCACCATCCTGCTCGGAACGGCCTGCACCCGGGGACCTGGGACCGAAGTGTCCACCGAGCAGGAGACCCCTGCGCCCATCGCCGCCCCCCCCACACCCCTGTTCGATCCGGACAGTGCCTACGCCTACGTGGCCGGGCAGGTCGCGTTCGGACCGCGGGTGCCGGGCAGTGACGCCCACAAGGAATGCGGGAATTGGATCGTGGCGCGGATGAAGAACTACGGTGCGGACGTGCGCGAGCAGATCGGGGAGGTCACCGCGTTCAATGGACAAGAAGTGCCGCTGCGCAACATCATCGCCAGCTGGCTTCCGGACGCCCAACAGCGCGTGATGCTCTGTGCGCACTGGGACTCGCGACCGTTCGCCGACCACGACAAGGAAAGGCCCAACGATCCGATCGACGGTGCCAACGACGGGGCGAGCGGTGTGGGCATCCTGATGGAGCTCGCGCGCCACCTGAACGAATTGACGCGGCCGGCCTCCGGAACGGCGCCGGGCATCGGGGTCGACCTGATCTTCTTCGACGTGGAGGACATGGGTGAACCGGCCAATGCGATGGGAGGCAAGGACAACAGCATGGACACCTGGTGCCTGGGGTCCCAGTACTGGGTGAAGCAACCGCATGAGCCCGGGTACAGTGCGCGCTTTGGGATCCTGTTGGACATGTGCGGCGCCCGTGATGCGGTGTTCTACCAGGAAGCCATCAGCATGCGATACGCATCCGGCGTCGTGCGCAAGGTGTGGCGTACCGCCGATCGTCTGGGCTATGGCGATCGCTTCATCCCCGAGACCAAGTACTTCGTCGGCACCGATGACCACGATGTGATCAATCGCAGCCTGCGCATCCCGACGATCGACATCATCGAGTACTACGAGCCGACCGGTGGTTTCAACCCGACCTGGCATACGCACGGGGACAACATGGACGTGATCGATCCGAACACCCTGAAGGCCGTCGGCCAGACCATCATGGAAGTGGTGTGGAAGGAACGGTGACGGGGACCGCGGAACATGCGAAGGCCGCCGCGATCGATCGCGGCGGCCTTATCGTTCGCTTTAGCCGTCCCTCGCCTAGTTCTTGATGAAGCGCTTCTGCAGCGTACGTCCGTTCGGGTAGACCACCTGGACCATGTAGGTGCCGCTCGCGAGGCCGCCCACGCTGAGCCCATCCCCCTTCAGGTCCGCCCGCATCACCTCACGGCCGGTGAGGTCCAGCACCCGGACAGGACGTCCCGTCAGGTCGGTCGGGCCGGTGATGTACACAAGGTCCGTCGCGGGCACTGGGAACAAATGCAGTTCCCGTGCGGGCGTATGCGTGGCCACATCCGTGGAGGTGTTCTCCACCACGGTGATCACCTCATCGGCCGCAACGTTCGTCACGGTGTTCACGATGCCGGAGGGCCAATACACGGTGACATCGGCCGTCCCGTCCTCACCGAGACCGAAGTGGGCGTTCAGGCTGCTCATGTACCGGAACCCATCCCCGCTGCGGATGTCACGGATCTGGTTTCCCAAGGGGCTGGAGACCATGACCCGGGCGCCGATGCCGTTGCGGTTGCTGACCGTTCCCTCCAGGTCCACCGTGAGGTAATGATTGCCGTTCGGCGTGTTCATGTAAGCCGTGCTGCCGTTCAGGATGTCCACGAACCCGTCGTTGTTCAGATCACCGGTGGGTCCGTTCGTCGGGGTGATATTGGACATCGTGAAGGTCATGTCCCCGTTGTTGATCATCAGCTTGCCACCGCCGAGCACATCGAGATAGCCGTCATTGTTGAAGTCACGCGTGATCCATTCGATGCTTGTGCCGTTGAACAGGTCGAAACCCGACCCGGGTGATACATTGGTGAAGGTGGTGCCATCGTTGCGCATCAGCTTGTGCCCGCCATTCCCCAGGGAGCTCGCACCCACCAGCACGTCCATGTCGCCATCGTTGTCGAAGTCGCCCCAGGCGCTCGACCAGGTCTGCACATTGTCCGCCATGTTCATGTTCGGGGAGACCAGCGTGTAGGTGCCATCACCATTGTTGTGGTACAACTGGTTCACCGGGTCGCCACCGCACTTGGCGATGAACATGTCGATCTGGTGGTCGTTGTCGTAGTCGATCCAGATGGAACCGTAGTTGCCGCCGGTGGTTCCGAAACCGCCCTGATGGAAGGTGAGCGCATTGCTCCCGTCGTTCAGGTAGTAGCAGTTGGGGGCGACGTCATGGCATACGAAGGCGTCCAGATGGCCGTCGTTGTTGATGTCCACGAAGTTGGAACGCTGGCAGAAGATGTAGTCGGTCCGGTTCTCCGTGAGGTACGCCGAGCCATCGGCGTTCGCCCGCATGAACGTGACCCCGCCGACGCCGGCATAGAGCAGATCATTGTACCCGTTGTTGTCGATGTCGCCCGCCGCGATGCTCCAGGAGGGCGTATTCGTGGCCTGTGCCGTGGGGAAGTTCATCGTGCTGAACCCGCCACCCTGCTGTTGGAAATTGATGTTGATGTTGGTCGACGTCACCCCCACCACGTCGTCCAGGTGGTCCCCGTTCATATCCACCACGCAGGAGACGGTCCCCGTGGCCGGTATGCTCGTGGGCGTGAAGTTCACGGCGTTCACGATGGGATTGCCTTCGGACAGCTGGAACGTGAACCCGGCGGAGGACCACCGGTTGTCAAAGGCGATGAAGTAGGTGACACCCATGTCCACATTGAACGTGGCGATGGACAACAGGCCGCTTCCGGAATCGTCATCACCGGACACGCAGTTCAGCGCGCCACAGGTCCCGTTGTACACATGGAAGCGTGTGTCCAGTCCGGTATTCATGGGCAGGTCCGTGCTCACGGTCAGGGAATGGTCCGCCGTCGGGGTGTAGGAGAACCACTCTCCCGCCGTCGCTCCCGAGCCGTTCGGGGCACAGATGGGGTAGGGCACGCCCGGGCCATTGACCGCGGTGATCGTATAGAAACCCGCGGTGACCGGGTAGGCGCTGGAGCAATCGTCCTGGGCGTGCGCGGAAAGGGCGCCGGTCAGGAGCAGCAGGGTGGGTAGTCGATGGTTCATGTCGTTCCGATCATTTGGTTCGTTCAATTGGTGCAGGGTGGCGTCAGGCCGTTGATCCATTCACCGATCATCGCCACCGCTTCCCGGTGGATCACGGTCCGTCCCATGAGCGGCATGCGGTACGCCTCGTTCGTTGAGTTGATCCGGTGGTAGAGTACGGATCGGGCCGTATCCCCGGCCTCCACGATGTGCGTCCATCCCGGGTCCACCACCTCCTCCGGTGCGACACATACCCCGATGTTCGCGATGTCCGCGGTCATGCTGAAGGCAAAGCGCATCGGCCGGTACTCACAATGACCATGTTCGTTGTGGCAGTGCGCACAGTTGGCATCCAGGTAGGAACGGACGCGGAGTTGGAGGTCCTGCGTGGCATCGTCCCAGGCGATGACGTGCTGGATGTTCGCAGGGTAACCCGCCTCCAGGTATCCCTCGGCCACCCAGCGCGACAATTGGTCCATCGGGCCATCCGCGTAGGTCACCGTCATGTCCAGGTTCTGGGGCTTGGGTCCGATGGGGATGGGCACGTTGTCCGATTTGTGGCAGGTATGGCATTCGGCCAGGGAGGGGATGCGGTAATCCACGTGGCGCACGGTCCCGCCGTCGTCCAGGTGGTCCAAGGGCACATAGCTGCCGTTCAGGTCGAGAAAAGCCTCGGATTGTTCGTTGTTCCAAACGTAGTCCGCGAAGACCCAGACGCCATTCCGCCGGAACATCAACCGTGTTTCCAGAATGCGCCGATCGTTGTTCGGTTGCACCTGCTCGTACCAGAAATCCTTGATCAGTACGGTGCCCTCCGGGAATTGGAGCACCTGGTCGTCGCTGATATACTGGGCCTTGCCGCCTGACGGCATCCAGACAAAACGCTCCTTGCTCGCATAGTCGCTGAAAAGCGGTGTGATCGGTGCATAGGGCAATACACCGGTGTTCGGGAGGCGCTCTGAAAGGTCCCCCACGAAGAACCGGTATTCGGACAATGTCGGGTACGGCATGGCGTCCAGGTCGACGTGCACGGCTTGGCCAGCTGGTGCCTCTTCGGGCATCGGCGGCTCCTTACGACAGCCCAGGAACAGTCCCCCGGCCACCGCCACAAGAGCCAGTATCCGTTGCGCGCGCCGCGTACCCGCCATGCAGTCGACAAGATAGAGGACAGCCTTCCGCGCCGCGCCGTTGCCTGATGTGCAAAACATGGGGCTTCTTGACAGGCCAAGCGCCCGATCCGACCGGAAGTAACTTGCCCCCATGCCTGAGCCGAAGGACCCGACCCCGGACCATGCGAGCGATGCGGACAAGCGCCTGTTCCTGCTCGATGCCTATGCCCTGATCTATCGGGCCTACTTCAGTTTCATCCGTACACCGCGGATCAACAGCAGACGGTTGAACACCAGCGCCGCCTTCGGGTTCACCACCACCCTGCTCGACCTGATCAAAAGGGAAAAGCCGACACACCTGGCGGTGGTGTTCGACACGGCCGCGCCCACCGAACGCCATACGGAGCTCGCCGAGTACAAGGCGAATCGCGAGGAGATGCCGGACGACATCCGCAGCAATGTGCCCTATATCCGACGCATCATCGAGTCCTTCCGGATACCGGTGATCGAATGCGATGGCTATGAGGCCGACGACGTGATCGGAACGCTTGCCAAAAAGGCGGAAAAGGAGGGCTACACCACCTACATGGTCACGCCCGACAAGGATTTCGGCCAACTGGTATCCAAGCACATCCGGATATACAAGCCGGGCCGTTCCGGCGCAGCACCCGAAGTGCTTGGTCCCGATGAGGTATGTGCGCGATGGGGTGGCCTGGAGCGCCCCGAACAGGTGCAGGACATCCTCGGGCTCATGGGGGATGCCGTGGACAACATTCCGGGGATCCCAGGCGTGGGCGAGAAGACCGCCATGAAGTTGGTGCAGCAGTTCGGCAGCCTGGAAGGTGTCCTCGACCATGTCGACGACCTCAAGGGCAAATTGCAGCAGAACGTGAAGGAGTTCGCCGAGCAGGGGGCGATGAGCAAGCGGCTGGCCACCATCCTGACCGACGCGCCGGTGGAGATCGACCATGCGGCCCTCCATTTGGACCCGCCGGACCGGGAAAAGGTGCTCGAGGTGTTCAGTGAGCTCGAGTTCCGCAACCTGACCAAGGCCGTGTTCGGCGAGGAGGCCGAACTGACGAGCGCACCGGCCAACGGCCAGATCGGTCTGTTCGGCGATGACGATCCCGCTGATCCCGTGGAGCTGGTCGAATTGGCCACCATCAACACCACCAAGCACAAATACCAGCTGGCCGGGACAAAGGAGGAACAGGTCGCATTGGCGAAGAAGCTCCAGGGGATGAAGGCGTTCTGCTTCGACACCGAGACCACAAGTCTGGACGAGCGGAAGGCGGAATTGGTGGGCATGAGCTTCAGTTGGAAGACCCATGAGGGGTACTACGTGCCCGTGCCGCCAGGCCGCGAGGAAGCCAGGGCGACGGTGGAGCACTTCAGGAAGGCGCTCGAGGACGGGACCATCGTCAAGATCGGTCAGAACATCAAATACGACCTGATCGTGCTGGAGAACTATGACATCCACCTGAACGGCCCGCAGTTCGACACGATGTTGGCGCACTATCTGCTGCAACCCGAGCTGCGCCACAACATGGACTATCTCGCCGAGACCGAGCTGCAGTACCGGCCGGTGCCCATCTCCGAACTGATCGGCCCGAAGGGCAAGGCGCAGAAGAGCATGCGCGATGTGCCGGTGGACCTGGTCGCCGAGTACGCCACAGAGGATGCGGACATCACCTGGCAATTGCACGAAATTTTTGCGCCACGTTTGAAAAGGGACGGGCTCGACGCGCTCTTCAAGGATGTGGAGATGCCGTTGGTACGGGTGCTGGCCGACATGGAGATGGAGGGCATCCGTCTAGATGTCGATGCCTTGAAGGCGTTCAGCAAGGAGCTGGAAAAGGACATCATGCGGTTGCGGGGCGAGATCCGCGAGGCATGCGGTGGCATCGACTTCAATATCGATTCGCCCAAACAGCTCGGTGATGTGCTCTTTGAAACGCTCAAGATCGGCGGGGACAAGCCCAAGCGCACCCGGACCGGACAATACCAGACCAGCGAGGACATCCTGCAGGACCTGGTGGACGCGCACCCCGTAGTTCCCCTGATCCTGGACTACCGTGGTTCGCGCAAGCTCAAGAGCACCTACGTGGACACCCTGCCGAGAATGGTGGATCCCGCGACCGGTCGTGTGCATACCAACTACCGGCAGGCCGTGGCCGCCACGGGCCGATTGAGCAGCGAGGACCCCAATCTGCAGAACATCCCCATACGCACGGAGAAGGGCCGCGAGATCCGCAAGGCTTTCGTGCCCCGTGATGACCGGTACAAGCTGCTCAGCGCGGACTACAGCCAGATCGAATTGCGCGTGATCGCCCACATGAGCGGGGACAAGAACCTGCAGGAGGCGTTCCGCAACAAGCTGGACATCCACGCCGCAACGGCTGCCAAGGTGTTCAATGTGGATATCGCCGAGGTCACCAGGGAGCAGCGCAGCCGGGCGAAGGCGGTCAATTTCGGCATCGCATACGGCCAGGGAGCGTTCGGATTGAGCCGTACCCTGGGCATACCGCGCGCCGAGGCCAAGGTGATCATCGACGATTACTTCGCACAATTCCCCGGTGTCCGCAGCTACATGGACGAACAGATCGCCTTCTGCCGGGAACTTGGCTACGTGCGGACCTTGCTGGGTCGGCGTCGGTACCTTCCGGACATCACCAGTGGTAACAACACCGTGCGTGCGGCCGCGGAACGCGTGGCCATCAATGCCCCCATGCAGGGCACCGCGGCCGATATCATCAAGGTGGCCATGGTGCACATCCACGCCGACATCCGGGAACGAGGCCTGCGAAGCCGGTTGCTCCTGCAGGTGCATGATGAACTCGTCTTCGACGTGCACCACGCGGAGGAGGACTCGATGCAGCAACTGGTGCGCCAACGCATGGAGCATGCCATGGACCTTCAGGTGCCGCTTGTTGTTGACATGCAGTTGGGGAAAAACTGGCTTGACGCACACTGACCGGAAGCGCAGCGGACGGCATCTTTACGGCATCTCCCTTCATTCGCACATGATCACCAGACACTTCCTTGGTGGGACCATGACCGCCTGCCTCATCCTGTCCTCCTGCGGAGGCCCCGGACCCGAGCAGGGCAAGCTGGACACCGATACGTCCCAGGATCCCACGCAACAGGCCGAGCGCGTCGCCCAGACCCGCAAGATCTTCTACAACATCCCTTCACCCATGGAAACGGCGGCCCTGCTGAAAAGGGCGGGTGCCGAATACGACAAGGACATCCTGAACGACGTGCTCAACGTCGACAAGTACACCGCCGCGAGCAAACAGGCGTTGAACCTGGGCATCTACGGTGCCGACCTGAGCTATGCGAGCGTGAACGACCAGACCCAGGAGAGCATGTTCTATACCAGCTGTGCGAAGAAGCTCGCCGACAAGCTGGGGGTGAGCAACGCTTTCAACGACACCACACTGGACCGCATGGAGAAGAACATGGACCAGCGCGATTCCCTGCTCAACATCATCAGCGAGACCTATTGGAGCGTGGACGCGTACTTGAAGGAGAACGGTCGCGACAACATCTCCGCCCTGATGATCGCCGGTGGCTGGATCGAGGGGTTGTACATCGCCACGCAGGTGGCCGGCACGAACCCCACGCCCGAGCTCCGGCAGCGGATCGCCGAGCAGAAGCTGTCCCTGGGCGACCTGTCCGCCTTGATCGCCACGTACACCGACCAGGGACCGGCGCTTACCGGCGTCAAACAGGACCTGGCGAAATTGCAGGAGCTCTATGCCATGGTCGACCTGGGCAAGAGCACAGCGGAGGTGTCGCAGGACAAGGGTGTCACCGTGGTGGGAGGGGGCGGACCGGCGGCCTCACTTTCCGATGAACAGTTCACCGCGATCCACGATCTCACCGCACGGATCCGCAACAGCTATATCAACTAAGCATCGCCCATGCGCCCCTCGCACAAGACCCTTGGAAACCTGGCCTTCGCCGGAGCGATGCTGATCGCGCCCCTGCTGGCCGATGCGCAATGCAAGAGCTTTGTCAAGCACCAGTGCCTCCCGGACCTCGCACCGTACAAGTTCAATGAACAGTTCAATGGGGCCCAGCTCGCGCCCGGCGAGGATGCGGAGGTGAACCTGACCTTCTTCAGCGGTCAGGAATACCGCGTGATGGTATGCGCCCATCCGATCCTCGGTGAGGTGAATTGGAAATTGGTGGACGGCGCGAACAAGATCATTTTCGAAAGTCTGGCCGATGACCCCAAGCATTACTTCGACCTGAAGATGGCCAGCACGCAGCAGTTGAAATTGCAGGTGTGGGTGCCGGACCAAGGCAGCAGTGACATGGTGCATCTTGGATGTGTCGCCATCCTGGTGGGGTTCAAGGAGTAGGTGGGACCTTGACCTGGAAAGAAGAAAGCCCCGGTCCGACCGGGGCTTTTCCATGTACGATCCGGCCTCGGCCGGCGGCTCAATACGACCGCGTCAACCGGAGCACGCCGGGCGCTCCGCCCCCGCTCACCACCACGAGATAGGTCCCCGGTGACAGGTCCGCAACCGGCAGTGCCACCCGCACTGCGCCGGCGCCATGATGCTGGATGGGAAGTCGATGGATGACGCGTCCGGCCACATCGGTGATGTCCACCGAGAGGTCGGTCGCCTCACGCAGGTCCAGGACCAGTTCCGTCCGGGTGCTCGCGGGATTGGGCACCAGCGCCATCGATCCCTGCTCGATCGCACCAAGCTCATCGATACCCACGGACATGCCATTGATGTTCACATCATCGATGTAAAGGTTGTTGCCACCATCGCTCTGGAACCAGAACTTGAAGCGGAAGTCGCTCACCTCGTAATCGGAGCTGATGTTGGTGATGACCGCCTGTTCCCAATCGCCCGTTCCCGAGGGTGTGTAGGCGCTGCTGTGGTCGGGTACGGTGGCCAGGGTCGTGGCCCCACGCAATTGCTTGCGCATGCTCCAGGTCGCGCCACAATCCTTGCTCACGTACACGCGAAGGATGTCGTCGTTGTCCGCCGTACGCCGCGCATACGCATACCGGAAGCTCAGCTCGATGTTCGAGGCCCCGCTCATGTCCACCGAGGTGCTCAAGAGTTCATCGAGATCGTTCACGGTGCCCCCGAAGTTGTTCAACTTCACACTGTGCGTGCCGCTGTAGCCGGCGCTCCCGGTCACATAGAACCCGCCGTTCTGGCCCGCATCGTTCACCATCCATTCGTTGTTCGGAATGGAGGTGGCGCTCTCAAGATCGTCCGCGAACGGATCGGGGTGGCCCGTGGAGGGCAGCACGAGGATGTAGTCGTTCCGCTGGATAGCGACCGTTCCATTTCCATTGCCCGCCGTCAGGGACACCGCGTACAGCCCGGGTGTGGAATAGGCCACGGCGGGGTCGGCGACCGTGGACGTGGACGGGGAACCACCGGGCAGGTCCCACGACCAGGTGGTGGCGCCATTGTAGCTCAGATCATGGAAGCGCACGGTATCACCCTGACATACGACCTGCAGATCACTGGTGAAATCGGCAGCGCAAAGGATATCGTTCCCATCCGTGCCTGTGGCCACCAGATTGGATGGCTGCCAGAGCTGGTTCCTTTGCGCCGTGCTCGAGTTGAGGGCGGCGATCATGCGTGCCTTCTGGCCTTCGGTGAACATCTTGGAACAATAAGAGTATTCCATGTAGTTCTCCACGTTGTCCAGGCTGCCACAGGAACTTCCGTTGATGTTGCAGGACGTCCAACCGATCGTGTTGGGCGTATCGGACACATTGTCGTCGGTCTGACAGTTGCTCGACACCCCTGGATCATTGGTCGAGCCCCAGGGATGGCTGAGATTGATCCAATGGCCCACCTCATGGGTAAGGGTGCGCGAATGGTAGGGTTGGCTCGTCCCGATGGAGCCGACATAATCATGAAGGACAACGATCCCATCGGACCCGGCGGCCCAGCCATTGGCGACCATCGAAGGATAGAGCGAATAGCCCGCCGCCCCATCGGCACTGGCCGCGACCCAGATGTTCAGGTATTTGTTCCTGGGCCATTGGATGAGGTCCTTCATGCTCTGGTCGCCCTCGTAGGTCAGGACGCTCTGTGTGCGTGTGATGCCGTTGGTGCAATTGCCGTTCGGGTCCTTTTGCGCCAGACGGAACGTGATGCCCACGTCCGCCACGATGCCTACGAACGCAGGGTTCACGTTGTCCCAATCCGCGTTCGATCTGTTGTAATCATCGTTCAGGATCCGCACCGCGTCCTCCACCTGCTCATCGCTGATGTTCTCCGGTCCGTTGTTGTGGATGATGTGGAACACGACCGGGATCACGTAGTTGTTGCCGCCCCGTTCCACGTCACCGTTCTGGATGAACTGTTGGGTGAAGGTCTCCAGCTCAGCGGTGTTCTGCTGGATCTCCAGCATCCTGTGCGGATCGCCGTGCGTCAGGGCTTGCAGATGTCCGGGATCGTCCGTGCCGCAGGTGATCCCCTCACTTTGCGCCTGTGCAGCAAGGGTGCAGGCACCCATCATGAGCGCGGTCAATGCACCGCACCTCCAAGGAGCTTTCATACTTCGATCTATCCTAAGGTTCATTACAAAAATACGGACAGCGGCACCTTGGGCGGCAGGCAGGTCCCGCACAACGGGCCGCATCCTTGGGTTCCAAGGAAGTGCGGTCCTCGACCGGCGATCGTTCAGCCCTTTCGGTCGAGGGCTTGGGAGAGGTCATCGATCAGGTCCTGGGGGTCTTCGATGCCAACGCTCAATCGGATCAAGGTGTCCGCCAGTCCATTGCGCAGGCGTTCTTCGCGCGGTATGCTCGCATGGGTCATGCTTGCAGGATGGCCGATCAAGCTTTCCACCCCTCCGAGCGATTCGGCAAGGGCGAACAGTCGTGTGCCGGATAGAACGGCCAGCGCATCCTCCATGCGGTCACCTTTCAGGGTGAAACTGACCATGCCTCCGAACCCCCGCATCTGCCGGGAGGCGATGGCGTGACCGGGATGATCGGGTGAGCCCGGCCAATGCACCTTCTCCACGCGGCTGTTCTGTTGCAGGAACTGGGCGATCGCCCCGGCATTGGCACAGTGACGCTGCATGCGCAGATGAAGGGTCTTGATCCCGCGGAGGACGAGGAAGCAGTCCATCGGGCCTGGTGTACCACCGCTGCTGTTCTGAACGAACGTGAGCTTTTCCGCCAGGGCATCGTCCCGAACGACCAGTGCGCCCAACACGACGTCGCTATGGCCGCCGAGATACTTGGTGGCACTGTGCATTACCAGGTCCGCCCCGAATTCCAGGGGGGACTGGAGCGCGGGGCTGGCGAAGGTGTTGTCCACCGCCAGGAGACAACCCTGCTTTTGCGCTAACTCTGCCATGGCCGCGATATCCACGATCCGCAGGAGGGGGTTCGTGGGGGTCTCCACCCAGATGAGCCGGGTCTCGGGCCGCATGGCCGCGGCCACCTGCCCGGCATCCGTCATGTCCACGAACGAGAACCCGATGCCGAATTCCTGGAAGATCTTCGTGAACAGCCGGTAGGTGCCCCCGTACAGATCATTGGTGCTGACCACATGATCGCCCGGCCGGAGTGTTTTGATCAGGGAATCGATGGCCGCCATCCCCGTGGCGAAACAGATCCCGTGCTTGCCGTTCTCCAGTCCGGCAAGCGCACGTTGCAGCGCGGACCTTGTGGGGTTGTGCGTGCGGCTGTACTCGTAGCCCTTGTGATCGCCTGGGGCTGCCTGAACGTACGTGCTGGTCTGGTAGATCGGCGTCATGATGGCGCCTGTGGTGGGGTCGGGCTCGGCACCGGCATGCACGGCCTTGGTGCCGAATCCCTGTGGTCGGTTCGAACTTGCCATGGGAACGCCGGCGAAGGTAAAGGCCCGGATCAACGTGCGGTGGACCGGGCGGTGCGCCGCAGCCACCGGGGTAGCGTGATGACCCCGATGAACAGGTAGAGGTAGTAGCTCAGGATCCGCCATAGAATGGCCACCGCTCCGATGAAGCCCAATGCCGGGATCAGGTCGCGGAAGAAACCGGAAAAGGCGATCTCGGCCACGCCACTGCTGCCCGGGGTGGGGCTGATCAACAGGATCACCCACATGATCAGCTGGCGGGCGTAGAGCAGCAGGTGGTCACTTACCGGGAAGAACGCGGCCGCGATGAAGTTGATCACCAGGAATCGGGACGCCCAGGAGAAGCAGGTGGCCCCGAACGAGCGTGCCCAGTAGCCGGCGTGTTTGCCCCGGAACTCCTTCGAGGCGATGATGATGTCGTCCCCCACCTTGATCACCGCCGGACGCCAGCGCCTCAGGAGACGCCAACGGAAGACCTGAAGCAGCAGGTATTTGAAGGCGCGCGGTCGGAAGAAGATGGCATAGGCGACAGTGACCGTCATGGATACGATGAACGCATACCCGAGCCAGAAGATGGTCTTGATCGGCAGGCCCCAGAACGCATTGTCCAGTTGTTGCGGGAACAGATCGGCCATGCCCACGAGCACGAAGACCAGGGGCACGGTCACGATGTAGAAGATCTCGTCGAGCATGGCCGTCACGAGCACGACGGCGGTGCTGCGACCCAGAGGGATCCCCTCTCGGTCGATGATGAACATGGCGATCCCTGACCCGCCCACCACGGATGGTGTGAGCGAGGAGGCGAACTCCCAGAGCATGACCACATTGAAGCTGCTGCGCCAGTTCAGGGAACTGTCGGTGAGCACCCGCATGCGGTACATGTAGCCCAGATCGCGGATCGCCGTGGCCAGCAGGGCCAGCAGGATGAAAAGCGTGCTCTGCCAGGTCCAATCGACCGAGCGGAGCACATCCCGGGCGGTCACGAGCTTGTAGTCACCACTGCCATCCGCGGTGCGTTTGAATTCCCCGGGGTCCGACAGGTCGGCGAGATGGTCGCCATTGGGGTCCGTCCATTCATATCCGCCGCGATGGTCCGAGGCAAGCTCGAACCGGGGCCGCATCAGGTCGCGGTACAGCAACCAACCGGCGCCAACGATGCCCAGGAGGATGGGGATGATGATCCTTCGCAGGCCCAGACTGTCCCGGAAACGGGACTCGCGTTCAGCATCCGACCTTTCCTGCTCCATCTAATTTCGCGGGCCTCCGCGCTAAAGGTATCCGTTCATGCCCAGCGTTGGAGGTCACGGCCCAGGCACCATGTCCCGCATGCGCGCTCACCTTGCCCTGTTCGTGGTCAACCTCATCTACGGGGCCAATTATCCCATTTCAAAGGCATTGATGCCCGAGGTCATCGGACCCTCCGGGTTCATCCTCCTGCGCGCGCTCGGTGGTGTGTCGCTCTTCTGGGCGACATGGTCCTGGACGCGCGAACGGGTCCGCATCAGCGACCTGCCACGACTTGCCCTCTGCGGCCTTTTCGGCGTCGCAGTGAACCAATTGCTCTTCTATCACGGTCTGGCACGCACATCCCCGCTGCATGCCAGCATCATCATGGTCGCCACGCCCATCATCGTTCTGGTCCTTTCCCATGTCCTGATCGGCGAACGGGTCTCTTGGAACAAGGCGGTCGGTGTCGCGTCCGGATTGCTGGGGGCTACAGGCCTGGTCCTGCTCGGGGCGCATGGCGGGGATGTTGGGGCCTCCTTCCTGGGTGACCTGTTCATCCTGATCAATGCCACGAGCTTCGCGGTGTTCCTGGTGATCGTGAAGCCGTTGATGGCACGTTATTCCGCCATCACGGTCATGGCCTGGTCCTTCCTGTTCGGTTCGGCGGTGGTGATCCCGTTCGGTATGCACGAATTCCAGGCCGTAACCTGGACGCAACTTGGACCCGGTGTGTTGGCCAGCCTGCTTTTCGTGGTGTTGGGCGTGACCTTTCTGGCCTACCTGTTGAATACTTGGGCCATGCGGACGGTGGAGCCGGGTGTGGTCGGCACGTACATCTATCTCCAACCGGTGATGGCCATTGCAGCGGCCTGGACCTATTTCGCGATCGGGTACACGCCGCCCGGCCATGTCCTGCATCCGCCCGTCGTTCGTTGGACCCATGTGGTGTGTGCCGCGACGATCTTCCTGGGCGTGCACCTGGTCGGGCGCGCGGACCGTCGCTGAGAACGGGCGGTTACCTTTGGCCAAAAGCCTGCGGATGGTGCTTTCAATGACCGGGTTCGGCCGTGCGGAGGGAATGGTGGGTGGCCGCAGGTTCACCGTGGAGCTGCGGTCACTGAACAGCAAGCAACTGGACCTGCTGGTGAAGCTTCCCGGCGTGTGTCGCGATCGCGATCCCGAGTTGCGCCAATGGCTGAGCGAGCGACTCGTCCGAGGCAAGGTCGACCTGTTCATCAATAGCGCACCGGGTGCGGGCCAGGTCCAGGCCCGTTTCGACCCCGAACTGCTCAAGGCCTATTACAAGGAACTGCAGGCCATCGGGCGATCGTTGGACCCGGATCTGCGTACGGACCTGTTCGGGCATGTGTTGCGCATGCCCGAAGTGCATCGGGAGATCGAGGAGCCATTGACGGATGACCAGTGGAAGGAGGTCCTTGAACTGGTCGAGGTCGCCGTCGAGGCCTTTCATGCCTTCCGAGCGAACGAGGGGGCACGACTTGGACAGGAGCTTCGTGATCGCGGTGCGGCGATCCTGTCCAACTTGGAGCAAGTCGGTGCGCAGGACGCCCTACGGACCGAGCGCGTCAGGGACCGACTCCGGAGCAAGGTCCAGGAACTCCGGGTCGAGATCGATATGGACCGCTTTGAGCAGGAGCTGGTCTACTATCTGGAGAAGTTCGACATCACCGAGGAAAAGGTCCGGCTGGCCGGCCATTGTGCCCATTTCCAGGAGACACTGGAAGGCCCCGCACAACAGGGACGGAAGCTCGGGTTCATCGCCCAGGAGATGGGCCGTGAGATGAACACGATCGGTGCGAAGGCGAACGACGCCGACCTGCAGCGCCTGGTGGTGGCCATGAAGGACGATCTGGAGAAGATCAAGGAACAGGTGCTCAACGTCCTATGAGCGGTCGGATGGCGGGGAAATGCGTGATCTGTTCGGCCCCGAGCGGTGCGGGAAAGACCACGATCGTCCATCACCTGCTCCAAGCCGGACTGGGCCTCGCCTTCTCCATATCGGCCACAAGCCGTCCACGTCGACCGAACGAAGTGGACGGGCGCGACTATTACTTCCTGGATCAGGAGGAGTTCCTTCAACGTGTGCATGCGGGTGCTTTCCTGGAATGGGAGGAGGTCTATCCCGGACGTTACTACGGCACCCTCCGCTCCGAACTGGAGCGCATCTGGACGGGCGGTCACCACGCGATCTTCGATGTGGATGTGAAAGGAGGCATGCAACTCAAGAAGACCTTTGGGGGGAATGCGTTGGCCTTGTTCATTCGGCCACCCTCATTGGAGACGTTGGCCGAACGACTCGTGAAACGTGGCACGGAGACCGAGGCTTCATTGAAGGTGCGCCTGGAAAAGGCGACCATCGAACTGCAGGCCGGACCGCGCTTTGATGCAGTGGTGGTGAACGATGACCTGCAGCGGGCCTGCCACGAGGCCGAGGAACGCGCGAGGGAATTCCTCAACGGATGAACATCGGTTGCCTGTTCGGCACCTTCGATCCGCCCCACCTGGGCCATCTGACCATGGCCCGGCACGCGCTTGAGCTGACCGATATCGAACGGGTCTGGTTCGTGCTCACTCCACTGAACCCCTTCAAGACGGACCGGAAGATCGGCCCGGACAAGGACCGCATCGACATGTTGAAGGCCACCCTGCAGGATGTGCCCCACCTGGACATCTGCTTGGAGGAGTTCGCGCTACCCGCACCGAACTACACCGTGGACACCCTCGCTCATTTCCGACAGCGCTGGCCGGAACATTGTTTCAGCCTGATCATGGGGAGCGACAATCTGCTTCAGTTCGCGCATTGGCGGCAGCCCGAGGAGATCCTGGCCCACCATCGGTTGATCGTGCACCCCCGTCCGGGCCATGTGTTGCAGGAACGGCTCAGCCCTTTCGCGAAGGACCCACGGGTGCTTCTTCTGGATGCTCCGGAAGTGGACGTGTCCTCTACGCTGGTCCGACGCACTGTCCGTGAAGGCGGCGATGCGGACCGATGGCTCGCGCCCGGCGTTGCTCGGCTTATCCGCGAGCGGGGTCTTTACAAGGAGTGAAGGGTCAGCGGAGCGACCCGTTCCGCGACCCGGGCCAGGTGGTCCACGATGACATCGACCGCCCGCTCGAACCCCGCCTCATTGACCACATGCATATCGCAGGCATGTCGATGCGGCTCAAGGTATTCCCGGTAGGCGGGCATCACATGATTGTGCCATTGGTACAGCACATCTTCGCACCCATAGCCTCGCTCGCGCTCATCGCGAAGGAGGCGTCTTTGCAATTGGGTGTCAATGCTCGCCTCGATGAAGATCTTGAGGTCCAATAGGTCGCGGACCGGTCGATGGTGCAGTACAAAAAGGCCTTCGACCAGGACCACGGGTGCGGGACCCACATGGACCATGCGGGCCTCCCGACCGTTCTGGTTGAAGGTGTATTCCTGACGGTGCACGGCGGACCCAAGGACGAGGTCGCCCAGATCACGGGCCAATGCGTCCAGGTCCACTGCGGTGGGTAGATCGAAGTTCACATGCCCTTGGTCGTCAAGGGCCTGCATTTCCCTGGGATGGTAGTAATCGTCCTGGGAGACCACGCTCACCGATCCTGCCGGGAGCGCCTGGCGCAGTGCCTTGACCAAGGTCGTTTTGCCTGATCCGCTTCCCCCTGCTATGCCGACCAGGTAGGCACCGCGATGCATGGGCCCAAATGTAGGTGGTGGGGTCCTTTGGAACAAATCGCTGCCCCAGAAATAAAGCCTTGATGATCAGCCTGTTAATTGAGAGAAATCCAGTTTGGCACGCGAGTTGGTCTTATTCGGACGAACACAAGAATTCGAGCAATGACCAGCAAGCAACGGTACCAACGGATCAAGCAAAAGGCGACCCGGTCCATGTTGTCCGGGGACCTGGTACGCTACCTCCGCGAACTGCGCGAACTCCATCAACTGCGCCTGATCATGGGCCGGTGACCGCATAAAGGCACGGGCAGGGCGGGATCGGTCGCCCGCATGTCCTGGTTTTGGTGAAAGCAGTGGCGGGGTCCTTCGGGGCCCCGTCGCTGTTTGGGACCTGCCGCAAGCGGAGCGGGCAAACGCATGGATCCTTTTCGGTGCACCCTCCGTAGAAGGTGCCCATGACGAAGAAGGATAAGATAGCCTTCATCAAGAGCAGCAAGCGTAAAACGCATGTGTACAGCGACCTGCATAGGTATTCGGACCAACAACTGAACGACCTCATCCGCGAGATCGTGCAGGGCCTGATCCGGGAGAGCGAGATCATCGCCAACGCCTATATCAACGGGTACCGCTGACCACGTGGTTACGCCGGCCGTTCGAAGGCTGGAGCGACAGGTAACCAGGCCCGGACGTAGTTCCGGGCCTGGTTATTTCATGGATGCCTAAGGAGGGACCGGACCGGTCATCCTCCCCTGTAGAACGGTCCTTGAGGATGACCGGCCTGCTCGTGTCGGACACGGCACTGTGGCGAACTTGCGTGCACTGGGCCGTTCCAAGCGGTCGCATCCGGGGAGGAACCTGGTCGTGACGCGTCCAGATCGAGGATGGGACCACCATCTGGCATTCCCATCCTGAGGTATCCTGGGTCATGGACAAGATCATACGTCCCGTACATTCACCTTCCCCAAACCCCTTGTCATGAACAAGATCGCTACGCTACTGACCCTTGCCGGCTCATTGCCCCTGGCCATGAACGGTCAATCCTTGGTGTCTCCGAACGCACAGAACAGGACGGCCCTGTTGGAGGATTTCACCGGCATCCATTGTGGTTATTGCCCCGAGGGCCACGCCATTGCCGCGTCCATCAAGGCGGCGGCCCCGGACCGGGTCGTGGTGGTGGGGGTGCACGCCGGGATCTACGCGGTGCCCCAGGCCGGGGAGCCCGATTTCCGGACCTCGGAGGGCACCACCTTGGACGATCATTTCGCGATCAGCGGATATCCCGCCGGTGTGATCGACCGGCACCAGTTCGGAGGAGGCTATGAGCAGGGAAGAGGTGCGTGGGAGGGGGATGTCGATCAGGTGCTGGACATGCCCTCACCTGTCAATATCGGCCTGGCAAGCAGTTTCGATGCGGGTACGCGCGACCTGACCGTCACGGTGGAACTGCTCTACACAGCGGACAGCCCCGGAGGCGATGATTACATCAGTGTGTTGTTGAAGGAGGACCACATCATCGGATGGCAGACGGACTATGGGAACGGGAACCACACCGATTATGATCATACGAATGTCCTGCGCGCATACCTGACCGATGTATGGGGGGATGCGGTGCAGACCACCACAGCAGGTTCCAGCGTGGTCCGGACCTATACCTACAATGTACCCGTCGGTTTCGACATCAGCAATTGCAAGGTGGCGGCCTTTGTCAGCGAATACCAGACCGAGGTCTATCAAGCCCGTGAGGTGGCCGCCGATGGAGGCACCACCCTGGTGGTCGGTGATCTGACCAGTTCCAGCCCGGCATATGCCGCGGGGGGTGCGGGCTCCACGACCGATCTGGGCTCTGATGTGCAGAACCTGCTCGGTGCCGATGCGGATTACCAGATCGAACTGACCAGTGCCAATGCCCCTGCCGATTGGATGGGGAGCTTTGCCATCCAAGGCAACAGCTATCCGGGCAGCACGACGATCACCCTGCAGAACGGCGCCATGGAACCGATCACGGTGTCCATTACTCCCGGTGCCACGCCGGCCATCGCGGACTACACCCTGACCATCGCCTCGGTGAACGATCCGAACGCGCCGGTACTGACGGAACAGTACCACCTCATCAGCGGGATCACCGATCTGGTGGTCACCAATCCCCAGGCAGAGGACTATGAGGCCATATACATGGATGGGTTGACCTCGGCCAATGAGACGGGCAGGGGGCACACCGACAGGGCCACCCTCATCGGTTTCGGCGAGAACAATGCGTTGAGCGGTGTCCTGAACCTTTACCTGAACGTGAGCTGGACCTTCCCCTGTCTGACGGATGATGCGGTAGCTGTTCTGTCCGATTTCCTGGACAATGGGGGCAACATGATGATCGCTGGACAGGACATCGGTTGGGACCAGAGCGGTGATGCGAACGCCTACGGAACAGCCGCCACACAGGCCTTCTACCAGAACTACATGCACGCAGCATTCGTGGCCGATGGCAGCACGACGAACAGCTCCGCTGATTTCGTGGATGACGATGCGGTCTTCGGCGGCGTGAACACCTCGTCTATCAACGCCGTCTATGGCGCGACCTACGTCTACCCCGATGAGATCACACCATTGGCACCCGCTACGGCCATCCTGAACTACAATGGCAATGCGAGCAAGATCGGTGGACTAAGGGTACAGGCGAACAATTACAAGGTCGTTTATTTCGGCGTTGCTCCTGAACAGATGTCGAATGCGTCCGTTGGGGATCTCATGGTTTCGCTCAGCCATGATTGGTTCTATGGTCTGGTAAGCGAGGAGGAATTCGATGCCGCACTGCAGGGCGCACTCTATCCCGTTCCTGCGTCCACGGAGCTTTTCCTTTCCCTGCCAGCGGCTGTGCGCGGTGCCACTGTGGAGATCTTCGATGCGCTGGGGCGCATCGTGGATGAGCAACACCCGACCGGTAGCAAGATCCGTTTCGAGGTGGCCGATCTGGCACCCGGCACCTACGGCCTGCGTATCACGGATGCGAACGGCCACAGTTCCACCCGTCCCTTCAGCATCGCCCGCTAGGCGCCGAAGAAAGAAAGAGGAAGGGAGGGCCCGCATGTGCGGGCCCTCCTGCTTTTCATGGGGTGCACTTACCTTGGCGGGAACATGGAAAAGGCGCTCTATCACCACCATTTCTGCGTGACGAAGCAAGGTGGGTTCCGATTGAAGGACCACCCGACCGACATGCCCCTGGAATTGGACAAGAAGGAGTTGAAGGAGGCGATCGCCAAGGACAATGAACGGATCGTGAAGTTGCAGGAACGCCTGTACGCCGAGGGAACACGTTCGCTATTGCTGATCTTCCAGGCCATGGATGCGGCCGGTAAGGACAGCTGCATCCGTCACGTGTTGAGCGGTGTCGACCCCACGGGCACCCAGGTCTGGAGCTTCAAGGCCCCGAGCCTGGAGGAACGTGCCCATGATTTTCTCTGGCGCCATGCCCGTTCCCTCCCGGAGCGGGGGCGCATCGGCATCCACAACCGCAGCCACTACGAGGAAGTGCTCGTGGTGAAGGTGCATCCCGAATTCGTGCTCGCCCAGGACCTGCCAGGCATCACCGCGGTCGAACACATCACGCCGCAGTTCTGGCATCTGCGCTATGCGGCGATCCGCAACTTCGAGGCCCATCTCGCGAACCAGGGCACGGTGATCATGAAGTTCCTGCTGCACATGGCGAAGGACGTTCAAAAGGGCCGCTTCCTGGAACGCATCGAGGATCCCGAGAAGAATTGGAAGTTCAGCATGAACGACGTGAATGAGCGGGGTTACTGGGACCGCTACATGCAAGCCTACGAGGAGGCGATCGACGCCACCGCGGCACCGCATGCTCCATGGTACGTCGTACCATCCGATGAACAATGGGAGGGTCGGGCGATCGTCGCCCGACTGGTGCGCGAGAAGCTCGAGGAGCTCGATCCGCGGATACCGCGACCCGCAATGGGCAAGGAGGATGAATTGAAGGAGGCCCTCCGTATCCTGAAGATGGAATAGCACCAGTGCATATCGTGGCCTTTGCAACGTAGTTTTAGCGCATGAGGCAGAACGTGACGAAGCGATGGAGGATGAAGGAACTGCCCGACCCCGAAGTGGTCGCAGCCCTCATCAATGACAAATGTCCCGATCCGCTGGCCAACCTGCTGGCCCAGCGGGGGATCACCACACCGGAGGAGGCCGCTCGGTTCTACCGACCACGGCTGGAGGACCTGCATGACCCGTTCCTCATGGCCGGCATGCGGGATGCCGTGGTCCGGATCGAACGCGCCCTCGGCGATGGAGAGAGGATCATGGTCTACGGCGATTATGACGTGGACGGGACAACGGCGGTCGCGCTGGTCCATTCCATGCTCTCCCATTTCACAGGCGATCTCACCTTCTACATCCCCGACCGCTATGCAGAAGGTTATGGCATCTCCTACCAGGGGATCGATCGCGCGAAAAAGGAAGGGGTCGGTCTCATCATCGCCCTCGATTGCGGGATAAAGGCCATCGACAAGGTCCGCTACGCAAAGGAACAGGGCATTGATATGATCATCTGCGATCACCATCGGCCCGGCGATGAGCTGCCTCCGGCCGTGGCCGTGCTGGACCCCAAACGACCGGACTGCCCCTATCCGTTCAAGGAATTGAGCGGTTGCGGGATCGGGTTCAAATTGGTCCAGGGGTTGGCACAGCGGAACGGGATACCCTTTTCCGAACTCGAACCCCTGCTGGACCTGGTGGCGGTCAGCACCGCATGTGACATCGTGCCGGTGGTGGGCGAGAACCGGGTCCTGATGCACTTCGGACTGAAGCGTCTCAATGGGGATCCCCGCCCCGGTATCCGCGTGATGCTGGAAGTGGGCAATGTCAAGCGGCGGATCGGTGTCACCGAACTGGTCTTCATCGTCGGGCCACGGATCAACGCCGCAGGGCGGATCGAGCATGGCCGGCAGGCCGTCGAGATGTTGCTCGCACATGACGAGGCCCAGGCCGCGCAACTGGGCGTGCGCATCGACAAGAACAATGCGACCCGCCAGGACCTGGACAAGGAGACCACACGGCAAGCCCTGGAAATGGTGGCCAGTGACGCCGGCATGCAGGACGCCTGGAGCACAGTGCTGTTCGACCCAAAGTGGCACAAGGGTGTGATCGGGATCGTGGCCTCCCGGCTGATCGAGGCACATTACCGACCCACCATCGTGCTCACCGAGAGCAATGGCAAGGCCGCAGGTTCAGCACGGTCCGTCAAGGGTTTCGATGTCTACGAGGCCATCAGTTCCTGCAGCGACCTGCTGGAACAGTTCGGAGGGCATACCTACGCCGCCGGGCTCACCATGTCCCTCGAGAACGTGGAGGCCTTTCGCGCCCGGTTCGAACAAGTGGTCCGGAACACCTTGGAGGAGCACCAACGTGTGCCCGAGGAGGATGTCGACGTGGAGGTCCCCCTGCAACGATTGGACCCCGGCTTCCTGAGGGCGGTAGAGCACATGGCGCCATTCGGCCCGGGCAACATGCGGCCTATGTTCCTTACACGTGGCGTGGTCGATGCCGGTCAGGCCAAGATCGTCGGCGGGGACCATCTCAAGCTGTCGATCTGCGATCCCGTCGACCGACGAAGACGGTTCGATGCCATCGCGTTCCGTCAGGCGGACAAGCTGGACCTGGTGCGTTCCGGCCGGCCGTTCAGCGTGATCTACACGTTGGAGGAGAACGATTGGAATGGACGGCGCACCATGCAATTGAACGTGAAGGACATGAAAGCGGGCATCTCGGACCTCCTTGTCAACGAAGCCGCTGCCGCACCGGTCGATCACGATGCCGGGACCCTGCAATGATCCAAGGGGGAAAGATCGCGGACCCCGGGGACGAGCATTTCATGCGCCAGGCCTTGCGAGAGGCCGAACGCGCGTTCAGCGCCGACGAAGTGCCTGTCGGGGCCGTGATCGTTTGCGGCGGACAGGTCGTCGCGCGTGCCCACAACCTTACGGAAAGGCTTCACGACGTGACGGCCCATGCCGAGATGCAGGCGATCACCGCCGCGGCCGACCACCTTGGAGGCAAGTACCTCGATGCCTGCACCTTGTATGTCACGGTCGAGCCGTGCGTCATGTGCGCCGGCGCTTTGCGTTGGGCGCAGCTTGGTCGGCTGGTGTTCGGAGCGTTCGATGAGAAACAGGGCTATCGCCGCATTGGTGGACGCCTTTTGCATCCGAGGACCCAGGTGGTCGGGGGCATCCTGGAACCCGAGTGCGCCGATCTGATGAAGGCGTTCTTTCGGAAGAAGCGGGCATTGTAGGTCGTTCCTGCCTGCGAACGATGGCGCTTGCAGGTCACCGTACCTTTGTACCGGTGCGCCGAGTACACCTGTCATGAACGGCGCACACGAATTGCAAATCGATCATCCGATGTACCCACCCGAGCTGGTAGCTCCGATGAAGACCGACCTGACCGCGGCCGGCTTCGATGAACTCCATACCCCCGATCAAGTGGACAAGGCCCTGGCGCAGGCCGGAACGGTGCTGTGCATGGTGAACAGCGTCTGTGGCTGCGCCGCCGGCGCGGCGCGTCCCGGCGTGAAGATGAGCCTCCAGGCCGGCAAGCGCCCGGACCACCTGGTGACCGTTTTCGCCGGCGTGGATACCGATGCCACCAACCAGGCCCGCAAGCATTTCCTGCCGTATCCGCCCAGCAGTCCCAGCGTGGCGCTGTTCAAGGACGGCAAGCTGGTGCACTTCCTGGAGCGGCACCACATCGAGGGCCGCACCGCCGAGACGATCGCGGAGAACCTGCAGATGGCCTACGAGGAGTTCTGCTGAGCACCGATCGCCTGAATAGTGAGACGCCCCGCCGATCGGCGGGGCGTCTCGTTCTTCGTAGGCCAAAGATCACACCACACCCTGGTCCAGCATGGAATCGGCCACTTTCACGAAGCCGGCGATATTGGCACCCTTCACGTAGTTCACCACACCCTTGCTGTCCCTCCCGTACTGCACACATGCCGCGTGGATGTCCTTCATGATGTGGTGCAGGCGTTGATCGACCTCCTCGCGCGTCCAGCTCAGGCGCAGGCTGTTCTGGCTCATCTCCAGACCGCTTGTGGCCACCCTGCCGGCATTGCTGGCCTTTCCGGGGCGAAGATCACCCTGCCGGCATGGAAGACCTCGACGGCTTCGGGCGTGCTGGGCATGTTGGCCCCTCGGCCACGCACTTCACGCCTTCGATCAGGTCCTTCGCGTTCTTCCCGTCCAGTTCGTTCTGTGTGGCGCAGGGCAGGGCCACGTCGAGCTTGGGTACCACGTCCCACACCCGGGCACCCCTGCACGAACCGGGCATCCTTGTACTTCTTCGCGTACTCCGATCCGGCCCCGCTTCACGTTCTTCAGGTCCATCAGGAAGTCGAGCTTCTTCGCATCGATGCCGTTCGGATCATGGATGGCCCCGCTGCTGTCGCTCGCGGTCACCACACGGGCACCGAGCTGGGTGGCCTTCTCGATGGCGTATTGGGCCACGTTACCGCTGCCGCTGACCGCCACGGTCTTGCCATGGATGGTGTCCTTCACCCGGTTCAACATCTCTTCGGCGAAATAGACACAGCCATAGCCGGTCGCCTCCGGACGGATCAGCGAACCGCCCCAGTTGCGGCCTTTGCCGGTGAGCACACCGGTGAATTCGTTGGCGAGGCGCTTGTACTGGCCGAAGAGGAAACCGATCTCACGGCCACCCACGCCGATGTCCCCCGCAGGAACGTCCGTGTCCGCACCGATGTGGCGGAAAAGCTCGGTCATGAAGCTCTGGCAGAACCGCATCACCTCTCCGTCGCTCTTGCCCTTGGGGTCGAAGTCGCTCCCGCCTTTGCCGCCGCCCATGGGCAGGGTGGTGAGGCTGTTCTTGAAAGATCTGCTCGAACCCCAAGGAACTTCAGGATGCTCAGGTTCACGCTGGGGTGGAAGCGCAGGCCACCCTTGTAGGGTCCGATGGCGCTGTTGAACTCCACGCGGTACCCGCGGTTCACCTGCACGTCGCCCTTGTCATCGACCCAGGGTACGCGGAAAACGATCGTGCGTTCGGGCTCCACGATCCGCTCCAGGACCTTGGACCGGGTGTATCTCGGCTTGCCCTCGATGTAGGGTATCACCGTTTCTGCCACCTCGTGCACCGCTTGTAGGAACTCCGGCTCGTTGGTGTTCCGTGCCGCTACCATGTTCATGAACGCGTCCACCTTTTTCTTCACGGGGGCGGACAGTGTCGTGGTTGCCATCGCGTGGATGTTTGTTGGAAATTGGGCGCGAAGGTAGGAGGTCGGACGATCGCGCGAAGGAGCGCGGTCATGGCTTTGATCAGGGCCGTGACCGCGCGCTGTTCAATGTGTAGCATTTGCCTGGTAGGGACCGGACCACGCCATTGAACTCCATGTTCAGCAGCAGCGAGGCCGTTCTGCCCTGTGACATGCGGCTGCGAAGGCAAAGTTCGTCGATGTCGGTCCGCCCCTTTTCGCGGAGTATGTCGACCAGGACCTGTTCGTCGGGCAGTAGGTCCGGGAACAGCGGCATTTGTTCCGGCGCCTTCCGCGCAGCGCAGGGCATCCAGTCCATGCGTTCAAGCACATCGCGCGGACCGGTCACGAGGAAGGCCTGGTCACGCTGGATGAGGCGATTGCATCCCCGCTTCGCGGGTCGGACGGTCTGCCGGGGTAGGCCATCACCTCGCGATCATAGCCGTTGGCGATGTCCGCCGTGATCAGTGATCCTCCCTTCGGACCGCTCTCCACTACGATGGTGCAATCGCTCATGCCGGCGATGATGCGGTTGCGCGCAGGAAAATTGCCCGGGGCGAACGGGCTGTGGTGCGGCAGTTCGCTCACGACCGCACCGCCGTTCGCTATCATCTCCCTGGCGACCGTGGCATGTTCGCCCGGGTACAACCGGTCGAGCCCGTGTGCCACGGCAGCTATGGTGGGCAGGCCGACCCGCAGCGCTGTGCGGTGTGCCACCACGTCGATCCCAAAGGCAAGTCCACTGATGATGGTGGCCCCGCTGCCCACCAGGCCTTCCACGAGTTCCTCGCAAAGACCTTTTCCATGCTCCGTCGGCGTGCGTGTCCCCACGATGGCCACCGTGCGGTCCGGGTCGAGCGCGGCGCTCCCTTTGGTGAACAGGACGACAGGAGCATCCGACGCTTGTCGCAGTCGGTAGGGATATTCCGGGTCGAGGTAGAACAGCATGCGCACGCCGTTCCGTTGGACCAGCTCCCATTCACGTTCCGCCGCTTTGAGCACGCCACGGTCCAGGATCGTGGCAAGATGTCGCGGCCCTATCCCCGGAACCTGTTCCAGCTTCCTGCGTACGGCCTTGTCGGTGAACAAGGCATCGACACCTCCACAATAGGCCACCAGGTTGCGGGCGTTCACCGGTCCGATGCCCTTCAGCATGGACAGGGCCAATTGATGGACCCGCGTTCGCTCCTCCGTCATGCGCACATTCCGGCCTCCAAGGTCTGCCGGGCCGCCAAAAATAGCCTGTGCCTTTGCATGCACGCGCGCCGCACCGGGTCCACCACAAAGGGCTTTGGCTACATTTAGCCCGCAAGCCTGCGACACATGAAGTATTGGTCGTTCCTGTGCGGCGCGTTGATCGCGTCGTTCACCGCTTCGGGTCAGGATGCGGTGCTTTCCGGCAAGATCACGGATTCCAAGAGCGGCGAGACCCTGGTCGGGGTGAACGTGGTGCATGGCCCCGGTCAGGGGACCGCCACGGATGTGAACGGCAACTACCGTGTTGAATTGCCGGCGGGCAGCTACAAGCTCGCGATCAGCTTCGTAGGCTATGCGACACGGGAGGAGCAGATCACGCTGGGGGCCGGGGAGCACAGGAAGCTCGATCTGGCGCTGGATCCTGCGACCGCTGAACTGGACATGGTGGTGGTGACCGCCGGGAAATTCGAACAGCGCGTGGGTGAAGTATCCCAATCGCTCAGCGTCCTTCGACCCGAGGTGGTGCAGAACAAGAACGTGACGAACGTGAGCGAGGTTCTCGGCCAGGTGCCGGGTGTCGTCATCATCGACGAGGACCCGCAGATCCGTGCCGGCAGCGGTTTCAGCTATGGGGCCGGCAGTCGCGTGATGGTGCTGGTGGACGACCTGCCGATCCTCAGTGGGGACATCGGGCGGGTGTCCTGGTCGGTTATCCCGACCGAGAACCTGGAACAGGTCGAGGTGATCAAGGGCGCGTCATCCGTGCTTTACGGCAGCGCTGCGCTCTCCGGCGTGATCAATGTGCGGACGGCCTACCCGCGTGCCGAGCCAACGACCCGGGTGAACGCATTCATCGGGGCCTATGACGCACCAAAGCGCAAGGAAGCGAAATGGTGGACCGGCCGGGGTCCGCTGATCGATGGGATCAACGTCTTCCATTCCCAGCAATACGGCCCGCTGGACCTGGTGCTCGGGGCCAACATCGTACAGGATGACGGATACATCGGTCCCGAAGCGGTGGGCAAGGATGTCGCGCACAAGGACGACCTCAAATACCAGGAACCGGCGGGCTATGACCGGCGTGCCCGGGCGAACGTCGGGGTGCGTTGGCGGAACCGGAAGGTGAAGGGCCTGAACTACGGGGTGAACGCCAATGCCATCCGAGCGAGCAACACCAGTGTGTTCATCTGGGACGACATCGACAGCAACCTTTATGTGCCCGAGAACGGCACGGTCACGCGCACCGAAGGTGTCCAGTACTACGTTGATCCGTTCATCAACTACGTGAGCGCGCAGAACACCAAGCACAGCCTTCGCATGCGCTACTATGACCAGGATTTCGACAATTCGGGCAACCAGAGCAATGCGAGCCATTTCATCTATGGTGAGTACCAGATCCAGCAGAAGGCGGACCTTCTCGGAGAGACCGTGCTGACGGGCGGGATAGTAGGACAGCGTACGCGTTCGGTCGCGGCCCTGTACAGCGGAAATCCGGACGGGAACGAGGTGAACACCGCCACGAACACTGCCGCGTACCTGCAAGTGGACAAGAAATTCTTTCGTGAAAAGCTCGCGATCTCAGCAGGTGTGCGCTATGAGCGTTTCAAGGTCAATCAGGACGAACAAAGCACTCCGGTCTTCAGGGCCGGTGCGACCTATCGCGTGTTGAAGGGCACGTTCCTCCGCGCCAGCTACGGTCAGGGTTTCCGTTTCCCCACGATCGGTGAGCGCTACATCACCACCAACGTGGGATCATTGAAGATCTATCCGAACCCGGACCTGGACCCCGAGGAGAGCTGGAACGTGGAGGCTGGCGTGAAGCAGGGCTTCAAGCTGGGCGGGATCACCGGATACCTGGACCTGGTGGGCTACCAGCAGAAGTTCCACAACTACATCGAATTCACGTTCAATCAGTGGGAGACACCCACGATCCAGAACCTGCTCGGGCTCGGGTTCCGCTCCGTGAACACGGGTGACGCGCGCGTACGTGGGATCGAGGCCGAGCTGGCGGGCAAGGGCACCATCGGTCCGATCGGCCTTACGTTCCTGATGGGCTACACCTATTCACGGCCCATCTCGACCACGCCGGACCAGGAGTACAACTATGTGGAAGCTCCGAACGTGTCCTTTGACCATGCCACATACGCGAACAGCAGTTCCGACACGACCAACTACATCCTGAAGTTCCGCGTGGAACACCTGTTCCGGTCCGATATCCAGGCCGATTGGAAGCGTTGGTCCGCCGGCTTCAGCGTGCGCTACAACAGCCACGTCCGCAACGTGGACAACATCTTCATCCTGCTGGACAAGGAGCCCAATCCGAGCACCTCGCTCCATACGGGGATCTCCGAATGGATGCAGACCCATCGCAGTGGCGACACGATCGTGGATGCCCGTCTGGGTGTGAAGGTGGGCAAGCACAACAAGGTGTCCTTCATCGTCAACAATCTGCTGGACCTGGAATATGCCATCCGACCGCTCACGGTGGAGGCGCCCCGCATGTTCCAATTGCAGTGGAGCACCCACATCTGAGCGCCGTGCGCATCCTCGGGATCATTCCGGCGCGCTTTGCCAGCTCCCGGCTCCCGGGGAAGCCGTTGCTGGATATCGGGGGGCTTTCGATGTTGCAACGGGTGTACGCGCGCGCCGCTCAAGCGCGAACACTGGACCGGGTCGTGGTGGCCACGGACGATCAGCGGGTGTACGCGCACGCAGAGAGCTTCGGGGCTCATGTGGTCATGACCTCGCCGGACCATCCCAGCGGAACGGACCGAAGCCATGAGGCCTGGTCACGGGTGGCGGATGGGCATGAGGGCGTGGTGAACATCCAGGGCGATGAACCGTTCCTGGACCCCGAGCAGATCGACCTGCTGGGAGAAGCCCTGCAAGACCCTGGAACAGGGATCGTGACCCTGGCCAAGGCGATCACCGCGGACGAGGAGTTGGACGACCCAGGCGAGGCGCACGTCGTGGTGGACAAGGACATGAACGCATTGTATTTCAGTCGGGCCGCCATCCCCTTTCTGCGCGATCGGTCGGCCGGGCCGCGGCATGCCATGTTCCCGTTCCTCAAGCATGTGGGTATCTATGGTTATCGTGCGTCCGTGCTCGAACGCATCGTGGGCATGCCACCCTCGGCGTTGGAACGTGCGGAACATCTGGAACAACTGCGTTGGCTGGAGAACGGGTTCCGCGTTCGCGTGGTGCGCACGGAGAACGACAGTTTCTGTGTGGATACCGAGGCCGACCTGGCGGAGGCAAGACGTCGCGTGAAGGCATTGTAATTTGGTCCTCCCGGAATGAAGCTGGAAAGGGAGATCCACGAACTGCTTTACGGTCACGATTGTGTGATCGTACCCGGGTTCGGCGGCTTCCTCACGCACTACCGTCCGGCCCGCATCGATGAGGTGCACCAGGTGGTGCATCCTCCATCGAAGGAGGTCAGCTTCAACCGCAATCTGGTCCGCAATGATGGGCTTCTTGCGGACCAGGTCGCTCGGCGGGAGGGCATCGGCTTCGATGAGGCCGGCATGCGCATCGCCTATGAGGTGACCGATCGGATGCAACGCCTGGAGCGTCAAGGACGGTTGGAAATGCCGCGGATCGGCACGTTCTTCATGGACGATTCGTCCAACCTGCAGTTCGAACCGGACCGCCGCGTGAACTTCCTGCGGGATGCCTTCGGGCTGCGTCCCGTACCTGCGTCCCCCCTTCAGCGCCCTGCAGTGCGTCCGATCGTTCGGCCCGCAGTGCGCGCCATGGAGCAAGCAACGTCGGGTCCGCGGAGCAGCGCACCCATCTCCCGGAACTGGATCTGGGCGGCGGCCGGAGCTGTGTTGCTGCTGGCCCTGGGCACCACCTATTGGGCTGTCAGCAGTTCGGGGAAGGCCAAGGCCGTCTGGAGCGGCATCGAGCTCTTCGGTCCCATGGAACAGGAGGAATACCGGCCCAGGACCGCCGAGTTCGACATGAGCGGAACTTTGCCCGACCTGCATTGGATGCCCGCCGACGACCTTCGCGGGGTGCGGGAACTGCCCGTCACAGGACAGGAAGGCATGCTCTTTCCCGTGGACCTAGGGCCTGAGGTCGCCGCTCCAGAAAGCACTGCTGTGGCGGTGCCCACCGCGCATGACAAGTACCACGTGATCGGCGGGTGCTTCAGTATCCGGGAGAACGCCGATCGGTTCATCGCGGAACTGGTCGCCAACGGGTTCCCCGCGCATCTGGTGGACGAGTACAAGGGCTTGTACCGGGTCGCCTTCGGCAGCTATCCGCAAAAGGCCGCTGCGTTGGAGGCGTTGCAGGCGGTGCGCCGTGAACATGCGCCGGAGGCTTGGCTGTTGGTGAGATGAGCGGTGCTGGCATTTCATCGGGCCTACATTTGCGCCGCCCCGAGAACCGGCCATGAGCGAGGAGATCCAACAGGAGGCGTGCACCATCAGGTTCATGGACAACGACATTGTTCATGTCCATTTCCTGGATGGACGGCTGGTGACCCCGGAGGACGTGCAGACCATGTTCGATGCCCTGGAGGCCCATAGGAAAGGCCGCAAGGCCTTGCTCATGGTGAGCGTGGGCGAGAAGACCACCATGACCAACGAGGCGCGTGCTTATGCGAGCGCGCCCGACAGTTCACGATACATCGCTGCGGATGCGATCATCCTACGCGATTTCAGCCACCAGCTGGCGGCCAATGTCTTTGTCCGCTACCATAAGCCGGGCCGACCCATCCAAATGTTCCCCGACAAGGAGAGCGCCAAGACCTGGCTCATGGAACAACACCATTTGATCGAGCCATGATGCCCCGTACCATGCTGCTGAGCGCATCCTGCCTGGCCCTCGCCCTGCAGGCCCAGGTCATAGATCCCGTGCCGCAGAGGACCATCAAGGTGGGCAAGGCCGAGGTCACGGCACTGGCCGTGGCCCCGAAGGGCGATCGTGTCCTCGTGGCCACCGACAAGGGTGCGGAGCTCATCGACATCGAGAGCGGAAAGAAGGTGCAGGACCTCCCCTACGAGGAGGATGGAAGCACCATCGTCTACTATGCGGCCTTCAATGACAACGGTGAGTTCGTCGTGCTCATCGGTCGCACCGGCAAACGCGAAGTATGGGACGTGAAGAGCGGGAAGATCGACAAGATGTTGAACAAACATCGATGGATCCCCGATCCACGTGCGACCAAGGCACTGGGTCTCGACATGTCCAATTCCGAGTTCGATCGGTTCTACCAACAATCCACGGCGGTCAACGAGGGGATCACGGCAGAGGCCGTCAAGGATGGTGCCGTGGAGTTCAAGGATGGCGAGGGAAAGGTCCTGCAGCGACTGGAATTCCCGGAGAACAGGGACCAACACCATCGTGCCCCCTGCCTCTTCCACGATGTGTGGTTCATCACGGGCACCGATGACGGACGTGTACTGTTCTACAAGGTGAAGTGAACGCCGGCGCGCCGGCTACTTTTGCCTGCGCATGAGCGATCCGAACAAAGGGCGGCCGGTCAGCGAGAGCCTGGCCGAGACCACGCACCTGGTACTGCCGAACGACACCAACACCCTGGGCAATCTGATGGGCGGCCAGCTCCTGAAATGGCTCGACATCGCCTGTGCGATCAGCGCCCACCGCCATAGCAAGCGGGTCGTGGTCACCGTGGCCGTGAACCACGTCAGCTTCGACCGACCGATCAAGCTGGGTGATTTTGTGACGATCCGCAGCCAGGTGAGCCGCGCGTTCAGCACCAGCATGGAGGTGTGGGCGGACGTTTGGGTGGAGGACCACGTGAGCGGCAGGAAGATCCGCTGCAACAACGCGATCTACACCTTTGTGGCCGTGGACAACGCCGGCAGCCCGATCGAGGTGCCCGAGGTGGTTCCGAGCAACGAGGAGGAACAGCGGAGGTACGACGGTGCCCTACGCAGGCGGCAATTGCGGCTCATCCTGGCCGGGAAGATGCGGCCTGAAGAGGCCACCGAGCTGCGCGCCCTTTTCCCGAAGTGATCGGGCGCAGCCCAATTGATCGGCCCTCTGCGCAGCGCGCTTTTCGGGAACCCGTGATGGGGTGCGGGATGAAGCAGTGACTTCCTTCAGAGCGGTCCCTCAATGGACCGCTCCTGATCAGGGCTGTGCCGCCCGGGCGATCGTCGGTAGGTCCTGCTTCTCCATGCAATGGAAATGACCTTGGGGGCATTTCGCGAAGCCGATCTTGGAGCAGGGGCGGCACTTCAACCCCGGTACTTCGGCGATGACGGCCCGTTCGGGATGCTGGGGGATGTAGGGCCCCATGCCGAAGGCCGGCACCGTGTTGCCCCAGATGCTCACCACCTTCTTCTGAAAGGCCGCGGCCAGATGCATCGCACCGCTGTCGTGGGCGATCACGCTGTTCGCTTGACGGATCAATGAAGCGCTGCCCAGCAGATCGTACCGACCGGCCGCATCGTAGCACCTGCCCCCGATCTCGGTCTGTATGGCAGCGGCGGTCGGCTTGTCCACATCACCGCCGATCAGCACGATCGGGCCCTCTATCGCCTGTGCCAGGGCGATCAGTTTGTGCAAGGGGAGCCGCTTCGTGGCGTGCGCCCCGCCAATGGCCACCGCCGTGTAGCCCTGCTGATGGGAAGGCGGCAACGATCGCATGTCCACTTCCCGGTCCTGAGGAATGAAAAGCTCCAACCCCTGGTGGTCGTTCTTCACGCCGAGCCCCGCGACCGTGGAGAGGTATCGGTCCACGATATGGACCCTGGGCAGTCGGTCGATCTTCAGGTTCACCAACGACCACTTCTCGATGTTCAGCTTGGGGAAGCTTGTCGCCGGAACGCCCAGGGCCCACTTGATCCGGGCCGACCGCAGGTTGTGGTGCAGGTCGACCACGCGGTCGAAGCCATCCTCCTTCAGTTCCCTGACGAGATCACCGAAGTGGTCTTGCAGCACGTGCACCCGGTCGACATGGGGGGAGTGACGCACCAGGTCGGCAAAGGCCTCCTTGGTGGCGAAATGGACCTTCACGTCCTTCACCTGTTGCTTCAAGCAACGAAGCACCGGGCTGGTCAGCACGATGTCGCCGATGGAACTGAAGCGGATGACCAGGACCTTCATGAGTGCGGGAAGGCCAAAAGTAGCCGGGCGCGGATGCTCGGGTGAGGAGCACTCCCGAAAGACCTTCAATGCGGATGTCGACTTCCCTGCTGCGTGCCGTTAATTCGCCCCGATGTTCGTTGATACGCACGCCCATCTTTACCACAAGCAGTTCGACAGTGATCGCCAGGAGATGCTCCAACGGGCCTTGGACGCGGGTGTGCGAAGGATCTACCTGCCCAACATCGATGCGGAGAGCATCGATGCGATGCATGCGCTCGAGGATGCCTACCCGGACCTTTGTCGCTCCATGATGGGACTGCATCCCTGCTCGGTGGGTGAGGACCCCTCGGCCGAACTCGACCGCGTCAGAATACTGCTAGCGAGCGGCCGGTATTGGGCGGTCGGCGAGATCGGGATCGACCTGCATTGGGACAGGACCTGGCTTGAGCAGCAACAGGAGGCATTCCGGCAGCAGCTGCGTTGGGCCAAGGAACTGGCTTTGCCGGTGGTGATCCATTGCCGGGAAAGCTTTGACGAGGTGCTCGCGATCGTGGAGGACGAACACGACGCGAACCTGACCGGGGTCTTCCACTGCTTCACGGGAACTGAGGGCCAGGGCCGACGCATCCTTGACCTCGATGGGTTCCATCTGGGCATCGGTGGTGTGATCACCTTCTCCAAGAGCGGTCTGGCGGAGACCATGGCACGGCTGGGGCCCGATCGCTGCGTACTGGAGACCGACGCGCCCTATCTGGCACCGACCCCGCATCGCGGCAAACGCAACGAAAGTGCGTACATCCCGCTTGTGGCGGAGGCCCTGGCATTGGCCACCGGCCGGCCCATTGATGAGGTCGCCCACATCACCACAAGGAACGCTGAGAAGCTCTTCGAGGAATGACAGGCCCTTCCGTGCTCATCATCTACACGGGTGGCACCATAGGCATGCTGCGCGATCCGCGTTCCGGCGTGATGCGACCGATGGACCTGGAACGCCTGGAGGAGCAGGTGCCCGAACTGCAGAGCATGGGCGTGCGTCTCGACAGCGTCAGTTTCGAGACCCCACTGGACAGTTCCGACATCGGGCCGAACGATTGGCTGCGGATCGCAACGATGATCGGTGCGCACTATGCCCGGTACGACGGCTTCGTGGTGTTGCACGGAAGTGATACCATGGCCTACACGGCATCGGCGTTGAGCTTTCTTCTCGAGGGTCTGGGCAAACCCGTCGTGCTCACGGGAAGCCAGCTGCCCATCGGCAGTATCCGAACGGATGCGCGGGAGAACCTGATCACCGCTGTCGAGATCGCCGCGGCCCATGATGATCAGGGCCGGCCGCTGGTCCCGGAGGTGGCGGTCTATTTCGAGTACCGGCTCTATCGCGGGAACCGCACGGTGAAGGTCCATGCCGAGCGTTTCCAAGCCTTCCGCTCACCCAACTGGCCGGAGCTGGCCGAGGCTGGCGTGCACATCCGATACGATCGTGCCGCCATCCTGCCGCATCGTGACCGCCCCTTCAAAGTGCATGAGAAGCTCGATACCGGTGTGGGTGTCCTGCGTCTGTTCCCCGGGATCCGGAGCGAATGGATGGACGCCATGCTCGGGACCGAACGGCTGGAGGCCCTCGTGATGACCTCGTTCGGCAGTGGCAACGGGCCCACGGACCCGCAATTCCTGGACGCTCTTCGGCGCGCGCGTGCCCGGGGCATTTCCATCATCAATGTCACGCAATGTGACGGTGGCCGGGTGGAGCAGGGCCGGTATGCCACCAGCGCGGCCTTCAACGACCTGGGTGTCGTGCCCGGGGCGGACCTGACCGTCGAGGCCGCGCTCACCAAATGCATGTTCCTGCTCGGACAAGGCCATCGGGACGAGGCACTTTCGGAAGGGATGAGGAACCCGGTCGCCGGAGAGTTAACCCTGGCTTAACGGACCGCTTGTTGCACGGGCCATACCGCAGGTCGATCCTCCGTGCTTGGGATGATCCTTTTTGTAATTTGGCCGCCCGCAGGATGGGAGAGAGGAACCCACCTCGGCGAAACGGAGAGATGGCCGAGTGGTCGAAGGCGCGCGCCTGGAAAGTGCGTATACCTTAACCGGGTATCGGGGGTTCGAATCCCTCTCTCTCCGCGGAACGAGAACCAACAAGGAACCAACGCAGCACCCTTAGCTAAGCAAACCCAGATCATGGTACGCAAGTTCATGTCCTATTGCATGGCCGGCCTCCTGGCGATCGGCCTGAGCACCGCACCCCTGATGGCGCAGGACGCGCCGGCCTCCACCGAACAGGCCGCCGAGACCTCCGCCAGCGGGCACCAGATGTTCAAGCAGCGCTTCATTGAAGGTGATCCGGTGTGGATGGCCCCCGTGCTGGTCTGCCTCATCCTGGGCCTGGCGATCTGCATCGAGCGGATCATCTACCTCAACATGGCCAGCACCAACACGGACAAGCTCCTGAACAATGTGGAAGGTGCGCTGAAAAGCGGCGGTTCTGACGCTGCCAAGGAGGTGTGTCGCAACACGCGCGGACCCATCGCGGGCATCTTCTATCAGGGCCTTGACCGCGCCCATGAAGGGGTGGACATCGTGGAAAAGAGCGTGATCGCCTACGGTGGCGTGGAGGTCGGACGTCTGGAGCGCGGCCTGTCGTGGTTGAGCCTGTTCATCGCCCTGGCACCCATGCTCGGGTTCCTGGGAACGGTGATCGGGATGATCGACGCCTTTGACAAGATCGCCGCGGCGAACAACATCTCGCCCGCCATCGTGGCCGGAGGTATCAAGATCGCGCTGCTCACCACCGTCTTCGGTCTGATCACCGCCATCATCCTGCAGATCTTCTACAACTACCTGGTCAGCAAGATCGAGAGCATCACCGGTCAGATGGAAGAGGCCTCCATCGGCCTGGTCGACATGTTGGTGAAGGATAAAATGGCCAAAGCCTGAGCGCGATGAACGACAAGATGAGCGGCCTGATCGGCAGGGTGGCCCAATGGGCGCTCGGTCTGTTGGGCATCCTTTTCGTCATCATGATCTACCTGGGCAAGACCTCGGGGATCGATGGTGGCCTGTACATCACCTATGCGGCCTTCTTCCTGTGCGCCGGCCTGGCCGTCCTGTTCGCACTCTACAGCCTGGTGACCTCCGGCAAACGTGCCCTGCCCACATTGATCGGGGTCGGCGTGTTCCTGGTACTGCTGGCGATAGCCTACGCGATGTCCAGCGATGCCGTGCTGCCGGAATGGGGTAAGATGGGGGTCACCGCCGGTGAGTCGAAGTGGATCGGGGCGGGTCTCGGTGTGTTGTATATCATGATGGGTGGGACCGTACTGGCCATACTGGCCGGCGAAGTGTCCCGTTTCTTCAAATAGGCGATGCTGAAGAAGCGCAAGCGCGGAGGGCCGGGCGAGATCAACGCGGGATCGATGGCGGACATCGCCTTCCTGCTGCTGATCTTCTTCCTGGTCACCACTACGATGGACACGGATGTCGGCATCCTGCGCCTCCTGCCGCCCATCGTGGAGGACATGACGCCGCCCGACAAGGTGAAGCAGAGGAACATCTACGAAGTGTTGGTGAACGACGCCGACCAACTGCTCGTGGAGGGCCAGCCCATGGACATCAAGGACCTGCGCGAGGGGGCCAAGGAGTTCATGACGAACCCCGGCAACAGCGAGGACCTTCCGGAGCGAACACTGGTCTCTCGGGCGGAATGTGAGCAGCAGGTGGCGAACTTCCGGAGCTATGTGGCCCAGGCCCAGAACGAGACCGACAAGCAGAACTACCAGAAGCAGTTGGAGAAGTGGGAGGACAAGCTCAACGCCGTCAAGCTCCTGGGCGACTATAAGGAACTACCGGGCGCGGCGGTGATCTCACTGCAGACCGGATCGAAGACCTCCTACGACATGTACGTTCAGGTGCAGAACGAACTGGAGGCCGCCGTGCGCGAACTGCGTGATGAGCTGAGCAAGGAGAAGTTCGGGAAGAAGTACACCGAACTGAGCGACATCAAGGAGGACGAGAAGAACATGATCCGTGCGATCCGCATGGTCTATCCGCAGCGGATCTCCGAGGCCGAACCCGTGGACGTGACCCAAAAGGCGAACTGACCCATGTCCCGTTTCAAGGAAAAGAGCAACAAGGGCACACCCGCGATCAGCACGGCCTCATTGCCGGACATCATCTTCATGCTGCTCTTCTTCTTCATGGTCACCACGGTGATGCGTGAAGTGGACCTCAAGGTGAAGGTGACCCTGCCGGAGGCCTCCGAGGTGGAGAAGCTGGAGGACAAAGCCCTCGTCGACTACATCTACATCGGCCCCCCGGTCTCTTCATCACTGGGTACCGAACCGCTCATCCAATTGAACGACCAATATGCCAAGCTGGATGAGATCGGTCCCTGGGTGAAGGCCAATAACGACCGACGCCAGGAGGCCGAGGTGCCGCGGATCACCCGTTCACTGAAGGTGGACAAGGAAACGCACATGAAGATCGTGACCGACGTGAAGCAGGAGCTGCGCAAGGCCAACGCCCTCAAGATCAATTATTCCACCGCAAGGGGAAGGCAGTAGATCGGCAACGAACGAAGAAGCGAGCGGCCACCGGAAGGTGGCCGTTGCTCTTGCAGGCCGCAATGAACGTTCCTCCGAAGGGGCACCCGCTCATGCTCAGTACCTTTGCAGCCCTTCCCATGGTCCGCATCGGTCCCATCGAACTGGGGGAATTCCCGCTGTTGCTCGCGCCCATGGAGGACGTGAGCGACCCGCCGTTCCGCGCACTTTGCAAGCGGCATGGTGCCGACCTGATGTACACCGAGTTCATCAGCAGTGAAGGACTGATCCGTGACGCCGCCAAGAGCCGCAGGAAGATGGACATCTTCCCAGGCGAGCGCCCCGTGGGCATCCAGCTTTTCGGTGGTGCGGAAGAGGCGATGGAAGAGGCCGCGCGGATCGCGGAGGATGCAGGACCGGAACTGATCGACATCAATTACGGCTGCCCGGTGAAGAAGGTCGTGACCAAGGGTGCCGGGGCCTGCCTGCTGATGGACGTGCCCAAGATGGTGCGCCTGACCGAGGCCGTCGTGAAGGCGGTGAAGCTGCCCGTGACCGTGAAGACGCGCCTGGGCTGGGATGACAACAGCCGCAACATCCTGGACGTGGCCGAGCGCCTGCAGGATGTCGGCATCCAGGCCCTGTCGATCCACGGCCGCACGCGCGCCCAGCTCTACAAGGGCGAGGCGGACTGGACCCTGATCGCCGCGGTAAAGGAGAACCCGCGCATGCACATCCCCATCTTCGGCAACGGCGATATCGATTCACCGGAAAAGGCGAGGCTGTTCCGGGACCGCTATGGCGTGGACGGCATCATGATCGGCCGCGCCAGTATCGGCCATCCGTGGATCTTCAACGAGATCAAGCACTATCTGCGCACCGGCACGCACCTGTCGGCGCCCACGCTCAATGATCGCGTCGATGCCGCGCGTGAGCATCTGGAGCGTTCACTGGAATGGAAGGGAGAGCACGAGGGGGTGGTGGAGATGCGGCGCCATTACGGGAATTATTTCAAGGGGTTGCCCCACTTCAAGGCAACAAGGCTGCAGCTGTGCACCGAGCACGCCCCCGCGCGCTTGATCGAACTGCTCGAGGGGCTGCGGACCGCCTATGCCCCGACCGGACCGTTGGGCCGGGTGGCCTGAAGAAATCGCCGGTCCAGGGCCTGGAGCGGGATGCCCGTGGCCACCAGGCCGATCACAGCGACCGCACCGAGCACCAGCAACAGGTCGGTCCACAGGACCTTCACGGGGTAGGCGTCCACCACCGAACCAGAGAGCGCGATCAGGCCATAGCGCTGTTGCACCCAGCAGAGCGAGAGACCGAGCACCAGTCCGGCGATCGATCCGACCCCCACGATCAGAAGGCCTTCATGGAGGAAAATGGTGCGCACCATGCGCGGGGATGCCCCCATGCTGAGCAGCGTGGCCATGTCACCCCGCTTTTCGATCATCATCATGGTCAGCGAGGCGATGATGTTGAACGCGCCGATGAGCCCGATGAAGCTGAGCACGAGGAAAGTGAACCACTTTTCCGAGGCGTTCGTGCTGTAGACCAGGGCGTTCTTCTGGTACCGGGTGCGTACGATGAAGTGGTGGCCCAACTCCTTTCGAAGTGCTCTCGCGGCCTTGTCGGCATCGGCCCCATCGGGCAATTGGATCTCAAGTGCGTTCGCTTCATGGTCGTAGTGGAGCACACGTGCGGCCAGATCGAAGGACACCAACAGGTAGCGCGTGTCGAAGTCCATGTTGATCGTGAATGCCCCGCTCACGGGAACGTTCACGCGCTCGAAGGCACCCTGTTGGAACTTGCTGAGCTTGCGTCCGCGCACCGGTGCATTGATCCGCAAGGGGGCCAGCACACCATCGTCGAGCGGAGCGTCCAGGTCCATCTTCAGTCCCAGGCCGAGGAGCGCGGCCGGTTCCTGTCCGCTTGAAAGCGTCGCCTCGCCGGAATACATGTGATCGGCCATGCGGCTCATGGACAGGTATGTGGGTTGCACCCCCTTCATCGTGGCCACGGCCTGCTGGTCGCCGCATTGCAGCAGCACGTTCTCCTGGATCACCCAGCTGGCCGCCTTCCCATCCACGGTCCGCTGGATCGAGGCGAGGTCCAGGCTGTCCGTGGCGAAGGTCTTCCCCTGAGCGGGTGTGATCGTGAGGTCCTGGTCGAAAGGGCTGTAGATCCGTTCGACCAGGTCATTGATGCCGTTCAACGTGCTGAGCACCACCACCATCGCCCCGGTCACCACGGCGATCACGAGCATACTGATCATGGTGATCAGGTTGATCGCGTTCTGTCGCCTTCCTCGGTCCGTCCGGGAGGCGAGGAGATAGCGCCTGGCGAAAAGGAAGGGGAGGTTCATGTGTTCATGGACCTACGCCCCGTGGGAACATGTTCGCATCGTCATTTCCATGCCTTCACGATCAGACCCGTGCCCGTCGGATGTTGCATCCGCACGTCGAGCACGTTCAACACGAAGGCGATCGGGTAGGCGACCAGGTAGTAGAACGGGAGGAGGAGGTAGAAAAGCGCGCTGGTGTTCAGCAGCAGCAAGGGCCATTTCATGCTCAGGCGCCAGCTGATCCTGCCGGGTGTGCCGTAGCTGTATCGCGCATCCACTTTGCTGAAGCCGTTGCGCAGGCATTTCGCACGGATGTCGTCGATGTTGTAGCCGTCGCGCACATGCTCTTCGATGAAGGAACCCTCCCCTTCCCCGTGCACGTCGCTGCCACCCTGGTCGCTGGGCGTGCTGATGATGAGCATGCCGCCGGGCCTCAGGCTGGTGCTGTAACAACGCAGGGCGGCCTCGTCCTCCAGGATGTGCTCCATCACATCCACGCAGACCACCAGCTCGAAGGTGTCCGGCTGTTGGAACCTGGTCACATCGCCCACCGCGAAGCGCACCTGCGGCCGACGGATCCGCTGGAAAAAGCGGTTGCAGTCCGCCACTTGTTCCTCCTTGACATCGATGGCGGTGATGGACCATTTCGGTGACAGTCCGCTCAGCCAGTAGCTGTATTGACCGAAACCCGCGCCCGCGTCGTAGATGGACAATTCACGACCGCGCTTGCCGCGGGCCCATCGACGCAGATCGCGGTGGACGTGCCAGGCGCGCAGCAGCAACAGGTCCAGTAGCGCATAGAACACACGGCGCAGGAACGGTGTCCGGTCGAATACGACACCGAGCCGGCGTTTGACGGGATCGTACTGCATGCTCTTCCGTGATCAGTTCACCTGGATCGCGTTATCCGGCCCAAACCCAATGACCATGCATCATTGCCATCGCCAATTGACCAACGACCATCAACCCTTCAGCAACTCATCGATCTCCTCGGCGCGGTCCAGGCTGTCGTCCAGGTAGAAATGCAGCTCGGGCATCACCCGCATCTGCTTACCGACCCGTCGTCCGAGCATTCCGCGAAGATGGGGGGCACGGCTCCGGATGTGCTCCATGGCCTTTGCCTTGTCCTTCACGGGGAAGAGGCTCACGTACACCTTGGCGATGCCGAGGTCCGGGCTCACCCGCACCCCGGTTACGGTGATCATGCCCCCGGGCAGCAGCTCGCGACCCTCCTGTTGGATCACCCAGGCGAGTTCCTCCTGCAGCAGGCTGTTCACCTTGTTCTGTCGCAGACCGTCCATGTCGGCGAAGTTAGCCTGCACCGTGCGGTGGGCGGTAACTTCGCGGCCTCGCCGATGCGCTACTTCTTCCGCGTCCTACGCTACGCCGGACCCTACCGGCGGTATGCGGTCCTGAACGTGGTGTTCAATCTCGTGAGCACCGTGTTCCACCTTGCCTCCCTGTTGGTCTTCATCCCCTTTCTGAACCTCCTGTTCGGCCAGACCCCGCCACCGACCGAACGTCCGCGGATCGACTGGACCATCGCGGGGATCAAGCGGTTGCCGGACCTGTTCAACTGGCAGATGGGCCAGTACATCCAGGAACATGGCCAGGTGGGCGGGCTGGTCTTCATCTGTGCGGTGGTGGCCTTGTGCTTCCTGTTGAAGAACCTCTTCCGGTATTTCGCCCTGTGGGCCATCGGCATCCTGAGGAACAGGGCCGTGCGCGACTTGCGCAATGCGCTCTATGACAAGGTGCTCGCGCTGCCCATGCGGTATCACACCGGCGAGCGCAAGGGCAACATCATCAGCCGGATGACCAACGACGTGCAGGAGATCGAGTTCAGCATCATGAACTACATCGAGATGATCTTCCGCGAGCCGATCACGATCGTCCTTTCCCTGGCGATCATGATCGGGATCTCCTGGAAGCTCACTGTGATCGCGCTGCTCCTCCTGCCGATCAGCGGCCTGATCATCGGTCGCATCGGGAAGAGCCTTCGGAAGGAAGGCCTGCGCGCGCAGCAGAAGGCCGCGGACCTGTTGAGCACCCTGGAGGAGACCCTCACCGGCATCCGGGTGATCAAGGCCTTCAATGCCGAGGCGGCGATGCAGCAACGCTTCCGGCGGGAGAACCAGATGCTCAACCTCCTGAACGTCTTCACCCTGCGCCGCCGCGACCTGGCCTCCCCATTGAGCGAGTTCCTCGGTGCATTGGTCATGGTGGCCCTGGTATACCTCGGTGGAAGTCTGGTGATCGGCAGCAACGCGAGCCTGTCCGGCGGCGAGTTCATCGGCTATATCATCCTGTTCAGTCAATTGCTGGCGCCCGCGAAGAGCTTCACAACGGGCTACTATTGGATCCGCAAGGGCAGTGCCAGCGCCGAGCGCATTTTCGAGCTGCTGGCCGTGGAGAACACCGTGAGGGAGAGGACCGACGCCAGGCCCATCCGGACATTCAACGATCGGATCGAGTTCCGAGGCGTGTCCTTCGCCTATGAAGGTGCCCTGGTGTTGAAGGACATCGATCTGATCGTGCCCAAGGGACGAAGCGTGGCCTTGGTCGGGACGAGCGGCGGAGGAAAGACCACCATGGTCGGCCTGCTTCCCCGATTCTACGACGCGAGCTCCGGTCAGGTGATGATCGACGGTCATGACATTCGGGACCTGCGCGTGCATGACCTGCGCGCGTTGATGGGGATCGTCACCCAGGACAGCATCCTGTTCAATGATACTGTGGCCAACAACATCGCATTCGGTGCAAAGGGCGTCGGCATGGAGGCGATCGAGCAGGCGGCGCGCGTGTCCAATGCGCATGAGTTCATCGTCCGACTGGAGCAGGGCTATCAGACCAACATCGGCGACGGTGGGAACCGCCTGAGCGGTGGGCAGAAACAGCGGCTGGCCATCGCACGTGCCGTGCTGAAGAACCCGCCCATCCTGATCCTGGACGAGGCCACGAGCGCGCTCGATACGGAGAGCGAACGGTTGGTGCAGGAAGCGCTCTATCGGATGATGGAGGGCCGTACCTCACTGGTGATCGCCCACCGGTTGAGCACGATCCAACATTGTGACGAGATCTGTGTGCTGCAGCATGGCGGGATCATCGAACGTGGGACGCACCAGGAACTGTTCGATCGGGGCGGTCAGTACAGACGTTTGTGCGATATGCAGGCGTTCGACTGACCGGCCCTTCAGTCCTTGCCCGCGGCATTCCTCAGGAATTCGTCATCGAAGAGCAGGTCGCTTTCGTAGGGATAGCGGGCGACATGGATGGCCTTGACCCGCCGGTACAGGAGATCGCGCAATCCATCGATGTTCTGTCGGCTGGCGGCGGAGATGAAGATGCTCTCCTCTTCGTGCATGCCGGCCATCCAACTTCGTTCCAGCTCTTCCAGTGTGAGTTGATCCCTTCTTTTCGGCACCAGGTCGTGCGGGTCACTTGGGGCTGCGCGATAGGCGTCGATCTTGTTGAAGACCACGATCGTCGGCTTGTCCCCGGCACCGATCTCGCCGAGCGTCTGCTTCACGGTGAGGTATTGTTCCTCGAAATCGGCATGGCTGATGTCCACCACATGCAGCAGCAGGTCCGCCTCGCGCGTTTCGTCCAGCGTGCTCTTGAAGCTCTCGATGAGCTGATGGGGCAGTTTCCGGATGAAGCCCACGGTATCACTGAGCAGGAAGGGTAGATTGCCGAGCACCACCTTGCGGACCGTCGTGTCCAGAGTGGCGAACAGCTTGTTCTCTGCAAAGACCTGGCTCTTGGCCAGCAGGTTCATCAGGGTGCTCTTGCCAACGTTCGTATAGCCCACCAGGGCCACGCGCACCAGCTTGCCGCGATTGCCCCGCTGGGTCGCCATCTGCCGGTCGATGTCCCGCAGTTGCGCCTTCAACAGGGCGATCCGATCACGCACGATGCGTCGGTCCGTTTCGATCTCCTTCTCGCCGGCACCTCCCCGGGTGCCGGTGCCGCCGCGCTGCCGCTCCAGGTGTGTCCACAATTTGGTGAGCCTGGGCAACATGTACTCGTAGCGGGCAAGTTCCACCTGGGTCTTGGCGTGGGCGGTGCGGGCGCGCCGGGCAAAGATGTCCAGGATCAATCGGGGCCGGTCCAGCACCGCGATCCCCAGTTCCTTCTCCAGATTCCGCTGTTGGGCGGGGCTCAGTTCATCATCGAAGATCACGAGGCCGACCTCGTTCGCCTTCACCCATTCCTTGATCTCGGCCAGTTTCCCCGACCCGATGTAGGTGCGTCCGTCCGGCTTGTGGAGCCGTTGTACAAAGCGTTCGAGGGAGCGGATCGCTGCCGTGGTGGCGAGGAATTCCAGTTCATCCAGGTATTCCTTCACCTTGTCCGTGTCCTGATCGTCGGTGACCAGTCCGATGAGCACGGCCCTTTCGGCCTCCGCTGTCAGTTGATGGGGGTCGATCATCGGACGGCTCGCAAGGCGAGTACATGGTCGGCCACCGCCTGGACCTCTTCAGGGGTGAGCACCTTGCCATAGGCCATCATCGCCCCCCGGCCGTTCATGATCACACCGACCACCTGGTCGCGATCGAGGGTGGATCCCGTCAGGTCCTTGGCGCCGCTCAGGCCCAGGCGACCGTCCCGGCCATGGCAGAGCGCACATTGGGCATCGAAGATCGCGGCACCTCGCTCCAGACCTGCGCCATCCGTGGAAGTGGAGGCTGCACATCCCGCGGATCCTCCGCACGTGAGCAACCAAAGCATGGCGGGAAGAACGAATGTCCGGTCGCACATCACATCCATTCGTACTGGCTCCCGAACTCCGTGATCGGCCAGGGTATCGCGACGATCATGATCACCAGGGCGATCAGATAGAACACCGCGATGCGCAATTGCTTGCCCGGTTCGGTCCGTGCCCTTTTCGAAAGGCCCCGGCCGATGGTCACCAGGGTGATCGCTACGAGCATCATGGAGATATGCTCGTACTTCCAATAGCGTTCATGCACAGGCGCCATCATCTCGAACGCCTTGAACCGCATGATATAGATGATGACACCGAATAGGAGCTGCACGTGACAGAGCACCACGGCCACGATCGCGGCCAGGCGTTCATACACCAGGATCGGCCGACGGAGCAAAAGGCCCCGGAGGGCCAGGATACCGGCGCCGGCCACGAAGAGCAGCACGCCATACCGCAGGAGACTGTGGAAGAAGATGAGCAGGGAAGCGGATGAGTTCATGGCGCGCAGGGGTCCGCGAAAATAGGCAGTGGACCAGGGTCCATTCCGGGGGGACCGTGAAGAATGGCGCCTGCAGGGGACGTCACGGTTACTTTTGGCGCCGTGGGATCGACCGACGATACCATCGTTCGGTGGCTTGACCGTGCGATCGAAGCGGCCTTGCGCGCAGGCGTGGCCATCCGGGAGGTGTATGGTTCCGAGTTCACCGTAGAGCAAAAGGAGGACCGGTCACCATTGACCGAGGCCGATCGACGGGCGCACGCGATCATCGGGCAGGTCCTGTTGGAGTCGGGTCTGCCGGTCCTGAGCGAGGAGGGCGCCACCATCGATCCGGTCGAGCGCCGGTCATGGCCCCGTTACTGGCTGGTGGACCCACTTGATGGCACCAAGGAGTTCGTCCGCCGCAATGGGGAGTTCACCGTGAACATCGCGCTGATGGAGCGGGATGCGGAGCCGATCTCCACGCTCGGCGCGGCACGTCCCCTGGCCGGGGTCATCCATGTGCCGGTGACCGATGTGCTCTATTTCGCCTGGCCGGGAGGTGGTGCATGGCGACAACGGGATGCGGGAACATTCAATGGAATGGGCGCGTATGAACGTACCGCGCACAGCGAGCGATTGCCATTGGTCCACCACCGAGACGCCTTCACCATCGTGGCCAGCCGGTCACATAGAAGCCCAGAGACCGAGGCGTTCATTCAGCGCATGGAGCGGGAACATGGGCGCGTGGTGTTGACCAGCATGGGCAGCGCCTTGAAGATCTGCCTGGTCGCCGAGGGCGCTGCCGATGTCTACCCACGGTACGCCCCCACCATGGAGTGGGATACGGCGGCCGGGCATGCGATCGCACACGAGGCCGGACGGGAACTTTACGATGTATCCACGAACGCGCCCATGCGCTACAACAAGCAAGACCTGGTGAACCAATGGTTCATCGTCCAATAATCACAGATGGCAACGAAAAGCAAGAAAAGCCAGGCGAAGAAGGGTGCCCGGAAGGTGGCCTTGATCACCGGGGTCACCGGTCAGGATGGCGCCTATCTCAGCGAATTCCTGTTGAAGAAGGGCTACGAAGTGCATGGCGTCAAACGCCGGAGCTCGCTGTTCAACACCGCGCGGATCGATCACCTGTACCATGACATGCACGAAAAGGGCAAGCCCTTCCACTTGCATTATGGTGACCTGACCGATAGTTTGAATTGTCTTCGCTTGGTGCAACAGGTACGGCCGGACGAGATCTACAACCTCGCGGCCATGAGCCATGTGCATGTGAGCTTCGAGATGCCCGAGTACACGGCGAACGCCGACGGCATCGGCACACTGCGGTTCCTGGAGGCCATACGCATCCTTGGCCTTGAGAAGAAGACCAAGTTCTACCAGGCATCCACTTCCGAACTCTACGGTGGCGTGCGCCCGCACGCGCAGAACGAGGAGACCCCCTTCCATCCGCGCAGCCCCTACGGTGTGGCCAAGCTGTACGGCTTCTGGATCACGAAGAACTACCGCGAGAGCTACGGGATATTCGCCTGCAACGGCATCCTCTTCAACCACGAGAGCCCGCTAAGGGGCGAGACCTTCGTGACCCGCAAGATCACCCGCGCCGCGGCCAAGATCAAGCTTGGTCTGCAGGACACGCTGTATCTCGGCAATCTTGACGCGAAGCGCGACTGGGGCCATGCCAAGGACTATGTGGAAGGCATGTGGCTGATGCTCCAGGCCAGGAAACCGGATGATTACGTGCTCGCTACGGGCAAGACCCACACCGTACGCCACTTCGTGGACCTGGCCTTTGGCGAGGTGGGCATCAAGCTTGAATGGAAAGGCAAGGGCGCTCGGGAGAAGGGGGTCGACAAGAGGACCGGGAGGGTCCTTGTGGCGATCGATCCGCGCTACTACCGCCCCGCAGAGGTGGACCATCTGGAAGGCGACCCCAACAAGGCGATGCGCGAGCTCGGCTGGAAGCACAGATACGATCTGAAGGCCCTTGTGAAGGAGATGATGGCCAGCGATCTGGAGCTCTTCAAACGCGATGTGTACCTGAAGAAGGGCGGCCACAAGATCCTGTTCGAGCAGGAGTGATGGTGAACGCGATCGCTTTTGCAGGGCGGAACGATCGTGCACGGACGCAGGAAGCGCCCCCGTTAGGCCCATTACGGACAGCACCAACGCAGGAAGGATGATGAACAAGCAGGACAAGGTCTACGTGGCGGGGCACCGCGGCATGGTGGGCAGCGCCATCGTGCGCAAGCTGCAGGCCGAAGGCTACACGAACATCGTGACCCGCACGAGCAAGGAGACCGATCTACGGGAACAGAAGGCCGTGCGCGACCTCTTCGCCAGAGAAAAGCCGGACCAGGTGTTCCTCGCGGCGGCCAAGGTCGGCGGCATTCAGGCCAACAACGTGTACCGCGCCCAGTTCCTTTACGAGAACCTGATGATCGAGAGCAACATCATCCATGCCGCGTATGAGAGCGGGGTGAAGAAGCTGCTCTTCCTGGGGTCCTCCTGCATCTATCCCAAGATGGCACCCCAACCGCTGAAGGAGGAGAGCCTGCTCACGGGTCCGTTGGAACAGACCAACGAGCCCTATGCCATCGCCAAGATCGCCGGCATCAAGCTGGCCGAGAGCTACCGCCGGCAGTACGGCTGCAACTTCATCAGTGCGATGCCGACCAACCTCTACGGTCCGAACGACAACTACGACCTCAACAACAGCCATGTGCTGCCGGCACTGATCCGCAAGTTCCACACGGCCAAGGTGACCAAGGCGCCGAGCGTGGAGGTATGGGGCACAGGTTCGCCCATGCGCGAGTTCCTCCACGTGGACGACCTCGCGGACGCCTGCCACTTCCTCATGGAGCACTACGATGAGGAGCTGTTCCTGAACATCGGCACCGGCGAGGACCTCACGATCAAGGCGTTGGCCGAAATGATCCAGGATATCGTGGGTTATACCGGCGAGCTGAAATGGAATACCGACAAGCCGGATGGAACGCCCCGGAAGCTGATGGACGTCGGCCGGTTGCATTCCCTGGGCTGGAGGCACCGGATCGGATTGCGCGAGGGGATCGCTGCCGTGTACGCGGAATTCGCCAAGAGCGAACTGGCCAGGGTCTGACACGCCGCCAACCCCGTACGAACTGGCCGGGGACCGCTACTTTCGCCGGACCGAAGCCGTGACGTGCGCCCCTGCCGGTCCATCCGTTCCTGGACGTCCCTCGTTCCGCTCCTCATCGCCCTGGGCCTTTCCGCCCAACAGAACGATGTGGTGCTGGAACGCGACCACTACATCGATGTGGAGCGCAATGCGGCCTGCATCGGTTCGCGCATCCATACCGGACTGAAGCCGGTGATCGAAAGTCGCGCTGACCTGACCGGTGTGCTGGGCTACAGGAAGGACACGACAAGAAGGTACTACTGGTTGACGGAGCTGCTCTTCCGGCGGCACTTGATCCAGTTCAACAAGGGGGACGTGCATCTTCGCGCCGACCCCATGTTCGGCCTGGAACTGGGGGACGATCTGCGGGACAAGAGCAAATTCATCGACACCACACGGCTCTATCAGAACACACGGGGCTTCTGGGTCAGCGGCGACCTGGGACCCAGGGTCTCCTTCCAGACCGCGTTCCACGAGAACCAGGTGCTCTATCCGCAATATCTCTATCTCTTCACAAAAGCAACGGAGGTGGCACCCGGACAGGGACGTGTGAAGCCCTTCAACGGTCGTGCCTATGATTTCGGGTGGTCCATGGGCAATGTGAGCTGGAGCCCGCGTGGCTGGCTCAACGTACAGCTGGGCCAGGGCAAGCAGTTCGTCGGACATGGGTATCGCAGCATGATCCTGAGCGACAACGCAAGTCCCTATCCTTATCTCAAGTTCAGTGCGCTGCTCTGGCAGCAGCGTTTGCAATACACCACCACCTATGCGCGCCTGCAGATGCTGGAACGACTGCCGACCGATGGTGCCGGTGAACACCTGTTCTATTGGAAGCGTGCCACCTTCGACCACCTCAGCCTCACCTTGGGCCGGGTCGATGTCGCCTTGTTCGAGGGGACGATCTGGCGGGACATCGACCAGAACGGTGTGCGGCCCTTCAACGCCATGGAACTGAACCCCCTGATCGGCCTGAACACCCTGGTGAACGGGTTCAAGGGGGATGCAAAGGAGGTGCTCGGGCTCGATCTGCGCGTCAAGCTGACCAACAGGATGTACGTCTATGGCCAGGCGGTCACGGACGACCCCGCGAACGAAAGGTTCGGTTGGCAGGCCGGCCTGCGTTGGTTCGATCTGTTCCATAGGGACCTGCACCTGCAGGTCGAGTACGATCAGGCCACACCGTTCCTTTACGCCCATCACATCCCCCTGGTGAACTACGCGCATCAAGGCCAACCGTTGGCTCACCCCTTCGGGGCATACTTCAATGAAGCGGTGATGATCGTTGAGGGACGCATCAAGGGACATGTGCTGTTGCAAGGCAAATTGAACCTCGGCACCTACCATCTGGACTCCACCGCTACGATGAACTATGGCGGGGACATTTTTGACAACGACATGATGGTGGAAGAGGAAGGCGGCCCATTGGTCCGTAAGCTCGTCTTCCTGGACCTCAACGCCAGCTACCTGCTCAACCAGATGTACGATCTGCGGTTCACCGTGGGGTATCGGATGCGTGACCTGACGCCTGCCCCGGACCACCTTGATTCCGGCTACCTCTATTTCTCGCTCTGCACGCCCATCTTCGATCGCTACTATGATCTTTGACCGCAGGTGAGGGAGCACGATTACATCCTCGTTCTGAGCTGTTTCACGGCGTTCATCGTGGTGCTGTTCACCATGCCTTCCCTGATCAAGGTGGCGCGCATGAAGCACCTGGTCGACGAACCCGGGGATGCACGCAAGGTCCACGCGCGCAGCGTGCCGACCATCGGCGGGGTCATCATCTTCGCAGCGGTGATCTTCAGCTACGCGCTGTGGTTCCCCAAGGCGGAGCTTATCGGCTATCCGGACCAGGGCTATCGCGCACTATACCTGGCCATGGGATCGGCCTATCGGGACTTCAAGTTCGTGATCGCGGCGATGGTCCTGTTGTTCTTCATCGGGGTGAAGGACGACATCATCGGGTTCTCACCCGTGAAGAAACTGGTGGGCCACATGATCGTGGGGTACATCCTGGTCATCATGGCCGACATCCGGATCACCAGCATGCATGGACTTTTTGGCGTGTACATGCTCAGCCCGCCGATAAGCATCGCATTTTCCCTGTTCACCTACGTGGTATTGGTCAATGCCTTCAACCTGATCGATGGGGTGGACGGTCTGGCCGGTGGCATCGGGCTGATCGCATCCTTCATCTACGGGGTATGGCTCTACATGGCCGGCGATGTGGCCACTTCGCTCCTGGCGATGGTGCTCGCGGGAGCCTTGGCGGGATTCCTGGTCTTCAACTTCCATCCCGCCCGGGTGTTCATGGGCGACAGCGGTTCGTTGATCATCGGTGCGATCATCGCCGTGCTTGCCATGAAGGTGGTGGACCATGATGTATCGCACCTGCCGGAATACCTGCGCCAGGTGCCCACGCCGGTCTTCGCGATGGCCGTGATCGCCTACCCATTGGTGGACACGTTCCGCATCTTCGTCCATCGATCGATGCGTGGCGTTTCACCGTTCGCGGCGGACAAGAACCACATCCATCACCGATTGATGGCCCTCGGCACGGGGCATCGGGGCACCACGGCCCTCCTCTATGCCTATTCCCTGATGATCGTCGCCCTGAGCCTGCTGACCAGGACCTGGCATCCGAACATCGGAATGATGGTACTGGCCTCCACCGCCTTGGTACTGGCGCTTCTACCCTTCGTCGTTCCTCTTCGCAAGGGCCGCACATGAAAAGGACGTTCCTCTTGTTCGTGTCGGCCTGCTTCACCGTGGTGGGGGCTGCGCAGCCCGGGCTTTTCCCCTTGAGCCGAAGTATGGAGGCCCCGTACGCGGCGCGGCTGCACCATTTCAAAACGGAGGCCCACACATCCTTCCGGCCCTATCTGAAAGCGGACCTGGCAGGCACCAAGGACGCCGACAGCCTCCGGGACGCGGCGATCCTGCCCGCATTGGACCGCTGGGCGGGCGCCACCGGAAGCCATTTCCGCGGCACGCCGCTGTTGGACGCCATCGGGGGAATATCCGCTGGTGAGGGTACGAGCCCCACCTATCGCACGGGCCTCGGATTCTGGACAGAGTACGACCCGCACCCGGCCGTATCGCTGCATGTGGACGGCATGGCCTGGAACGAGCGGTTCCCGGAGTTCGTCGATACACTTGTCCGCCATACGCAAGTGTCCCCGGGCGAGGGCTATGCCTATGGGACCGGCCCCTCGTTCACCCATTACGATTGGAACGCCTACGTAAGTTGGACCACGGGCAGGTACTTCAACATCACCCTGGGCCGGGGCAGGAACTTCATCGGTGAAGGGTACCGATCGTTGATGCTTTCGGACAACGCCTACAGCTATCCCTACCTGCGCATCACCACCACGGCCTGGAAGGTCCGCTACACGAACCTGTACACATTGATGGCCGACATCCGCCAATCCGACGGCGATCCGAACAGTTTCCGGAAGAAGGCCACGGCCATCCACTATCTGGACTGCGACATCCTGAAGCGCGTCAACGTCGGTCTCTTCGAGGCGATCGTCTGGCAGGATGATGAACGTGGTTATCCGCGCGGATACGACTTCAACTATTGGAACCCGATCCTGTTCTATCGCCCTGTCGAATACCAACTGGGCTCCCCGGATAACGCGCTGCTCGGGTTCGCCATGAACATCAAGGTCCAGCGGAACACCCTGTTCTACTCGCAACTGGTGTTCGACGAGTTCCTGCTGCGCGAAGTGCGCGCCGGCGATGGCTGGTACGCCAACAAACAGGCGTTCCAGCTCGGTGTCATGGCCTACAATGCGTTCCGCCGGCCGGGACTGGACATCCGCATGGAGTTCAACTATGTGCGTCCCTTCACCTACTCCCACGAGGACACCCGCCAGAACTATGCGCACTTCAACGAGCCCCTGGCCCATCCGTACGGTGCCAATTGCCAGGAGGCGCTTGCGATCATCGAGCAGCGGACCGGACGCTGGTCGTTCCGGGAGCATTTCAGCTTCGCCGTGCTCGGGACGGACACCGGCGGTTACAACCTCGGCAACGACATCTTCGCCTCGCCGGACGACCGCCCACCGCGCGATGCCGAAGGCCGAAGACAGAATTACGGTTATTACCTGGGAGGCCCCACACCCGTTCAGCTCATCTACAATGAAGTGCGCGCGGGTTATGCCGTGCTGGCCCGCGCCGGCCTCAGCCTGGAGGCTTCCTACATCTTCCGGTCACGCACCCCGGATGAGGGCGATGGGTACATCTCCCACACCGTGATGCTCGGTCTGGTCTGTCGCTTCCATGACCGATACCTGGATCAGGACGCCAGATCACGACCGAGGTGACCCCCACTTGACGCCATGGGCTACTTTTGCGCCCGCCGCGCCGTGTCCCGTCCCTCCACTTCATACGCTTCCCCCACCTTCGGTGCCCGCCTGCGGGATGTGGCCCTGCTGTTCAAGCTGCGGCTCTCCGGCCTGGTCGTGTTCTCCGCGCTGCTCGGCTATCAACTGGGATGGACCGATGGCGGCTTCGACCCGTCCGGACTGCTTGTCCTGGCCCTGGCCGGCCTGCTCGTGACCGGGGCTTCCAACGCGTTCAACCAGGTGCTCGAGGTGGATACCGATGCTTTGATGGCGCGCACGGCCGACCGTCCCCTGGTCCGTGGCACGATGACCATGCGCACGGCCATGGGCCTGGCAATGGTCGCCGGGATCGGTGGTGTGGCCCTGTTATGGGCCGCCTTCGGGCCGCTCACGGCCATCCTGGGCATGCTCTCACTGGTCATTTATGTGGCATTGTACACACCATTGAAGCGGCATACACCCTGGGCGGTATTGGTCGGCGCCTTCCCGGGGGCGTTCCCGCCGATGCTCGGCTATGTGGCCGCCACGGGGCACTTCGGCCTGGGTCCGGGCCTGCTGTTCGCCATGCAGTTCATGTGGCAGTTCCCACATTTCTGGTCGATCGCCTGGCTGGTGGAGGAGGATTACGCCCGGGCGGGGTTTCAGCTGCTTCCATCGCGCGAGGGCGCCGGCCGCCAGAGCGCCTTTCTCATCCTGGTCTATACCCTTTTCGTCATCCCGGTTGGCATGCTGCCCTGGGTGTTCGGTCTCACGGGTCGCTGGAGCATGTGGGTGGCCGTGATCGCCGGGGCCTGGATGCTCTGGCCTGCGCTGCGGCTTTTCCGATCGCTCGATCGACAGGATGCGCGCCGTCTGATGTTCGCCAGCTTCCTCTACCTGCCGGTGGTGCAGTTGGCCTATGTGTTCGATCGACAATGAGCCAGGCGACCGAGGGACCTTTGGGTGAACAGGGTCAGGCGCTCCCTCTGGAGAAGCGGATGCGCACACGTCGTCTGCTCACCTATTTGATGCTCTTCGCGATCGTGATGTTCTTCGCGGGCCTGACGAGCGCTTACGTTGTCAGCATGAGCGGTGGATACTGGGTGCACATCCGGATCCCACGGGCCTTCTTCGTGAGCACTGCGGTCATCCTGGCGAGCAGTGTCTCGGCGCAAATGGCGCTCACATCCACCCGACGTGGTCGGGAGCGGAGCACGCCGTACTGGCTGCTGTTCACGTTCCTCGGTGGCCTGGTCTTCTCCTGGAGCCAGTTCCGAGGATGGTCCGAACTGGTGCACAGCGGCAACTTCCTCGTCGGCAAGGTGTTGGACAATACGGGCACGTACGGGGCCGACTACACCATTGCGAAGGATGGGGAGCCTTTGGAATTGGTCGATGGTCGGTTCTATCTGCCCTCTGACCAGGACCATCGCCGTCCGCTGAACGCCGAATTGAACGAGCAGCAGAACAATGCAAGTTCCTACCTCTACGTGCTCACCGCGGCCCATCTGGCGCACCTGGCCTTTGGTCTTTTGGCGTTGCTGGTGATGGCCGTGGCGGCCTGGCAGGGTCGGTATTCCGCAACGGACCATGCCGGACTTTGGTCGGGTGTCCTGTACTGGCATTTCCTTGCCGGCCTGTGGGTCTACCTCCTTTTGTTCTTGACCTTTGTTCACTAACATTGCGGCCATCTGAAAGACCATGTCCGGAGAAGCCACGAAGACCCTGAGCAACGACGTCCTCTGGGGCGGCGGCCGAAGCCCGTTCAGCATCAGCTACGGCAAGATGATGATGTGGTTCTTCCTGGTCTCGGACGCCCTGACGTTCAGCGGGTTGTTGGTGGCCTATGGCTTCGTCCGGCATTCCACCACAGAGGCATGGCCCATCGGTGAGGAGGTCTTCCGTGCCCTGCCCTTCCTGCATGGCAGCTATCCCCTGATGTACGTGGCCCTGATGACGGCCATCCTCATCTTCAGTTCCGTGACCATGGTGCTCGCCGTGGAGGCCGGTCATCGGATGGATAAGAAAGGCGTGATCAAGTGGTTGTTCCTGACCGTGCTGGGCGGGGCGTTCTTCGTGGGCTCACAGGCGTGGGAGTGGAAGCACTTCATCCATGGCGGTGGAGGCTACATCACCACCGCTGAGGGAGCGAAATACTGGGTGCACAATGACACGCACGACACCCATGATCCGGCGCACGCACCCGGGTTCCACCTGGTGCTTGCGGATGCAGGCCACTACATGATCGGGGAAAAGGAGCTGGAAGGGGAGGAGGCCCTGCAGGTCTGGAACGAGCGTGTGAACTACGTCGATGGTGCGAACATGGTCCGCAACGAATATGGACCGCCGCAATATGCCAATTTCTTCTTCTTCATCACCGGGTTCCATGGCTTTCACGTCTTCAGCGGCGTGATCATCAACCTGATCGTCCTGATCATGGTGATCCAGGGGGTGTTCCACCGTCGTGGCCACTACGAGATGGTGGAAAAGGCAGGGCTCTATTGGCACTTTGTCGATTTGGTCTGGGTGTTCGTGTTCACCTTCTTCTATCTCCTTTGACATGGAGCGCGACGACATCATCGAATACAGCCTCGATGCTCACCACAGTGAGGAAGAGGGTCGGCAGATCCGCGCGAAGATCTGGCGGGTCACCGGTCTCCTCGCGATCGTCACCGCGGTCGAGGTCACCCTTGGCGCGTTCTGGCACGAGTGGTTCCCACAAGCCTGGCACCTGGTCAAATGGACCTTCGTGGTGCTCACGTTGGTGAAGGCCACCTACATCGTGATGACCTTCATGCACCTCGGTGATGAGCGTCGCAACATCCGGGCGATCATCCTACTGCCGTATGGCTTGTTCATCCTCTACCTGATCTTCATCGCGATCTGGGAATCGAACCACGTGCATTGGGCGTGGGAGATGTTCCAATGACCCCATGATGAAGCCATCCGGCCGGGGCGTCAAGATCGCCGTGCTGGGGGGGATCGCGCTGTTCATCCTGTTGATCTTCCTGTTCTTCTCCCCCGCGTTGGGGCTTGTGAAGCACCACTTCACCTTCCTGCCCTATTATGGCCCGAAGACGGCGAACGCCCCCGGCGATACCACCTATTTCACGGTGCCGCCGTTCGCGTTCACGGACGAGAACGGCCATACCGTGACGGACAAGACCGTGGCCGGCAGGATCCTGGTGGTCGATTTCTTCTTCACACGTTGCACCACCATCTGCCCGCGCATGGGTGCGGAGATGCAACAGCTGCAGTTGAAATTGGACGATCCGGCCTATGCCGATGTGCTGTTCCTCAGCCATACGGTCGACCCGGAACATGACACGGCCGAGGTGCTCAACGAGTACGCGCAACGGCTCAAGGCGGATACGACACGATGGATGTTCCTCACGGGCACCAAGCACGACCTCTATCTCCAGGGCGCGGACGGTTACTTCCTCGCATCAAGGGAGGACGTGATGGCCCCGGACGGTTTCCTGCATTCCGAGATGTTCGTGCTCGTGGACAAGCAGCGGCATATCCGTGGCTACTATGATGGTACGAAGACCGCCGACGTCGACCGCCTGGCCGGGGACATCAAGATGCTGTTGAAGGAGGAGAAGATCAAGGCCAAGGAGAGGCGCTCCTGATCCCTGCTGTTACCGGTTGACCCAGGCCATGTCCGAGCCCTTCCCGAATCCATTGCTCCGTATTCCTGAAGTCCAGGCGAAACGAGGGATCTGGATCTTTTCCGGCATCGTATTCCTGATCGTGGTCGTGTTGGGCCGTGTGCAGATGCCCGCGCCGGACGGGTTGGACCCCCATCTATTCGCGCGGACCAATGCGGTGCTCAACAGCATGGTGAGCCTGCTGCTCCTGGCCGGACTGTTCTCGGCGCGGGCGAGGCGCTGGGGCCTGCACCGCCGGATCATGCTCATGGCGATGGCCCTGTCCATCCTGTTCCTGCTGTCCTACATCCTGCATCATATGTTCGCGGGCGAGACCCGGTTCGGCGGCACGGGAGCGATCAAGGGGATCTATCTGGTGATCCTCGCCTCGCACATCATCCTGGCGGCCACGTCGCTGCCCTTCATTCTGATCACGGCCTACCGGGCGCTCTCGGGAAAGTACCCGGCGCACCGCAGACTGGCCCGCCGGATCTGGCCTGTCTGGTTCTATGTGAGCGTGACGGGTGTGGTGGTCTACCTGATGATCAGCCCGTACTACTGAGCCCTACCTTTGCGCCATGCGCCACCGCGCCGTTCTGTTGTTCATCGTACTCCTTCTGCTGCCGTTGCTCCCTGTCGATCTTCTTGCCCAGGGTTGTGCCATGTGCAAGGCCACGGTGGAAAGCGCCCAGGACAACGGCGTGTTCGGCGGGACGCAGACCATCGGCAGGGGATTGAACAACGGTATCCTGTACCTCATGGCCGTGCCCTACGTGCTCCTGTTCCTGCTGTTCCGCAAGCGCATCGTGGGTTTCTTCAAGGAATTCGCCAACGCGCAGGGCTGAGCGCTCCGACGTAACTTCGCACCGCGTTCTTTCCATCGCTTATCCAGAAAGGCGGAGGGACTGGCCCTGCGAAGCCTTGGCAACCGTCCGGTGGGCGACCATCGGGAAGGTGCCAAATCCAGCTCCGGAGCGATCCGGAGAAAGATGAGCCGTGATCAGGAAGCAGTGCCTCGTGCAGTGATGCCTCATCCGGTCCATCGGGTGGGGCTTTTGCTTTTCTGGTGGTGAGAGTGGTGACAAGGGTGAAAGTGGTGAGAAAGTGGGCCACAGCGAGCGGCTGCTTTCTCACCATTCTCTCCACCCTCACTATTCTCACCACATCAGCAACGGAAAGCACGCATCTAGAAGCACGCAATGTCAGACATCGAACACATCGCCGCCCAACGCATCCTCGTCCTCGACGGGGCCATGGGCACCATGATCCAGCGTCTCGGCCTGCAGGAGGAGGACTTCCATCCGAAGGGCATGGAGGATCACCCCGTGCTGCTGAAGGGCAACAACGAACTGCTCTCGCTCTCGCGGCCCGATGCCATCCGCACCATACACGAGCAATACCTCGCGGCCGGTGCCGATATCGTGGAGACGAACACCTTCTCTGCGACCAGTATCGCCCAAGCGGAACATGAGTGCAGCCACCTCGCGCGCGAGATGAACCTCGCCTCCGCACGACTTGCCAGGGAAGCCTGCGCCAAGTACACCGCGATGGACCCGAGCAAGCCGCGCTTCGTGGCCGGTGCCATCGGGCCGATGAACAAGACCGCATCGCTCAGTCCCGACGTGAACGACCCCGGCTTCCGCGCTGTCACCTTCGATCAGCTCGTGGCCGCCTACAAGGAGCAGGTGGAAGCGCTGCTCGACGGCGGCGTGGACATCCTGCTGGTGGAGACCATCTTCGACACGCTCAACGCCAAGGCCGCCTTCTACGCCATCGACGAGGTGTTCGAAGCGCGCAACACGAGCGTGCCGCTCATGTGCAGCGTCACCATCACCGATGCCAGCGGGCGCACCCTCAGCGGCCAGACCATCGAAGCCTTCCTCATCAGCATGGCGCACGTGCCGCTCTTCAGCATGGGCCTCAACTGCGCGCTGGGCGCGGCGCAGATGCGTCCGTACCTCGAAGTGATCGCCGAGCAGAGCCCCTGCCGCGTCAGCATCTACCCCAACGCCGGCCTGCCCGACCAGATGGGCGAGTACCGCGAAACGCCCGAGGTCACCGCCCGCCTCGTAGGCGAGTTCATGGCCAACGGCTGGGTGAACGTGGTGGGCGGGTGTTGTGGCACCACGCCGGAGCATATTGCGGCGCTGGCGAAGGAGGCGGGGAAATATGCGCCACGTGTGCAGCCTGCACTGGTATGAATACTTCACCACAGAGGCACAGAGGGCACAGAGGGAACGGAGGATGACGCACAACGAGATCTCGAGCCTCGTGATTAAGGCGGCTATAGCGGTCCATCGGGCGTTGGGGCCGGGGCTTCTTGAAAGCGTGTATCAAGTCTGCTTGCTGGCCGAACTGAAGAGCATTGGGTTGCGTGTGCAGGAACAAGTCGCTGTGCCCATTGTTTATCGCGGGGAGCGGCTAGCGAATGACCTGCGTATCGATCTGCTTGTTGAAGACCGGATCATCGTGGAGATCAAAGCTGTTGAAGAGCTTCATCCCATCCATACCGCCCAGCTACTGACGTATCTGAAGCTGACCAACAAGAAGCTTGGTTTGCTCATCAACTTCAACACGACCAAGCTGATCGACGGTCTTGAGCGGGTCATGAACGGATACCTTGATGAAGGCGAATAGCATGAATTCTTCACCACAGTGGCACACGGAACACAGAGAGGAAGAAACAGTGTTACAGCTTCCCTCCTTGTCGAATCACCGCATCAAACAATTGTATTCCTCTGTGTCCTCTGTGCCTCTGTGGTGAACCGATTGAAATGAGCATCCCCACCTACTCCGGCCTCGAGCCCCTCCGCATCTTCCCGGGTTCCAACTTCGTCAACATCGGCGAGCGCACGAACGTCACGGGCAGTGCGGCCTTCCGCAAGCTGATTAAGAACGGCAACTACGATGAGGCCGTGAGCGTGGCCCGCCAGCAGGTGGAGAACGGCGCGCAGGTGATCGACGTGAACCTCGACGAGGGCATGATCGATGGCGTGGAGGCCATGACGAAGTTCCTCAACCTCATCGCCGCCGAACCCGACATCGCGCGCGTGCCGGTGATGGTGGACAGCAGCAAGTTCGCCGTGGTGGAGGCCGGCCTGAAATGCCTGCAAGGCAAGGGCATCGCCAACAGCATCAGCTTGAAGGAAGGCGAAGCGGAGTTCCTGCGGCAGGCCAAGATCATCCGTCGCCTCGGTGCCGCCACCGTGGTGATGTGCTTCGACGAGCAAGGCCAGGCCGACACCTACGAACGGCGCATCGCCATCGCAGAACGTGTGTATCGCCTGCTCACCGAGAAGGCCGGATTCGCGCCGCACGACATCATCATCGACGCGAACATCCTCACTGTGGCCACCGGCATGGCCGAGCACGACCGCTACGCCATCGACTTCATCGAGGCCGTGCGCTGGATCAAGCAGCACCTGCCCGGCGCGCTCACCAGCGGCGGCGTCAGTAACGTCAGCTTCAGCTTCCGGGGCAACGAGTCCGTGCGCGAGGCCATCCACACGGCCTTTCTCTACCACGCCATCAAGGCGGGGCTTGACATGGGCATCGTGAACGCGGGGCAGATCGGCGTGTACGACGACATTCCGAAGGACCTGCTGGAGCACGTGGAGGATGTGTTGCTGGCCCGTCGCCCCGATGCCACCGAGCGCATGGTGACCTTCGCGGAACAGTTCAAGGGCGCGCCTTCCGCCGAAGCCGTGGCCGCGCAGGCCGCATGGCGCGAAGGCTCCGTGGAGGAGCGCCTGAAGCACGCGCTTGTACACGGCATCACGGAGTTCATCGATACCGACGTGGAGGAAGCGCGCGTGAAGTACGTGGACCCCGTGCTCGTGATCGAAGGTCCCCTGATGGCGGGTATGAACGTGGTGGGCGACCTCTTCGGCAGCGGCAAGATGTTCCTGCCGCAGGTGGTGAAGAGCGCCCGCGTGATGAAGCGTGCCGTGGCCTACCTCGAGCCGTTCATGGAGGAGAAGAAGGCCGCGCAGGTCACCGGCAGTTTGAAGTCCGACGCGAAGAAGGTGCTGCTCGCCACCGTGAAGGGCGACGTGCACGACATCGGCAAGAACATCGTGGGTGTGATCCTCGCGTGCAACGGCTGGCAGGTGATCGACCTGGGCGTGATGGTGCAGAGCGCCACCATCCTGAAGACCGCCCGCGAGATGCAGGTGGACATCATCGGCCTCAGCGGCCTGATCACGCCTTCACTCGATGAGATGGTGCACGTGGCGAAGGAGATGGAGCGTGAAGGCTTCGAGACCCCGCTCTTGATCGGTGGCGCAACGACCAGCCGCGTGCATACCGCCGTGAAGATCGCGCCACACTACAGCAAGCCCGTGGTACACGTGATCGACGCCAGTCGCAGCGTTCCGGTGGTGAGCAATCTCCTCAGCGACAACGAACGCGACCGCTTCGCCGCCGAGGTGCTGGAGGAATACGCCAAGGTGCGCAGCCAGTACGAAGGCAATCAGCGCGAGAAGGAGTACGTGCCGCTGGCCGAGGCGCGCGAGAAGAAGTTCGCGATCGACTGGCAGGCCGAGCCGCCCGTGGTGCCGAAGAGCACCGGCGTGTTCGCCTACCGCAACTTCCCGCTGGCGGAGCTGGTGCCCTACATCGACTGGACGCCCTTCTTCATGGCCTGGGAGCTGGCGGGCAAGTTCCCGCGCATCCTGGAGGACGAGGTCGTGGGCCGGCAGGCGAAGCAACTCTACGACGATGCGCAGAAGATGCTGGACCGCATCGTCAAGGAGCAATGGATCCAGGCGCACGGCGTCGCGGGCATCTGGCCGGCGAACACCGTGAACGACGATGACATCGAGGTCTACGCGGATGCCACGCGCACCAAGGTCATCGGCATCACGCACGCGATGCGCCAGCAATCGAAGAAGGCACCCGGTGTGCCCTACATCGCGCTTTCGGATTTCATTGCGCCCAAGGGAACACCCGACTTCGTCGGCGGCTTCGCGGTGAGCGCGGGGCATGGCGTGGACGAACGCGTGAAGCGCTTCGAAGCCGCGCACGACGATTACAGCGCGATCCTGCTCAAAGCCCTCGCGGATCGACTTGCGGAAGCCTTCGCCGAAAAGCTGCACGAGATCGTGCGCGAGGAGCTGTGGGGCTACGAGGCTTCACCTTTCACCAACGAGCAGCTCATCAAGGAGGAGTATCAAGGCATCCGCCCGGCACCGGGTTATCCCGCCTGCCCGGACCACACCGAGAAGCCCGAGCTCTTCCGTCTGCTCGATGCCACCAAGCACACGGGCATCACTCTGACGGAAGGGCTGGCCATGAGTCCGGCGGCAGCGGTGAGCGGCTGGTACTTCGCGCACCCCAAGAGCAAGTACTTCGGGGTGGGCCGGATCACCAAGGACCAGGTGGAGGACCTGGCTCTGCGCAAGGGAGAAAGCACTGCGTGGATGGAGCGCTGGCTGGGGAGCAAGCTGGGATACGAACCCTGAGCCCGGTCCCTCCGTATGCAGGTCCCGTGCGAACCCTCCGCCTCCTCCTCCCTCTGGGCTGGTGCATCGCCGCGCATGGCCTCTTCGGGCAGGACCCCGTGCGCCTGACCCAGGACAATGGCGACTGTATCGGTGCGATCGACATCACCGACTCGGTGTACCACCAGAGCGATGCGGTCCGGGGTTTTGGCAACACACTGGAGATCCGGGAGAACCCCATCGATGACAAGGAATGGTTCGAGCGGGAGCACCACACCACTTGGTATCGCTTCCGCGCACCTGTTACCACCACGCTCACCTTCGACATCATTCCCGACAACCCCGAGGATGATATCGACTTCCTGCTCTTCGAAGGGGCCATAACGGACATCTGCGACAAGATCGCGAACAAGCGGGTCCATCCGCTCCGCAGCAACATCTCACGCAATGACATCGCTCTGGGTTCAAGGTGCGGCCTGAGGAAGGATGCGCCGGACGAATATGTGCGAAGCGGTGTGGGCAGCAGCTACAGCAAGGCGATCGATGTGCAGGCAGGGGAGCTATTCTACCTGGTGATCGACTACCAGGACCGGCCGCTCGCAGGCTATACCATCCACTTCCATTATGATCCCGCGCCCCCTCCGGTCGAGGAGCACGAGGAGGACAAGAGCGATGAACAGCATCTGGTGATCGATGTGATCGATGCCCGGTCCGGAACACCGATCGATGCCGACCTGACCATCGATGGGATGGTGTTCGACAAGGTGGTCGAGGCCAAGGGCAAGGACCACTATGAGTACGACATGGACATGTACCGCAACCTGAGGATCGGTTGCGTCCGAAAGGGCTACATGTTCTATACCACCAAGGTGAAGGGGAACACGGACCCGGAGGTCAAGGTCGAGGTGAAGCTCACGCCGATCCAGCCGGGGGAGCACGTTGTGCTGGAGGACATCCGTTTCGTGGGCAACGACACCAAGATCCTGCGTTCCTCGGAGGCGGCGTTGCTCCTCCTGCTTCGGTTCCTTCAGGAGAACCCCAAGGTGAAGATCATGATCGAGGGCCACGTGAACGGACCGACCTTCAAGAACAAGAAGGAGTTCATCGAATTGAGCACCGCGCGTGCCAAGTCGGTCTATGACTTCCTGCTCGTGAACGATATCGTGCCGGAGCGGCTGGACTTCACCGGATTGGGCAACTCACAAATGATCTATCCCGAGCCGAAGAACAAGGAGCAGAGCGAGGCCAATCGCCGCGTGGAGATCAAGGTGGTGAGCAACTAGGTCCCACCGTTCGCCCACGACCCGCACCGTTCATCCAGAATGCCCCCTGGACGGACCCCACCCCGGATACATTTGCTGGACGTGCTTTCGGCAACAAGCCTCAAGTGCGTTCGGACCATGCGTTACCTTCTCGCCTTCAGCCTCATGTCCTGCACCTGCGGTCTTTCCGCCCAACGGTCCTGGACCCTCGAACAATGTCTCCAACAAGCTGAAGTCAAGAGCCTCGACGTGCGCGGAGCCGCGCTCACCTCGGACCTGGCCGACAAGGGTCGGTCACAGACCTTCTGGAACTACTTCCCCGATCTGAACGCAGGCGCCACCCATGGCTATAACTATGGCAGGGTGGTGGACCGCTTCACCAACACCTTTGCCACGGACCAGGTCCGCACCAACAATTTCTGGCTCAGCAGCGACCTTGTTCTTTTCAACGGTCTCCGCAAACAGAACGAACACCGGCAGGCGGTCCTCAGCGCGGATGCGGCCGGCAATGGGCTGGAGGCGCAACGCAACGTGGTGCGAACGCTGGTCGTCCAACAATTCCTGGATATCCTAGGGCTGGAGGAGCGGATCCGTTCCCAGGAAAGCCTGACACAGCTGACGCGCGAACAGATGGAACGGACGCAGGCTTTCGTGGATGCCGGACGCCTCGCCGAAGGCGAACTGTTCTCGGCACGATCACAGGTCGCATCACAGGAATATGCCCTGACGGACCTTCGGAACCAACATGCACGGGCCGAGCTGCTCCTGGCGCAGACCTTGCAACTGGAGCCGACCGAGGTGAACGACTTCCATGTGGAGGCCCCATCCCTTGGCGCTCTGGCCGTGGTCGACCCCGTTTCTTCCATGGAGGAGGTGCTTTCGAACGTCCTTCAGCAGGATCCGGCCTACAAGCAGGCGGAGCTGCAAATGCTGAGCAGCGAGCGGGGCATCGCCATCGCCCGATCAGGCGGCATCCCCTCCTTGAGCTTCAATGCTTCTGTGGGAACGGGGTACTCGGGTCGCAATACGGAAACGGTGGGTGAACCCGTCCAGGCGCCCCCGATCGCCATTGGGTACACCGCAGGGGGCGAGGTGGTGTACTCGCCCAATTACACCCAGGAAACGCAAACCCGGCCGTTCGCGAAGCAATTGGACGACAATCTCAACGAAAGCCTGGGGTTCACGCTTTCCGTACCGATCTTCAACAACATGCGCAACAAGCTGGCCGTGGACCAGGCCCGCGTGCAATATGAGCAGGCGAAGATCGACCGCGACAAGGTGCGCGACATGCGCCGACGCGACGTACAGGACGCGGTCCTCGCACAACATGCCGCCTACGACCAGTATCGTTCGGCCGATGTGGCGGTGGGGTCGGCACAACGGGCCCTGGACTATGCCCAGGAACGGTTCGCGCAGGGTGCGATCTCCTCCTTGGAACTGAGCACGGCGCGAAGCGACCTGGAACGGGCGCTGGCCGGAAGGATCGATGCCAAGTACACGTACCTCCTGGCACGTTCCACGTTGGATATCCTCCAGGGGCTTCCGGTCACGCTTTGACCCGTGGCCACGCTCCTTTGCATCGAGACCGCCACGCCGCTCTGTGCGGTGGCATTGGTGCGCGATGGACATATACTCTCGTCCGAGGCTGAGGCGGGCGATCCGACGAATGCCGGGAAGCGGTACATCCACGCCGAACGGACCAACGTCCTCATCCAGCGTGTGCTGGACGCTGCGGACCATCGATCCGTGGATCTGCAGGGTGTCGCCGTGGGCATCGGGCCAGGTTCCTATACCGGCCTGCGTATCGGGCTCTCCGCGGCGAAGGGGCTGTGCTATGCGCTTGAACTTCCGATCATCGGCATCGGGACCCTTGACACGCTGGTCGCGGCTTTGAAGGTGACCACATCCGTTCAATTGCGCGTGAACGATATCCTCTGGCCGATGATCGATGCACGCCGCATGGAGGTCTTCACACGATCCCAAGGTCCATCGGATCCCGCCGGGGGACCACACCACTCATTGGTATTGGACGAGCGTTGGTGCAAGGGTCTGACGACGGCCGCTCGTCATGTCGTATTCGGCGATGGGGCCGACAAGGCCGTGGATCTATGGCGCGGCCGTGACCACATCATTCATGTACCCGGCGTTCGTCCTGTGGCCTCGGCCATGGCGGCCCTGGCAGAGGACCGGTTCAGCAGGGATGCGTTCGACGACCTCGCCTATCTCGTGCCGACCTATGGGAAGGAGGCCCGACCGACACGCTCACGGTCATAGGCCGGCAAGGATCGCAAGAAGCTCGGTGTTCGACAGTTCGCCCTCGATGGAGAGGATCGCGTCCCCGCGTGTGGCGAACGGACCTTCGGCCAGATAGACCACGGACCCGTCGATGAGAAAGGCGCCCTCCGCCTTGTTGCAGAACGACCCGTCCGCGCGATAGACCTTCTTCCCCTCTAGTAGTAATGCACATGTACCCCGTTGGCAGCCATTGCCACCGCACCGAACGAGCTTGTCCTGGCCGTCCATGAAGTAGGCGGCTGTTCCCCTTCTGCCGAAGGGGTCCGCCGCATGGTAGACCACGTCCTCCTCAACGACCCAGATGCACGGACCGGCCCCTCCGAAGCTTCCAATGGCTTGGTGGATCCTTCCGGCACGCACAACGAACGCCGCATCGCCGGGTGTGCCAAAGGGCCCATAGGCCCAATGGACAACGGCCTGCGCATTGAGCAGCGCTACGGTCAGGATGGATACCGCGACCGACCAGCTCCGCAGGTGGAACATCCGTTCTGGACGATCAGGGAGCAATGCGTTCTGTTGTGTAACGCACCAGGTGGATGGTGCCGGTGGACATGTCCTTGGTCAACTTCGCCTTCAGGAACATGGTCCCCTCCTCATACAGGTATTCCTCATGGGACACGAGCTCGTCATCGTGGAATTCGTCCATGGCCATCAGGTCGCCGATCGCATCATAATGGAAGGCCTGGCGGAGCACATGCGTTGAGCTCAGGTCGGACCGCAGCGTGCGTTCCGCCAGGCGGCCTTTTTCATTGTAGTGGAATTCCGCCCTGGACCGACGCCCGGTGATCAGGTAACGGTCCTCGATGCTGCGCAGGTATCCCCATCGATCGTGCACGGTCGTTTCTTCCAGGAACGGCAGATCGAGCTCGTTGAGGTGGGTGCGCACCAGCACCGTGTCGTTCAGTTGACGATAGATGGATCGCTCATCCGTGATCACCGTGCGGTCACCCGGTTCAAAATGATACCGGTCCGGGCCAAGGTTCACGATCCGGACGTAGGTGCGTCGCGTCGTCCGCCCCAGGCTGTCGTAGCTGGTCTCGATGGCGTAGAAGCCGTTCAGGTCGTTGTGCAACTCCTGCACCAGGTGCCCCATCGTGTCGAAGGTCATCACGGTCGAGGCCGTGTCGGTCCCCGTTCCCGGCCGCCCGAAACTGGTGTTCTGGTAGATGGTGCGCCCGTTCCTGTCGAACCGGTAGAGGTGGCACTGGTCCAGATCACGTATCGGTTCCTGTTCGCGCTTGACCGCGTTCCGGCCTTTGACCATGGTGATGCACGCACGCCGGATGAATTCGGGGTCGAAGTGGGGCTGATCGATCGGTCCGTTGGCCGCCGGGACACGCAGGGTCTGGGCCTGCGACCCACCAAAGAGCAGGACGGCAAGGAGCAGCGAAGACCCTCTCATCGCAGTTGCTTCAATGCTTCGGCCACGCTGTTCACCGGCAACTGGCACACCTTGTTCTCACAGACGAAAATGGTATTGGTGCCAAGGAATTTGCCTTCCAGCAACGGAAGGTCACTGGATGAGCCGGCACCCAGAAAGAGCCGTTCAGGGATGTAATGGCGGCCGAACTCCTTTCGCAGCGCCAAGTGGTCCGGTCCGGTGATGGCGATCTCATGGAACGGAAAGACATCGCTGAGCGCCAATTGCGCCCAGTTCCCATAACCTTGGGGGTATTCGGCCATGCGGGACCTCACGTTGGCCAGCATCTGATCGCTCATCGCCGTCCATTCATGCTGGTCGAACAAGTGGCCGAGGAGAAAAAGGTCGCGGGCCATCGCGCTGTTGGAGGAAGGGATCACATTGTCCGTCACTTCCATCTTGCGGGCGATCAATGGTGGGTCCAGGTCACTGGTGAAATGGAACATCCTGCTCTCCGGATCCATGAAATGGGCGATCGCATAGGCCATCAGCTGCCGGGCCGCCTCGATCCAGTGTTCTTCAAAGGTGACCTGGTACAGGTTCGTCAATGCTTCGATGGTGAAGCTGTAGTCCTCCAGATAGCCGTTTATCGTCGCCTGTCCGGTCTTGGAACTGTGCCAAAGCCCACCGTCGGCTCGACGGCACTGCGAGAGGATCCGCTCCATGGCCTGGCGCGCCAGGGCCAGGTCCCCGGGGTCGCCGAGCGCATCGTAGGCATCGGCGAACCCTGTGACCATGAGCGCGTTCCAACTGGTCAATGCCTTGTCATCGAGCCCGGGGCGTTCACGTTGGGCACGCTTCTCCAGGAGCCGTCCATTGATCCGGTCCATGGCCGATAGCAGATCGGCTTCCGAAAGATCCAATGCGCCGGCCACCTCGGCGGTCGAACGCGTACGGACCAGGATGATCTTTTCGTCCTCCCAGGCCCCGGCATGCAGGTCGTACCAGGTCTCTGCGATCCTCATGTCCGCTTCTCCCAGGGTCTGCAGGAGTTCGTCCCGGGTCCATACATAGTAGCGGCCCTCTTCGCCTTCGCTGTCAGCGTCCAACGCACTGTAAAGACCACCATCCTTTCCCAGCATTTCCCGGCGTATGAAATCCAGTGTCCGCCGGACCACCTCGGCATAGAGCGGGTCCTGGAACGCCTGGTAACCCTGGCTGTAGAGCGAGACGAGCTGGGCATTGTCGTACAGCATTTTCTCAAAATGCGGCACTTTCCATAGGACGTCCGTACTGTACCGGGCGAACCCTCCGCCCACTTGGTCGAAGATCCCGCCCATGGCCATCTTGTCGAGCGTGAGGCGCACATGCTTCAGTACCATCTCATCCCCGGTCAATGTGCCGTATCGGAGCAGGAACTGAAGGTTGTTGGGCATGGGGAACTTGGGTGCCCGGTCCGGACCGCCATGATCGTGGTCGAAATCATCGGACCATTTGTCCACCAGTTGGTCCAGCTCCTGGCGGGAGCAGGGCGCCGCGTCGGTGTTCAATTTCACCAGGTCCGCCTCCGCCACCCCTTGTTGCAGCTGGTCGGCATAGGCCTTTACGCGATCGGGCTCCTGCTGCCAGGTGGTGCTGAGGTCCTCCAGCAACTGCCGCCATTGTTCGGGTGGGAAGTAGGTGCCACCATAGACCGGGCGTCCATCGGGCATCACAAAACAGTTCAACGGCCAGCCGCCCCGCCCCGTCAGCAATTGCACGGCCGTCATGTACACCTGGTCCACGTCGGGCCGTTCCTCGCGGTCCACCTTGACACAGATGAAACGATCGTTCATCAAGGCCGCGATGCTGTCGTTCTCGAAGCTCTCATTCTCCATCACATGGCACCAATGGCAACTGCTGTAGCCGATGCTCACCAACACCAACTTGTTCTGTACCCGGGCCGAATCGAACGCATCCTGCCCCCAGGGGAACCAGTCGACCGGGTTATGGGCGTGCTGGAGCAAATAAGGACTGGTCTCGTGGATCAGCCGGTTGGTGTGCGTGTACGCGGTGGTATCTTGCATGGAAGGGTCGACGGGATCCCCTTGCCGATCATTGCAGCCGCTGGATAGTCCTGCTAGCAGCATGACCGCGCAAAAGGCCTGAGGAATGGACATGGAGGTTCAAAGTAAAGACCGTGGAAAGCTCCCCATCACAGGTCGCGCATCGCGCATTCCACGATCGGGCGTGAAGGACCGTACTTGGCCGGTCTGGTGGATGGCCCTGGGCATTCTGACCGCCTTGGCCGCCTTGCTGACCTTCGGGAAGATCATCGTCGCTCCGATCTCCACCTCACTGCGTTGGTTGGTGGGCAGCTGTCTGATCGGGTTGCTGGTGCCCCATGCATGGTCCGGGGCACGGCTTGGTCTGGAACGGAGTGAATGGCGGTTCCTCTGGGCGTTGGGCATCGGACCGTCCTTGTTCGCCCTCGGGCTGGTCCTGAACCAAATGTTCCATGGTCCGGTGCATTGTGTTGACCATCCCGTGGAACGGGTCGTGAACACCGGTTTTGTTTGGCGGGTGGACCTGATGGATGGGGCGCTTGAGGCCTACCCCCTGGCCCGCGAACACTACCTGGACCCAGGGCTTGCGCGTGGCGATGACTATCCGGTCTGTGAGGCCACGGGGCTTTTTGGCGGACGGGTGGTCGTGCACCGTTGATGGATGCGGCAGGTGCAACTTCAATGGATGGCCGGTCCCGGACGGACCGGTCCGCAGCCGTTGAACACATCGTTCACCCACAGGTCCCTATTGGGATATGGCACCTGCTAGCGGTCTTGGTGCTCCACCCGGCCCGTAATGCAAGGTGAGCCCCATCGATCACCCATGCTGCCCTGCTCCCTCCGCAGACCCAGGTGGACGGACTGGTGTGTTCAACCCTGGCCGTTGGACATTTCCGCGAAATGCGCGAAAAAACGAGGGATGGCCCGGATGCCCTGCATGAAATTGAACACGCCATAGTGCTCGTTCGGACTGTGGATCTTGTCGCTGTCCAATCCGAAACCGAACAGGATGGTCTTGATGCCGAGTTCCTGTTCGAACAAGGCCACGATCGGGATGGAGCCGCCGCCACGGGTGGGTATGGGTGCTTTGCCGAACGTTTCCTCCATGGCCTTGCTCGCTGCCTTGTAGGCCACGGAATCCGCCGGGGTGACGACCGCCTCGCCGCCGTGCAATGCCGTAACTTTCACCTTGACACAAGGGGGGGCGATCTTCTGGAAGTGTTCGGCGAAGAGCTTCGTGATCTTCTGGCTTTTCTGGTCCGGCACCAGGCGCATGCTGATCTTGGCCGAGGCTTTTGATGGGAGCACGGTCTTCGCACCCTCGCCGGTATAGCCTCCCCAGATCCCATTGACGTCCAGTGTGGGGCGGATGGTGCAGCGCTCTTCCGTGGTATAGCCCTTTTCTCCCCACACGGCATCGATGCCCAGGTCTTCCATATAGGCTTTCTCGTTGAACGGTGCCTCGGCCAATGCCTTGCGTTCCGCATCGCTCAACTCCACCACATCATCATAGAAACCCGCTATGTTCACCCGATACGCTTCGTCGTGCAGACTGGCGATCAGTTCGCAAAGCACATTGATCGGATTGGCCACGGCTCCACCATAGACCCCGCTGTGCAGGTCGCGGTTCGGCCCCGTCACCTCCACCTCCATGTAACTGAGACCGCGCAGACCTGTGTTGATACTGGGCGTGTCATTGGCGATCATCGCCGTGTCGCTGATCAGGACCACGTCCGCCTTCAGTTTCTCCTTGTTGTTCTTGACGAAAGTGCCCAGGTTCTCCGATCCCACTTCCTCCTCCCCCTCGATCATGAACTTCACGTTGCAGGGCAGCGTATCGTTCTTCAGCATGGCCTCGACGGCCTTGACGTGCATGTAGAACTGGCCCTTGTCATCGGCAGAGCCGCGGGCGATGATCAGCCCATCCTTGACCACGGGTTCGAAGGGCGGTGAGGACCACAATTCCAGAGGGTCTGCGGGCTGCACGTCATAATGCCCATAGGTGAGGACGGTGGGTTTCGAGGGGTCGATGATCTTTTCACCATAGACAATGGGGTGTCCAGCGGTGGGGCACACCTCGACCTTGTCCAATCCGGCCTCGACCAGGCGTTCACGCACGGAATCCGCACAGCGGGAAACGTCCGCCTTGTACTGCGGGTCCGCGCTGATGGAGGGGATCCGCAGCAGGTCGAGCAACTCGTTCAGAAAGCGGTCCTGATGGGCATCAATGAAGGCTTGCGTCTGCTCCACGGCGATAGGGGTTCTGTAGTGGCCCAAGATACTCCGCATGGATCCGGGCGGGCCAGGCAACGCCCCGGGGCCCTCATCAGTCTATGCTTCGGTCAATAGCCCTATTTTTAGTCCCATGCCAGTTCTTCGCCAGTCAAAGAGGTCCGTGCTTTCGATCCTGGTCGCGTTGTGCGCGCCCTTGGTGGTCCCCGCCCAGCTTGTTGTCAACAACACCATGACACCGGCCCAACTGCTTCAGAACGTGCTGCTGGGTGGAGGCGTGACCGTATCGAACATCACCTTCAACGGCATGTCGGCCAATACGCTCAACACGCAGATCGCGGAGTTCGATGGTACGAACACGACCGTTGGGATCGGTCATGGGATCATCATGGCAACGGGTGACGCGGATGAGGCCATCGGCCCGAACGATCAATCCGGCATTGCCGCCGGGGGAAATACGGCCCTCGGAGATCCGGACCTGCTGGCTCTTGCCCAGGCCACGGGCAATGCACCGGTCAATGATATCAATGACGCCGCTGTCCTGGAATTCGATTTCATTCCGACAGGTGATTCCTTGAAATTCGACTTTGTGTTCGCATCGGACGAGTACCTGGAGTATGTGCAGAGCTATAATGATGTTTTCGGATTCTTTCTCAGTGGACCGGGTATCTCAGGTCCGTACACGAATGGCGCCGACAACATCGCGTTGGTGCCGAACACCGCACTACCCGTTGCTATCAGCACAGTGAACGATATCAGCAATTCAGCATACTATGTGGACAACGGCGACGGCTTCACCGCGCCGTTCAATGTGGATCCGCAGTATATCCAATACGATGGGATGACGGTGATCCTGACGGCGCGCGCGCAGGTGCAGTGCGGGCAGACCTATCATATCAAGCTGGCCATCGGTGATGCCAATGACAATGCGGTGGATAGCGGGGTCTTCCTCAAGGCGGGGAGCTTTGTCAGCACAGGCCAGGTGGCGCCGGAGCTCACCAGCGGAGTGCTGCTGAACGATTCCACCATGTTGGAGGGTTGCGGCCTGGTCGATTTCACCTTCCATCGCCTCGGTGATACCACCAACACGGATACCATCAATATCGTCTATGGCGGTACCGCCACCCCGGGAGTGGACTTCACCCCCGTGTTGCCCAACCAGCTGATCTTCTATCCAGGCGATACGGCCATCCCCTATTTCCTCAATGTGCCGCTCGATGCCGACGGCCTGGAAACACTTGAGATCCATATCAACCAGTTGATCCAATGCGCGGGACAGTATGTCCAGAGCGACTATACGTTCTACATCGATTCCCCTCCTCCCTTGAACGTCGTGGCGAACGACATCGCCAGCGACTGCAACCTCACCGAGCTCCTTGCGCCCCAGGTCACAGGAGGAAGTGGAATCTATCACTATCTCTGGAGCACAGGTGACACCACACCCACCATTTCCGTTTCGCCCGGGGTGACCACCACGTATACCTTGAACGTGAGCGATACGTGCAGTGTGGTCCCGGTCGATGCCTCCATCGAGGTCAGCGTACCGGTCTATCCACCGCTCGATCTGACACTGACGCCGGATACCGCCGTACCCTGTCTGGGCAATGCCGACCTGACCACCGTGGACCTCACGGGTGGGAACGGGGCCTATGATTACGAATGGCAGAGCGGAGGAACAGTGCTTGGAACGACGAACACATTGAACGTGCCCGCGGACGTGCCGACGTATTACGCATTGACCGTGACCGATGGCTGTGGATCGGTGGTCGTCGATTCCGTGCTGGTCACCACTGCTCCCTTGCCGGATATCGTCATCACGACCAGTGGTGACGTTACGGTGGTATGTCCCGGTGACACCACCGAACTGTCCATCCTGAACACCTCCGGGGGCAATGGCGTCTATACCTACAACTGGACCGACGGACAGGGCAACGTGGTCAGCACGGGAACGAGCGTGGAAGTGCCGGTGCCGGCAGACAACTTGTATACGGTCACTGTGGCCGACCAATGCGGGTATACGAGCGACACCACGGTGGCGACCCTGCTCCCGCACTACGACCCGTTCCATCTGACACTGACCCCGGATACCGTGATCTGCTTTGGTGATTCCATCCAGCTGGCCGCGCAGGTCACGGGCGAATCGGGCATCTATCGGATCGATTGGCTCGGACAGGACCATACAGACCCCTTGCTATCGGTCGGACCACAGCAGGAGACCACCTACGCGGTGTCCATCACTGATGTCTGTGGTGCGGTGATCGGCGGAGAGGTGACCGTGGAGGTGGAACCCACCACGGCCGAGATCGTGGCGACCAGTCAAGGCCAGGATGATTGGTACCTGCAAGGGGCGGCCTACCCCGTTCCGGAGTTCTACTATTGGTCCCTGGGCGATGGCACCAAAGCACATGGCAAGGAAGTGTACCATAGCTATCTCGACCTCGATGAGCATTGGGTCCACCTGACCACCGTCTCACTGAACGGATGCAAAGCCGTGGATTCATTGCTGCTCATGCCACCCGCCCACCTGTACTTCCCCAATGCGTTCACTCCGGATGGGGACGGTGTCAATGACCTGTTCGGGCCCGTTGGCCATTACATCGAACACTTCGAAATGCGCATATTCGATCGTTGGGGCGAAATGATCTACGAGACAGAGGATTTCGACCAGCCTTGGGATGGCAGCGTGAATGGTGGGGGCATTGCCCAGTCCGGGGTCTATGTTTACAAGTACAAGGCGGAAGGCCATTTGTTCCCGTCCGTGGAAGCATACGGGCATGTGACCCTGGTCAAGTGACGGGTATTCATCATCAGACCTGCAACATGAAAGGAAGGGACCGTTCCTGGCTCTTGGCGTTCGCCTGTGCGTTGGCCGTAGCACCGGCACATCTGCGGGCGCAGCTGGTCGTGGACAACACGATCACCGTGGCCGATCTCGTACAGAACGTGTTGTTGGGCGGTGGGGTCACCGTCAGTAACATCACGTTCAATGGACAGCCGGCGAACCAGGCCAACATCCAGATCGGCAGCTTCGATGGGACGAACTGCAACGTGGGCATGAACAACGGGATCATGCTATCCTCCGGCGATATCCATGTGGCCTTGGGCCCGAACAATGACGGAGGCGATACCGAACCGGCAGGTGGCATTGGCGGACCAGGCGACCCCGACCTGGACCAGGCGAGCAACTCCAACACCCACGATGCGGCCGTGCTCGAGTTCGACTTCATCCCTTCCGGGGACTCGCTCAGCTTCAACTACGTGTTCGCCAGTGAGGAGTATCTCGAGTTCGTGGGCCTGGGCTTCAACGATGTGTTCGGCTTCTTCCTGAGCGGTCCGGGTATTTCCGGACCCTATTCCAACAATGCGGCCAACATTGCCCTGATCCCGAACACCACAACGCCGGTCAGCATCGACAATGTCAATGATCTGTCCAATCCAAGCTATTACGTGGACAATGGGGATGGCATCACTCCGCCATACAATACCGATCCGAGCTATATCCAGTTCGATGGCCTTACCACTGTTCTGACCGCCTTCTCCCTGGTCCAATGCGGGCAACCTTACCACATCAAGATCGCCATCGCGGATGCAGGTGACGCGATCTTGGACAGCGGAGTGTTCATCGAGGGTGGAAGCTTCACCTCGCCGAACGCGATCCAATTGCAGATCGTGACGGCCAGTGCGGATGGGACCCTCACCGAGGGATGCAGTGACGCCACGTTCATCATTTCCAGGCCGGGCGACCAGGACAGCTTGGAGGTCTCGGTGACCGTGTCCGGTTCAGCCACCAACGGGACCGACTACACCAGCATACCCTCGGTCATCACCATTCCCGAAGGACAGGATTCGGTCTCCTTCCCGGTTCAGGCATTCGATGACGGCATCGCGGAAGGGCAGGAGGAGATCGTGCTCACTGCGACATTCGTGAACACCTGCGGTGATACCTCCATCAGCATGGCAACGGTGCCCATCGTCGACTATGTGCCCATCGACCTGACCTCGGAGAACCTCTCCTTGCAATGTGATCAGGATTCCGTGCCCATATCGGTGCAGGCCACCGGCGGATATGGCGCGCTGAGCTATCAATGGAGCAATGGCAGCTCAACGAACATGATCCATGTTCCGGGCATGGCCGACGGCTCCTACGTGGTGCATGTATCCGATGATTGCGCGCATGATGTCGCACGTACGGTGATCGTGGATTCCAATTGTGAGGTCGTGGTGCCGAACGTGTTCAGCCCGAACAACGACGGATCCAACGATGTGTTCGAGATCGCAGGGATCGAGGGGACCTCCAATCGGGTCCGGATCTACAACCGCTGGGGACAGGTGATCTACGAGCAGCAGAATTACAAGAACAATTGGGACGCACGCGACGTGAACGATGGCACCTATTACTATGAGGTGCTCGTGGATGGAAAGGACCCGCTTATCGGGGCGCTCACGATCGTCGGTCACCGGCACTAGGCAGGCCGGACCAGGACCTTGCCCGTCATTTCCGCGGGTCTGTCGAGCCCCATGATCCGAAGGACCGTTGGGGCCACGTCGGCCAGGATGCCGTCCTGTATGGTCCACTTCCGATCGTCCAGGACGATCAAGGGCACCGGATTGGTGCTGTGGGCCGTATTGGGCGTGCCATCCGCGTTCCGGGCCTGGTCCGCATTGCCATGGTCGGCGATGATGACGAATGAATAGCCCATCGCCCGCCCGGTCTCGACCACGCGCTGTGTGCATCGGTCGATGGTCTCCACGGCCTTGATGATCGCCGGAAAGACCCCGGTATGACCGACCATGTCCGGATTCGCGAAGTTGAGCACCACAAGGTCCACATCGCCGCTGTTCAGCACATCGATCACTGCTTCGGTCACACCTTCGGCGCTCATCTCAGGCTGCAGATCGTAGGTGGCCACTTTCGGGGAGGGTATCATGATCCGCTCCTCGCCGACGAAAGGTGTCTCACGGCCACCATTGAAGAAGTAGGTCACGTGCGGGTATTTCTCCGTCTCGGCGATCCGGAGTTGCCGAAGACCGGCTTTTGAAATGACCTCGCCCAGGGTCATCGGAAGACCCTCCTTCCGCAGGACCACCTCCACGTTCCTGTACGTGGGATCATACTCGGTCATGGTCACATAATGCAGCGCGAGCGGTTCCATTCCCTGTTCGGGGAAGGCCTGCTGCGTGAGGGCCATGGTGATCTCCCGGCAGCGGTCGGTGCGGAAGTTGAAACAGATCACCACGTCGCCTGGTCGGATCGTCGCAACGGGATTGTCGTGGGGATCGACCACGACATGCGGTAGGATGAACTCGTCGGTGATCCCCTTCGCGTAGCTGTCGACATACGCTTCCCGTGCATCACGGACCGCCGTTCCCCTGCCATGGACCAGAAGGTCGTAGGCCCTGCGGATCCGTTCCCAGCGCTTGTCGCGGTCCATCGCGTAGTACCGGCCCACCACGGTGGCCACACGGACCGGCAACCCGGACACCGCTTTCATGAATTCCTCATAGTAGCCGAGCCCGCTGCGCGGGTCCGCATCCCTTCCATCAGTGAACGCGTGTATGAACTGGTGCGTGACGCCGGCGCGGTGGGCCATGGCACAGAGCGCCGCCAGATGGTCCTGATGGGAGTGCACGCCACCCTTGCTGAGCAGACCGATGAAATGCAGGCGACCTTCATTCGACCGGGCCTTCTCGAATGCTTCCTGGAGGACCTTGTTCCGCTCCAGCGAGCCCTCTTCGATCGCTTTTCCGATCCGGGCCAGTTCCTGATGGACCACGCGCCCCGCGCCGATGTTCAGATGGCCCACCTCGCTGTTCCCCATTTGACCGGGGGGAAGTCCGACATGTTCGCCATCGGTGCGCAGATGTGCGTGGGGCATATCACACATCAGGTGGTCCATGAACGGCGTGTCCGCCTGTGCGATCGCATCCGACCGGTCACCTGCCCCGAGGCCCCATCCATCCAGGACCACGAGGACCAACTTGTGACGTTCGTTCATGCAGAAAGCGGAAAGGAGGCGGCAAAGATAGACCCACCCCCAGCCCGATCACGATAGTACAGGTCACCGCCCAGGCGTCGGGCCAACTGCCGCGCGATATACAGTCCCAGTCCCGTGCCCGTGGCTCCACGCGTTTCTTCGGGACCACCCCGATGGAACAAGGTGAATATCCGCTCACGCTCTTCCGGGGCCACACCCGTTCCTCGGTCGCAAACCTGGATCTCCCAGCGGTCCGTGAGGATCATCAGTTCCAACTCCACGACCCCCTCGCGCGGGCCATATTTGATCGCATTCTCGACCAGGTTGTCCACAATGCTGGTCACGGCCAGAGGGTCCGTCCTGATCATCGCATGCGTTGGTCCGGTGTAGTGGACAGCGTGCGGTCCACCTGAGGCCTTGGCGACACGATCGCCCAGCAGACCGGCCAGGTCGACCAGGGTCTCTTGGAGCGGGATCCGCCCTTCGGCCGATCGGAGCGCTGTAAGGACCTTTTCCGTGAGCGCGCCCAGCCGGTCCAGGTCGTCCACGGCCTGGTGCAACAGCTCGCCACGTTGTTCAATGTTCAGGCCATCCCTGTCCATGGTCTGCAATTGAAGCTTCGCACTGGCGATCGGCGTGCGCAGCTCGTGGGTGACGGCCAGAAGGAAATTCCGCTGTGCGCGGGCAAGGGACAATTCCCGCCGGATCGTGCGATAGGTCAGCACGATGGCGATCAGCACCAGGACCAGGAACACACCACCCTCACCGAGCACCATCAAAAGGGTCTTCCGTGCGTGCCCCTCCACCGCACCGGGATACTGCGGTCTCAATTGGAACGCTTCGATCAACGACTCCAGCTCCCGGTCCTTGCGGATGAGCAGGTATGCCCACCAGATCGACTGGAGCACCATATACACGGCCAGCGCCCCGAAGACCAGAATCGTCCGCCTATGTTCACGGGTCATCCCGACACCGAAAGTAGGGAGGAGGGCCATGGGGCGACTGCTTATCTTGCCCGCCACCATGGACCTGCAAGGCGCTAAAGGAAGGATCCTCGTCAAGTTGCGCGATGAACTGCCCCCGGAAAGGACGTACCACAGCCTTTGGCATACGCTGGACGTGTACGCCAGCGCGATCGACATCGCCGAACAGGAGAACGTCACGGGGGATGACCTGGTCCTGTTGAAGACAGCAGCGCTTTTCCATGATTCCGGTTTCACGGAACAGGACCATGACCACGAGGAGGCCGGTTGCCGGATCGCCCGCGTCATGCTTCCGGACCATGGGTACGGGAAGGACCAGATCGAACGGATATGTGCCATGATCCTGGCCACCAAGGTGCCACAGACCCCCAGGGACCGTTTGTCGGAGATCCTCTGTGATGCGGACCTTGACTATCTGGGCCGGTCCGATTTCTGGTCGGTCGGTCGCACGCTTTTCAATGAAATGCGCGCTTTCGGGACGCTGCGGACGGAGCAGGAATGGAACCAATTGCAGGAGAGGTTCCTCGAGAGGCATCATTATTTCACCGCAAGCACCCGCCGGGCCCGGGAAAGGGACAAGCAGAAGCACTTGGATGAGGTGCGGGCCTGGTTGAAGGAGAACCCATGAGCGGTGACCATTGCACAAAAGCCCCGGTGACCGGGGCTTTCGGGTGGTGCCTCCCAGGATCGAACTGGGGACACACGGATTTTCAGTCCGTTGCTCTACCAGCTGAGCTAAGGCACCCTGGTGGTCCCTCCAGGGTGTCGCTTTGCGGCGGCCGCCCGGGGAAGGGGGCGCAAATATAGAAGCTTCGACCGACCGTGGAAGAAGGACGTATCGACCTGGTCGTGGACGTGGGCAACTCGCGCATCAAGGCGGCTGTCTTCCGCGGTCATCGCGTATTGGGCACGATGACCGCGGACCGTCAGCAGATGTTCGATGCCGATGTGCTCCTGCAGGGGCGGCATCCGGCGGGCATCGTGCTGGCGTCCGTGGGTGGGCCCACAGTGCCGCTTGTCGAACGTCTCCGATCATGGGGGGTCGTCCGAACGATCACCGGATCATCACCCGCCCCCATCCCCGTGGCCTACCGCTCCACGGCAAGTCTCGGTGTGGACCGGCTGGCCAACGCCGTTGCGGCCGCGGCCCTGTTCCCTGGACGGCCCATGCTGGCGATCGACATTGGAACGTGCATCACCTATGACCTGGTGCTGCCGGACCAAGGCTTCGTAGGCGGAGCGATCGCCCCTGGACCGACCATGCGGGCAAGGTCGATGCATCAGGACAGTGCGACACTTCCCGAGGTGGACCCCGATCCGGAGGTGCCTGCCATCGGGCGGGATACACGGGAATGCCTGGCAGCAGGCGTGTTCCATGGCATTGTGCATGAATTGCGTGGCATGATCGAAGAACGTCGGCAACATGCACCGGACCTGGGCGTTGTGCTCACGGGCGGGGCGGCCCCGCCCTTCGTCAACGCCCTGAAAAGTGGCATCTTTGCGGATCCTTTGCTGACCCTTCGCGGCCTGCATGCCCTTCATCTCCACAATCCGGTCCCGTAGCGGCCTCGTGCCGTTGGTGATCCTGGTCTGCTCCGGGACCCATGCCCAGACCCTTGATGATTCGCCGTATTCGGCCTATGGTTTCGGTGACCTGATCGGCAATACCCAGGTGTCCCAGGCCATGATGGGCGGTGTTTCAGCGGCCTCGCTGGACCCCTTCAGTGTCACGACCTTGCAGCCGGCGACCTACGCGGGCCTTTTCAGACCGACCTTTGAGATGGGTGGGCTGGGCCGACGTGTGACGCTCAGTAGCGATGACGGTTCGCAGGTGCGTTCCTCGGCCAGGTTCCTGGGGTTCAGTCTCGGCATCCCTTTCGGAAACGGCCGATGGGGTCTGGCCATCGGCCTCACGCCCTATTCCGATGTGGGCTTTGAGATCACCGACAAAGCGGTACTGACCGATGGACAGGACGTCCAGTTGAAATATCTCGGAAGCGGGGGACTGAATCGGGCCTTCGCTGGCGTGGGATGGGCTGTGTGGCAGGAACGCGATTCCCTGGGCAACGGGAAGCGCCTGAGCATCGGGGCCAATTTCAACTACCTCTTCGGAGGCATCGAACGCACGCGGAAGGTGGTCTATCCCAGCGGTCAGAACTACCTCAATTCCAAGGCTTTCTCCTCGCTTGTGATGCACGACCCCACCTATGACATCGGGGTCCAATTCCAAGGAAGCCTGTTGCATCGGGGCTCGCTCGATGATCCACTGTGGCGCTATGTGGCCGGCGTTTTCATACAACCACCCGCCGGGATCGGTGCCAGGAGGACCGAACTGCTCACCAACTACATCCTGGGGTCCTCGGGTGTGGAATTCACCCTGGATACCGCGACCTATTCCGAGGGTGTTCGCGGAACGGTCCACGTGCCGCTCGCCTGGGGGCTGGGCGCTGGCATCGTGGGTCCTGCCTGGACAGTTTCGGCCGAAATGCGTCAGCGCGATTGGAGCAGGTCCAGCATCGATGTGGAGGGCTATGAGCAACCGGCCCCGCTGGGGAACAGCATTTACCTGGGATTGGGAACTTCCTGGACACCTGCCGGAGGTCGCGCAGGCAGCTTCCTCGAACGCACCACCTACCGCCTGGGCTTCCTTTATCAGCAGGACTATCTCATTGTGCATGACAAGCAGCTGCAGGAGATCGGCATGAGTTTTGGCCTCTCGCTTCCCGTGATGAACTCCGTTACCCGCTCCCAATTCCATCTCGGTGCCCAACTGGGGCAACGAGGCACCCAGGAGAACGGTGCCATCGATGAACGATACATCGCGCTTTACGTGGGGGTCACCATCACACCGGACCTGCGCGAGAAATGGTTCAAGAAAACGCGAATAGAATGACCGCTCGAAAGATCATCCTGGCGACCATGCTGGCGCCTCTTTGCATGTTGCCCGCCGGTCTGCTGGCCCAGGGGAAGTACGGTGCCACTCCGGAGGATAGCGTGAAATGTGTCCAGTGCCTGTCCCTCTACCAGGAGTTCGTCAAGCAAAAGAACTACGAGGATGCTTTGGGCCCATGGCGCTGTGCCATGACCACATGCCCGGCCTCCAGTAAGAACATGTACATCGATGGCGCAAAGATCCGGCGCTATTTCCTGGACAAGGAAAAGGACCCTTCGAAGAAGGTGCTGCTGGCCGATTCGCTCTACATGGTCTACGACCAACGGATCGATGTGTTCGGCCAGCGTGGCTACGTGCTCGGGCGCAAGGCCATCGAGATGCTGAAGTACACGCCGGAACGCAGCGAGAGGATCTTCGAACATTTGCAGGGATCGGTGGAGGAGCGTCAGGCCAAGAGCGAGGCCGGCGTACTGGCCGCCTATTATCAGGCGCTGTACAACCTCTACCAGGAGGGCAAGGCCACGAAGGACCAGATGCTCGAGGAATACCTCAAGGTCTCCGACTACATCGAGCAGAACCTTGCTGCAGCTTCAAGCAGCGAGGGTTCGGAGGAAGGGGATACCGGGGGGAGCTTGTACGAACGGGCCCGGGAGAACGTGAATGAATTGTTCTTCCGTGTGGCCGAGTGCGCGGACATCGGGGCGATCGCCGAGAAATTGCTGAAGCAGCGCCCGGACGATCTCGAATTGAAGCGTCGGCTGCTCAAGGTCCTGAACACGAAGGACTGCACCGATCAGGCGGTCTATCAGTCCTTGGCCGAGGATATGTACAAGGCCGACCCCTCCAGTGAAAGCGCCTACAGCCTGGGGCTCTATCTGGCCAAGAAGGGCGATCTGGCCGGCTCGCTGAAGTACATGCAGGATGCTGTGGAACAATGCACCGATTGTCAGGACAAAGTGAAATACCTGCTGCGTGCGGGGCAGATCGCTGGTGCGGCCGGCAACTATTCCCTGGCACGCAGCTATGCCAACAAGGTGCTCGGAGTGGAGAGCAAGAACGGGGAGGCGCTGTTGTTGGTGGCCCGCTCGGTGCTCGCGGCCTCCTCCGGATGCAGCGAACCCGAGGCTTGGGGACCGGTGTGGTTGGCCTACGACTACTACCAACGTGCCAAGAGCCTGGACCCGAGCGTGGCGGACAAGGCCAATGAGGGCATGGCTTCCTGCGCAGCGCGTTTCCCGGAGCAATCCAAGGCGTTCTTCCACCAGCTCACTGAAGGCCAGAGCTATCAGGTGACCTGCGGCGGCTACAACGAGACCACTACGGTGCGGGTGCGCAAGTGAGCTGTTCCGCTCGCTGGGCATGGATCCTCCGTGATGTTCCCGTCGTGATCGCAGTGGGAACGCTACTTTCCTGTTCCAACGATCTGGATAAGGTGGCCGCCGTGGAAGTGCCCGCATCGGGGCCCGACCGGGTGACGCTGGACGCGGAGTATGTCTATTCCGACAGCGGCAGGGTCACCAACCGGCTGTGGGCAGGTCGTATCGAGGAGTTCGCGGCCAGGGATGCCCAGCGTACCGAATTGAGCGATGGACTTGAGCTGGATTTCTTCGATCGTTACGGAGCGGTGACGAGCATTCTCACCGCCCGGCAAGGCACGATCCTGCAGGACCAACATCGCATGGAGGCCCGGGAACAGGTCGTTTTCACCAACGCCAAGGGCGAAAGGTTGGAGACAGAACGGCTCATATGGAGCCAGGACAGCGACCGCGTTTACACGGATAGACCCGTGCGCGTGGTCCGCGGCAAGAGCGTCATCCATGGTATCGGCCTGACAGCGAACGCCGACTTCAGCAGATACCGGATCCTTCGCCCGACCGGCGAACTGTACGTCGAACCGACCGATACCTTAGCTCCCGATGCGCAAGCTGAATAGGTTCATGGAGCATTTCTGGGCGGCCGTGGCGATCGGTACCGCCCTATCCGCCATTTGGGCCATCTGGCACTATGGTTGGCACGATGGGCGCCAGTGGCTCTGGTTCCCGGGCATTGCCGCGGCCATGTGGCTGATGCGTCGTCTGACCCGTCGCAAGCTTGAGGCCATGGAGGACCGCTCCCAGGGCGGGTGACGGCTTGCGGCACCCGCCTATCTTCGTCCATAGCGCCCTTCCGACATGTTCTCCACCGACCTGGTGCTCATCCTGGCCTCCATGCTGGCCTCGGCCCTCTTCTCCGGGTTGGAGATCGCGTTCGTCAGCAGCAACAAGCTCTACGTGGAACTCCAGCGCAAACAAGGTGCTTGGTGGGCCGTGACCGCTGCCGGCCTCTTGGAGAGACCCTCCCGGGTGATCGGCACGTTGCTGATCGGCAACAACATTGCTCTGGTGGTGTACGGCATCGTCATGGCGCGGGTCCTCGAGCCCTGGATCACGAACGTTTATGCCAATGAGGGCTTCGTTCTCCTGGTACAAACGGCATTAAGCACCCTTTTGATCCTGGTGGTGGCCGAGTTCCTGCCCAAGGCCCTCTTCCGTATCGACCCGAACGGGATCCTCACCGTGTTCGCCATTCCCCTCCGGGTGTTGTACGTAGTCCTGTGGTTGCCGATGATGCTGATGACCGGGATCAGTGAGGGACTGTTGCGACTGTTCGGTGTCCGTGGCGAGGCCGGCAAGGTCAGTTTCGGCCGCATTGATCTGGACGAGTTCCTGCGCGAAATGAGCGAGAACGCACCCGGTGAGGCCGACCTGGATGCGGAGGTCGAATATTTCCGCAACACACTGGCCCTCAGCAGCACCAAGGCCCGCGATGTCATGGTGCCGCGTGCGGAGATCGAGGCGATCGATGTGGAGGAACCCATCGAGGATCTGCTGAAGCGGTTCGCCGAGACGGGGCTCAGCAAATTGCTCGTCTACAAGGACAGCATCGACAACATCATCGGCTACGTCCATAGCTATGAGATGTTCAAGAAGCCACGGACCATCCGGGCGATCCTTCGGCCGGTCGATTTCATCCCCGGCACCATGCCGGCCGATGACCTGCTCCAGAAATTCACCAAGCAACGGACACATGTCGCCGTGGTGGTGGACGAATTCGGGGGCACGGCCGGCCTGCTGACCATTGAGGACGTGGTCGAGACCATCGTGGGGGACATCGAGGATGAGCACGACAGCGGGGAGTTGGTCGAGGAACGCGTCGGACCGGACGAGTTCCTCTTCAGTGGACGTGTGGAAGTGGAGACCCTGCGGGAAAAGCATGGATTGAACGTCCCGGAAGGTGAGGACTACGATACGCTCGCCGGATACCTGATGCATTTGACGGGAGAGGTGCCGGAGAACGGAGGGACCATCGATACGGAAGTGTTCCGGTTCACAGTGGCCCAGGTCGCGCATGGAAGGATCGACCTGGTCCGGGTGCAGGTCAAGGACCCTGAAAGGGGCTATTCCGGCTGAGGTGGGGGGCTTATATTTGCAGCCCTTTCAAAAGACAGCACATGGCAGTCATCGGCAAGATCCGCGAACGGAGCGGCCTGCTCATCGTCCTGGTGGGCGGGGCGATGGTCGCCTTCATCCTCACGGACCTTTTCAGCAATCGTGGCGGTTCCCGACAGCGCGCCGTCGGAACCATCGCGGGTGAGGACATCGACATCCAGGATTATGACCGTCGGGTGACCGAGGAGCTCGATAGCTATCGGAACGACTTCAATACGACCGTGACCTCCCAGATGACCGAGCAGGTGCGCAACAGCGTCTGGAGCGAGGTGGTCCGTGAACACACCCTGCTGCGTCAGGCCGAGGAGGCCGGTTTCGGCGCGACGCTGAGCAAGGAGGAATATGACGACATCCGGTTCGGCAACAACATCCTTCCCGACTTCAAGTCCAATCCCAATTTCCAGGACAAGACCACCGGTCAGCCGAACAAGGACCTGCTGCGCAACTATTTCCAGAACGTGCAGACCAATGCCCCGGTCTATCACGAGATCCAAAAACGGCGGATCATCGAGAACCGGATCATCAGCAAGTACAACACGCTGGTGAAGAAGAGCGTGTTCGTCAATTCGGCACAGGTGAAGAACGATCATGTGGCGCGGAATGCCAAGGCCACCTTCGATCTGGTGGCGATGCGCTATCAGGACGAACCGGACAGCCTGTACCAGGTGAACGACGCCGATCTCAACGCCTATTACAGTGCCCACAAGAACGATCGCAAGTACCGCCAGCAACCGGCCCGGTCGTTCGATTACGTGGTGTTCCCCGTGGAAGCCACACAGGGGGACATCGCGCAGGAGAAGGCCGACCTGGAGGACCTGGTGAACGATTTCAAGAACGCCAAGGACGACAGCTTGTTCGTGGTGGGCAATACCGAGGACCGCACCTATTCCCTGCAGCCCTATGCCGCTGGCTCCGCGGACCGGACGACCGACAGCCTCATTCTCCATGCGGACACGGGCGCGGTGATCGGTCCCTATCGCGATGGCAATGCCTGGAAGCTGGTGAAGGTGAGGTCGATCGTTCAAGTGCCTGAAGCGCGGGTCCGCCACATCCTGCTGAGCACCCAGAACGGCAAGCCCGAGGACGAAGTGAAGCAACGCGCGGACAGCATCCTGTCCGTGCTGAAGCGTGACCGCAGCAAGTTCGAGGCGCTGGTCACCAAGTTCAGTGAGGATCCCGGATCCGTCCAGAACGGTGGGGTCTACGAATGGTTCGACAAGCACCGGATGGTGCCGGAATTCACGGCGGCCAGCTTCGATGAGCCCGTGGGTGCGATCACGATCGCCCACACCAGCTATGGCTATCACATCGTGGAGGTCCTGGGACATCGGGACCGCGCGGAGCGTCGTCTGGCCGTCATCGCCCGACAGGACCACCCGTCGCCCACCACGTTCAAGGACATCTACAAACAGGCGAACGAGTTCTCGTTGAACAATACGGCCCCCGAACAATTCGAGAAAGCGGCCACCGATGCGGGCCTGCAGTTCCAGCACGTGGACGAACTGCGCGGCGATCAGCGGTTCGTCTCGGGCCTTCAGGAGCCGTTCGCCCTGATCACCTGGGTGAACAATGCCGAGATCGGGAACGTGAGCGGCCCCATCGAGGTCGGGGAGAGCTATGTGGTGGCGATCCTCCGGGGCGTCCGCGAAGAGGGAGTGCCGGCACTGGCCGATGTGAAGGATGTGTTCACCCGGGAGGTGGTCAAGGAGAAGAAGGCCGATGTGTTCGCACAGAAGATGGGCGGTCGGTCCGATCTGAGCGCCGTGGCCAGTGCCGTGGGTAAGACCGTGCAGACCGCGACCGACATGGCGTTCAGCAGCTACAGCATTCCAGGCGGGTACAGTGAGACCGAGGTGGTCGGTCGCATCTTCGCACTGGAGCCCGACGCCACTTCCGCGCCGCTCAAGGGTGATGTGGCCGTATACGTGGTGCACATGAACACCCTCACACCAGCGCCCGAGCTCACGGACCCCGGCGCCGAGCGGAAAACATTGGTCCAGCGTCTCCAGGGTCGGGCGGAGACGACCCTGTTCAATGCGCTCAAGGAAGAGGCCGACGTTCAGGACTACAGGAGCAAATATTACTGAACAAGCTGCCGCAACAGCACCAGCACGGGGCGCCTCCAGGGCGCCTCGTTGCATTCGCGGTCATCGCAACTGGCTCAGACGCTCGGCGTCCAACCGTACGAGGATGCCCAGTAGGACCGTGAAGCCGATGAGCGAACTACCGCCATAGCTGAAGAATGGCAATGGGATCCCGATCACTGGCGCCAACCCGATGGTCATCCCCACATTGATCATCAGGTGCAGGAAGAAGATGCTTGCCACGCAATAGGCATAGATGCGCGTGAACCGCGACCGCTGACGATCGCTGATCTGGATGATGCGCAGGATGAGCCATGTGAACAGGCCCACCACGGCCGTCGTGCCGAGGAAGCCCCACTCCTCACCGACCGTGCAGAAGATGAAGTCGGTGCTTTGCATCGGCACGTACTTGTACTTCGTGAGCGTGCCCTTGAGATAGCCCTTGCCCACCAGGCCACCCGAACCGATGGCCGTCTGGCTCTGTTTCACGTTGTACCCATATCCCTGGGGGTCCTCTTCCAGGCCGAGCAGGATGCGGATACGTGTCTGCTGGTGTGCGGGCATCCGGTCGACGATCTGGTCCACCGATCCGATGAAGGCCACCGAGCCCAGTAGTCCGAAAATGATCAGTCCATAGAACCGTTTGCGGTAGCGGCGCACCACCAGGTTCCGCACCACCCACCAGGCCACCAGGGCGAACATGGCGATCGACCCCATCAGCAGGTACTGTCCCCCGATGCGCACATCAGTAAGGGGCAGCCCGAAAGTGGAGGCCTTCAGGATCAGCGCCAGGACCGAGAGGATCCCGGCAAGGATCGCGAGCAGCAGCACGTTGCCCGAAAGCCCTTCCCGATAAAGGACCAGGATGAACGCACCCGAGACCAACGCGGTACCCGTATCGGGTTGGAGCATGATGAACACCACGGGCAGGGCGATGATGGCGCTGGCCACGGACCGGGACCGCAGATCGGCCAGGGCCCGGAGGCCGCTGAGGTACCGCGAGAGCGCCAGTGCCGTCCCGAACTTGGCGAACTCTGCTGGTTGTATGCCGAAGCTGCCCACGCCGAACCAGGCACGGGCACCGTTCACCTCCTTGCCCACCAGCAGAACGAGGATCAGGAGCAGCACCACCGCGCCGTAGATCACATAGGCGAGGTCCTTGAAGAAGCGGCCCTGCACCAGCAGGATCATACCACCGAGCACGATGCTTGCCACGATCCAGACCGATTGGCGGCCGTATTCCATCGCCTGATCGAAAAGCCCCGGATGGGAGGGGTCGTAGGCCGCGGAGTAGATGTTCGCCCAGCCCATCACCATCAAGGTGAGATAGAGCCCCACCAGAATGGGGTCCAGGTTCGCGCGGATGCGGTCGCGTTGGCTCATCGGCCGCGTTGCTTGGGCTTTCTACGGTACAGATGTTCGTCCGCGATCAGATCCGCCTCCAGCATGCGCTTCTCCAGGTCGGGCCGGCTGATGCTGTCGGTGAGATATTGTTCTATCAGGAGACTGGCGATCGGAGCGGCCCAGGTCCCGCCGAAACCGGAGTTCTCCACGTACACCGCGATGGCGATCCGTGGGTCCTCCATCGGTGCGAAGCTCACGAACACGGCGTGGTCCTTGCCGTGCGGGTTCTCGGCGGTTCCCGTTTTGCCACAGACCGTGATGCCCGGGATGCGGGCCTGCCTTGCGGTGCCACCGGGTTCCTCCACCACCCGCCGCATGGCCTCTCGTACCAGCCCGAGATCGGGTCCTGGTGCCACGGTGTAATGTCGTTCCTCATGGTCATGCACCAGGCTGTCGGCCCTGCCGATCGCGCGCACCACGTGGGGATCGACATACCATCCACCGTTGGCGATGATGCAGGCCATGTCGGCCATCTGCATGGGCACCGCCATCACTTCGCCCTGGCCGATGCTCAACGAATAGATCGTGCTGAACGCCCAGGAGCCTTTGCCATAGATCCTGTCATAGTAAGCCGCATCCGGGATGTTGCCACCTTTCGCCCCCGGGAGGTCGATGTTCGGACGTTGCCCGAATCCGAAGCTCATGATGTCCTTTCGCCATTGGTCCAGGTTGATCGCCGCGACCGTGAACCGGTCCCGCGGGTCGCCCTGTTCCATGATCCGCTTGAACACCATGTAGAAGTAGGGATTGCAGGAGTACTGGATCGCATGTTGGACGTCCTGCGCGTTGGGATGGTTGTGACAGCCGACGAGGGCCTTGTTGCAGGGGAACCCGGTGCGCGGTGTGATCACGCTGTCCTTCAATGCGACGAGGGCCTGGGCGATCTTGAAGATGGACCCGGGTGGATACTGCGCCTGCAAGGCACGGTCGAACAAGGGCTTCAACGTGTCGCGTTGCAGTTGCACATAATTCGTGTTGCGCACGCGGCCCACGAGCAGCTCCGGATCGTACGTCGGCGAGCTCACCAGGCACAGGACCTCCCCGGTCCGGGGTTCGATCGCGACGATGCTGCCCTTCTTGTTGCGCATCAATCGCTCGCCATAGGCCTGCATGCGCGCATCGATCGAGGTGTAGAGGTCCTTGCCGGCATAGGCCAGGGTGTCGTACAGGCCGTTCTTGTAAGGTCCCTGCACCTTGTTGTGCACGTCCACCACCACGTAGTTCACACCCCGTTTGCCGCGCAGCGCCTTCTCATAATGGGATTCCAGACCTCCGACGCCGATCACGTCCCCCGGCTTGTAATAGGGGTCCTCTTTCACTTTGCGCGCGTCCACTTCGCTCAGATAGCCCAGCAGATGTGCGGCGATGCGCTGTGGATAGGTACGCAGCGTCCGGCTCTGACCGTAGAACCCGGGGTATTTGAACAGGTGGACCGCGATCGTGGCATATTGGTCCGAGGGGATCTGCTTTTCGAAGACCGACGGTTTATAGCTGGAGTAGGCCGTCGCTTCCTTCAGTCGACGCGCCACCTCGGGCACGGGCACGCCGACCAGCGTGGCGAACGCGGTCGTATCGAACGCGCGCACCTCGCGGGGTACAACCATGATGTCGTACACCGGCGTGTTGGCCACCAGCAAGGCACCGCGACGGTCGAAGATCAGTCCACGCGCGGGGTAGATGGTGACCTTGCGCTCGGAGATGTTCGCCGCTTCGGCCTTCCAGCGATCGTCCACCACCTGCACCCAGAACAGCCTGAGCACGAACACGATGGCGATGAAGATCACTGCGGCGATCAACACGTATTTCCGCTCCTCGAAGTTCATGCGCGGCCGCGGGTCGGACGTCCGGTGAGGTATTGCGCGATCACGCAAAGGACCAGGGTGAGCAGCGCGCTCAGTACCGCCCTTGAAAGCGTGGAGAACGCCCGATCGAAGCGGTGCAGTTCGAAGAAGAAGAGCCAGAGATGATGCACGAGGATGAGCGGGCCCATGTAGGTCAGCATCCAGGTCAGGCCCATGTGGTGCACCGTTGGGCGCATGCCGAACTCGTAGCCTTCACGTGGGGCAATGAGGTTCAGCCAGTAGGGCCGCAGGAAGGTCATCAACAGACAGGCCGATGCGTGCATCCCTGGCGTGTTCGCGAACAGGTCCAGGACGGCTCCCGTCAGGGTGCCGAGCAGGAGCATGGCCCAGGACGGCAGATCGAACGGCAGCATGAGCAGGAACAGCACATACAGCAATGGCACCATCATGCCATTGAACAGCACGAGGTGGTCCAACACCAACACCTGAAGGGCGATGAGCACGACGGCGCGTACGATATGTTCCAGCAGGTTGCCGATCATGGCATGTCCGCACTGTGGTCCAGACTGTCCAGTTCCGCGCGGAACAGGTCGCGCACGATCTTCACGGGACCGTCACGGGTCAGGTCCTCGGCCAATCGGATGGTGATCGTATGGTAGTTCGATCCCGGGGCGTCGGTCACATCGATCACTACGCCCACCGGCACACCACTGGGAAAGATGCCGTCGTTCCCACGGGTCACCACGGTATCTCCAGGCCGGACCGGAGCATGCTTGGCGATGTCCACCACAGATGCCGTCCGCGGGTCGCCCGTATCCCATTGCAACAGACCGCGGTGCCCGGTCCGCTCGATCAGCACGCTGGTGTTCCAGTCGGGGTCGAGCACGCTCAAGGCGACACTGAAGTGTGGTCCGACCTTCGTCACAACGCCCGCGATGCCATCCACCCCCACCACCCCCATATCCGGGGCCACGCCCACCAGCGACCCCTTGTCCAGTGTCAGTGAGTTCCGTTGGCGGTGGGAAGTGCCGTTGATCACATGGGCGGCCAGGTAGGTATAGCGCTGCTGGTGGAGCGTGTCATCGATGCGCACCCATTTCTCGGCGACCGGCACATAGGCATGTTGGTCAAGGTCCTTCAAGCGGGCGTTCTCCAGGGACAAACGTTCGTTCACCTCCCTGAGGTCGGCGTAGGAGGTGATGGCGTTCCGCCAGCTGTAGATACCCCCGACCAGATCGCTCGCTGAACGGAGCGCAGAGGCCTTGTGATGCTCGTTGCCCGTGATGGACCAGGCCACGCACAGGCCCATCAACAGCAGAAAGAACAGCGTATTGCGGATGCGGAACAGAAAACGGAACAAGTCCCTCATCGCGCGGTCATCGAAGGTCCGTCACTTCCGCCGATCGGCGCGGGAACGATGCATGCACCGTTCCTATTCACGCATCAGGAATTGGAAGCGGTCGATGTTCTTCAAGGCGATCCCGGTGCCGCGTGCGACGGCGCGCAGCGGGTCCTCGCTCACATGCACGGGAAGCTTGGTCTTGATGCTGATCCGCTTGTCCAGTCCGCGAAGCAGTGCGCCGCCACCGGCCATGTAGATGCCGGTCTTGTAGATGTCCGCGCTCAGTTCCGGTGGGGTGGCCTCCAGGGCGCTCAGGATGGCCTCCTCGATCTTGCTGATCGACTTGTCCAGGGCCTGTGCGATCTCGCTGTAGGTCACCGTGATCTCCTTCGGGATGCCGGTCATCAGGTCGCGACCGCGCACGGCATAATCCGCCGGTGGCTCATCCAATTCGGTCATCGCCGCGCCCACCTCGATCTTGATGGTCTCGGCGGTGCGTTCGCCCACCAGGATGTTGTGCTGCCGGCGCATGTACTCTTCGATGTCCTGCGTGAACTCATCGCCCGCCACGCGGATGTTCTTGTCGCAAACGATGCCGCCCAGGGCGATCACGGCGATCTCCGAAGTGCCACCGCCGATGTCGATGATCATGTTGCCCATCGGCTCTTCAACGTCCACACCGATGCCGATCGCTGCGGCCATGGGTTCGTGGATCAGGTACACCTCCTTGGCCCCGGCGTGCTCGGCACTGTCGCGCACGGCACGCTTCTCCACTTCCGTGATGCCACTGGGGATGCAGATCACCATGCGCAGGTTGGGTGCGAAGAGCTGCCGGCCCGGCTTGATCATCTTGATCATGCCCTTGATCATGTCCTCGGCCGCCTGGAAGTCGGCGATCACACCGTCCTTCAGCGGACGCACCGTCTTGATGTTCTCGTGCGTCTTGCCGTGCATCTGCTGGGCCTGGCGACCGATCGCGATCACCTTGCCCGTGGCCCGGTCCTTTGCGACGATGCTGGGCTCGTCGACCACCACCTTGTCGTTGTAGATGATCAGGGTGTTGGCCGTGCCCAGGTCGATCGCGATCTCTTGGGTGAAGAAGTTCAGGAGGCCCATGCGGATGGATCAGTGTTTGAAGTGTCGATGGCCGGTCAGGACCATGGCCGTGCCCCGGGCGTCGCAGGCATCGATGCTCTCCTGGTCGCGGATGCTTCCGCCCGGCTGCACGATCGCTGATACGCCGGCATCGGCCGCGATGTTCACGCAGTCGGGGAAGGGGAAGAAGGCATCGCTGGCCATCACCGCGCCGTGCAGGTCGAAGCCGAACTTGCGCGCCTTGGCGATGGCCTGCTCCAGGGCGTCCACGCGGCTGGTCTGCCCGGTGCCGCTGGCCAGCAGTTGCAGGCCCTTGGCCAGGGCGATGGCGTTGCTCTTGGTGTGCTTCACCAGGATGTTCGCGAAGGTCAGGTCGTCCAGTTGCTCCGCGGCCGGTCGGACCTTGGTCACCGGCTTCATCTCGGCGCCGCGGACGAGCACCCTGTCGGCGCCCTGTTCCAAGGTCCCGTTCAACGCCGTGCGTTGTTTTCGGGCCGGTATGCTCGTGGCCGTGCGCACGAGGATGATCCGGTTCTTCTTCTTGCGGAGCACTTCCAAGGCGTCATCGGCATAGCCGGGCGCCACGATGATCTCGAAGAAGATCGTGTCGATCGCCTCGGCGGTGGCCCTGTCGATGGGGGCAGTGGTCACCAGGATGCCCCCGAACGCGGACACGGGATCCCCGGCCAGTGCGGCCTCCCAGGCCTCTTTCAATGTGGGACGGACGGCCGCCCCGCAGGCGTTGTTGTGCTTGATCACCGCGAAGGGCACGCCCTCCAGGGTCGCCAGGTCGTCGATCAGCTCCAGCGCCGCGTCGAGGTCGAGCAGGTTGTTGTAGCTCAGTTCCTTGCCGTGCAGCTGCGCGAAAAGGGCGTCGAGATCGCCCCGGAAAACGGCCTTCTGGTGGGGATTCTCTCCATACCGGAGCACGTGTTCGGATCGTCCACCATCGAACCAGCCATGGATCGCTCCGTCATAGCGGCTGCTCACCTCGAACGCGGCGGCCGCCAGGGCCTTCCGTTCGGCAAGGGTCGTGGATCCCTCCTGCTCCTTCAGGATGCGCAGCAGTTCGGGGTAGTGCCGTTGTTCGGGCACGATCACCACGTCGCTGAAGTTCTTGGCGGCCGCACGGATCAAGGCGATGCCGCCGATGTCGATCTTCTCGATGATCTCCGCCTCGGTGCCACCAGCCGCGACCGTCGCCTCGAAGGGGTAGAGGTCCACCACCACCAGATCGATGGGCGGGATGGCGTACTCCTCCAGTTGGGCCACGTCACTGTCCCGTTCCCTGCGGCCGAGGATCCCGCCGAACACCTTGGGATGCAGCGTCTTCACGCGCCCACCAAGGATGCTGGGATAGCTCGTGAGGTCCTCCACCGGGACCACTGGAACGCCCTGCTCCTCGATGAACGTGCGCGTGCCTCCGGTGGAGTACATGGTCACCCCGAGGCGGTGCAGTTCCCGGACGATCGGACCGAGCCCGTCCTTGTGGAACACCGAGATGAGCGCGCTCTGGATGCGCTTGTGATCGATCAACTTCCCGTCCGTGTTGGCAGGGGCAAGTTTACGACCCGGAAAAGCCCGATCCATGCGGCCTGTGGGCCATTTGCGCGGATCTTACCAACAACGTTCCCCACGATGGCGCCATGGCGCGATCAGAAGCGCAGCCCCACGCCCAGATGGATGGTGAGCAGGTCCGTCCCTGACTCCCGTGCCACATAGTCGATGTGCCCGTCGCTGTCGATGGTGATGCTGGTGGGTTCCACGTACCGCGCCCGGCCGCCTTTGAAGCGCTCGAACCGCCCTTCAACATAGAGCAGGGGGGTGATCCCCACCAGGACCCCGGCCGCCCATCCGTAGCTGAAGGCCGTGCCGCGCAGGATATTGTCCTCACGCAGTGGGCCGTTCACGCCGTCCACGGTCAGCTGGCTGTTGGTGGTGAAGCTGCGGAGGCCGATCAGTCCATCGAGATAGGGGCTCACCTTGCCTTTCAGTGGGGCCAGTCGTGCCAAAGCGTGGTAGCCGTTCATGCGGCTGCGAACGCGGAGGTCGCCACTGGTCACGGTCACATATTGCTCATCCACCGCCACCACGCCCTGTCTGCCGCCCAGGTAGGAACGGTCGTACTGGAAACCCGTTGCCAGCGGAAGGCCCTTGAGCGGTACGGCGAGGTTCAGGCCGAAACCGCCGATCGTTCGTCCGTATGCCGCGTCGAATTCACCGAGCGGCATGCCGATGCGCAGGCCACCACTCAAGGTGTAGCGGCCCTTTTGGCCGAGCTGGGCTTGCATCGGCAACACCAGGACCAGCGCAAGGATCAGAAGGAAGGGGCGTCGCATGGGAGCCGTTTTGCAGGTGCGGGGCCAACTTCCATGCCGATCGCGGGATACCTTGCCGCCATGGAGCTCGGACCAGCCTGGCAGGACCTCGGTTTACCCGGTCTGTTCCTGGCCTCCTTCCTCGCGGCCACCATCCTCCCGTTCAGTTCCGAGGCCCTGCTGGCCGCGATGGAGTTGGGCCCGTGGAGCCCCTGGTCCCTTTGGGCATGCGCCAGCTTGGGCAATACCCTGGGCGGGCTCAGCAGCTATGGTCTTGGACGCCTCGGAAACGGGCGAAGGATCGGGGGCTGGCTGGGGGCTTCGCCCGAGCAGGCGGACCGCGTGGCCGGACGTGTGCAACGTTGGGGCAGTTGGTCGGCCTTGTTGTGCTGGTTGCCCGTGGTCGGCGACCCGATCGCGATCGCGCTCGGCCTCTTCCGAAGTCCCCTGTTGCCCGTTTCGCTGATGATGTTCATCGGCAAGGCCGCACGCTATGCCCTCGTGCTGGGTGCGATGCAGGCGATCCTGTAGCGCCCAAGGGCCCTCGTCGGAGCGTGGCCGAGTGCTAGAACCCCACCCTCACCCCGCCCATCACGTTCAACGGCGCCTGGGGGTATAGCCCGACCAGTTCTTCGCGGGAACCGTCGCTGATGTAGCTGTAGCTCCAGCCGTTGCTCTCGTATTGTTCGTTCAGCAGGTTGCGTACGGTGAGAATGAGGGAAATGTGGGGCAATGAGGGCAATGAGCGCAATGGGGTCAATGAGATGTTCAGGCGGAGGTCGTTCACCAGGTAGGCGTCGAGCTGGCGGGTAGCGCTGCCGCTGTTGTCCAGGTATTGCGCACCCACGTACTTGGTCACCAGCGTGAGGTCCGCCCGCCCCCTGCCTTCCTTGTTCCATAGGGTGAAGCCCAGTTCGCTGGCGGCGATCAGGTCCGGACTGAAGGCGATCGGGGTGTTGGCATAGGTGAAGACCTGCTGCCCGCCGTTGTCCCAGTCGTCGACGTATTCGGTGAGGTCGATGATGCGGTTCCGGCTGTAGGTGGCGTTGCCCTGCCACAGCAGCCAGCTGGTGAGCCGCGCCGCCCAGGTAAGCTCGATGCCCGCGCGATAGCTCCGCGGCACGTTGGTGCGGATCGCCGCGCCCACTTCGTTCAGTTCGCCGGTGAGCACGAGCTGATCGGTGTAGTCCATGTAGTAGCCGTTGACGCCCAGGACCAGACGACCGGAACGGCGTTGGTAGCCGGCCTCGTAGTCGACAAGTCGCTCGCTGGTGGGACGGCTCTGCGGGGTGCTCTCGGTGAAGTCGTCGCGGTTGGGTTCGCGGTCGGCCACGCCGACGCTCGCATACACGCGGCCGCCTTCATGCACGCGCCAGTCCACCCCGGCTTTGGGGTTGAAGAAGGTGAAGGCGACGTCCTGCGTCACGCTTTGCAGGTCGTTGTCGTAGCCGAGGAAACTGTAGTCCACCCAGCGCAGTTGCGCATCGCCGAACAGCTCCACCTTCCGGCCGACGGCATGGGTCAGTTTGGCAAAGACGTTCGCGTCGGTCTTGTCCGCGTCATTGTCGTAGTAGCGCTGGCGGATCTCCGAGTCGCCCGCGAAGCGCGACCAGATCACCTCGCCGTAGTGGGAGCCGGAATAGTCGCTGAAGCTGCCGCCGAGGATCGCCTGGTGCGCCCCCGAGCCGTAGGTCGCCGAAGCGTTCACGCCCTGCAGCGTGTTGTCCAGCCATTGCCGCTGGACCAGGTCGCTGGTCGCGATGGTGTCGCCGCCGATCACCTGCGTGTTGATGCCGAAGTCGCCCAGCGAAGCATCGTCCTCGTAGCTCTCGTAGTAGCCCGCGCCGTCCACGCGGAAGCCGGTGATGTTCAGCGTGACGTGCCTGCCGATCTGCCGATCGAACAGCAACTGGTAATGCGTCTGCGTGTAATCGTCGACCTCATTGTCGTAGGTATAGGGGTTGTAAGTCCTGTTGGTGTCGATCACCTCGCGCGGCACACCGGCCCAGGCCTGGTAGGTCCTTTCGTGCCCCTTGAAGGTGATGAAGCGCACGCTGGTCCGCTTGCCGGTCCACGCCCCCTGCAGGAAGTAGCTCTTCAGGTCGGCGGTGGCGCGGTCGATGTAGCCGTCGCTGGTGATCGAGCTGAGGCGGCCATCGAGGCTGAGCCCGCTCCTGGTGCGTCCCGTGCCGAAGCGCGTCATGTAGTGCTGCGTGTTGTACGAGCCGACATAGGCGCTCACCTCGCCGAAGGGATCCTCCGCCACGGGCCGTGTGCGCAGGTCGATGCTGGCACCGAACGCGCCGGGACCGTTGGTGCTGGTGCCCACGCCGCGCTGCACCGAGATGTCCTCCACGCTGCTGGCGAAGTCGGGCAAGTCCACGAAGAAGGTGCCCTGGCTTTCCGCATCGTTGAAGGGCACGCCGTTGAGGGTGACATTGATGCGCGTGGCGTCGGTGCCGCGGATGCGCAGGCCGGTGTAGCCGATGCCGGTGCCGGCGTCCGTGGTGGTCACCACGCTGGGCTGCAGGTCCAGCAGCAGCGGCAGGTCCACGCCGGTGTTGGTGCGCTCCAGTTCCTCCCGCGTCACGGTGCTGTGGGCCACGGGCGTGCGGTCCGCGGGGCGCACGGCGGTGACCTCCGCCTCGTGCATCAGGTAGGCGTGCGCGTGCAGCCGCAGGTCGATCGTGTTGAGGCCTTCCACGAGGGTGATCGTGCTGTCGATGGGCGTGTAGCCGATGTGGCTCACACGCAGGCGCACGCTCCCCGGGCGCAGGCCGGTGATCCGGTAGTGGCCGTGCGTATCCGTGGTGGCCCCGAAGGCCTGCTCTCCGATCACCACGTTCACGCCGGGCAGGCTGTCGTTGGTGGTGCTGGTGATGGTGCCGGCGATGCGTGTCTGCGCCAGGAGCGTCGGTGCAGCGCCGATCAGCAAAGCGACAAGGAAATGGTGCTTCATGGTCCTCCGTGTTCAGGATCATCGCACGGAGGTGCCGCCGTTGGCTGGCGCATCCCTTCGCAGCATTACCTGCGCAGGTTCGACGGGTATGATCTCAGCATCCGCGTGTCGGCGGAGCACCCCGGGTGATGACGGGACGAAGGTAGGGGGAGGAAGGAGGAAAGAAGAAAGGGGAAAGCTGAAATATGAAACTACCGAGATATCCAGATGACCACCTGTAACGTCGACCCACTGTGGGCGTCGAAGCGCGGCGTAGACGGCCTGGGTCGACCATGCCTTGCGCTGATCAACACCGTTATCCGAGCACCTCTCCGATCGCGTGCACGGCCCGATGCAGGCGGTCCCGTCGATCGCCTTCGATGATCACGAAGGGGCGCTGCAATTCGATGAGCGTCTCGTGGTACACCTCGAAGAGCCGGTCGCGGTCGTGCGGGTTCTCGCGCAGGGGATCATATTCCCAGGGGATGTCGGGGCGGCAGAGCAGGGCGAGGTCGTAGTGCGTCCCCTGCATGAGCTGTTCCAGTTCGGGGGCCACGCGTCCGTATTTCTCCTGGCTCCAGATGCGGAGGGTGATCATGTCCGTATCGCACACGAGCAGTGGATCGCTCGCGTCAGCCCGTGCCTCTTCAGCAGCAAGCTGTCCCTTCGCGATGGCGATCAGATCGGCTTCCACGTACGGTCGGTCGATCCGCTCCAGGTATTCCCGCGCGAACTCCGGCACCCACGGCGCGCCATAATGTGCGGCCACGGCCCTGGCCAGGGTGGTCTTGCCGCTGCTCTCGGGGCCCGTGATGGCGATGCGACGCGTCAAAAGCTGAAACTGGAAAGCTGAAACTGGGAACGCATCCCTCTGACCAGGTGTAACTTTCTATCACTGCGGAGGCAGCAAAGATGATGGTTGTTGCTTCTAGGGAGTGACGAACGATCAAAAGACAGGACCATGAAAGGACTTCTTCTCCTCACCCTGACCGGGACCTCGCTTCCCCTCTTCGCCCAACTTGCCCCGCAACAGGATGCACCGCTCGCGCGGCATCTCCTGGAGGTGAACGCCCAATGGGCCGTCCGCGACCCGGAACCCGAAGGTGGCAAGCAGAACGTTCATTTCGCCAATGATGCGGAACGGATCGCCGCGCACCTGCACCGCGTGCGGGCCTATCTGTACACACATACGCCGGAGGGGCTCAGCGCCACACAGCTGCAACAGCGCACACAGCTGTTGAACGATCTGGAACGCTACGCCGACCGTGGGCTGTTCCCACAGAACGAGGTGCTGCCCTTCCGCAACCCGGTCTTCATCGACCCCCGGCACACCGCGTGTGCCGTGGGGCAGTTGATGATCGAAAGCGGCGACCGCGCGCTGGCGGAACGGATCAGCGGGGCGATGAACCTGGCCTACGTCAGCGAGATCCTGGCCGACCCGCGGTTCACAAGCGATGTTGCTGCATGGGCCACCACGCATGGCTTCACCGCGGAAGACCTGGCCTGGATCCAGCCCGCCTATGCCCCACCGACGCTGTGGACGGACATGGGTGGTGGTACGGACACCACGGTGACCTGCCTGTTGAACGACGGCCAGGGCAACCTCTATCTGGCCGGCACCTTCACCCAGGCGGGGGGTGCCGCGATGAACGGCGTCGCACGATGGGCCGGCGGACAATACCTGGCGATGGGCACAGGCATCAACGGTACGCCGAAGGACATGGTGATCGTCGGACAGGACCTGCTGGTGGCCGGTCAATTCCAGGGTGGACTGAGCGATCTGGCGCGCTGGAACGGCTTGGGGTGGAGTTACGAGACCGTGGAGTTGGGCATGGACCCACACCTCAACGATCTCTTCGTGATGAACGGCGAACTCTATGTCGCAGGCAACGCCAGCGGTTTCGCCGGGATCACGCATCAGGTCATGCATTGGAACGGTGCTGTCTGGGAACCCGTTGGCGACCCGCTCAACGATGTGATCCACACCCTTGGGCAACACGATGGCAGACTTGTCGCGGCAGGGGCCTTCACGGAGATCGGCCAGTTCGGGGGAACCCCCTGTGCGCATGTGGCGGAGCTGGTGAACGGCCAATGGCAGCAATTGGCGGATGGACTGCCGGACGAGGTCTTCGCGCTGCACGACCGGAACGGCATGCTGATGGCGGGCGGGATGTTGTTCGATGGCACGAACAATGGCTTCGGCCTCTCCCTGCTGCCTGCAGGCGGATCGCAATGGAACGCGCCGCTCTATGCGAATTGGAGCTCGCTGGGCAACAACTCCGCGGTGCCGAGCGCCGTCCTCGGCTTCGGCGAACATGACGGCACGGTCTACTTCTGCGGCAACTTCAATGCCTACGGTCCGGGCCTGAACGACTCCGGCACTCAGATCGCCCGCTTCCTCGATGGCACCCAGGACGTGGAGGGCCTTGCCTGGGTCAATGGGGACCGTGTGCATGCCGTCGCCTCCTTCGATGGTCGCCTGGTCATCGGAGGGACCTTCTCCGGGACCAACGCCACCTTGGCGAACAACATCGCCACGTCCGACCTGGGGCTCGGCGTGGCCGGCACCGATGCATGGGGAGCTGATCTTGCGGTGGCACCCAACCCGGCCGTGGACAAGATCACCGTGCAGCGCGATCAGGAAGGCAGGGCGCACGTGGAGGTGGTGGATGCGGCAGGGCGGACGGTCATCCCCGCACGGACGTTCACCGGCCGGACCGCGCGGCTGGATATCAGCGACCTGCCGGCGGGCACCTACTGGCTGAGGCTCACTGGAGAGAACGGCATCACCGCCAGGCCATTGGTCAAACGCTGACACCCCGCCAACTGCGCCACCAGCGCCACAGCCCGGCGATGGAAAGACCGATGTAGACCACGAAGAGCAGGGCGTACCAGGTGAGCCCGCTGGTGAGGTAGAGGTGCACACCGACGGCGTCGGCGATGATCCAATACACCCAGTTCTCGAGCACCTTGCGCGCGAGCATCCATGTGGCGAACAGGCTGAGGACCGTGACGAAGGCGTCCTCGTAGGGATGTGAACTGTCAAGGAACCGCTCCAGCCCGCGTCCGGCCATCAAAGTGAGCAGCCCCACCACGCCGAGCAGCACCACGTGGAAGAGCAGCGTGCGCCGGCGGATCGGTAGCTGCTCCATGCCCTTGCCCCAGGTGATCCAACCGTACGCGCCCATCGCGACGTAGTACGCACTGAGCACGACCTGTCCCGGCAGCTGTTGGTGGAGGAAGAGCGCGACGCTCAAGGCCGAGGCGACGATGCCGAAGAGCCAGCCCGAACGGCGCTCCCAGGCCATCAGCACGGTGTAGGCCAGGTTGCCGATCACGGCGAGAAGTTCGATGGCGGTCCAGGGAGGCAAGGGAAGGCTGAAAGTTGAAAGCTGAAAGTTGAAATGCAAAAGCTGTAGGTCGAAATGAGGGGATCACGGATCGGAAGAAAGCCGTGGAAAGGCACGATGCGGTGATCGGCCCTTGATGCCGCCATCTTCGCGGCTCCCGTTTTCAGCTTTCGACTTTCACGTTCCCACTTTCCACATCCTACATCCCACAATTGCAGGGCGCCGAGAAATAGATCTTGGCGCGTGGCAACAGTTCGCTGATGCGGTCCTGTTCCTTCTCCTCGATCTGGATCACACGCAGGTCCATGAACCGCAATGAAGTCATGCCACTGAGCGAATCGGGGAACGTGGCCAGATCGTTGCTCCAGAGGTCGAGCGAGATCAGCTCCGTGAGCTGGCCCAGGCACGGCGGCAGCCCGGTCAGCGCGTTGCGGGCCATGTCCAGGCGCTTCAAATGCCGCAGGGAGCAGATCACTTCCGGGAAATCCTCCAGTTTGTTGTGCTTGAGGTCGAGCACCTGCAGGTCGGACAGCTCGGGCAGGCGGTCGGGCAGCTGCCGCAGCTTGTTGTTCTCCAACACCAGGATGTTCAGGTGTGGCAGGTCGAACAGCGCCTCCGGCAGTTCCTTCAGCTTCTCCTTGGAAAGGTCCAGTGCGTACACCTTGTCGGGCTCCTTCAAGGCATGCTCCAGGCCGTGGTACACCTTGACGGTGTCCAACGCGATGGCGTCCAGCAACTGGGCCTGGATCGTCCCGTGGACCAATGGAAGCAGCAATAGGATGGTGAGGGGGCGGGTCATGGGCGCTGTTCCTTCAACGCGGTCCGGGCCGCTTCCGTATCGCGGTCCAATTGCTTCCGCAAGGCCTCGAGGTCGGGGTGGCGGACCTCCTCGCGCAGGCGGCGGTGCAGACGTACGGTGATCGGCTCACCATAGATGTCCGCATCGAAGTCGAAGAGGTGCACCTCCACCTTCCGGTCGGTCGCTCGCGCGTTCACGGTGGGTCGTGTGCCGATGTTCAACATGCCGTCATGGGTCGATCCCCTGACATCGACGCGCACGGCGTACACCCCGTTGGCCGGCACCAGCTTGTAGGGGTCGATCATCGCGATGTTCGCCGTCGGGTAGCCGATGGTGCGGCCGATCCGGTCCCCGGCCACCACCACGCCGCTCAGCGGGTAGGCATAGCCCAGGTAGCTGTCGGCCGTCCGGATATCGCCTTTCTTCAATGCCTCCCGGACCTTGGTGCTGCTCACCTTCACGTGGTCGATCTCCTGCGCGGGGATCTCCTTCACCTGGAAGTCGTAGGCCTCGCCGAGCTGGCGGAGCACGTGGATGTCGCCCTCTCGGTTGCGGCCGAAACGATGGTCGTAGCCGATCACCACGGCATGCACGCCGATGCCCTCCACCAGGATGTCCCGGACGTATTCCACCGCGGTCATCCGCGAAAAGGACCGGGAGAAGGGGATCACCAGCAGATGGTCCACCCCGGCGTGCTCGAGCAGGGCGATCTTCTCCTCGGGGGTGTTCAGCAGCTCCAGTCCGCTGTCCTCCGGATGCAGCACCATGCGCGGGTGGGGGTGGAAGGTGAACAGGACGCTCTCCCCATGCTCCTTCCGGGCCACCTCGTTCAGCCGTTCGAGGATCACCCGATGACCGCGATGCACGCCGTCGAAGGTGCCGGTGGTGAGCACGGGGCGGGACACCTCCCGGAACGAGGCCAGATCGCGGTGGACCTTCACGGCCGCAAAGTTGGGGGCGATGACGGGAAGTCGTGAAGGGGCTTGGGTCCGTATTTTCAAACCCATGATCGTACACTGTTCCTTGGTCGATCGTTCTACCCGGGGTGTACGTCATCCATTGCGTGGACCGCCAGGGCATCGTGCTGGCGCGAAGTACTTTCATGGTGCGATGAACAAAGCGCTTTTGACGGGCTTGGTCCTGGTCGTGGGTTCCACCAACCCCTCGGGGGCACGCGGCCAACCTACACTGGATCCCGTAGGTGAGGGTGTAGGCACCGCCGGAGTCGGACGGTTCGAGGCGGACCCGCAGGGTGATAAACTCTATATCTGGGGCTGGTTCTCCCATGTGCAGGGCATCACGATGCCGAGCATCACCGCTATGGTGCGATGAACCCTATGCGGTGGAAGCCGCACTGACTTCTCCACAACCCATCCACGTCCATTGTCCATCCCGGGGCAAGCCGTACCTTCGCGGCCGCAAATCGGGATCAACCCCGTATCCCTAGCCTAACCCGCTCATGTCCAAGCACATCGGAAAGGTCGTCCAGGTCATCGGACCCGTGGTCGACGTGCGTTTCGAGAACGCCACCTCGCTGCCCAATATCTATGACGCGCTGCACATCAAGCGCGAGGACGGCACCACCCTGGTGCTGGAGACCCAGCAGCTGATCGGGGAGGACACCGTGCGCGCGATCAGCATGGACAGCACCGATGGACTGGCACGCGGCACCGAGGTCGTGGGGCAGGAGGGTCCGATCAGCATGCCCGTGGGTGAGGCCATCAAGGGCCGGCTCTTCAACGTGACCGGTCAGGCCATCGATGGGATGAAGCCCGTGGAGACCGCCAAACGCTACCCCATCCACCGCGAGGCCCCCAAGTTCGAGGACCTGACCACCAGCACGGAGGTGCTCTTCACGGGCATCAAGGTGATCGACCTGATCGAGCCGTACGCCAAGGGCGGCAAGATCGGCCTGTTCGGCGGCGCCGGCGTGGGCAAGACCGTGCTGATCCAGGAGCTGATCAACAACATCGCCAAGGGATACAGTGGATACAGCGTTTTCGCTGGCGTGGGTGAGCGCACCCGCGAAGGGAACGACCTGCTCCGCGAGATGATCGAGGCCGGCATCATCAAATACGGCGAAGGATTCACGCACAGCATGGAGAAGGGCGGCTGGGACCTGACCAAGGTCGACTACGACCAGCTTTCCTCGAGCCAGGCCACCTTCATCTTCGGCCAGATGAACGAGCCGCCCGGCGCCCGCGCCCGCGTGGCGTTGAGCGGTCTGACCCTCGCCGAATACTTCCGCGACGGGGAAGGTGAAGGCGGCGGCCGCGACATCCTCTTCTTCGTGGACAACATCTTCCGCTTCACCCAGGCCGGCTCCGAGGTGTCCGCCCTGCTGGGCCGGATGCCGAGCGCCGTGGGGTATCAACCCACGCTGGCCACCGAAATGGGCGCCATGCAGGAGCGCATCACCTCCACCAAGCGCGGGTCCATCACCTCCGTGCAGGCCGTGTACGTGCCCGCGGACGACCTGACCGACCCGGCGCCGGCGACCACCTTCGCCCACCTGGACGCCACCACGGTGCTCAGCCGGAAGATCGCCGAGCTCGGCATCTATCCCTCCGTGGACCCGCTGGATTCCACCAGCCGGATCCTCACCCCGGCGGTCGTGGGTCAGGAGCATTACGACTGTGCCCAGCGCGTGAAGGCGATCCTCCAGCGCTACAAGGAACTGCAGGACATCATCGCCATTCTCGGCATGGACGAACTGAGCGAGGAGGACAAGCAGGCCGTGAGCCGCGCGCGCCGCGTGCAGCGCTTCCTCAGCCAGCCCTTCCATGTCGCTGAGCAGTTCACCGGCCTGAAAGGGGTGATGGTGCCCATCGAGGAGACCATCAAGGGGTTCAACATGATCCTCGAGGGCGAGATGGACGAGTACCCCGAGGCCGCCTTCAACCTGAAGGGGAACATCGAGGACGTGATCACCGCCGGCAAGAAGATGCTGGCCGAGGCCGCGAAAGCGTAGGCCATGCGCGTCGAGATCATCACCCCCGACAAGGAGCTCTTCAAGGGCGAGGCGCGCAGCGTGACCGTGCCCGGCGTGGACGGCAGCATGGGCTTCCTGGAGAACCACGCCCCGCTGATCACCGTGCTGAAGGCCGGGGATGTGAAGCTGAAGACCGAAAAGGACGTGCGGACGTTCCCCGTCAATGGCGGCGTGGTGGAGGTGATGAACAATACCGTGCTGGTGCTGGCGGAATAGGGGCACGGTGCTTCCGAGCATTGGGAACGGCCTCCAACTGGAGGCCGTTCGTTCTCTCGGACCTGCTTCCTTGACCCGCGACCAAAGCCTTTCATCCAGGGTCGCAAGCAACGAGCCCCGGCCATCACTGACCGGGGCTCGTATTCGTTGGGACCGGATGGACCTTACATCATGTCCATGCCGCCGCCCATGCCGCCGTGCGGCATCGCGGGGGCCTTCTCTTCCTTCTCCTCGCTGATCACGCACTCGGTGGTGAGCAGCATGCTGGCGATCGAGGCCGCGTTCTCCAAGGCGATGCGGGTCACCTTCGTCGGATCGATCACACCGGCGGCGAACAGGTTCTCGTACTCCTCGGTGCGGGCGTTGAACCCGAAGTCGCTCTTTCCCTCGCGCACCTTCTGCACCACGATGCTTCCTTCGATGCCGGCATTGGCCACGATCTGGCGGAGGGGCTCCTCCAGAGCGCGGCGCACGATGCCGATACCGGTGGTCTCATCGGTGTTGGCACCTTCGAGCTTCTCCAGCGACTTCTGGGCGCGGATGTAGGCCACGCCGCCGCCGGCCACGATGCCTTCCTCCACCGCGGCGCGGGTGGCATGCAGGGCGTCGTCCACGCGGTCCTTCTTCTCCTTCATCTCCACTTCGGTGGCCGCACCGACATAGAGCACCGCCACGCCACCGGCCAGCTTGGCCAGGCGTTCCTGCAGCTTCTCCTTGTCGTAGTCGCTCGTGGTGGTCTCGATCTGCGCCTTGATCTGGTTGACGCGGGCGGTGATGTCGGCCTTCTTGCCGGCGCCGTTCACGATCGTGGTGTTGTCCTTGTCGATCGTGATCTTCTCGGCCTTGCCGAGGTAGCTCAGGTCGGCGTTCTCCAACTTGTAGCCGCGCTCCTCGCTGATCACGGTGCCACCGGTCAGTACGGCGATGTCCTCGAGCATGGCCTTGCGGCGATCACCGAAGCCGGGGGCTTTCACGGCGGCCACTTTCAGGGCGCCGCGGATCTTGTTCACCACCAGGGTGGCCAGGGCCTCGCCGTCCACGTCCTCGCTGATGATCAGCAGGGGCTTGCCGGTCTGCGCGCTCTTCTCCAGGATCGGCAGGAGCTCCTTCATGCTGCTGATCTTCTTGTCGTAGATCAGGATGTAGGGGCTCTCCAGCTCGGCCTCCATCTTGTCGGCGTTGGTCACGAAGTACGGGCTGAGGTAGCCGCGGTCGAACTGCATGCCCTCCACCACTTCCACGGTGGTGTCGGTGCCTTTCGCTTCCTCCACGGTGATCACGCCCTCCTTTTTGACCTTGCCCATGGCTTCGGCGATCAGCGCGCCGATGGTCTCATCGTTGTTGGCGCTGATGGTGGCCACCTGCTTGATCTTGTCGTCGTTGTCGCCGACCGTTTTGCTCATCTTCCTGAGCTCGTCCACCACCGTGGTCACGGCCTTGTCGATGCCGCGCTTGAGGTCCATCGGATTGGCACCGGCGGCCACGTTCTTCAGGCCGGCGGTCACGATGGCCTGGGCGAGCACGGTGGCGGTGGTGGTGCCGTCACCCGCCGCGTCGGCGGTCTTGCTGGCCACTTCCTTCACCATCTGGGCGCCCATGTTCTCCACGGGCTCCTTCAGTTCGATCTCCTTGGCCACGGTCACCCCGTCCTTGGTCACGCTGGGGGCGCCGTATTTCTTGTCGATGATCACGTTGCGGCCCTTCGGTCCGAGGGTCACTTTCACGGCGTTGGCCAGACTGTCCACGCCCTTCTTCAGGCGATCGCGGGCGTCCAGCTCGAATTGGATGTTCTTGGCTGCCATTGCAGTATCGGTTTTTGGTCTGGAGGTGAGGTATCTTAGTTGAGGACGGCGTAGATATCGCTCTCGCGCATGATCAGGTAGTCCTTGCCGTCGAGGTTCAGCTCGGTTCCGCTGTACTTGCCGTACAGGATCTCGTCGCCCACTTTCACGCTGAGCGGTGTCACCTTGCCGTCGTCGGCCACCCGTCCGGTGCCGGCGGCGATCACTTTGCCACGCTGTGGCTTTTCCTTGGCGGTGTCGGGGATGATGATGCCCCCCTTGGTGGTCTCTTCGGCGGCGGCGGCTTCAACGAGCACGCGGTCCGCCAGCGGTTTCACTTTCGTTGCCATTGACGTAGGGATGGTTTTGATGCGGTTTCGATCGTGGCCGCCCCCTGTCAAGGGGCATGCCAGAAGGGGTGGGCTGTCGATCTTGCCCTTGGAAGGGATGGGTTGTCAGTCAGGCGCTGACAGCTTGTCCGGGGCTACTGGGCCGGAGCGGGTTCGCCTGCGTCTGGGACCGTCTGCTCGGTGCCGCTGTCCTCCACGTCCTGGTCCACGGCGTTCGGGTCCACATTGCCCGAGGTCACCTGCTCGCTCGGCGTATCCAACTCGTCCACCACCTGCCGGGTGCTGCCTTGGATCGAGGCCGAGATCAGGCACAGCACGAAAAGGGCGCCGGCCAGGGTCCAGGTCGATTTCTCCAGGAAGTCCGCCGTGCGCTGCACACCACCGATCTGTTGGGCACCCGTGAAACCGGCCGCCAGGCCGCCTCCTTTGGGGTTCTGAGCGAGCACGACCAGGGCGAGAAGACCGCAGACGATCAGGATGAGGATCGAGATGGCTACCATGATGAAAGGCTTGTCCTACTTGTTCGTCCGGCCTTCCAGCTTTTGAACAAGGGCCGCAAAGTAAGCGCTTTTCGCGGGGTATTTCAACGCCAGCTCCCGGTAAGTGGCGATGGCCTTGGCATGGTTCCCCTGCTGCTCGTAGATCCGCGCCAGGGTCTCGGTCACCAGGTCCATTCGCTCTTCCAGGCTCCGTTTTGCCGCCTGTTGCGGGGTGAAGAAAGCCGCGGTAGGTACCGGTTCCGGATGCTGCTGGGCGATGAACCGGTCGATCAGGGACCCGGTGTCCAGGGGTGCTTCGGGTTCGGCGACAGGTCCGTCCGAAGATGCGGTCCCGGGTGATCGTGTCACCGGTCCGTTCGATCCATCCGAAGGCATCCGGACAGGTTCCGAAAGCCAGTCGGTGAAGCGCAGCCGGGTGCTCGGAGTGATCGCCTTACCATTGGAACTGGTTTCGTTGGTGCTGGAAGAGGCGGTGGATCCCCCGACGATCGGTCCCGGAGGGGGTGGCGTACCTGGTGCTTCTTCCACCGGCACCGGGGCATGCTCCGCTCCGGCGGCATCGCCATACGGATGGACCAGCTCGTAGCTGCTGGCCAACGCCGCTTCGATGTATTGGCGCTCCAAGGGGTCCTTCGGCGGATCCTCTATTTGTTCTGCGGGCTCGGCAGTGACCGGCACTTCCGCTGCGACCGGGGCATCGTTCGGCACGATCGTCATCGGCGCTTCGGGTGCCGGCTTCCCGTCCGGGGCTACCATCCGGGCATCGGAGAACGGTCGTGCCGTGGGACCGATCCGATCGAAAAGCACGGCACGCGACGGGATATGGGTGGCGGCGGTGCGGAGTCGCTCGTCGAACAGGACATCCCCCTCGGCGTGCTCACCGACCGCCAGGAGCAGATGCGCCCCGCTGAACCAGGGATAGCGCTCGGTGAGCTCCTTCAGACCGGCCAGGTCCTCGAGGGCCACCTTGCCGGGTTCTTCCAGGATCCGTGTCAACCGTTCGCGGTCCATCTCGATCGTTGCGCTTTCGACCTCAGTGTTCCCAACCCTTCATCACCAGTTCCCCAACGTCCGGTCGAAGATATCCTGGGCGAGTTGATCGCTGATGGTCTGCAACAAGGCATCCTCTACGCTGACCAGGTCCTGGCTGCTGTCGTAATCGGCGAACCGCGACACCGAGAACTGGCCGTTCTTATTCGGCTCCTTGTTGTTGATGTAAACGACGCCCACGGTGATCGTGAGCCGGTTCATCGCCGCGGTCTCGTTCGCCTGGATCGCCACGGGCTGCACGTCATAGCCCGTTATCGTGCCTGCATATTCCAGGTCTCCATCCTGTTGGGCGATGTTCAACGGCGTTTGGGCCGAGATCAGGTCCCGCAGTCGCTCGGTGAAGACCTGTGCGCTGTTCGGCGGCGCCAGCGTGGCGCGGTTCTCGAAGGGGTCGATCGTCACCGTTCGGGCATCCGGTGGAGTGTCCGCTCCGGTGAAGGAATAGTTGACCTGGCAGGACGTCATCAAGATGCAGCCAAGGATGGCCAAGGCCGATCCCTTTCCCATCGGTCGGGCCTGCCACCGGATCCCGTGTCCCCTGTTCATTGCTTGTGTGCGGTGGATCGTTCGCTTCCATGCTCCGGTCTCGACCATCACCTAGCGACCATTAACCATGAACTATCGAACAATGACCATTACTTGATATCATACTCCTTGATCTTCCGGTACAGTGTGCGTTCACTGATGCCCAATTCCTGTGCCGCGGCCTTGCGCCGGTTGCGGTGCTTGGTGAGGGCCTTGCGGATCAATTCCTTTTCCTTCTCCTCCAGGCTCAGCGATTCCTCCACTTCAGTGTGTTCCACGTCCTGCTCCGCGTCGCGTGTCCGCGGCATATGGATCTGCATCGTGCCGCTCGGCGAGGCCGCATGCGGGATCACCAGTGGCTCCTCGTACACCCGCTGCACCAGGGCCGGGTCCACGGGTTTGTCCTGCATCAGCCCATGCACCAGGGCCTTCAGGTCGTTCAGATCGGTCTTCATGTCGAAGAGCACCTTGTACAGCAATTCGCGCTCGTTGATCCCTTCCGTGGCCTTGCCGGCCACCGCGGGGAGCAGCGAGCCGGCCTCCTCGGGCAGGTACTGCCGCAGGGTGGCGGCGTCGATCTCGCGGTCCTGTTCGATCACGCTGATCTGCTCGGCGATGTTCTTCAGTTGCCGCACGTTGCCGGGCCAGCGGTAACCCACCAGCAACTGCTGCGCGTCATCGGTCAGTTCCACGGGTGGCATACGGTACCGCTCCGCGGCATCCTGTGCGAACTTCCGAAAGAGCAGGTGGATGTCCTCCTTGCGCTCGCGCAGGCTGGGCACGTGGATGGGCACGGTGTTGAGCCGGTAGTAGAGGTCCTCCCGGAAAGTGCCACGCTGCACGGCCTGCAGCATGTCCACGTTGGTGGCGGCCACCACGCGCACGTTGGTCTTTTGCGGTTTGCTGCTGCCCACCCGGATGAACTCGCCGGTCTCCAGTACGCGCAACAGGCGGACCTGCGTGGCCAGCGGCAGTTCGCCCACCTCGTCCAGGAAGATCGTGCCCTTGTCCGCCACTTCGAAGTAGCCCTTGCGGGCCTCGTGCGCACCGGTGAAAGACCCCTTCTCGTGCCCGAACAGTTCACTGTCGATCGTCCCTTCCGGGATGGCACCACAGTTCACGGCCACGTACGGACCATGCTTGCGCGCGCTGAGGTGGTGGATCACCTGGGGCATCGCCTCCTTCCCGGATCCGCTTTCACCGGTGACCAGCACGGTCAGATCCGTGGGTGCCACCTGTGCGGCGATCTCCAGGGCACGGTCGAGGAGCGGCGAGGAACCGATGATGCCGAAGCGCTGTTTGATCGGCTGGACGTTCATGCGTGGATCGTGTCTTTCGGTATCGGTGCGGGATGATCGATGCGCACCAGTTCACCCTGCAACGAGCCGCTCGTGGCGCTTCGGATGCGCGCGGTGATCAGATCGCCCGGCCGCAGATCGGCATGCCCCGCATTGCATTTCGGAAGGATCACCACCGCGTTCTGCGTGTTGCGTCCGAACAGGTGGTCCGCCGACCGCTTGCTCACACCTTCGACCAATGTCTCCTGCTCCTTGCCCACGTGCAGCTGGTTCCGGTCCGCGGCATGCCGCATCTGCAGGTCGATCACCTCCTGGAGCCGGCGGCCTTTCACGTCGTCGGGCACGTCGTCCGCATAGTTGCGGGCGGCGAGGGTACGCGGCCGTTCGCTGTACTTGAACATGTAGGCCATGTCGTAGCGCACTTCCCGCATGAGGGATAGTGTATCCTGGTGGTCTTCTTCGGTCTCGCCGCAGAATCCCGTGATGATGTCCGTGCTGATCGCCGCATCGGGCATGAAGTGACGGATCGCAGCGATGCGGTCCAGGTAGCGATCACGGTCGTATCCGCGGTTCATCCGCTGCAGCACGGCGCTGCTTCCGCTTTGCACCGGCAGATGGATGTAGGAACAGATGTTCGGATGGTGTGCCATCACTTCGAGCACCTTGTCGGTCATGTCCTTGGGATGGCTCGTGCTGAAGCGGATCCGCAGCAGGGGATCCACCTCCGCCACCATCGCCAGCAGATCGGCGAAATCCGTGGTGCGTCCATCAGCGCCGCTCCAATGGAAACTGTCCACGTTCTGGCCCAGCAGGGTCACCTCCCGGTAGGCGTTCCGCACCAGGTCCCGGGCTTCGCGGACGATGGTGATGGGTTCACGACTTCGCTCACGACCGCGCGTGAACGGCACCACGCAGAACGCGCACATGTTGTCGCATCCGCGCATGATGCTGATGAAGGCGGTGACACCGTTCGTCTGCAGCCGCACCGGCGCGATGTCCGCATAGGTCTCGTCGCGGCTCAGCAGCACGTTCACCGCCTTCTGACCGGTCCCGATCTCGTCCAACAATCCCGGCAGGGACCGATAGGCGTCCGGGCCGACCACGAGGTCCACGAGTTGCTTTTTCTCCAACAGGTCGGCGCGCATGCGTTCGGCCATGCAGCCCAGCACGCCCACCTTCATCTCCGGGTTCTTCCGCTTCAAGTGGGTCAGCCCATCGAGTCGGTTCAACACGGTCTGCTCCGCCTTGTCGCGAATGCTGCATGTGTTCAGCAGGACAAGGTCTGCTTCCTCGGGCCGCTCGGCGCGTTCATATCCCTCTCTGGCCAGAATGCTCGCTACGATCTCGCTGTCGCTCAGGTTCATCTGGCAGCCGTAGCTCTCGATATGCACCTTTTTGCCCAACTGCTTGCGGAAAGGGCCGCAAAGGTAGTGGCAATAGCTGACAAGGTGGCAGTGGCCTTCCTGTCGCACCGGGCTGTTGAAAATTTCCTTCCCCTATGGGGAAGACAATTAATAAGGAAGCACAGCCCTCCCTTCCCTCCGGATGTGCCCTTTTCTTTGCCCACCCGTTACGCGTTCCGAATGGCCAAGAAGAAGATCATCGAGCAGGGCGATCTCGTGATCGTCGAATCACCCGCCAAGGCGAAGACCATCGGCCGCTACCTGGGCGATGGCTTCAAGGTGCTCAGCAGCTACGGTCACGTGCGCGACCTGCCGGAGCGGGACCTGAGCGTCGACGTGGAGAACGACTTCGAGCCCACCTACGTGGTGCCCGATGAGAAGAAGGACCGGCTCAAGGAACTGCAGAAGGAAGCGGACAAGGCGGCCACCGTATGGCTGGCGACCGATGAGGACCGCGAGGGGGAGGCGATCAGCTGGCACCTGAAGGAGGCGCTGAAACTGCCGGACGAGAAGGTGAAGCGCATCACCTTTCACGAGATCACCGAGCCGGCGATCAAAGCCGCGCTCAAGAACCCGCGCGGGATCGATGTGCACTTGGTGGATGCCCAGCAGGCCCGCCGCGTGCTGGACCGCTTGGTCGGCTACGAGCTGAGCCCGGTGCTCTGGCGCAAGGTGAAGCCCAGTCTCAGCGCCGGTCGGGTGCAGAGCGTGGCTGTGCGCCTCATCGTTGAGCGGGAGCGCGACATCCTGGGCTTCGAGTCCAGTAGCGCGTTCCGGATAACGGCGGAACTGCTCACCGACGGCCAGGCCCTTGTCAAGGCCGAACTGCCCCAACGGTTCGCTACCGAGGAAGAGGCACGCACATTCCTGGAGGCTTGCACCGGAGCCGACTTTGCTGTCGCCTCGGTGGAGAAGAAGCCCGGCAAACGCACGCCAGCGGCACCTTTCACCACCAGCACCCTGCAGCAGGAAGCATCCCGCAAGCTCGGTTTCGGGGTCGACCGGACCATGCGTATCGCGCAGGGCCTCTACGAGGAGGGGAGCATCACCTATATGAGAACGGATTCGGTCGATCTGAGCGAGCTGGCCGTGGATGCCGCCAAGGCAACGATCACCGACTTGTACGGTGCACCCTTCTCGAAGCCGCGCCGCTACACCACCAAGAGCAAGGGAGCGCAGGAGGCGCACGAGGCCATTCGCCCCACCGACCTGCGTGTGCGCACGGCCGGAGGCGACCGCGACGCTGAACGGCTCTACGACCTGATCTGGAAGCGCACTGTGGCCAGCCAGATGGCCGACGCCGAACTGGAACGCACCGTGGTACAGATCGGTATCAGCACCCTTCCCGACCAGCAGCTCACCGCGCAGGGCGAGGTGATCAAGTTCGAGGGCTTCCTCAAGGTCTATCTCGAAGGGCGCGATGAAGAGGACGCCGAGGAGCAGGAGGGCATGCTACCCGACCTGGGCGAGGGAGAAGCGCTGCAACTGCGGACCATGACCGCCACGCAGCGGTTCGACCGCCCGCCCGCCCGCTACACCGAGGCGAGCCTGGTGAAGAAACTGGAGGAACTGGGCATCGGCAGACCCTCGACCTATGCGCCCACTGTGAGCACCGTGCAGAAGCGCGGCTATGTGGTGAAGGAGAGCCGCGACGGCACACCAAGGGCCTATCGCGTGCTGGAACTGGCCGAAGGTCGGCTTGCGGACAGGACCGCATCGGAGAACGTGGGTGCGGAGAAACAGAAGCTCTTTCCCACCGACATCGGCATGGTGGTGAACGACTTCCTCGTGGAGCACTTCCCCAGCATCGTCGATCTGAACTTCACCGCCAAGGTGGAGGAGGAGTTCGACGTGATCGCCGAAGGCAGGGAGGATTGGCGGACGATGATCGCCCGGTTCTACAAGCCGTTCCACGCCACAATTGGTAGCGTGAAGGAAACGGCCGAGAAGGCCACGGGTGCGCGCGACCTGGGCAAGGACCCGGAGAGCGGCCGGACGATCTATGCACGCATCGGGCGCTTCGGACCGATGATCCAGATCGGTGAGGCTGAGGATGAGGAGAAGCCCCGGTTCGCAAGCCTGCGCAAGGACCAGAGCATCCAGACGATCACGTTGGAGGAGGCGCTCGATCTGTTCAAGCTGCCCCGCACGCTCGGTGAGAAGGACGGGGAAACGGTCAGTGTCGGCATCGGTCGTTTCGGCCCCTATGTGCGCCTTGGAAGCACGTATGCCAGCCTTGGTGCGGACGATGACCCGCTGGGAATCGGACTGCAGCGCGCCATCGAGCTGATCGACCAGAAGAAGGCGGCATCCGCCACGCGCGACCTGGGGGAATACGAGGGCGAGGTGATCGTGGTCGGTCGAGGGCGGTTCGGGCCCTACGTGAAGCACGGCAAGACCTACGCCAACATTCCAAAGGGCGAGGATCCCGCATCTGTGACGCTCGAAAGGGGTATCGAACTGCTCAAGGAGAAGATCGCCGGTGCCAAGGCCAAGGTGCTTCGCAAGTTCGAGGGTTCCGATATCGAGGTGCTCGATGGGCGCTACGGTCCCTACATCACGGACGGGAGGAAGAACGCCAAGATGCCGAAGGAGCGGACACCGGACTCTCTCACCCTGGAGGAGGTTCAGCAGTTGATCGCAGATGCACCGGCCCGAAAGAAGGGAGGGCGCCGGTCCAGTGCGAAGCGCGCCACCAAGAAGTAGGTTTCAACAGGTCATTGGGGACATCTGGAGCAAGTGGGCGTCCACTTGCGACCGAGGTGGTTCCGACCTTGGTGCACCCCAAGTCAGACGCAGCCGATCGTGGAGATAGAAATGTATTTCCGCCCCTCCGGATCGTTCGGAGGCACCAACCCCGAATGGTCGGCGCATTCGCTCGGCGAGCGTGTGCGCATGCATGGACCGACGGGGTTCCCCGACCTGGACGGTGTACAAGTCGTGCTTTTCGGCGTTCTTGACGACCCGGGTCATGCCCGACAGCGCAGTTGTGTCCAGGCCCCGGATGCCATTCGCGCCGAACTGTACAGGCTTTTCGACCCCGCCGACAAGGTGCGGCTCGCCGACCTGGGCGACCTGCACCCTGGTGCCACGCTCCAGGATACGCAACACGCCCTGGCCGATACCATCGCCGTACTGGTGCGGCACAACATCGTGCCCATTGTTCTGGGTGGGGGTCAGGGTCACACGTTCGCCCAATACCTCGCCTACGAGCGGCTCGAACGCACGGCGAACCTGGTCTGCATCGATCCCCGCTTCGACCTGGGCGAGCCCGGACAGGGCCTGGCCGATACGAGCTACCTGAGCCATATCGTGCTTCGGCAGCCCAATTACCTGTTCAACTACAGCAATCTGGGTTTTCAGACCTATCTGGTGGACCAGCCCGGGATCGAGCTGATGGACAAGCTCTTCTTCGATGCGCACCGCCTCGGTGAGGTGCGTGGCGCGATCTCCGAAGCCGAGCCCGTCCTGCGCAATGGGGACACGCTGAGCGTGGACATGAACGCCATCCGCAGGAGCGATGCCCCGGGTACCACACGCCCCGGCCCGAACGGGTTTCACGGCGAGGAGATCTGTCAGCTGATGCGCTACGCCGGGGTCAGTGAGAAGATCACCAGTGTCGGCATCTATGAGATGGACCCCGACCGGGACCAGGACGCGGTGACCGCCCAATTGGCCGCGCAGATGGTCTGGTGTTTTTTGGACGGCTATCGCAGTCGGACGAACGACCTGCCTTGGCTGGACAGAAAGCGGTTCACCCGGTTCCGCATCCCGCTGAATGCCAACGAGCAGGAGCTGGTCTTCTACAAGAGCACCGTGAGCGATCGTTGGTGGATGGATGTTCCGTATCGCGCGGAGCAGGAAGCGCGATTCGAACGACATCATCTGGTGCCGTGCTCCTATGCGGACTATCAGATGGCCTGTCGGGAGGAAGTGCCGGACCGATGGTGGCGCACCTTTCAGAAACTGGCGTAGCACCACTATCCGTCGACGAAGGCTCCGCTCCTATGGATGGATGGGATGGCGGGACCATTTGGTCGATCCGATCTTTGTTATATTGGCGCCGGGATCATCAAGGTCCCGGTAGGGGTGCTTATCCCGGGCCGGGCGGAACTGAACGGACACAACGTATGAGGGGGATACTTACCACCATGGTCTGTGTGGGTCTGGCGGGCGCTTCTTTCGCCCAACAGGATCCGCAATACACCCAGTACATGTTCGACCGCCTGTCGGTGAACCCGGGGGTGGCCGGCACGTCCGGGAACATCTGTATCACGGCCCTGCTCCGACAGCAATGGACCGGGTTCGAGGGAGCTCCGAAGACGGGCTTGCTTAACCTGCAGATGCCTATAGCCAAGATCAGTAGCGGCATCGGGATCTCTGCCTACTCCGACCAGTTGGGCCAGGAGAAGACCACCGCGGCCCGCTTGCACTATTCCTTCCATCGCAAGTTCGGGCCCGGCACGTTCGGCGCAGGCCTGTACCTCGGATTCACCAGTCGCTCCCTTGGGCATGATTGGGTGGCCGTGGACCCGGTGGCGGATGACAATGCCATCCCCGACAACGGTGCCAGCGCCATGGCGTTCGATCTGGGCATCGGCCTCTACTATGTCGCCCCCACGTTCTGGGCGGGCATCAGCAGCACGCAGATCCCGGAAAGCAAACTGAAGGATGTCAACATCCAGAACGCCAGACACTACTACCTCCAGGCAGGTTACGACTGGGCCATCGGTGGCAACAAGAAGTATGTGCTTCAGCCCAGCGTGTTGGTCAAGACGGATGCTTCGTCCACCGTGCTGGACGTGAACGCCACCTTCCTCTATAATAACATGGTCTGGCTGGGCGTTTCGTACCGTACGGAGGATGCCATCGCACCCATGATCGGTTACCAGCACGAGTTCAAGAACGGCAACAGTGCCCTGCGTCTGGGTTACAGCTACGACGTGACCACTTCGCAGTTGAAGAACTACAGCAGTGGCAGCCACGAAGTGATGCTCAACTACTGTTTCAAGATCGTCCCGCAACCGAAGACGGAGATCTACCGCAACGTTCGATTCCTGTAAGCACGTAACCCAATAACCTGCACTGCCGTTGAAAGTCTAGCCTGAAGTGTTCGCTTACCCGAAGCGCGGAAGGCACCTGCAAGGAACGAACGGCATAAACGGAGGAACCATGGAACGTCGTCCCATTATCTATTTCTGCGCCATCGGCTTGCTGGCTAGCTGTGGGCGTGGTGGTCAGGGGCAGTTGATCGGTGTCCAGGGCAGACCGGACTGGTACCAGGTCGACCCCTACGGCATGAACTACATCCCGATGGGTTCCTTCGTGATGGGACCCAGCGATCAGGACGTCCCCTATGCCATGGTCGCGAAGTCCAAGACCGTGTCGGTCCAGGCTTTCTATATCGACCAGACGGAGATCTCCAACAACGAATACCGGCAGTTCGTGTACTACGTGCGCGATTCGATCGCGAAACGGATCCTGGGCGACGAGGACATCGGCGAACATGTGATCACCGAGGACGAGTTCGGCGAGGAGATCGATCCCCCCGTGCTCAACTGGCGCGAGCGGATAAACTGGTATGGTGAGGAGGAGCGTGAGGCCCTGGCGGACATGTACCTGAGCGAGAGCGAACGGTTCTACCGGCGCAAGGAGATCGATACGCGCAAGCTGATGTTCGAATACTACTGGATCGACCTGAAGGAGGCGGCGCGGAAGGCTGGCAAGGACCTTGACCTGAGCTATACGAACGTCAAGGGCCAGAACAATGCGATCCGGGGGCACAGCGATCGCAGCAAGTTCATCATCAAGGAGATCATCAATGTCTATCCGGACACCCTCTCCTGGGTACATGATTTCACGTACTCCTTCAATGAACCGATGACGGAGAACTACTTCTGGCATCCGGCCTATGATGACTATCCCGTGGTCGGCATCACCTGGCAGCAGGCCAATGCCTTCAACGTGTGGCGCACGCAGAACCTCATGAACGCCTTCATGATCAACAATGGAGAGCCCATGGTGAACCGGTTCCGGCTTCCTACGGAGGCCGAATGGGAATATGCTTCCCGGGGAGGCCTCGATGAAGCGCCGTTCCCTTGGGGTGGCCCCTATATCCGGAATCGGCAGGGTTGCTTCCTGGGCAATTTCAAGCCCCTTAATGGGAACTATGTCGATGACGGCGGCTTCCACACGGTGCCCGTGGACAGCTACAGTCCCAACGACTACGGTCTTTACAACATGTCGGGGAACGTGGCCGAATGGACCAGCACGGCCTTCGATGAGAGCGTTTACGACTTCGATCACGACCTGAACCCCGAATACAGCTATGACGCTCTCGCCAACGATCCACCATCGCTCAAACGCAAGGTGATCCGCGGTGGGTCGTGGAAGGACATCGGATACTATCTGCAGACCGGCACGCGTAGTTATGAGTACCAGGACACGGCCAAGTGTTACATCGGCTTCCGCAGCGTCATGACCTACCTGGGCCGTGGCAAGTCGATCAACGCCGAGGACCTGTAGCCCATACCTACCATGCCGCGGTTCGAACAACAGCGATAGCGACTTTACCAAGACCAACAACAAAAGCAAGGACCAACGATGAAACCTGGCAGCAAGAAGTGGAAGAACTTGATGGCCAAACTCTATGGATGGGGTGCTTCGATCGTGATCGTAGGCGCACTGTTCAAGATCCAGCACTGGCCCCTGGCCGGCTTTTTCCTGATCCTGGGCCTCAGTACCGAGGCGATCATCTTCTTCTTCTCCGCCTTCGAACCTCCGCATGAAGATCCGGACTGGAGCCTCGTATATCCGGAACTGGCCACGGGCGAGCGTGCTGAAGGGGATGAGTTCCGGAAGGAGGATCAGCGCTCCATCACCGAGCAACTGGACGACATGCTGGAGAGCGCCAAGATCGAACCCGAACTGATCCAAAGCCTGGGCGACGGCATGCGTTCGTTGAGCGATCAGGCCCGGCAGATGGGCGAGATCACCGGTGCCGCCGCGGCGACCAACGAATACGCCAACAGCCTGAAGGACGCCTCGGTGAAGGTCACCGGATTGAGCGACTCCTACGCCAAGGCCAGCGAGAGCCTCGTGGGTCTCACCGAGAACGTGGATGCGGGCCGGAGCGCCGGCGAGAGCCTCCAGAAGATGAGCAACAACCTGTCGGCATTGAACGACATGTACGAAATGCAACTGCGTTCCAGCCGCGAGAAGCTCGAAGCTGCGAACCAGCTCTTCGACGGGGTGGGCGAACTGTTGGACAACCTGCGTAACTCGGTGGACGACACCAAGCGCTACAAGGACAACATCGCCGAGCTCAGCCAGAACCTGGCCAAGCTGAACAACGTCTACGGCAACATGTTGAACGCCATGACGATCAAGGGCTGACGGCAGGCCGAACGACCTGACCGGAAGGGACCAACATTAAACCGCGTTCGACGAGATGGCAAGTGGAAAGCTGTCCCCGCGACAGAAGATGATCAACATGATGTACTTGGTGCTGACGGCGCTACTGGCGCTGAACGTATCCAAGGAGATCCTGGAGAGCTTCGTGACCGTGAACAACGGTCTGGAAATGACCAAGGCCACGCTGAAGGAGAAGATGGACCAGACCTATCAGACCTTCAAGCAGTACGCAAGCGAGAACCAGGCCAAGTACGGCGCGGCCTACGCGCAGGCATCCGGGATCCAGACCTCTGCCACCGAACTGATCAAATACATCGATCAGACCAAGGCCGAAGTGATCGCAAAGACCGAAGGGCGCCCCGTGGAGGAAGTTTACGCCAACGACACGGTCATCAACCTGAAGCTGATCGAGAAGAAGGACAACTACGACGTGATCACCGAGGTGATGATCGGCCCGGACGAGACCAGTCCGAAGGAGGGCGACTACACCGCGCTGGATCTGCGCACGAAGATGGAGGCCTTCCGCGACAAACTGCTGGCGGCCGTTGGTCAGAACAACTCCACTCTGGCACAGAACATCCAGACCACCTTCTCCTTCCCCAAGGAAAAGGAGGCAGGCAGCACGGGGGCGGAGGTGTCCTGGGAGACCAAGAACTTCTACCACGTGCCCCTCGCGGCCGGTGTCACCATCCTCTCGAAGCTCCAAGGCGACATCCGCAACATGGAGAACGAGACTGTGAACTACCTACTGGGGAACGTGGAGCAGAAGAGCTTCAAGTTCAACACGCTGACGCCTATCGTCAAACCCTTGAGCAGCTACGTATCAGTTGGTGGCAAGTACCAGGCCGAGATATTCATGGGAGCCTATGACGACCAGAATCCACCGGAGGTCTATATCTGCGGTCCGGGCGCTACGATCGATACGCTCAAAAAAGAGATCATTGGGGACGCCATCAAGCTGGATATGGCCGGTGCCAAGGCACAACTCGAACAGGCGGCCACACATGCGGGGCTCAATACTGTCCGCGGGATCATCAAATTCCACCCGGTCGGTGGCGAGGAAGAGACCCGGATCTTCGAGACCACCTACGAGGTGGCCCAGCCCAACTTGGTCGTAAGTCCGACGAAGATGAACGTGTTCTATCGCGGTGTGGACAACCCGGTGAGCATCAGCGTTTCCGGCTACAGTGACAAGGACATCCAGCCCAGCATGTCGAACGGCAGCCTGGCCAAGACGGGCGAAGGCTGGGTGGTGCGCCCGGGCAAGGACCTCAAGGCGGTGGTCTCCGCAACGGTCACCAATCCGGACGGCTCCAAGAAGACCATGCAGGGCATGGAGTTCCGGGTAAAGAACGTGCCCAACCCCGTCCCCTATTTCGGGGGCAAGAGCACCAGTGATGAAACGATCAAGAAGGCCGAGTTGACCGCTGCGCAGGGCGTGATCGCCAAAATGGTGGATTTCGAATTCGACCTGAAGTTCGATGTGGTCGAGTTCAAGATGACGATGATCGTGAGCGGCACCCCGATCGAAAAGATCACCAAGGGTCCTGCGCTTTCCAGCGATATGAAGGAAATGATCGCCAAGGCCAAGCCCGGCCAGAAGGTCTATATCGAAGGCATCAAAGCGAAGGGCCCCGACGGTACCATCCGCAGCCTTGGTTCGCTGGCCTTCAAGGTCGTCTGATCGAACTGAACACGCACAGCATGAGGATCCGCACCAAGCTCTCGATCGCCGCCGCTCTTACCGGCCTGGTGGCACTCGGCCCGGATGCCATGGCCCAGACCGTCCTGGACGGGGCCTACATCAAAGAGCACACGAAGACGAAGCGCGTGGTCCCCTACACGCACATCCGCGAGGCGGACGTGATGTGGGCGCGGCGGGTATGGCGTACGATCGACCTGCGGGAGAAGATGAACCACCCGCTGTACTATCCGACCGAACCCATCAATGATCGCAAGAGCCTGTTCGATGTGATCAAGCAGGGCCTGCTGGTGGATGGCAGCATCACGGCGTACGACCCCGGCCCGCTGCTGCAGGACGATGAGTTCAAGAAACCCCTGCTGGCCAGTGAGCTGAAGGACCTGTTCATGCGCGTGGACACCCAGTACACGGAGAACATCTACACACAGGAGATGGAGATGGTGGTGCAGGAGATCCCGCTGGAATCACGGGACATCAAGATGTACCGTCTGAAGGAGGATTGGATCTTCGACAAGCAGCGCAGCAAGATCGACATCCGGATCATCGGCATCGCGCCGATGAAGGAGGTGAAGGGAGAGGACGGTGAGGTGCGTGGCTATGCGCCGATCTTCTGGCTCTACTATCCCGAGTGCCGCTACGTGTTCGCCAACTGGGAGGCTTTCAACAGGGAGAACGATGCGGAGCGCCGCAGCTTCGAGGACATCTTCTGGAAGCGGCAGTTCAGCAGCACCATCACCAAGTGGAGCAACGTGTATGACCGGCAGATCGCCGACTACAAGACCGGCATCGACGCCTTGTTGGAAGGTGAGGAGATCAAGGACGCGCTCTTCACCTTCGAGCACGATCTCTGGAACTTCTGATCCGTTCATGACCCATTGCAAAGCCCCGCCCCCACGGGGCTTTGCTACTTTTGCACCCCCGCTGAGGGAGCCGAACCACGATGATCACCGTCCAGGGTCTACAATTGCACTTCGGCGAGCGCGCCTTGTTCGATGATGTTTCCTTCTTCATCGGCGGAGACGACCGCATTGGCCTTGTCGGTAGGAACGGTGCGGGCAAGAGCACGCTGATGAAGGTGCTGTCAGGCCAGCAGCGCACCGACGGGGGCGCCATCGGCATGCCCAAGGAACTGACGCTGGGCTATCTGCCCCAGCAGATGGAGCATGACCTCCAGGCCACTCCCTGGCAGGTCGCTGAACTTGCCTTCGCCGAGGCACGTGGGCTGCAGGGGTCGATCGCCCGGATCGAAAAGGACCTGGAGACCGCCACCGAGGTGGAGGAGCAGATGGAACTGGCCACGATGCTGGCACATGCCCATGAGCGGCTCAACATGATCGGAGCTGCCGACCATGACCCCATGATCGAGCGCACGCTCAAGGGACTTGGATTCGTGGGCGAAGACATGCAGCGTCCGATGGCGGAGCTCAGTGGTGGCTGGCGCATGCGTGCCGAGCTCGCCCGGATCCTCCTGCAGCGTCCGGACCTGTTGTTGCTTGACGAACCGACCAACCATTTGGACCTTCCGGCCATCCAGTGGCTGGAGGACCTGCTGAAGGATTACCCCGCGGCGCTCGTGCTCATCAGTCATGACAAGGCCTTCCTGGACCGTTTGACCCACCGGACGATCGAGGTGTTCAACGGGCGACTGATCGACCGCAAGGTACCCTGGTCGCAATATGTGGAGTTGAGGCAGGTGGAACGCAGCCAACAAGCCCAGGCCGCGAAGGAGCAGCAGCGCTATATCGAACACACCCAGGAGCTGATCAACAAGTTCCGCGCGAAGAAGAACAAGGCGGCCTTCGCACAGAGCCTCATCACCAAGCTCGACAAGCTGGATCGCATCGAGGTGGACGACGTGGACCTGCGGAAGCTCCTGGTCCGCTTTCCACCTGCGCCTCACGCGGGAAAGATCATCACCGAGCTGCGCGATGTATCGAAGAGCTACGGACCCAAGCACATCTTCACCCATGCCGAGCTGACCATCGCCAAGGGCGAGCACCTCGCCTTGGTGGGTGCCAACGGTACGGGGAAGAGCACATTGATGCGCATGCTGGTCGGGGAGGAACCCTATGAGGGGGAGATCCGCCTGGGCCACGGGGTGCTGCTCGGCTACTATGCGCAGGACATGCCGGAGCGCATGGACCCCAAGCGCACCGTGCTGGAGACCGCCGAGGATGCGGCGAGCGAAGAGAACCGCCCCCGGGTACGTGCGATGCTGGGGGCGTTCCTGTTCAGCGGGGAGGATGTGGACAAGAAGGTGAAGGTGTTGAGCGGGGGTGAGCGTGCGCGCCTGGCACTGTGCTGCATGCTGCTCAAGCCGCTGAACTTCCTGCTGCTCGACGAGCCCACACACCACCTGGACATCCAAAGCAAGGACGTGCTCAAGGAGGCGCTCAAGAACTACGACGGCACCTTCCTCCTCGTTTCCCACGACCGGGATTTCCTGCACGGCCTGACCGGTCGTCTGCTCGAGCTGGAGGATGGCCGGATCAGGGACCAGCACATGGACATCCTGGAGCTCATCGAAAAGCGAAAGGCGCTGCAGACGGCCGACATGGGGGCTTCGAGCGGACGGGGAACGCCCCAGCGCCCCACTGACAAGCCGCGCAGTGACTACCACGAGCGGAAGGAGGTCGAGAAGGAACGTCGGAGAATGCAGGGGCAGGTGCAACGCCTTGAGAAGCAGCTCTCCACACTGGAGCAGGAAGAAAGGATCCTTCAGGGAGAAGTGATGAAAAGTGGCATCCCCCCTGAGCAGGTAGAGAAGGGATATGCGCGGCTCGGTGAACTTGCGCAGCGCATCGCCGAGGTGATGGAGGAATGGGAGTCCGCTTCGCTCCGACTGGAGGAGATGGATGAACCCAGGGGGAGCTGACCGAGAGGTCAGCAAAAGGTCGTATCTTTGCCGCCCATTGCGGGGTGGAGCAGATGGTAGCTCGTCGGGCTCATAACCCGAAGGCCGCAGGTTCGAGTCCTGCCCCCGCTACTAGAGGAACCCGGCGAACGCCGGGTTCTTTGTTATCACCTCGCTCTCGGATGGCGCATCGGGCCGGATTCGTGAACATCATCGGGCTGCCGAACGTGGGCAAGAGCACCCTGCTCAACGCCCTGCTCGGAGAGCGGCTGGTCATCGTCAATCCCAAGGCCCAGACCACGCGTCACCGCATCCTCGGTATCCTCAATGGGGAGGATTTCCAATTGGTCCTGTCCGACACGCCCGGCATCCTCGATCCCCAATATCCCCTTCAGGACAGCATGATGCGCGAAGTGGACGAGGCGCTGAAGGATGCCGATGTGCTTCTGGTGATGGTGGAGGCGGGCCAGCGCCCCGAACGTAGTGAGGCTGTGCTGGAACGGGCACGCCGCTGCAGGGGACCGATGCTGCTCCTGCTGAACAAGATCGACATCAGCGACCAGGCACGCGTGGCCGTGGAATTGGAGCAATGGCGAACGGCCCTGCCACACGCCGGGTTGCTGCCGATCTCCGCGCTCCATGGGTTCAACGTGGCGGAGCTGCGTGCCAAGCTCGCGGGCATGCTGCCGGAGCATCCGCCCTATTACCCCAAGGACGAACTGAGCGACCGCAACATGCGCTTCTTCGTGGCCGAGATCATCCGGGAGAAGATCCTCTCGTACTACCAGCAGGAGGTGCCGTACAGCACCGAGGTGGTGGTGACCGACTTCAAGGAGGAGGGGGACATCGTGCGCATCCGGGCCGAGGTGATCGTGATGCGCGATTCGCAGAAGGGGATCATCATCGGAAGGGGCGGGGCGGCCCTGCGCCGACTGGGTACCGAGGCCCGCCGGGATATCGAGCGCTTCGTCGGGAACAAGGTCTTCCTCGACCTGCGCGTCAAGGTGGACCCCGACTGGCGGCAGGACCAACGCAAGCTCCGGAAATACGGATACCGTTGACATGGGCAACATCGTCGCCATCGTGGGCCGGCCGAACGTCGGGAAGAGCACGCTCTTCAACCGTCTGATCGAACGGAAAGAGGCCATCACCGACCCCACCGCAGGTACCACCCGCGACAGGCACTATGGCCTGGCCGAATGGACCGGTGTGCATTTCAGCGTGATAGATACCGGGGGGTATGTCACAGGGAGCGACGACGTGTTCGAGGCCGAGATCCGGCGGCAGGTGCATCTGGCCGTCGAGGAGGCCGACGCGATCTTCTTTCTCGTGGACGTTCGTTCCGGTCTAACGCACATGGACGAGGCCATCGCCGACCTGCTCCGCCGGTCCAGCAAGCCGGTGTTCGTCGTGGCGAACAAGGTGGATACCGGCGATCAACTGGCGGATGCTGCTGAACTGTATGCCCTGGGAATGGGCGAGGTCTACACCATTTCCGCACAGAACGGGTCCGGTACGGGTGAACTTCTGGATGCTCTGGTGGCCAGCATCCCCGCCCAGAGGGACCCCGATCTGCCCGAGATACCACGCATCGCCATCGTGGGACGGCCCAACGTCGGGAAGTCCTCCCTTGTGAACGCCCTCCTTGGCCGCGATCAGCATATCGTGACAGCGGTGGCGGGGACCACACGTGACCCCGTCCACAGCCGTTACAACGTGTTCGGCTTCGACGTGATGCTTCTCGACACGGCAGGGATCCGGAAGAAGAACAAGGTCGAGGAGAACATCGAGTTCTACTCGGTCATGCGCTCGATCCGGGCCATCGAGCAGAGCGATGTATGCGTCCTGATGATCGATGCCACCGAGGGTGTTCAGCACCAGGACCTCGAGATCTTCTCCATCGTTCTGAAGAACGGCAAGGGTGTGGTGGTGCTGGTGAACAAGTGGGACCTGGTGGAGAAGGACACACATACGGCGAAATCCTTCGAAGCCCACGTGCGTGACCGGCTCGCCCCGTTCGATGACGTACCCGTGATCTTCGTTTCGGTCAAAGACAGACAGCGGATCCACAAGGCCATGGAGTTGGTGATGCAGGTGCACCAGGACAGGCGTCGGAGGATCCCCACGCGCAAGCTCAATGAGGTAATGCTACCGGAGATCGAGCGCAACGGACCACCCATGCAGAAGGGCAAGGTCATCAGGATCAAGTACGTCACCCAGCTGCCCACGGTGGTGCCCTCCTTCGCCTTTTTTTGCAACCTGCCCCAGTACGTCAAGGACCCCTACATCCGATTCCTGGAGAACAAGCTGCGGCAGCACTTCCGGTTCACCGGGGTTCCGATCCGTGTATTCCTCCGCAAGAAGTGATCGGTGCGGCCGTCGGACGTCATGTTCCGACAACTTCCCTCGTCTACCTTGGCGCCATGACGCGGAGCATCCGGATCGGTGGCATGGCATCCATGCTCTTGCTGCTCGTTTCCGCGCCTTTCTTGCGGTCGGTGCAGTTGTTCATTGAAGATGCCATGTTACATGCGGAATGGTCCGAACGTCTTTCCGAACGCCTGCTGACCTCGGACAGGAGGATATTCATCTGGGATGCCGCCGCTCTTGCCGATGTACATATGGAAGGGGAGGGACGTGAATTCGCATGGCAGGGCCGGATGTACGATGTGGTCCGGACCGATGTGCTGCCCTCAGGAGAGATCCGCATGGTCTGTTTGGAAGACGAGCAAGAAACACGACTGAAGGAGGAGATGAGCGACATGGTGGGAACGGGATGGAACACCCGGGCCACGAAACAAGTGATGTTCGCTTTGCTGTTCGGTCTTTTTCAGAACGGCGCATCGCCGATCATGCCCATGGCGATCGATACACCGCTTCAAAGCGTGCATGAGCACATGGTGGCTCTTCTCCCGATGCCTCGCTCAGGCCCATTTCAGCCACCCCGCCAATCCCCGGTCTGAACCGAGGATGTCCGCTCACCGGGGCCGGACCCCGCCGTTCCTGCCGTTACGCTCGGCGGAAATGCTGCTCGCCCTGATCCATCTCCAAGAACTAGCATGAAGAAATTCGTTGTCCTATTCGTCTTTGGCGTGTCCGCCTTCCTTGTGCATGGCCAGACCATCACTGTGGCCGACAAGGCCACGCTGCGCCCCATCGAGGGCGTGACGCTCACGGCCCATGACCCCCTGGTGCAGGTGGTGACCGATGCACGTGGACAGGCCGATATCACCGTGCTGAAGGGCCGCGATCATATTGCCATCCGGCATGTGGCCTTCAAGCCTGTCGAACGTAACTACGCGGAACTCATGGCCGCGACATCTCCCTTCCTGCTCGACCTGCAGGCCTACACGCTGGACGAGTTCGTATCGTCCGCAAGTCGCTTCGACGAGGAACGGCGCGACGTACCGGAGAAAGTGGACGTGATCACCGCTCGACGCATCGAAAGCACCGAGGCCCGGACCGCGGCCGACCTGTTGCAGAACACCGGCACCGTCTTCGTTCAGAAGAGCCAGCTGGGCGGAGGCAGTCCGGTGATCCGTGGCTTCGAGGCCAGCAAGGTGCTCCTGGTGGTCGATGGGATCCGCATGAACAACGCGATCTATCGCGCAGGTCACCTGCAGGACATCATCACCGTGGATCAGAACGCCTTGGAAAAGGTGGAGGTGATCAGTGGTCCGGCATCCGTGGCCTACGGAAGTGACGCGCTGGGCGGGGTCGTGCACTTTTATACGCGTGCGCCGCGGTTCCGCGATGGTTCCGGCAAGGCCGTAGTCGGCGAGGCCTTCACACGCTATTCATCGGCCAACAACGAGATCACGGCCCACGCCGGGATCGAACTGCGGACGGAACGCATCTCCAGCTACACCTCGATCACATTGAGCGACTTCGGCGACCTGCGTCAGGGCAGCACACGCAACCCGTTCTACGAGGACTTCGGGCGCAGGCCCTGGTACGTCGAGCGCATCAATGGTGTGGACTCCGCCGTGGTGAACGACGACAGCAACGTACAGGTCGGGTCCGCCTACAAGCAGATGGACCTGCTGGAGAAGCTCCGCCTGCGGGGAAAGGCCTGCGTGCATGAACTGAACTTCCAACTGAGCACGAGCACCGATGTGCCACGCTACGATAGGCTGACCCAGGTGCGTGACGGTGCACCGCGCTACGCGGAATGGTACTACGGGCCCCAGAAACGCATGCTCATCGCGTACTCCATGGAGATGGAACGCGACAGCGCCTTCTTCAACAAGGCACGGATCACCCCGTCCTACCAGCTGGTGGAACAAAGCCGGAACAACCGGGGGTACCGCAAGGACGGCCTCACCGGCCAGGTGGAAAAGGTGAACGTGTTCGCGTTGAACGTGGACATGGAAAAGCGCTCGGGACGGCACGAGTTCCGCTACGGGATGGAGGGCACGTACAACGATGTCAGCAGCACGGCCGGCATCAAGAATATCATCTCTGGCGAGGTGATGCCGGCCCAGGCACGTTATGCGGACGGTGGCGCGAACATGACCACGGCCGCAGCCTACGTGTCGCACACCATGGAGCTCAATGAGAAGTTCATCATGAGCGAAGGCCTGCGCTTCACCTATACCGGCCTGGAGGCGACGTTCGTTGATACCACCTGGTTCCCATTCCTGGTCGGTACCACAAAGCAGCACCACACGGCGCTGTCCGGTCGCCTTGGCTTCATGTACATACCTGGTCGGGATTGGCGGTTCAGCCTGCTTGGCAGCACCGGCTTCCGCGCCCCGAACGTGGACGATCTGAGCAAGGTCTTCGAGAGCGAGCCGGGCCAGGTGATCGTACCCAATACGGGACTGAAGCCCGAGAAGACCTACAATGTGGAGGTCGGCATCGGCAAGACCATCGGCAGCCTGGTGACCCTCAATGGGACCGCCTTCTACACCTGGTACCGCGATGCGCTCACCGTGGGCGACTTCCAACTGAATGGACAGGACAGCATCCTGTATGATGGCGTGATGAGCAATGTCGTGGCGGTGACCAATGCTGGTAAGGCTCATATTCTCGGGGCTTCCGGCGAGATCATCATCCCCTTCGACCGGGTCTTCACCCTCCGCAGCTCCTTGACCTACACATACGGTCGGATCGAGACCGACACCACCGACTATCCGTTGGACCACATCCCACCGGTATACGGGCGTACCGGGCTGGAGTGGTCGGTGAGGAAATTCCGGGGTGAGGTGTATGCGCTCTACAATTGCTGGAAGCGGATGAAGGACTACAACCTGTTCGGGGAGGACAACGACGCCTATGCCACGGAATTCGGCATGCCTGCTTGGTACACGCTGAACGCCCGCGTGGCCTACAGCCTGAACAAGGGGCTCGCCGTGCAGGCCGGTCTGGAGAACATCCTGGACGAGAACTACAGGACCTTTTCCAGCAACATCAGCGCCCCGGGAAGGAACCTGACCATATCCTTGCGGGCGATGTTCTGAGCAGGGTGCGTTCATTGCGAGGCCCGGTCCCTTTGGAGGGGTCGGGCCTTCGCTCATCGCCTGAGCGCCTTTTCATAACGCGCGATCCACTCCTCGACGCGCATCTTCCGGCAGAGTTCGCCGATCAATTCGAAGGGGATCGTGTCCGGCTTCTTGAAGTGGACGCAGCTCTTGCCCATGTCCAGCTTCTCCGGAACACGCTTGCCGTATTCCTTCGTGAACCAGCCCATCAGTTCCTTGTCCGCGTAAAGCCCCATGTGGTAGAGGCCGATGAAGTGCTTCTGGGAGGCGATGCTCATGAAGGGCAGCGGCAGCTTTGGATCGCAATGGTAGCCGGGCGGATACAGCTTGTGCGGGACCACCCAGCCGATCATACCATAGCTCATGGCTTCGGCGAAGCCCTTGGGCAGGTTCTTGTTGATGGTGGAACGCAGCTTCCGGAGCGCGGGCTTGCGTTCGTCCGGGACCTGTTCCAGGTAAGCATCCGGCGTGTCCGCGGCGTACTTCATGACCGGGAAAATAAGTAGCGGACCGGTCGTCAGATCGCCGCAAGTGCCTGGTCGAGGTCCCGGAGAAGCGCTTCCGGGTCATCCAGCCCGATGTACAAACGGACCAGGTCCCAGGGCAGATCGGTGTAGTAACCGCTCGGACCCTTCAACGCGCAGACAGGGAAAACCAGGGATTCGTACCCACCCCATGACACGGCCATTCGGAAGCGTTCGAGACGATCGCAGAAGCGCTCCACCGCCGCTTCGTCCGGAGCCTTCACCCGGATGGAGAGCAGTCCCGTGCAACGGCGCATCTGTCGGCGCGCCAGTTCCACCTGTGGATGCTGGGGCAGGAAGGGCCAGTAGACCTCCTTCACCTTCGGATGCTCAGCCAGATAGGGTGCGATCCGTTCCGCGGAGCCCGCCGAACGCTCCATACGCAGGGGCAGGGTACGCAGGCTGCGGAGCATCAGCCAGGCATCGGCCGGGGATACCACCGCGCCGAGCGTCATGAACTCGTTGGCCATGATCCGACGGACGTGCTCCTTCCTTCCGGCGATCACGCCGGCCACCACGTCACCATGCCCGTTGATGAACTTGCTCGCGGTGTGCATCGTCAGGTCGATGCCGAGGACGATCGGGTGCTGGTACAGTGGACCGCTGTGGCTGTTGTCGCAGATGGTCAGTGCTCCCTTCTCCCGGGCGATCGCGGCCACGGCGGCCAGATCGGTCACCTCGAACGTGAGCGAGTTGGGGCTCTCGAGCAGGAAAAGCTTCGTGTTCGCGCGGCAGGCGGAACGGTACGCACCCGGATCGGTCGCATCGACGAAGGTGTGCTCCACACCGAAACGCGCCAGCAGGTCGACCAGCAACTTGCGCGTCCAGCTGTAGGGTTTGTCGATACATACCACATGGTCGCCTGCGCGCAGGAAGGCCATCACCGCTGCCGTCATGGCTCCGGCCCCGCTGCTGAACACCAGGGCATCCTCGGCATGTTCCAACGCCGCGAGCTTTTCACGCAGCAAGGCCACCGTCGGGTTGTGGCCGCGGGTGTAGAAGGGGGCGTCGAACTCGATCTGCACCGCCTCGCGCATGGCCGCCACGGTGGGGAAGCTGAAGTTGTTGCTGCGCACCAGTGGAGGTGCCACGGGCGCATGGGGGCTGTCGTGGTCCTCGCCCAGGTGGTTGATGATCCAACTCTCGTCCATAGCGCCGTGGGTCAGGGGACCTTCCGCTCAAAGAACACGAAACCGTTCGCCGTGTAAAGCTCCTCCACACCCGGAATGCGCCGCACCTCATCGGCGCTGGTCACCTTGGTCACGATGTACACCGGTCGGTCGATGGCACCGTGCAACAGCCATTCCTCATCGTGCGCGCGCGCATCGGTCGCGGGCGGCTTGCGCGTGTAGAAGAATTGGGCGTAGCTCTTGTAGCCCTTGGTGATGACGTAGCAGCGTTCGCCCTGGCGTTGCTGGAAGAAGGTGATCGCCGCGTTCTGGGAATACCCCTCGATCTTGTTGATGGAGACCATCAGGGCGAGCGCGACATACACCGCCGTGCCACCGAATAGTGTCAGCAGGCCCCAGCGGCGGTCGTTCCCTTCGAGCCAAAAGATGCTGAAGGCCAACGTGAGCAGGAGCCACACGCCGGCCAGGGTCTCCCAGCCGGTCCAGACCACGGGTGCTTCCAGATTGGCCATAGCGAACGCGTCCATCGCGAAGTAGGGCTTGATCAGCTCCGGGTGCATGCCCACCACCGGCAACAGGATGGACGCGAGGGCGAATACGCCGCCCACCAGCCCGATGGCGATCCGCAGTCCGATGCCTGCCTTGCGCCCTCCCCGCCAGATCGCCTGCATGTTCAGCGCGGCGAGGTAGGTGAGCGGATAGTAGGCGAGCGAACTGTAGTGGACGATCTTGCTCTTCACGAGGGTGAACAGGACCAGCACCACGCAGAGCAGCACCACCATCCAGCGTCGGAAGTCCTTCTGGTGGGGATCCCCGGGAAGCGGCTTGAGCAGTTCACGGACGGCGAACAACGACGCGGGAAAGCAACCCAGTAGGAGGACCACGAAATGGTAGCCGGGGAATCCGCCATGGCCCGCATCGGGCGTGCTGAAAAGCCGCCATTGATATTTGATGAAGGTGACCACGAACCAGGGGCCATTGCGCACGAGGTCGATGATGAACCAGCTGCTCGCGACCAGGATGGTCGTGATCACGAAGACCATCAGGCTGCGACGGCCGACCATCGGGCGGAAGCGGCCCATGGCCCAGACCACACTTATGGTCAGGCCCGCAAGCAGGAGAGCGACGGGTCCCTTGGTCAGGATGGCCAGACCGAGGAACAGCCCTGAAGCCGCCGCGTAGCCACCCCGTTCCCTGTTCGCCATCCCCTCCGTTCGAGCGGGATCGCCCCAGGTGAGCAGAATGAAGAAATAGAGCGCCAGGAATATCAGCAGGTTGAACCAGGGATCGATGATGCCGCTCCGGAAGTAGAGATGCGGAAGGATCGAACCCATGTAGGCGAGCACCCACAACAGTCCAAAGCCTTTTCCACGGAGCATGTCCCCGATGCGGAAGAGCACCAACAGGGCCAGGATGCCGCACACGGCGTTCGGCAGACGTGCGGCGAACGCGTTCACACCGGCCCACCGCATGCTCACCACCTGCATCCAGATGAAGAGGGGTGGCTTTTCCCAGAAGGGTTGATAGTCGATCTGGGGCCGCAGGTGGTCGCCGGTGGTGATCATCTCCCGGGCGATCTCCGCAAAATTGATCTCGTCCCAGTCAAAGAGATGCACCGCACCCAGCCCGGGCAGGAAGAGCAGCGCAGCCACCACCGTGATCCCCAGCATCCAAAGGCCCCGGCCTCCACGCACCATGGGTCGAAGGTATCAGCGGTGTTCGTCCATGCTTACCTCTGCACCAGGTCCCATCCGATGCCCAAGCGTGCCAGCGCATACCGCAGGCTGGTGTGCAATACCCCGAGTCCATAGGTCACACTTCTGCGGAAATTGATGGAACTCGCCTCGTCGAAATAACGTGTAGGACAGGTGATCTCGGCGATCTCGAAGCCGTTCCAGAAGATCTGTGCGACCATCTGGTTGTCGAAAACGAAATCGTCGGAACATTTCGCGTAGGCACAGGCCTGGAGCACCTCACGGGAAAAGGCGCGATAGCCGGTATGGTACTCGCTGAGCTTCTGCCCCATCAGGACGTTCTGCGCGAAGGTCAGCAGGCGATTGGCCACGTACTTGTAAAGGGGCATCCCCCCCTTAAGCGCCCCTTTTCCGAGGATGCGTGATCCGAAGACCACAGGATAAACGTCATTACCGATCAGAGCGATCATGCTCGTGAGCAGTTTCGGTGTGTACTGGTAGTCGGGGTGGAGCATGACCACGATATCGCCTCCCAGGTCCAGGGCCTTGTCGTAGCAGCTCTTCTGATTGCCCCCGTAGCCTCGGTTCTCCGCATGCTCGATCACATGACGTATTCCGAGCCGTTTCGCCACCGCCACGGTGTCGTCCGGGCTGCGGTCGTCAACAAGCACCACTTCGTCCACGAGTTCCATCGGGATCTCGCGGTAGGTCTGTTCCAGTGTGAGGGCGGCCTTGTAGGCCGGCAGCACGACGATGACCTTCTTGCCCGCGTACATGGCGCAAAGATGAACGGTTCCTCGGAAGTGAAGCGATCAACGGTGCTCGGCCAGGTGCACGACATACACGCCGGAAAGGATCACCGCGATCATGGCGAGCCTACCGGGGCCCACGTATTCCCCGTCCAATGCTCCCCAGCCGATCGCGACAACGGGCATCAGGTAGGTGACAGAGGAAGCGCGGACGGCCGACACGCGATGCAGCAGCATGTTCCAAAGCACCAGAGCCAGCGCGGAGCTCAAGGTCGCCAGCAACGCGACGTACCCTAGGGCATGCCAGGCGGCCGGGTCCCCGGCCACAGTGCCAGGTATCCCTGTGATCCACCCCAACGCGATGAAGGGTGGGGCGAGAAACGACAAGGCGAGCGCTGATATCGCCACCGGCGGTACATCATGGAGGTGGCGCTTCACGATGTTGCCACTGAGGCCATAGCAAATGGTTCCGAGGATCGGCATCACTGCGAAAAGTGACCATGTGGTGTGGTCATCAGTATCCTTCAGGAGTATGAGTCCTACGGCACCCAGCAGTCCCAATGCGATGCCAATGAAATGTCCCCCCCGCATCGGCTCACGGAAGAAGAGAATACCGGCCAACAGCGTCATCAAGGGGGTCAGGCTGTTCAACATGCCGGAAAGGGAACTATCGATGCGGCTTTGCGCCGTGGCGAAGAGGATGGCCGGTATTCCGTTGCCCAGCAGGCCGGTGGCCAGCAACGGGCGCCAATGTGTGCGCAGGAAGCGCCCATGCCTGAACAGGACAGGGCTCAGCACCGCCCAGGCGATGATGATCCGCGCGGCGGCGAGCTGGAGCGGGGATAAGGCGGGGCGGCCATCCTGGAAGAGCCCCCGTTTCATCAGGATGAAGGAACTGCCCCAGATCAGGGCCAGAACGATCATCAGTACCCAAGGGAGGGTGTTCCTCCGCTGCCGGGCATTGTCCATGCGGTTGCGAAAGTATCCCGCTCCAACTGTACTAGATTTGTAACCAATGCGTTGGTCAAAGCGTCCCATGATCCACGAACCGCTGCTGCCATGAGATCCACCTATTTCGTTTCCGTTTGCCTGATGGCCGGTCTTCTGGCCTGCCAGACCGGTACCGCACCGGAAACGGAGGTCGCGCGTACCATCACCCGGAACGTGAAGGAGGTGGTGATCGCCTCCGGGACCCCGGTGGTCACCGCCGACCTGAGCATCGAGGGCATGACCTGCGAGTTCATGTGTGGTGGTGCCATCAAGGAAGCGCTCACCAAATTGAACGGGGTGGCCGGTACGGCGATCGAATACCAGGAAGGTGAGGATATCGACCACGCCATCGTCACCTACGACCCGGAGAAGGTGAACGAGGACCAGATGATAGAGGCCGTTCAAGCCCTGCACGAGGGGCAGTACAAGGTCATGGCGGTGGAGGTGACCCGTCAAGTCCTACGGGCACCAGGATCCGCCAGTGAAGAGGGTGCGGAGGAGACGACCAGTTCAGAGGGTCAGGTCTCAGCGGCCCTTCAGGGGTTCGTCGTTCCGAGTCTGCTCGAGCTCCTTTCGCAGATCGTCCGCTCCTGATCTTTCAGGTCACGTCGAAGACCGACTACAAGAAGAGGACCACGGTCCTCTTTTTTTGTGCCGTGCATGTGACCCCGGTCGCCCGGACACGTCCATAGAGCGATGTGAGGTCCGGCCAGTGATGGCCGGTCAGTGGGAGAGCGGCCCTCGGAAGCGTATGCGACCGGGGGCCGCTTGTTTCCTGTGGGACCGCTCCGGGTGGGTACTTTCGTCCACGGATGGCGGTGGCTCCAGGAATGAGGCCGGTGCTGAACTGGCTGGTCACGGGTTGCGTGATGATCGGTGGCATGGTGCTCATCGGTGGGGTCACCCGGCTCACCGGAAGTGGGCTCAGCATCACGGAGTGGAAACCGATCGTTGGGGCCGTTCCCCCATTGAACGGGGAACAGTGGAAGGAGGCCTTTGCCAAATACCAGGGGATCCCGGAATACAAGCTGGTCAATTCCCACATGGACCTCGCAGGTTTCAAGAGGATCTTCTTCTGGGAATATCTGCACCGCAACTGGGGCCGTTTGATGGGCCTCGTTTTCCTGGTGCCCTTTTTGTGGTTCTGGCGAACGGGGCGGCTCAATGGACCGTTGATGCGCCGGACCTTGACCATCCTCATCGGAGGCGGGCTGGTCGGTGCCTTGGGCTGGTTCATGGTGGCCAGTGGCCTGGAGGACATGCCCGACGTGAGCCACTACCGGTTGGCGATCCATCTCGTATCGGCGTTCACCGTTTTCTCGCTGGTGCTTTGGACGGCCTTCGATGTGAAGCGGGGTCGCCGGACCTATGGGCCGGGTGATGATGCGGTCGGAAGACAGGCCCGTTGGTTATTGTTGCTCCTGTTGGTCCAGGTCGTCTATGGTGCTTTCACCGCAGGCCTGGACGCCGGGCGTATCTACAACACCTGGCCGCTGATGAACGGCCGGTTCATACCGGACAACGTTCTGGCCTTTCCAAGCCTGTGGAAGGACCTGACGGACCATCGGGATGGCGTCCAATTCGTGCACAGGAATCTGGCCTGGCTTGTGGCCGTGGGTTTTCTAGCTGTCGCCTGGATGCACCGGGGAAGGAAGGATCTTTCCTCTGCCATGAAGTGGTTGGCGGTGGCCGTAGTAGTGCAGTTCGCGCTGGGTATACTGACGGTGCTTACCCAGGTCGACCTGGTCCTTGGTGTACTCCACCAATCAGGTGCGCTCCTGTTGCTGGTCGCCCTCCTCAATGTGGTCCATCGGACCGGACGGCCTCTGCCCAGCGCAGCGTAGCCGCGAAATGCCGGATGTCGTCCCGTATCCTGGCCGTGATCGGGGCCAGGCTGTCCGCGTTCGGTCGGGCCCTGAAATACAGTGCGCCATAGAGGAAATTGGTGGTGCTGTCGGTCAGATAGAAGACCATCGGGCTGGCCACATCTCCTTCCACATCGAACAGGGTCCCGAACACGCGGGCGGAGTCACGGGACACGCGCTCCGTGCCGATCCGGTAGGCCTTGGCCTCATGCTTGCTCTTGAGATCGTGGGCATCCTCGAGCAGTCGGGCAAGGTCGCCCTGCACTGACCGGTAGGTGAGGTGCACGGTCGCCTTGTATCCCGGATAGGTCAGGTTGAACCAGCACCGCCTTTCATCCGCGTGCTGTGGCACCATGCGGGCAGCCTCGGGCACTTCCGCCGTGAAACAATCCGAGGCGAAACGCGTTGATCCCTGCTCAGGCAGGTCGATCCGGAAGTAGCCTCGCGGTCTGGGAACAGGGTCGTTCCCGCAGGCCACTACAAGGCCGGCAAGTGCCAGACCACATATGGCCCTAGGTCTGCCCATCGTTGCCTAGGACCACCTTGACGCGACGGACCCGTTTGTTGTCACTGGACTCTACAACGAACACATGATCTCGTAGGGTGACCCGCTCGCCCTTCGCGGGGATATGGCCCGTAAGTTCCAGGATGAAGCCACCGATCGTTTCACTATCCCCCTTGTTCTCCTCGAACAGGTGCCCATCGATCCCCAACACCCGGTACATGTCCGTGAGCGGGGTCTTGCCCTCGAACACGTAGGTGCGGTCGTCAAGCTTGCTGTACACCACATCCTCATCATCGAACTCGTCCGTGATGTCGCCAACGATCTCTTCGATCACATCCTCGAGGGTCACGATGCCGGACGTTCCGCCGTATTCGTCCACGACCACGGCCAAGTGCACCTTTTTCTGCTGGAACTCCTTCAATAGGTCGTCCAGCTTCTTGCTTTCCGGTACGAAATATGGTTCACGGAGCTGCGCGTGCCAGTCGAAATCGGGTTTGTCGATGTGTGGCAGGACGTCCTTGATATGGAGCACACCGATCACGCGGTCGAGCGTTTCCTCGTAGACAGGGACCCGACTGAAACCGCTGTCGATGATCTCACCGACGAGTTCCTTGAAGGTGAGCTCATTGTCGAACGCCACCATGGCGGTGCGGGGTCGCATCACCTGGCGGACCTCGATGTTGCCGAACTTGACGATGCCCTTCAGGATGCGCTGTTCCTCGGCCGTCGTGTTGGCATCCTTCGTCAGTTCCAGTGCATGGCCCAGCGCGTCCACCGAAATGGTGCGGCCGGCCCTTCTCCGGTAGCGCTTCTCAATGAAGGAAGTGGAACGGATAAGCACCTCGTTCAGCGGAGTGCATAGCCAGCGCAGGCCCATCAGGGGTGTGGCCATCAGTTGTGCCACGCGCATGGCGTGGCTTGTGGCATACACCTTCGGCAGCACTTCGCCGAGGAGAAGGATCACGAACGTGACCGCAAGGACCTGTACGATGAAGACGAGATACGGCGCCATGTTCCGTGTATCGATCAATGCATTGAGCGCTAGAGTGCTCAGCACGACGATGCCCACGTTCACGAAGTTGTTGGCGATCAAAATGGTGGCCAGCAGGCGGCGCGGCCGGGACAATAGATCGATCACACGAGCACCCCAGGCCCCCCCCCGGTCGCGCAGGTCACGCAATTGGGAGGGGCTCAGTGAAAAGAGCGCCACCTCGCTCGCTGACATGGCCGCGGAACCGATCAGCAGGACGGCGATGGTCGCGAGGACCAGCCAGGTGCCCGGATCACTGGCGCCTTGGGCCAGATGGGCGGTGAGTAGTGTATTTGGGGACGGAGGCTCCATGGAGCGGACGGGGACGATCACCAGGGGTGCATGCGCACACCGGCCGCCTGGCCTAGAAGGGCAGGTCGTCCAGTTCGTCGGGAATATTGTCCGGCTGACCACCCCCCACCGACGCTGCTTCTCGCGGCGTCGCTCCGGAGCCTGCCTCCGGACGCTCGCCCGCCCGGTCCAGCAGGGTCATGTTATCCGCCTGTATCTCCGTGGTATAGCGGGTGTTGCCATCTCGGTCCTGCCATTGCCGCGTGCGCAGTTTGCCTTCGACATAGACCTTGCTGCCCTTGTGGAGGTATTTCTCGGAGAGCTCGCCAAGGCCCCGCCACGCCACCACATTGTGCCACTCGGTCTGCTCGCGCTTTTCGCCCGTATGGCGGTCCTTATAGGTCTCGCTCGTGGCCAGGCGGAAGTTGGCCACCGTAGCGCCGTTCTGCAGGTGGCGCACTTCGGGATCGGCACCGAGGTTGCCGATCAGGATCACCTTGTTCACTCCGGACATTGTGCTCTTGCGGATCGTTCGCGTCAAAGATAGGTCATGGTCCAAGGTCGGCTGGATGGGCCGTCCTCACTGGAAGTACCGCTCTATGGGGCGCGGCAGGGCAAGCTGTTCCAACGCCGCGCGGGTCACGGCACGGATGCCGGCCGGAGGGCGGGCCCCTTTTGGTGGGACCAGTTCCCAGAAAGTGATGTGGAGCCGCTGATGCGACAACAAATGGCGCACCGGGCCGAAGCGTTCCTTCACCCGCCAGCCCGATCCCCGATGGCCCTCGTTCCAATGCTCCAGGAAGGTGCGGGCATCGAGATCGGCACCGCTTTCGATCAATGGAGGGGCGTACAGGCCCGCCCAAATGTCCCGCAGGCCCCTCTTTTCCACCCAAATGGTCCCAGCCCGGCGCACCACACCGAAATGGAAATGGCGGTCGCGGACCTTCGTGCGGCCCTGCTTGACGGGCAACCGGTCGACCCGGCCTTCCCGACGGGCGATGCATTTGCCGTGCAAGGGACAATGGGCGCAATCCGGGGCCTTCGGCGTACAGATCGTGGCGCCGAGCTCCATCACCGCCTGGTTGTGGTCACCCGGATGCTTCCTGGGCATCAGCGTGGTGGCCAGTTCAAGGAATGTGCGCCGCCCGGCCGTGCTGTCGATCGGGGTATCGATGCCGAACACGCGTGCGAGTACGCGGTACACATTGCCGTCCACCACCGGCTCGGGTACATCGAAGGCGATGCTGGCGATGGCGGCGGCCGTGTAGTCGCCCACGCCCTTCAGCGCCAACAGCCCGGCATGGGTCCGTGGAAAGTGGCCACCATGGGCCGAGACCACCTGACGGGCGGCGGTCAACAGGTTGCGTGCCCGGCTGTAGTACCCCAGCCCCTGCCAAAGTCGCAGCACCTCATCCTCTCGCGCCGCTGCCAGGTCCTCCACGGCAGGGAATCGTTCCAGGAACCGCTGGTAATAGCGAAGACCCTGGTCCACCCGGGTCTGTTGAAGGAGCACCTCGCTGAGCCAGATGGCGTAGGGATCTCGCGTGCCGCGCCAGGGAAGATCGCGATGGTCGGCCGCATACCAGCGCCTGAGCGCTTTGCCGAACCACGAACGACTTGACATCCAGTCACAAAGATGCATTGTTGGATCCAACAGGAAGCCTATCTTTGCGCCCCCAAAACTCCTGAAGGGATGACGAAGGCAGAATTGGTCGGCATCATCGCCAAGCGGACCGGCGTGGAACGGAATGCTGTCCTTGTGACGATCGAGGCTTTCATGGAAGAAGTGAAGAACAGCCTGGAGAAGGGGGAGGATGTGCACCTGCGCGGGTTCGGCAGCTTCGTGGTGAAGCACCGGGCACAGAAAACGGGCCGCATCCTTTCGAAGAACACCACGATCATCATCCCGGCGCACGATGTGCCGGCGTTCAAGCCCGCGGACACATTCGTGGAGCGGGTGAAGGACCGGCCCAAGCAGGGATGAGGAAGTGGAGCACGCCCCAAGCCCTGGCGCTGGCCGGGTCGCTCGTGGCGATCGTTCTTTTGATGCTGCTGCCCCGGACCCACGAGGCCGTTCCCGCCGAAGCGCAGGCACCGGTTGGTGATGCCACGGTGGAGGATCAGGTCGACGAAGCCGTGAAGCTCGTACAGGGCGCCCAGCCCATGCAGGGCATCCTGAAGCTCCGCCAATTGGCCGAGGACCATCCGGAGAACGCCGAGGTGCAATGGCAGCTCGGGATGTTCTCCCTGCAGAGCGGACAGGTGGACAAGGCGGTGGGCCGGTTCGCACGTGTGCTCGAGATCGATAGTACGGGCCATCCGGAGGCCTGGCAGATGCTCGGTCGGAGCTATGCCCTGATGGACAGCATCCCGCAGGCCCGTGAGGCCTTGCGGAAATACAGAGGAAAGTTGACCGATCCGGAGGCCCTATCGGCCGTGGACCGGCAGTTGGAGGAATTGGAAAACGCTAAAGAAGGAGAGCAGAATGCCTTGCGGTAAGAAACGGAAGCGCCACAAGATGGCCACCCACAAGCGGAAGAAGCGCTTGCGGAAGAACCGGCACAAGAAGAAGAACCGGTAGACCGGCTTCCCTGTGCGCGCACGGGCGTGTTCCCGCGCCGGCATGGGGGACGTGTACCCCTTCGTCGCACATCCTCATGATCGGATGATGCAATTGCCTCCACCCATCCATATCCGGTGAGCGTCGATCTCATCATCCGTTCCTCTGCAGGCGAGGTCGCCATCGCATTGATGCGCGACAAGGTGCTCCAGGAACTGCACCGCGAGCGGACGGAGCGCGGGTTCACCGTGGGCGATATCTACCTGGCCAAAGTGCGCAAGGTGGCCCCCGGGCTCAACGCCGCCTTCGTGGACGTGGGGCACGAGAAGGACGCCTTCCTCCACTACTTCGACCTTGGTCCACAGTATCGGAACAGCTACAAGTTCACCAAGGGTGCCGTCAGTGGCAGTGTGAGGAGCCCACTGCTCGACGGCTGGAAGCTGGAGGGCGACATCGACAAGAACGGCAAGATCGCCGACGTGGTCAGCGCCAGCCAGAGCGTGATGGTGCAGATCGCCAAGGAACCGATCAGCACCAAGGGCCCGCGCCTCACCGCCGAAGTGACCCTCGCCGGCCGCTACATGGTGCTCGTGCCCTTCATCAACAAGGTCAGCATCAGCAGCCGCATCAAGGACGGCGAGGAGCGCGACCGGTTGAAGCGCCTCATGCAGAGCATCAAGCCGGACAATTTCGGCCTGATCGTGCGCACCAACGCGGAGAACAAGAAGGTGGTCGACCTGGACGCCGACCTGAAGCATCTGATCACGCGTTGGGAGACCTGCTTTCACAATCTCCGCAACGCCATCCCGCCCAAACGCGTGCTTGGCGAGATCGACCGCACCAGCGCCGTGCTGCGCGATCTGCTCAACAAGGACTTCGCCAACATCCACGTGAACGACGAGCTGCTGGCCGAGGAGGTGCGGCAGTACCTCGGCAAGATCGCCCCGGACAAGGCCGGCATCGCCAAGCTGTACAAGGGCAAGCTCGACATCTTCGACAACTTCGGGGTCAACAAGCAGATCAAGCAGGCCTTCGGCAAGCAGGTGATGCTGCCCAGCGGCGCCTACCTGATCATCGAGAAGACCGAGGCCATGCACGTGATCGACGTGAACAGCGGCGCGCGCAAGGGCGGTCAGAACGACCAGGAACAGAACGCCCTGGAGATCAACCTGGAGGCCGCCCGCGAGATCGCCCGCCTGCTGCGCTTGCGTGACATGGGCGGCATCATCGCCTGTGACTTCATCGACATGTACAGCGCGGAGAACCGGCGCGCGCTGCACAAGGCCTTCAAGGAGGCCATGGCCGACGACAAGGCCAAGCACAACATCCTGCCGCCCTCCCGCTTCGGCGTGGTGGAGCTCACCCGCCAGCGGGTGCGGCCCGAGACCGAGATCGACACCAGTGAGAGCTGCCCCACCTGCGGCGGCACGGGCGAGGTGCAGGCACCGGTGCTCATCATCGACGAGATCGAGAACGCGCTGAACTACCTGCTGGGCGAGAAGGAGATGACGGGGCTCGTGCTCCACGTGCATCCCTTCATCCATGCCTACCTCACGCGCGGCCTGCCCAGCATCCGCCAGAAATGGTGGTGGCGTTGGAAGAAGTGGGTTAAGGTCGTTCCAGAGGGCGCGCACCAGTACCTGCAATACACGGTGTTCGACTCGAAAGGCGAGGTGGTGCCGTTGTAGTTTCCCTCCCGATCCATGGATCCGCTGCAACGGGCCAGGGGCTATTGCGCCCGACAGGAAAGGGCCGCCAGTGAGGTGCGGGCGAAATTGGAAGAATGGGGCGTGTCCCAAAGGAGGGTGAGGACGATCCTGCGGAAGTTGGATCAGGAAGGGTTCCTTGATGAGCGGCGTTTCGCAGAGACATTCGCCGTGAGCAAACTCCGCCAGAAGGGCTGGGGGCGGCGGAAGATCACCCACGCGCTGCGAACGAAACAAGTTGACGAGGCAACGATCCTTTCGGGCCTGTCCAGGATCGATGCGGGGGAATACAGGGACCTGCTGCTCAAGATCTTGGACAAGCGCTGGCGGATGGAGCGGGGAAGCACCGACGCGGTCAGATCAATGCGGGTGGAGCGCCATCTCATCGGCCGGGGATTTGAACCTGACCTGGTCCGCCAGGCCTTGCTTGGGATGCTCCGGACCAGCTGACCGACGCTTGCTGGAGCATCCCGTAATTTCGCCGCCCCGATGGTCACCGCCTATCAATACGAGGAATTGAACGAGCGTCTGGAGGCCCTGCGTGGTTACCTGCGCGTGGAGGAGAAGCAGGAGCAGATCGCCGAGGAGGAGAAGTACACGCACGATCCCGACTTCTGGAACGACCAGAAAAAGGCCCAGGGCGTGATGAAGAAGATCCGTGAGCTGAAGCGCTGGGTCGGCCTGTACGAGGAGGTGAAACGACACGTGGACGACGTGGGCGTGATGCTCGAGTTCTTCAAGGCGAAGGAAGCGAGCGAGGAGGACCTGGACGCCCAGTACAGGACCGCGCTGGACCGGTTGGAGGACCTGGAGTTCAAGAACATGCTCAGCGCCGAGGAGGACCCCTTGAGCGCGGTGGTGCAGATCACGAGCGGGGCCGGAGGCACGGAAAGCAATGATTGGGCGCTGATGCTGCTGCGCATGTACCGCATGTGGGCCGAGAAGAACGACTACAAGGTGCGCGTGCTCGACTACCAGGACGGCGAGGCGGCGGGCATCAAACAGGCCACGATGGAGGTGGACGGTGAGTTCGCCTTCGGCATGCTGAAGGGCGAGAACGGTGTGCATCGCTTGGTGCGCATCAGCCCGTTCGACAGCAACGCCCGGCGCCACACCAGCTTCGTCAGCGTGTATGTCTATCCACTGGTGGACGAGTCGATCAACATCGAGATCAACCCGGCGGACATCACCTGGGACACGTTCCGCAGCGGCGGTGCCGGCGGACAGAACGTGAACAAGGTGGAGACCGGTGTGCGCCTGCGCCATGCGCCTACGGGCATCATCATCGAGAACACCGAGACGCGCAGCCAGCTCGAGAACAAGAACAAGGCCCTGCAGCTGCTGAAGTCACAGCTGTACGAGATGGAGCTGGAGCGCCGCCGCAGCAAGCGCAGCGAGATCGAAGCGGGCAAGAAGAAGATCGAGTGGGGCAGCCAGATCCGCAACTACGTGCTGCAGCCCTACAAGCTGGTGAAGGACGTGCGCACCGAGCACGAGACCAGCAGCGTGGACGACGTGCTGAACGGTGGCATCGATGAGTTCCTGAAGGCTTACCTGATGATGCATGGCCAGAGCCAGAAAGTCTAGGGGCGACACCTGTAACGTCGACCCATGGGGTCGGCCCGAACGATGAAAGCGATGGACTACCGCATCGAGAAGGACACCATGGGCGAGGTGCAGGTACCCGCCGACAAGTACTGGGGTGCGCAGACCGAGCGCAGCCGAAACAATTTCCGCATCGGGCCGCCCGCCAGCATGCCGATCGAGATCGTGCATGCCTTCGCCTTTCTGAAGAAGGCCGCAGCGCTCACGAACGCGGACCTCGGCGTGCTGCCCCAGGAGAAAGCCGACCTGATCGCACGGGTCTGCGACGAGATCCTCGCCGGCCAGCTGGACGACCAGTTTCCCCTTGTGATATGGCAGACCGGCAGCGGCACGCAGAGCAACATGAACGTGAACGAGGTGATCGCCTACCGCGCGCACGTGCTCAATGGCGGCCAGCTTACCGACAAGGAGAGGGTCCTGGCCCCCAACGATGACGTCAACAAGAGCCAGAGCAGCAACGACACCTTCCCCACGGCCATGCACATCGCGGCCTATCGCATGGCGGCGCAGGTGACGCTGCCCGGGGTGAGGAAGTTGCGCGACACCCTGACCGCGAAAGCCGAAGCGTTCAAGGACGTGGTGAAGACCGGCCGCACGCACTTCATGGATGCCACGCCGCTCACGCTGGGCCAGGAGTTCAGCGGTTACGTGCAGCAGTTGGACAATGGCCTGCGCGCGGTGAACAACGCACTGGAGATGATCGCCCAGCTCGCGCTCGGCGGCACCGCGGTCGGTACCGGCCTGAACACGCCGAAGGGCTATGCCGAGGCCGTGGCCAAGAAGATCGCCGAGCTCACCGGCCTGCCGTTCGTCACCGCACCGAACAAGTTCGAGGCGCTCGCGGCGCACGACGCGATGGTGGAATTGAGCGGTGCCTATCGCCGGCTGGCCGTGAGCCTGATGAAGATCGGCAACGACGTGCGCATGCTCAGCAGCGGTCCGCGCAGCGGCATCGGTGAGATCAGGATACCGGACAACGAGCCCGGCTCATCGATCATGCCCGGCAAGGTGAACCCCACCCAGGTGGAGGCGCTGACCATGGTGGCCGCCCAGGTGATGGGCAACGACGTGGCCGTAGGCATCGGTGGCAGCAACGGCCAGTTCGAACTGAACGTGTTCAAGCCGGTGATCGCGGCCAATGTGCTGCAGAGCGCACGATTGCTCGGGGACGCCTGCGTGAGCTTCAACGACCATTGCGCCTTGGGCATCGAACCGGACCGGGCCGTGATCGAACGTCATCTGGAGAACTCGTTGATGCTGGTGACCGCCCTGAACACGCACATCGGCTACTACAAGGCGGCCGAGATCGCCAAGAAGGCGCACAAGGAGGGCACGACCTTGAAGCAAGCCGCACTGGCGCTCGGCTACGTCACGGCCGAGGAGTTCGACAAGTGGGTGGACCCGCGGAAGATGGTGTGAGCTACACCTTTTTGCTCTGGCACGCGAAGTCGGTCACCCTCACGTCCGTGCCCTTGATGGCGTTGAAGCCACCCGCGACGTCGATCACGTTGTGGATCCCGCGTGACTTCAGGATGCTGCAGGCCACCATGCTGCGGTAGCCGCCGGCGCAGTGCACGTAATGCGGCTGCTTGTCGCCGAACAGGGCCAGATGGTCGTTGAGGTATTGCAGCGGTGCACTCTCCGCACCGTCCACGTGCTCGGCTTCATATTCGCCGGGTTTGCGCACGTCCACCACGTGCAGGCCACCTGCCTTCATCCGTTCCGCGAACACGGTCGCAGGGATGCTGGTGATCGTGTCCACCTCCTTGCCGGCGGCCTTCCAGGCGGCGATGCCTCCCGTCAGGACACCGAGCACATGGTCATAGCCCACGCGCGCCAGACGGGTCACGGCCTCTTCCTCCGACCCCTCCTCGCAGACCAGCACCAATGTGTGCTTCACATCAGGGATCAATGTGCCGACCCAGGGCGCGAAATCACCCTTGAGCCCGATGTTGATCGACCGGGGGATGAACCCATCCTTGAAGGTCTGTGGCGGCCGTGTGTCCAGCACGAGCGCGCCGGCACTTTCGACCACGGTCTCGAGGGCCTCGGGTGAAAGCGGCGTGAGCCCCTGCTTCATCACCTCGTCCACGCTGGGGATCTCGCCCCGGTTCATCGCCACGTTCTGCGGGAAATAGGCGGGTGGTGGCAGCAGGCCTTCGGTCACCTCCGCGATGAACTTTTCGCGACTCTCCGCACGAAGAGCGTAGTTCACCTGCTTCTGGTGACCCAGGGTGTCGGCGGTCTCCTTGCTCATGTTCTTGCCGCAGGCACTGCCCGCACCGTGGGCGGGATAGACGACCACGTCATCCGGCAGGGGCATGATCTTGTCGTGCAGGCTGTCATACAGATGGCCGGCAAGATCCTCCTGCGTGAGCGTTCCCGCCTTCTGCGCCAGGTCGGGCCGACCCACATCGCCGATGAAGAGCGTATCGCCGGTGAAGATGCAACCTGGCTTGCCAGCCTCGTCCAGGAGCAGGTACGTGGTGCTCTCCATCGTATGGCCGGGGGTGTGCAGCACGCGGATCGTCGCGTCACCCACCTTCAGTTCCTCGCCATCCTTGGCGATGTGCGCATTGAATGTCGGGTTGGCGTTCGGACCATACACGATGGTCGCTCCGGACTTCTTCGCCAGGTCCACATGGCCGCTGACAAAGTCCGCGTGGAAGTGCGTCTCGAGCACGTATTTGATCCTTGCACCGTTGCGTTGGGCGCGTTCGATGTACGGCGCGGTCTCCCGCAACGGATCGATGATCGCGGCCTCGCCTTTGCTTTCGATGTAGTAGGCGCCCTGGGCGAGGCAGCCCGTGTAGATCTGTTCGATCGTCATGGAGTAGGGTTCTCAGTTCAGTCCCGAAAGTTCGCGCACGATGATGGAAACACCCATCACCAGGACGAACCAGCCGAAGGCGGGACGGAGTTTCTCGTTGGAGATGCGGTGGCCCAGGAACGATCCCACCACGATGCCGACCATGGCAATGGCGGCATAGGTGAAGAGGAAGGGCCAGTCGATGTGTGCGCCGCTGCCGAGGTCGCCGGTGAAGCCGATCAGGGATTTGACCGCGATGATGAGCAAGGAGGTGCCCACCGCCTGTTTCATCGGGATGTTCGCCAGGATCACGAGCGCGGGGATGATCAGGAAGCCGCCACCGGCACCGACCAGGCCGGTCAGGGTGCCTTCCATGGCGCCCGCGATCAGCAGGAGCGGATAGTTGATCCGGTGCGGGTGGTCCGTTCCCGGCAGGTCCTTGCGTCCGCGGATCATGCTGAACGAGGCCGCGAGCATCAACAGGGCGAACAACATGAGGATCCCCAGGGACTTGCTCACGACCACGCCTCCGACCGTGAACAGTGGGTCAGGCAGGGTGGGCACGAGCAACCGCCGGGAGGTGTAGACCGCGATGATGCTCGGGATGCCGAAAGCCAGTGCGGTGGTCCAGCGGACATTGCCCAACCGTGAATGACTGATCGCACCGATGATGCTCGTGGCCCCCACGATGAAGAGCGAATAGGCCGTGGCGAGCACCGTGTCCACCTGGAAGAGATAGACAAGGATTGGCACGGTCAGGATGGAGCCGCCACCGCCGATCAGGCCCAGGCTGAGGCCCATCGCAAGCGCACCGATGTAGCCGACCACTTCCATCAAGGTCTTCCGATCCGGCAAAGGGACGGTTCCTGTGCTCCGTATGCAGTGATCCGGGTCACGATCGGGTCAGAGCATGGCGAGGAGGGCTTCGCCGAACGTGCGTGCCTGCCAGTTGCGCATGTCGTCTATCCGCTGCAGGGCGTCCAGATCGGCCGGGCGTTCCCTGGCGATCGTGGCGAGCAGATGGTTCGGGCATACGATGCCCTGCCGCAGGTCCCACTCGGAGGCCAGTGCGTCACGGCGTTGTTTCAGTCGCTTCAGCCGCTCGTCGTACTCCGGATCGCGTTCGTGCCGGAGCGGCTTGGGCACGCGCGGCCATTTGTCCTTCGACGTCCGTTGTCCACGCTGGATGGCCTTCATGATCGCACTCCCGTGCCGTTCCAGGGTACGCGCGCCGATCCCCCGGACCAGTGCCAGTTGCTTGATGTCCTTTGGTGGTTCCTTGCTCAGCACCACAAGAACATCATTGCCCACGATCATGAACGGTGCGCGGTCGGCCTTTTCTGCGACACCCTCGCGCCAGGCGTGTAATTCGTGCAGGATGGCCAGTTGTTCGGGCTTGAGGGCCTTCGCACCCTTCAGGCGGAGGAAACCGGGTTCCGTGGGGCCTTCGTCACGAAAGGGCAGCTCCGTGAGCAGGGCGAACTCCTCCCGGGCCCATTCCCACCTTTCCCGCGCTTTGAGCTGGTCGGCCAGCAGGTCGCGCAGGGCGATCAGGTACATGGTGTCCATGGCCGCATAGTCGAGCATCTCCTTCGGCAGCGGGCGCTTGCTCCAATCCGCCTTTTGGAAGCGTTTGTCCAGCTGGATGTCCAGGTATTTGCCCAACAGGGCGGCGAGCGACAATTCGGGTTCGTTCAGCAGCTCCGCCGCGATGAGCGTGTCGAACACGGAGTTCACACGGAAGCCATAGGTGCGCCGGATCAGCCGGAGATCATAATCCGCGTCGTGGATCACTGTTTCGGAACGGGTATTGGCGAGCAATGCACCCAATGGTGCCGGATCCACGATCGAGAACGGATCGAGCAGGAACGTGTGTTCCTTGTCCGAGAGCTGGATCAGGCAGATGCGCTCCTTGTACCGGTGGAAACTGGATGCCTCGGTGTCCAAGGCGACGACCGGTCCCTTGGAGAGTTCCTTCACGGCCGCCTCGAAGGCGCCCTGATCGGCGATCGGACGGGATGTGGTCACGGCGCCAAGCTACGGGCCATGCGGGAAAGGGCCGCCACATGTGCGAAAAGCACCATCGGTACGATCACCCCCGGCAGTAGGATGTACGGGGCCCGGACCACCAGCGTGAGGGGCTCGTCCGCATTGAGCACCTGCAGGGGAGACGGAAAGCTGAGAAGTGCGGCGATGACCACGTTCAGCAGGAGCAGCAGCGCTACGATGTTCCAGGCGATCAGCATTCGCCGCCCCCAGGGCCGGGAACGCATCAGGTACGGGACCAGCAGGGCCGCGCTCAGGCCGGAAAGGATGTCGAAGTTGGTGCCGGACCAGGTCATCTGGCGGGGTACTTCGCCCTGGAGCCAGGCCTCGTCAAGGACGATCTCGACCGGCACGCGCAGCACGTGCAGGGCGGTCAGGGCGATCAGGTCGGCCCGGGCGAGGAAACGTCGACCCGCGGGCATGGACAGGAGTGCCAGGATCCCTAGGACCAGGGGGACCACGGCGAACAAGGGTCGCGGCGGAAGGGA
>JACJZI010000009.1 GCA_020635655.1 Flavobacteriales bacterium
CGATCGTCCAGGCGTGACCGTTCACCGTGGCTCTCACGCCCATGCCGGGATGGCTTTCGAAATGGTCCACCTCTGGCACGGCGGCCTTCCCGTTGGTGAGGTACGCCACCACCGCCTGTGCGAGCGGATGTTCGCTGCGGGCCTCGATCGCGCGGACCGCCATCCGGTCCACCACCTCCTCCAGGCCGATCATCTCGACCACCCGCGGTCGCCCTTCGGTGATCGTCCCGGTCTTGTCCAGGACGATGGCGTCCAGGTCGCGGACCTTCTCCAAGCTTTCGGCGTCCTTGATCAGGATGCCCATCTCCGCCGCACGCCCAACGCCGGCCATGATCGCCGTGGGGGTGGCCAGACCCAGTGCACAGGGACAGGCAATGACCAAAACGCTCACCATCGCCAAGAGACCGTGGGTCGATGCATCGGGGCCGCCCACCGACCACCAGATCAGGAAGGTGAGCAATGCCGCGACCATCACGCCGGGCACGAACACGGCGGCCACGCGGTCCACCAGCCGTTGCACGGGCGCCTTGCTGCCCTGCGCCTGCCGCACGGTGCTGATGATCCGGCCCAGCAGCGTTGTCGCCCCGACCTTTTCGGCCCGCATGCGGAAGCTGCCCTTCTGGTTCACGGAGCCCGCCAGCACCGCCATCCCGGCGGAACGTTCCACGGGCATCGGTTCACCGGTCAGGGCGCTCTCGTCAACGAACGATGACCCATCCACCACCCGGCCATCCACGGCGATGCGCTCTCCAGGCCGGACGAGGAGCAGGTCGCCGATGGCCACATCGCCCAGGGGGACCTCCTGCTGGGCACCGTCCTCCTCGACGCGCACCACGCTATCCGGTCGAAGACCCATCAGCTGACGGATCGCAGCGGAGGTACCCACCTTGGCGCGTTCCTCGAGCCATTTGCCGAGCAGGATGAAAGCGATCACCACCGCGGCCGCCTCGAAATACACGTGCGCCGTGAGCCCGCGCTCCTCCAACATCTGCGGGAGAACGGTGTTGAAGGCACTGAAGAGATAGGCCATCCCGGTGCTCAGCGCCACCAAGGTGTCCATGTTGGCCGTGCGGTGGCGGGCCTGCTTCCAGGCATTGATGAAGAAGTCGCGACCGAACACGAACACCACGGGCGTGGTCAATGCCCAGGCCACCCACCTGGCCCAGGCGGCGTGCATGAACACCATGCCGAGGATCATCACCGGCACCGCCAGCACAAGTGCGCCGATCATGCGATCGCGCAGGCTCCGGATGCGCTGCTGCTGTTCCCTGGCCAGTGCATCATCGAGGCCATCGTCGGCCACGTCGATCACCAGGTCGTAGCCGATGCTTTGCACGGCCTTGCGCAAGACCTCCGGGGTCACCGCAGCGTCATCGAACCGGACACGCACGCTGTTCGTAGCCAGGTTCACCACCACCTCCTGCACACCCTGCTGCGCGCCAAGCATGGACTCCACGCTTTGCACGCAACTGGCGCAGGTCATGCCCTGGACCGGGAATGTGCGGACGGTCAAGCGAGCATCGGCCACTTTGCAAAGGTACCGGGGCGCCTACCGATGTCGTTGGTCAAGGCAGTTGTTCCTGCCGGGTCGCCGTGGGGACGGTGCCTCCGATGTTCTGGAGCACGGGATCACGATCGTTGTTCGCGCCCGCATATTTCACGAGGCCGTCCATAGTGTTATCCTCCTGATAATAACCCTGCGTCACCGCCGTGGGGACCGTGCCACCGATGCGCGTGAGGATCGGGTCGCGGTCATTGTTGGCCCCGGCGTACTTCAGGACGTCGTCCTGACGGGCGTTCCCGGTCCAGAGCACACGCACTGACGCGATGGTCTTCTGGGCCTGCGCGCCATACGTCATGGTGCCTCCGTTGGTCAGGTCGATCGCGGTCGCCGTCGTTGAGAGCGATCGCGTGCTCGCGGTCATCACCCCAAGGTGGTTGCGGTGGCGGATCGCCACATAGTAGGTGCCGGGGGATGCGTTCAATGCCACCTCCGAAGTGCCGTCCATACCGACCACGTCCCCGTCGCGTTGTACCAGGGCAGCTCTTGTCGCCAGAATGGTGGAGGGGGTCACCGCGCTTCGCAATTCCACCAGGACCCAATCCACCACTGCGTTTGGACCTGTGACATCGCGCACACCGCTCTGGACCTGTTCACCTCCACCTCCTCCGGCCTGCGTGAACCCCGCGGCGGTGAACGGCTCGGTATCGGGGATCAACCCCGCGGCCCGGAGATCGTCGCGCATCAGACCGGTGTTCTGATCGTATGCTCCTTCGAGGAATACGCGCATGGCGACCTTTGCGCCGGTGTTCACCACCTCCACGTTGTCCAGGTAGAAGCGGTTGCCGTAGTCGTTGATCGCCACGAAGCGCACCAGGACCACCTCGCCGTCGAAAGCGCTGATGTCGATATCGTGCGCCTGCCATTCCGAGCAATCCGCCGGTTCCCAGGGATTGCCCTGGTCGGGCGCAGTGGCCAGCGCCGTACCGGTTGCCGCATAGACCACCGACCAGTTCGCCCCACAATCGTCGCTGATCTCCACGCGGAAGCCGTCGTCATACCCGGCAGCATAGCGGACATAGGCGTGATCGAAGCGCAGGCGTGTTCCAGCGGAGCCCGCCAGATCGAGCAGCGGCGTGACCAGGCGGTCCTCCTGGCCGGGGGCATTGTAGTAGTAGTGGTCCATCCGCCAGCAGGTCGTGGAGGAACAGTCAGGGCCGTTGGCCACGGTGACCGTACCCCAGGTCGTGGCATCGTCCGGGTTCTCCAGGGTCCAACCCGGCGGCACGGTGGCACCGCTCTCCACATCCTCGACAAAGGGAGTGGCCGCCGAGGAAGTGGCGAACGCAATGAACGCGGGAAAGGTCTTCGTATCCGTCCCGTTCACGTCCGTCACGGTGAGGGTGACGTCGTAGCTGCCCGGGCCGGGGTAGGTGACCTGCGGATCGCGGATCGTGCTGGTGGCCGGCGAGCCTCCGGGGAACGACCACGACCAACTGGCATTGGTGCCGTTCAGCGCGGAGTTGTCGTAGAATTGTACGGTAGGTGTCAGGCAGTCGACCTGCCGCCGGTCCGCCACGATGTTCGCCAAGGGTGAGGTGGGCGTATGGACCGGCGCCTCCCACACGCTGCGGTCGGTGCCGTTGCGGATCTTGCCCTCCTCGTATTGGATCAACAGGCGCGTGCTGAAGATCTGCGCCGGAAGACCGTTGTTGTAGAGTGTCCAGGTCGGGAGCGCATCGCTGCGGTAATAGACGCCGCGGCGCGTACCGATATAGAGGTCACCTGCGCTGCCCAGCTGATGGGCGATGTTCGTGGGCCATTCATTGTCGAGGTTCGCGTCGGTGATGTTCGTCCAGCTCGTGCCACCGTTGATGCTCTTGTAAACGACGTACCCATTGATGTTGGGGTAGTCCCCGTACTGCGAGGTGCGCACCAACCAGATGGTCTGTGGATCGGTCCCGCTCACGGCGATATCGTAGGGCACCCAGGTGTTCCCGTTGATCGCCGCCGAAGAGGGCGTGATCTCGGTCCAGGAACCACCGCCATTGGTGGTCCGGTACACGTGCTTCGCATCCCACCATCCCGGATAGGTGCAGACATAGATGGTCCGGGGATCGCTGAAGGCGACCTGGATCCCGGTGACCTTCTGCCCGAAATCGTGGACGGCGGTGAAGCTGGCGCCCTGGTCCGTGGTCTTCCATAGCGTGTTGCCCTCACCGATGAAGGCGGTGCTCAGGTCGTTGGGATGCCAGACGATCTCGCTGCTCTCGCCGATGATGTAACTGGCGTTCGGCAGCTTGCTCCAATCGAAGGTGCCATCGTCCACGGTGCGATCACCGCTGAGGACCTTGCCACCATAGTCGCTGACCGCCCGGCGATCGTCCTGGGGAAAGACGAAGCCGCGCTCATTGTCCCCGCCATCGGTGCTCACCCAACCGTTCTCATACACGTTGTTGTCCTTCAGCAAGGTGCCGTTGTGGTAGGTGCCGCCCAGCATCACCTCCCCGCCGGTCCAACCGCCCTGACCGAACCCCCAGAAGTCCGTCCCGGTGATCCCGAACATCCGGTGTTGGAAGGTCGCCTCGCCATCATTGCTATAGAAGATCCCACCGTCGCAGGCGATCCAGATATCACTCCCGTAGTAGTGCATGTCGTGGATGTCGGCGTGCACGTAGTCGACCTTGTTGCTCTCGCTCCATTTCGCGGGGCAGGTGAACGAGACGCCACCGTCCGTGCTCACCCAGCGGTTCACCCCGCACACCGTCACCTTGTTCGCATCGGCCGGATCGACGGCGAACGCGAGGTCGTAGTAATACTGCCCGCCATCGTCGAGGCCCTGATCGCTCCAACCCATCAGGTTCATATTGGCGGCGGAAGGCGCTCCGCCCGGCTGGGGTCCGCAGCAGGTGAACCCCCAACTGGCGCCCATGTCGGTGCTCTTGTAGACCCCGTACAGGCCACTGCCGCCATTGACCACGCCGGTGCAAAGGGCGTACACCGTGTTCGGCGCGGCCGCGCTCACCGCGATCTCCGTGCGCTTCTGTTCGTCAGGGCTGACGGGGGCCGGCCAACCGGCGGTCATCTGAAAGAACGAGATGCCGCCGTTCGTGCTGCGCCAGAACTGGGTGACATTGCCCGTCTGCTTCACCGCATAGATCACGGACGGGTTCGTGGGATGGAACTCCAGCTCCTGCCATATGCCGCTCTCGACCTGGGTGAAGGAGGTGCCTCCATTGTCCGTGCGGTAGAGCCCCTGGCTGCTGCACACGAAGACCTGCTGGCTGTTCGTCGGGTGCATCACGATGTCTCGGATGCTATGGTCGAGCGCCTGGAAGGCCGCATCCCCGATGGTGTTCCACGTGGCCCCGCCGTTGGTGGTCTTGTAGAGATGGCCCTCGGCCCCGAAGTAGACGATGTTCGCGTTGGCATGATCGATCTCCAGGCTGAGCACCGTTCCCAGGATCATGTCCTTCGTCAGGTTGGTCCAGTTCAGGCCCTTGTCGGTGCTCTTCCATACCCCGGCGTTGGCCGTTCCGGCGTAGACGATGTCGGTATTGGTCAGGGCCTGCTCCACGGTATAGACATGCGCTGCTCCACAGGCGTAGCTCTTGCTGGCCGCACCATGGTCCCAATCGAAGGGGCCGATCGGTGTCCAGACCCCGCCACCGCGCTGTCCGGCGGCCTGGGCGCGCATTTCCAGATAGTGCCGCTGGTCCTCGGGATAGGCCGACCGCTGCTCCGGGTCCCTGGGCACGCGCTCATGGACGATCCCCCGCAACCAACGCCAATAGTACTGGGTGTTGTTGTTCTTCACGAAAGGATGCGATGCATAATACCTGTTGTAGGCATCCTCCACCGCACCGGGATCGGGATCCGGGGCATACATCAGGCGCACCCATTCCGGTTGCTCGTCCAGGCGGGACAGATAGCGCTGCTCATACTGGGACCGCACCAGGGAGTTGCAACACAACAGGATGAACATGAGGATGGCACGACGTTCCATGGTACTGCGTTCCATAGGTGCAAGATGGGGATCTCACGGCTTTCCGCGGGTGCGTGATCGCGCCACGGATCGGAAAGCCGAAGAGCGCTGTCAGCCCTTGTCCACCACCTTGGGCACCTTGAAGTAATCGCTGTCCTTCACAGGGGCGTTCCTCAGGGCGTCCTCATGCGTGATGGTGCGTTCCGCGACATCCTCCCGCAGGACGTTCACCTCATCGGTCATGAAGATCAGCGGCTCGACGCCCGTGGTGTCCACCTCGTTGAGCTTCTCCACGAAATCGAGCACCCGCTGCATGTCCTTGAGCAGCTCGGCACGTCGCGCGGGATCACTGACATCGAGTCGGGCGAGCTCGGCAATGCGGTCGAGCGTGGTTTCGTCAAGCTTCATCGGCAAGGAGAGGGCCTTGGATCACCTCAAAGGCCCGGCGGCGCAAATCTACCAGATCGGACTCCGAAAGTCCTGCCGTTGGAAGCGGCGGGTGAACGATCGCACGACTGATCCCCGGATGACCCCGGCTCAGCAGGTCCTCGGGATCACCGAACAACCGCCAATGGTTGGTGAATGTGACGGGGACGATGGGCACCTGTTTCTCGATCGCCAAACGGAAGGCACCGTCCTTGAAGGGCTTCATTCGCGGCACATCATAGGGTATGGTGCCCTCCGGGAACATGATGATGCTGGCACCGGCATCGAGCGCGGCGGCGGCCCGTCGGAAGGCCTTCGCCGAACCCACGCGGCTCGTCCGGTCCACGGCGATGTCCATGTCCTTGAAGAACATCCGGAAAAGGGGCCATCGCTTCAGTTCGTACTTGCCCATCATCAGGAAATAGTCCGGCACCAGATTGAACATCTGGACGATGTCGATGTAGCTGCTGTGGTTGCTGATCACGATGTAGGGCGGCGCGGGCAGTGGCGCGCGGAAACGGACGCGCTGCGGGAACAGACCGCCCCACTGAAGGACCTGTCCCCAGACGCGTTTCAAACGGAACGCCTTCCGGAAATGCCTTGGGTGACGCAGCCACAACTTGAAAAGCGGATAAAGGAAGGCGAGCGACACCCAGAAGATCAGCGCGAACCAGAGCTTGTAGGCAAATCGAAGCGGCGCGAAGAGCCACATCAGCAGGATGCTCCGCCCGTCGTCCTGGCGCACGCGGCGCCCTAGTCCTGTGGTACGATCGTCCATGTTCCTGCAGGGGGAAGCCGCAAAACTAGGCGCCCTATCTTCGCCGCGCACCGCACCCGATGGCCCGCGTCCTTACCGGCATCCAGAGCACCGGCATCCCCCACCTGGGCAATGTGCTGGGCGCCATCCGGCCCGCGATCGCAGCCTCACGCGCCTCGGAGAACGACAGCTTCCTCTTCATCGCCGACCTGCACTCCCTCACGCAGATCAAGGATGCCGCCGTGTTGCGCGAACATACCTACGGCGTGGCCGCGGCCTGGCTGGCGTGCGGACTGGATGTGCAAAGGACCGTGTTCTACCGCCAGAGCGACGTACCCGAGGTGACCGAGCTCGCCTGGTACCTCAGCTGCTTCTTCCCCTACGCGCGCCTGACCCTGGCCCACAGCTTCAAGGACAAGGCCGACCGGCTCGATGATGTGAACGGCGGCCTGTTCATGTACCCGATGCTCATGGCGGCGGACATCCTGCTGTATGATGCCAACGTGGTGCCCGTGGGCAAGGACCAGAAGCAGCACATCGAGTTCACCCGCGATGTCGCCGAACGGTTCAACCATCTCATGGGCGATACGTTCGTGGTCCCCGATGCCCGCATCGACGAGCAGGTCATGATCGTGCCGGGGACGGACGGCCAGAAGATGAGCAAGAGCCGGAACAACCTGATCCGCCTTTTCGCTTCCGAGAAGGAACTGAAGCAGGAGGTGATGGGGATCGTAACGGACAGCGCGCCCCTGGAAGCCCCGAAGGACCCCGACACGAACAATGTGTACAAGCTGTTCCGCCTGGTGGCGCCGACAGATGCGGCGGCCGACATGGCAGACAAGCTACGCGCCGGCGGCTACGGCTATGGCCACGCCAAAAAGGAGTTGCTCGCCGCCTTGCTCGATGGCTTCCGCGCCGAACGGGAGACCTTCGATCGCTTGATGGCCGATCGTGGGGAACTGGACCGTCAACTGGGCATCGGCGCGGACCGTGCCCGCACCGTGGCGCAGGCCACCCTCACCCGCACGCGCCTGGCCGCGGGGTATGGCATCCGGTGATCGGTCCCTTGCCTACTTGCCGAGGATCTTGAACATGCCCGTGCCGCAGACCGGGCAGGTGCCCTTCATCGCCTTGCGGCCATTGGCCATTTCGACCTGCTTCGGGTCCTTCATGTCACGCTTGGCCTTGCACTTCACGCAATATGCTTCTACAGCCATGACCTTGTGGTTTTGAGGGTTTCGGAGAGACAAGGTACGTTCGGCGCCATTCCCTTCTCCCATGCGATGAGGAGTTTATCAACCACGATGCTTGGGATTATCTTGGTGGAACGGCCCACCTCCCGACCTCCCTTGTCATTGTTGCTCTGTTCCTTTCGCCCCCGATCCGGGCCCAGGTCCTGGTCGACGGCCTCCAATACCCCGGCGTCGGCGGGCACTCCTCGGGTATCGGGGACCTTTTCCCCGATGGCAATGCGGTATGGTACACGATGTACTACCCGGACTTCAACACCGACCCTTGCACTTATGCCTACCTGTGGGTGCCCGGGGACACCGTGGCGAACGATACCGTGCCCCTGCATGGGGAGCAACCCTACGGGATCGCGGTCAAGGGCGATACGCTCTTCCATGTGACCGACAACCTGAACGGCGACCACCTCGCCGCCGACATCCACACGGCCCGATCCCGCCGATGACCGGCTCACCATCGAACTGCCCACCGCATCCGGCAAGGCGACCTGGACGGTCGCGCTGCCCGACGCGACCGGAAGGAACATCTGGAACAGGAACATCCAGGGATCCCGGATCGACGTGGATACGACGGATCGGCCGCAAGGGGCCTTTCTAATGCGGGCGGTCAGCAATGACCGGACGATCGCGACCGGCCGACTCATGGTCATGCATTGAAGGCGCATCCCATCTGAAAATCCTTGCCATCCTTTCCATGAGGCCTGAAATTCGTGGTATGAAACCACTGAGCCTCCTCACCTGCGCCATGGTCCTTGGCGGACCGGTGTTCGCCCAGAACCCCAGTTCCCTCCTATTCGATGGCTACAACGACTACGTCGACATCGGCACGGACGATTTCTTCCAGATCACCGATTCGCTGAGCCTCGAGGCCTGGGTGAAAGTGGACACCAGTCAGAACGATGATTACGGCAGGATCATCGACAAGTACAGCTTCTATTTCGAGAACGGCTACAACTTGATCTGCAACGAGGGTCACCTTTTCATGGAGATCATCGATCCCAATGGTGTCTTCCACAATGTCTACGGCAACAGTTACATCAAGGATGACCAGTGGCACCACGTGGCGGGGACCTTCTCGGGCACCGAGATCCGGATCTACGTCGACGGTGCATTGGATGGCCAGACCGCCTTTGCCCCGACCACGATCGCACCCAGCTACAACATCCTGGGGATCGGCAGCAACTTCGACGGGATCAGCTACCTCCCGCTCAAGGGACGGATCGACGAGGTGCGCATCTGGCACCTGGTGCGCACCGACGCGCAGATCGCCGCCTACCGCGACAGCTGTCTCAGCGGCAATGAACCGGGCCTGATCGGTTACTGGCGCTTCGACGAGAACGGCGGTACCGTCGCGAACGATGCCACCTCCTACCACCACAATGGAGCCGTGAACAATGGCGTGGTCTGGAGCACTGACGTGGACTTCCAGGCGTTGGGCGACTGTTCCGCGGCGGGCATCTCCGATGCGGGCCCTGAAAACGGTCTTTCCGTCTTCCCCGATCCGATGCGGAGCACGTGCACCGTCCTGCTGGGACGATCCGGACGCGGACCGTGCACGGTCACGATCCAGGACGCACTCGGCCGCCCTGTCAGGACCTGGCATGTCCAGGGACAGGACCGCATCCTGATCGACCGGCAGGGACTGCGGGCCGGGGTGTTTACCCTCTCAGCGATGGACGGCAGCGGCGCCATGCGCAGCACGCGGTTGATGGTACTGTGATCGGCGGCACCCGGGCATCCTCGTGACCTCATCCTTTCGGGGGTCGATGCTTGGTGTTCGTACTCGACCGGATCGTGTCCTCGATCTGAGGAAGGAAATGGTCAGCGTGGATCGGCAACGTTGGGACCATACCCACTACGCCCAGCTCATTGCCGGATCAGCGGCGTCACCCACGTACCCTCTCGTCCGCTGACTTTCAATAGGTACATGCCGGGGTCGGTCACCTCATGAAGGTCCAGTTGTACAAGCCCCGTGCGCGTTCGGGTAGTCTTCCGCACCTGCAACCGACCATCGATGGAAAGGACCTCGATCACGACCTGGCCTGAAGGGCAGTCCTCGACAATGACCTCATCCGTGAACGGGTTCGGATGCGCACGAAGCATCCGGACATCCTTGACCTCCTTCACCCCCACATACCCGCACACACCGGTGGACCCGAGGTTCGTCTGGGCCCACAGTTCGTTGCGTTGCGCCGTAGTGCTGTTGAGCGTTGCCACCACCCGCGTCTTCTGACCTTCGGTGAACATATGTTGGCAATAATTCAACTCCATGAAGTTCGGAAGCCACTCGATCGTTGGCGGATCACAGTCGGCCACGTTATCCTGGCAGAGGATGTCCGGTGTCGTGATCGGGGTATCATCCACCAGGTCATCCCCGCAATTGCCAGATCCGATGGGAATGTCCCAGGGATGGAATAAACCGAGGTAGTGTCCGACCAGATGGGTCAATGCGTGCCGGTGGAATTCGGAACTCGTGCCGATGACGCCGATATGGGTCTCCAAGATCACCACGCCATCCTCCAGGGGCAAAGTGTCCGCCACATCAGGGTAAAGTGCGTAGCCCATGATGGTATCGATCTGGTACACGACCCATACGTTCAGGTAATGCTCGCGGGGCCAAGGATCCAACTTGGCGGCGGGGTCCCGTCCGGTATAGGTGAGCGAGGTATCGTACCGCACGATGCCCGTGGTCGGATCACCGTTCGGATCGACGGTGGCCAGACAGAACTGCACACCCATGTCCGCGGTCACCACGGTATCGCCCGGGAACACGGCGAGGGTATCGCCCGCCTGCATCCCATAGTCCGCGTTCAAGTGGTCCAGCCCATCGAACAACTGCACATCAGAGATATCCCCGATGGCCCCATCATGCAGGATGTGGAACACCACAGGGATCACGCACGATGCCGTATCACGCGCGGTCGACGTTGTCGGAGAGACCACTGGATAGGGACTTGCAAGCGGCCATCGGGTGCCGCAGCCGAGGTCCTGCGCAGGCAATGTGCCAGGCAAGAGGTACGTGATGAGTAGGAGCAAGGAATAGCAGCAAATGCGGTGCATGGTGATCGAAAATAGGGAGCGGCCGACACACCTACCTGCGCGAACGAGGAACGGTGCATCTCGTTCACGGCGGTGCTTCACGAACATTCATCCGCGGGATGTGGAATGGTCCGAAGGGCCACATGCTTTCTTTCGGACATGATCCTGATCCCCATACCCCAGCAAGGACCACCGGACGAGGCGCCGGTCCCGATCACCGCAAACGTCCGAGAGTGGATCGACGGCAACCAGGCCTTCTACAAGGTGGTGGGGTTCGCGCCGCCGTGGGTCGCCTACCTCGCCCGGGAACATGATGCGATCGTCGGCACGTGCGCGTTCAAGGGCGCACCGAAGGAGGGTATCGTGGAGATCGCCTATGCCACGCGGCCGGACAAGGAGGGGCGCGGGATCGCGACCTGGATGGCTGTGGAACTTGTCCGGATCGCCCGCTCCACCGATCCCGCCCTGCGGATCATCGCACAGACCCTGCCCGAACCCAATGCCAGCACACGGGTGCTCGCGAAATGCGGCTTCGTCCAGGTGCGGGATGCCATGGACGATGAAGTGGGAACCGTGTGGGAATGGGAACTACCGGCTTGATCAATACCCGCCACCTCCTCCCTGCCCCCGTTCGATCGGGTGCCAGGTGGTCTTCACCTCCTGCGTGTCCAGGATGAAGTAGGGGCTCTGCGCCTCGGCACTGCTCCAGTCGGTCACCTTCGCATGGACCATCCGCTTCACATTGACCGTGGCCTCCTGATCGAGCATCGTGCGCTCGTCCTGGGTGGTGTCGCACGCGACCAAGGCGTTCACGTCCATGTGCTGAACGAGCGGCTTGATCAGCTCGTTCCGCAGGCCGGTGAGCAGGTTGACCACACCGCCCGGCAGGTCGCTGGTGGCAAGCACCTCGGTGAAGGAGACCGCCGGCAGCGGCCTGGTCTCGCTGGCCACCACCACGGCCGCGTTCCCACCCGCGATGATCGGCGCCACGGTGCTCACCAAGCCGAGCAGGGCGCTGTCCCCGGGTGCCATCAGTCCCACCACGCCGGTGGGTTCGTACACGCTGAAATTGAAGTGTGCGGTATTCGTCGGGTTCACGCTGCTGAACACCGCCTGGTACTTGTCGCACCAACCCGCGTAGTGCAGCCACCGGTCGATCGCCAGGGCCACCTCGGTCTCCGCCTGCTTCTGTGCGACGCCATGCAGCATCAGCTCATGCACGAATTGCGCGCTGCGGCCTTCCAGCATCTCGCCGATGCGGTAGAGGATCTGTCCGCGGTTGAACGCGCTGCGCGCACCCCAGCCACCCTGCGCCTTCCGCGCGGCCACCACCGCCTCGCGCACGTCCTTGCGGCTGCTGCGGCACACGTTGGCCAGCGGCTTGCCGTCGCCGCCCTTGGGCTGATAGTAGCGGCCGCTCTCGGTGCGCGGGAACTTGCCGCCGATGAAGATCTTGTAGGTCTTCATCACGGGCAGGCGGGCGGCCTTCTTCGCGGCTCCGTTGCTGCCGTTGGCCCCGGTCGTCGGGGTGACCGCCTTGCGCTGTTCGAGGGTCTTGTGGTCCGCCATGCGGATGCAAGTTAGGAAGGGCGGGGCCGACGACCGACCGATCCCACCCGGCGCGCCTATCTTGGTGCGATACATCACGACCCCATGTCCCGACACGTCACCGGCATCGGCGGATTCTTCTTCCGCGCGGACGATCACAAGGCGCTGGCCAAGTGGTACAACGATCACTTCGGCATCAACGACCAGGAGCACGGCTGGATCTGGCAGCAGGATGCCGGGCCCACGGTGTTCTCACCCTTCAAGCGCGACAGCGATTACTTCGACGCCAAGCAGCAATTCATGCTGAACCTGCGCGTGCAGGACCTCGATGGCCTGCTGAAGAAGCTCGAGGCCGCCGGCGTGCGCATCGATCCCAAGCGCCAGGACGAGGACTACGGCCGCTTCGCGTGGGTGTATGATCCCGAGGGGAACAAGATCGAATTGTGGGAGCCTAAGTAGTACCCCGACTTCTAACGGAGGCCGAGTTCAAAGCGACCTTCAGCGCTCAGATGGTCAACATCAAAGGGCACGAGGACATTTCCCATCCCTGGGGGGTGCTCGATCTCACTCCGTATCTAATCGCGGCCGAGGCGAGCATCTCACCGCTGCAATTGCTCTCGGACGCGCCTCCATCTGCGGTCTACCATTCACCAGACTGGGACTTTGACCACGTACTCTACCTGTGCGATCGATCGAATACCTACTTGGTCGTTGTGGTTGCATCAGGGGTCGGCCTGATTCATGGCCACTTCGTTCTTGACCTCAGCACAGCATGATCGTCTCAGCACAGATCACCATCAACGGCCCCAAGGCCGCGGTCTGGGCCGCAATCACCGACATCGCGAACGCAGCGCAGATCCTCAGCGGCGTGGAGAAGATCGAGGTGGTCGAAAGGCCCGTGACCGGTCTCGTTGGCTTGAAGTGGAAAGAGACGCGCATGCTCTTCGGCAAAGAGGCCACCGTGGAGAAGTGGATCACGGAGGTGAGGGAGAATGACTACTACACCACCCGCGCGGAAGACGATGGCTTCGTGTTCATCACTACGAACCGTGTTTCGGGGAGCGACGGCGCTGTGACGCTCGCCGGCGCGCATGAGACCCGGCCGCAAGGCTTCGCGGCAAAACTGAAGTCGCTGCCGATGCTCTTCTTCAAGGGCGTGATCAAGAATGCGATCTTGCAGGACCTGAACGAGATCAAGGCTGCGGTTGAAAAAGGATGAAGGAGGACAGGCCATATAGCGCGGAAGTGAAAATCGTTCAACACGCGATCTCTTTGCTTAAGACCGAATTGGATCAGAGTCTCATCCGGGAGCTTGAAGAGGAACAGCAAGCAGCTGGAACAAGTCTTGAGTGGTATGGTATTACCAAGGTGACGTTCGAACGTTTCATGTCGTCCCGCACTCTTTCTGATACCACTCGCAAGGCACTACAGGCAGGTATCCACGCCGTTCGAGTGATCTACGGAGCGGTCAACCTATAGGATGCGTCCCCTCCGCTTCTCCATCAATGTCACTCTGGACGGCCGCTACGACCAAACCACGGGCATCGCTGACGCGGACCTGCACCGCAAGGCGATGGTATACATCGCCGGCTGCGATGCCCTGCTTCTGGGCCGCGAGGGGTTCCGCTTGGGGGCGGTGGCGATGCGCTATGAAGTGAAACGGCAGTCCCCTTCGCACCCATGAAAGCACGTTGGCTTCTCGTCCTTTCCCTGGCGGCGGTCCTTGGCTCCTGGACCGACAAGGCCGCCGATCGGAATACCTACCACGGTATCACGCTGTTCGTCGACGGACCGCGGGGCGGTGGTTATGCCGATCCCCTTGGAAGGGAACTGGACTATCGGATATTCCGGGTGCACGTGAGGAACGACACGACCGTTCCCGCGGAATTGACTATCAGCTTTCCGGGCATTCCCATCGCGCTGTTGCCGGATACGGACAAGTTCTTGAGCGTTTTCCTGTTCCCGGAAGGGATCACCCCGGCCACCGTGCGCGACACCCTCGATTTCGGGATCGTTGGGTCCAAAGACTTCCTGCGTACGCGTAGTCCCGGGCCCACATCACTGCGAGTGACCATCCTGCCCGGAGCGACCCATCTCCTCTGCATCGGGGCCGTCTTCGCACCGGATGGACTGAAGGGACTTACCCGCGCGGAGCTGTTCATCGATGGTCAAACGCCCGATGCATCCTACTTCCCTAAAGGTTCCGTGCCGACCAGCTCGAAGAGGGGGGATGCGCTCAACCTCCTGTTCGGCATCGCCGTCGACCCGCCGGCGCATCATTCCATAATTCCTTGCGGGCGGATCACCTTCAAGAAGTAGCGGCGTCCCGACAGTTACTTTCTAAGGATCGACTCCATCTTCTTCCCCTCGGCCAGCTCATCCACCAGCTTGTCCAGGTAGCGGATCTGCTGCATCAGTGGGTCCTCGATATCCTCGACCCGATAGCCGCAGATCACGCCGGTGATCAGGCCCACGTTCGGGTTCAACTTGGGCGCCTTGGCGAAGAAGGTGGCGAAGTCCACCTTCTTGTCGATCACCTTCTGCAGGCCCTTGTCCGTGTAACCTGTGAGCCAGTGGATCACGGTGTGCAATTCCTCCTTCGTGCGGCCCTCATCCCGGCCCCCGAGCCGGGACTTCTCCACCTTGGTCACGTAGTGGGGATAGACGCTGGCGAAGGTCATCCGGAAGACGCGCTCGTAGTTGGCTCCGGGTTTCATGGTCGTCAGAATGGTCGGCGCCGCGGGTCGCGCTTCGTGTGCCATACGGATAGCACATGTACCTCGGTGGTGGTGATCGTATAGAATAGCATATGGTCGCCGATCGTCTTGACCCGCACTTCCGGGTCACTTGTCGGCCTTCCCAGCCTAGGATTCGCAGCGATCACACGCAGTGCCACGCGGAACATGCCATCCAACTTCTTGCTGTACCGCGTGGACCCATTGCGATCCGCCCAATACTTGAGGATGGTCAGGCGCTCACGCTGGGCGTTGGCCGACCAGACTATTTGCCGAGCCATTCATCCACGGCCTTGTTCGCCTCACGCTCGGTAAGCGTGCGGCCCGCCTTCACGTCCTTCTTGCCCTTGTTTACGGACGCCTGCTGCTCCTTGGTGAGCTTGTATGGCTCCAAGTCGGCCGCATCGGTGCCCATGAGGCGGTAAGCCTCGCGCAGCAAGGCGCTGTCCTTCGAACGCTCAATGCGTTTGATAAGCCGCTTCTTCAATTCCACGTCGGACATGGGCCGCAGGTTGTTGTGCTAAGGTAAGGTCAGGCCCGCACAATGCGATAGAACCCGGCCCGCTCACCCGGCACGAAGGCCTCGCACCTGTACCCGAGCCTCGTCAGGTCCAGCCCCGCCAGTAGCGGCTCACCCGCGCCGAGGAGTATGGGCGAGACCGCCAGGTGCATCTCGTCGATCAGTTGGGCCTGCACGTACTGGCGGATGGTGGAGGCACCACCGCCCACGCGCACGTGCAATTCACCGGCCGCTTCGCGGGCACGCTCCAGCGCCGCCTCGATGCCCTCTGTGACGAAGTGGAAGACCGTGCCTCCCTCCATCACCAGCGATGGCCGCGGGTGGTGCGTGAGCACGAAGACGGGCACGTGGTACACCGGGTTCGAGCCCCACCAGCCTTTCCAGTCCTCGTTGGGCCAGGGGCCGCGCACCGGACCGAACATGTTGCGACCCATGATCCACGCGCCGATGCCCTCCATGCCCTGGGCGGCCATGTCGTTGTCCGTGCCGAGCTCCCCCTCGTCCTTACCGAAGTGCGCCTTTTGGAAGAAGCGCGTGCGCAGCATCCAGGTGTGCAGGTCCCGGGCGCCCTTGCCGAGCGGGGCCTCCAACGATTGATCGGGACCGGCGCCGTAGCCGACGAGCGAGATGGTGAAACCGTGGACGATGAGGCGGGGCATGGAGAATAGAGCCACAAAGCAGTTCACCGTATTGGGTTCCACCTCACCTTCTTCAATAGTAAAGGTCAGTCGTCTAACGCAAAGCGCATCACTCGAGCATAACCCGCTGACTCAAACTACCGGAAGAACCAATGAGACGAATACTATAAATACCAGGAGTCAAATTCCCGATTCGTATCAATGGCGTCGCGCCAGCAACTTGGGTGTCGAGAACTGACCGGCCAACGGAATCGAACAACCAGACCCGTGCCCAGTTCCATCCTGAAGGTAATATGAGTTGAAGCAATTCATGGGCCGGGTTCGGCACGACTGAGAACTCAAGTCTATCTGTCTCCGCAACCCCGACATCATCCATACCAAGTCTCACCACCCACATATCTGCGTTTCCATGATTTCCCGAAACGTCCCCGTTTACAGAGGAGCTACCTCCAGCAATCAAATAGCCGCCATCTGTTGTTGATCGAATGGCATAGGCCAACTCATCCGATGTGCCACCAAGTGGTTCCTGCCATAAAACACTACCGACAGCATCCAATCGAAGAATCCAGAAATCCACTCCGCCATTCAGCCCGTTTACATCACCATCGTTCGAATCCGTACGACCGGCAATCACATAGCCGCCATCGACGACTTGCTCCGCAGAGTAAGTCCATTCGCTTCCAGTTCCTCCTAGCGCACGCTGCCATTCAATAACCCCTGCATCATTCAACTTGACAGCCCAGATGTCAGAAGCACCGTGATTTCCGCTAACGTCTCCATTGTTTGAAGCGGTTTCACCCACAACAAAGAAACCACCATCACTCGTGAGGGTAATAGAATGCCCAAATTCATTTCCAGTTCCACCGTAGGTATGCTGCCATTGCATCGATCCATTGGCATCAAGCTTCACCAGCCAATAGTCCCAGCCGCCATTGTTGGCCGACACGTCGCCATTGTTGGATTGAGTATAACCAAAGACCACGAAACCTCCATCACTCGTTTCCTTAACGCACCGTGCTTCATCTGAATCCGTTCCGCCGAGCGCCTTTTGCCAAACTAGATTGCCAGAAGCGTCAAGCTTCACAACCCAGCAATCGGAATCGCCATGCTGACCAGCAACATCACCGTTACTCGATCGCGAATAGCCAGCGACAATGTATCCGCCATCGCTGGTCTGTTCGACATATCGGGCTCCATCATTCAACGTACCCCCAAGGGACTTTTGCCATGACAATGCACCAGTAGCCGTTAGCTTCACCACCCAGAAATCTTCGCCGCCATGCTGCCCTGTAACGTCGCCGTTGACGGAAGCAGATAATCCGACAGCAATGAACCCTCCATCGTTAGTTTGCTGGACGCAATGTGCCCAGTCACTTGCAGAACCACCCAACGCATGCTGCCAATCAATGGACCCTGCATTGTCCAGCTTCACAACCCAAAAATCTCCTGCACCATGGTTGCCAGAAACATCGCCGTTCGTAGACTGGGTCTCGCCCACGACAATGCTGCCTCCGTCATCGGTTGTACTAATTGAGTACGCCCAATCGTACGCTGAACCACCAAGGCATCTTTGCCATTGAATATCTGGCTGCGCTGCAACGGAAAGACAAACGCTTGACGCTATGGCGACCATACTCAACTTGTGCTGTGATTGCATAACTCAGATTGTGTTGGTTGTTCTTAGCGCAAATCTATGAACCGGAAAATCCGGACGCGTTGTTGCCTTTGGAACCAAGTTCCGTGGTTCGCGTGAGGGGGCGCAGCGGCAGCCCCGCGCAGGCGCGGCCTTGCGAGCGCGTGCAACGAGGAGGCGATAGGAGCCACCGGAGCGCCGCGACCGCTGGCCCCTACAAGTCAGGCTATAGCGGAGCACCCGACCCGCCTTCGCCAAGGCTTCGGCGGGCAGGCCCGCGCGTTGCAAGCCTTGGTAGGCGGGACACGCCCACATGACCTAATTCAAATTCAAGTACGCCCCCAGCCCGTGCACGCCATGGGAATATCGAATGTCGAACATGGAATGATGAATGTCCAAGTGGTGTGCAGGCTCAGTTCAAATTGAGGTAGGCACCGAGCCCATGCACCCCTCCTTCTCTCCCATACCCGCTCTCCTTGTAGCCGCCGAAGGGTGAGGTGGGGTCGAACTTGTTGTAGGTGTTGGCCCAGATGACGCCCGCGCGCAATTTGCTGGTGAGGTTGAAGATCTTGCTGCCCTTGTCCGTCCACACGCCGGCGCTGAGGCCGTAGGGCGTGTTGTTGGCTTTCTGGATCACCTCGTCCACGGTGCGGAAGGTCTGCACGGCGAGCACGGGGCCGAAGATCTCCTCCTGCGCGATGCGCGCGCTCTGCGCCACGTTGAGGAAGAGCGTGGGGCGGCACCAGTAGCCCTTGCCGGGCAGGTCACAGGGGCTTTGGTACATCTCGGCACCTTCCTGTTGGCCCAGCTTGAGGTACTTGTTGATGGTGCCGAGCTGCTCCCTGCTGTTGATGGCACCGATGTCGGTGTTCTTGTCCAGCGGATCGCCCACGACGAGGGAGCGCATGCGGTGCTTGAGCTTGCGGATCACTTCGTCGTACACGCCTTCCTCCACGAAGAGGCGGCTGCCGGCGCAGCACACGTGGCCCTGGTTGAAGTAGATGCCGTTGATGATGCCTTCCACGGCCTGGTCGATGGTGGCATCGGCGAAGATGATGTTGGCCGCTTTGCCGCCGAGTTCGAGCGTGAGCTTCTTGCCGCTGCCTGCCGTGGCACGTTGGATGAGCTTGCCTACGCCGGTGCTTCCGGTGAAGGCGACCTTGTTCACATCGGGGTGGTTGACCACCGCCGCGCCCGTGGCACCCGCACCGGTGACGATGTTGACGACGCCATCGGGAGCTCGGCCTCCTGCAGCAGCTCGGCGAGCTTGAGCGCGGTGAGCGGCGTGGTCTCGGCGGGTTTCAGCACCACGGTGTTGCCGCAGGCGAGCGCGGGGGCGAGCTTCCACGCGGCCATGAGCAACGGGAAGTTCCAGGGGATGACCTGACCAGCCACGCCGAGCGGTGACGTTTGTTTTCCGGGGAAGGCGTAGTGCAGCTTGTCGGCCCAGCCGGCGTAGTAGAAGAAGTGCGCGGCGGCGAGCGGCACGTCCACGTCGCGACTTTCACGGATGGCCTTGCCGCCGTCCATGCTCTCGATGACGGCGAACTCGCGGGCCTTCTCCTGCAGCAGGCGCGCGATGCGGTAGATGTACTTGGCGCGTTCGCTCGCGGGCATCTTGCTCCACACCGTGTCGTAGGCCTTGCGCGCGGCCTTCACGGCGGCGTCCACGTCGGCTGCGTTCGCTTCGGCGATGCGCGCGAGCTTCTGCTCGTTGGCGGGGTTGATGGTGTCGAAGTACTTCCCGCTCCTGGGCTTCTGCCACTTGCCGTTGATGAAGAGCTGATACTCTTCCGAGATCTTCACATGGTTTTTCGACTCAGGTGCTGGGGCCAGCGCCCACTCAACTTTCTTGGTCTTTGCCATGGTGAGCGAAGGTAGAGGCTGATCGGCGTGACTTTCGTCCTTATGAACCTGGAACCGCTACGCCTAAATCCGTCCTCTTAGGGCTTGAGAGCCGGAGTATAGAATGACGACTAAGGGCTGTTCAGTCAATGGGATCGCCAACTCCCATCTTGAACCCGGTGGAAGTTGCTTTTCAACGATGAGTTGACCAGAGACCCCATAGATGCGGCACACTGAACTGGTCAATGGAATTGGCGAAACAATGAGCACATCGCCTGCGCGACGAGAAAGGGTCAAGCGTGTCTGGCTGAAGGACTCAGGCACCACGGTCGGAAAGCCAACGCTGCACATGCAGGCATTGCCAAAGTCATCGGTGACAACGATCTCACACGGATCAGAGCAGATCTGAATGAATGCAGTATCCCCGCTTGTCGACGTGCTGCCCATGCATCCCATTGGTGTTATCATCATGGGCCCTCCACCTCCAATGCATCCGTTCCAAACCGGAAGACCCAACGCAACGACACCGTTACAACCCATAGTGGGTGGGATGTAGTAGTAGATGGGTAAGATGCCTTGCGCCTTTGCTAGGGAAGCGAACATCACGCACCCGATGAAGACCCAGTTATGCATGATCTTGATCCATGGATCCGAAAGTAAAGCTGCCTCTCTCATCGAGAGGAGCAATTCAATTTCGCCAACGAACATGACAATGTTGAACGCGAGCGAACTGTTAGTAGATGGTCCTTGTGCTCGTTGGCGGGGTTGATGGTGTCGAAGTACTTCCCGCTTTTGGGTTTCTGCCACTTGCCGTTGATGAAGAGCTCGTATTGCGACGAGATCTTGACGTGGTCTTGTGACTCCGGGGCTGGAGCCAACTGCCAATCAATGGTCTTCTTCTTAGTTGCCATTGGTTCAAAGATAGACGCGGCTTTCCGGTTGGAATGGCGCTCGTAATTTGACCGCGATGGACTTCCATCCTCCCATCGCCACTCGCTCCACCGAGGAGCTTCTGAAGATGTCCTCGGATGCCGATTCCTGGCAGCCCGAGGCGAGGGCACTCGCTCGGATGGAATTGGATAAGCGCGGTGTTCCGGTCGAAGAAGTCGAAGGACGGGAGCAAGAGTTCAAGGGAGCCTCGCTTGTCCACCACGAATTACGTGAGCAGCACGCACGAGAGAGCTATTCAGCGCGGGAAATGCTCTGGGTCTTTCTCAAGGCTCCTCTCCTATTACTGGGAAAAGTCTTTGGCCGCAAGCTCGGCCTCGATGTGAAGCTTGGCTTGAGTGAGCTTGACCGAAGGAATTACAGGAGGAAGTATCGCCAACGAATGGCCCTCTTTGTGCTCTGGCTTGTGGTGCTCATCGGGTTAATCGCAATCAACGTTCGTTGATGCAAACAAGGTGTTGGATCTGGCAGCGTGCCTACTTGCTTACCAACAACACCAGCTGCCCGCGGTGATAGGCCAGATGGCTCGTGCGGCTCAGCACCACGTTCAAGCGGTTGCGGTGCGGCTCCTTGGGGAAGTCCGCCTCGGAGATGTTGGCGTGGCGCGTGAACCATTCCGCTGCGGAAAGTCGCGCCATGTGACCCATCAAGGTGTCGTTCACCTGCTTCCACTGCTCGCGCAGTTGGGCGATGGAAGGCAGGTCCGCGACCGCACGGTCCGGCGCATCGTGGAAGATGGGCTCGAGTTCCGGGTAGCGCATCTCCTCGAACCGCAACAGCGGCAGCATGCGGTCGTGTACGGAGGTCAGGTGACCGAGCAGGTAGATGCCGCGGTTGCGGGAAAGCGTGACCTCGCGCATCAACTGCTCATCGCTGAGCTTCGCCAACAACGCGTTGGTGGCCGTGATCTCGCTGTTCCAGGCGTCCAGCGCCATTTTCACGAAGAGTCCTTGTTGGTCGCTCATGGCTTGGCCTTCTGCTTCAAGTAGTGCGTGGTGAGCGTGCGCGCCCAGTAGCGCGGCACGTCGTGCTCCTTCTGGAGATAGGCCACCACGTCGTTGGACTTCTTCTCCGCGGCCTTGAACCCGTCCAAGACCTTCATCCAATGCGCGAGCTTGTGGCCGGTCTTCTCCACCACCTGTTCATCGGATACGTTCCAATAGTCGGCTTTCATGGCATGAGGACGGCCCATTCGGCCGGTATGCACGAAGGTAGCTGGCGTTCTCAGGCCGGGGCGATGGCCCTCCCCAGGAACTCGCGCGCGAACCAGAGCGCGAAGCCGGGGTCGAGCAGTTCATAGCCATCCTTGGTCCGGTCGATCACATCGTTGCCCTCCAGGGCCATGCGGGCCTTCTGCACGTTGCGCGGGGTGCCCAGCTGATAGTCGTGCATCACGCGCTGCGCGGTGAGCTGCGTCTCACCACTTAGGATGGCCTTGACCAGGTTGGTCTGCGTGTAGCTCATGATCTCGCACTCCCGCTGGTACAAGGGCTGGTTGGTGGCGATGAGCAGGTCGAGCGCGCCACGCAGGTCCTCCGCCCGCACCTTCCTGCCGCTCGCCGCCCAGCTGAAGTGCGCGAGCTGCTGCACGTACCAGGGATGGCAGCCCATCGTGCGCGCGAGCGAGGAGGCCAGTTCCGCGGTGATCGTGCGGCCGGTGGACCTGAACCGCTCCTGCAGAAAGGGCACCCAATGTTCCAGCGCGATGCGCTCCAGCCAGATGATGTCGCCGAAGCGGTAGAAGGGCTTGCGCGCGGTGTTGAAGAGCTCGCGCATCATGTGGCGTTTGCTCCCATAGAGGCAGTACGACACATGCTTGTGCCGTTGCCAGTGCGCGCGCAGCAGCTTCTCCACCTGGCCCGGATCGCTCCAGTTGGCGAGGTTCTGGAACTCGTCGATGCATACGACGAGCTTGAGCTTCTTCTTCGCTGCGATGCGCTCCGGCAGGTCCAGGATCTCGCCCACGTGCTGGCGTGCCTCCTTCCATTCGAAGCCGATCGAGACCTCCGAAGCGGGCTCCGCACCGATGTTGATCCTGGGCACGATGGCCCTGAAGAAGGTCTTGGCATCACGGACGCGTTCCTCCCACTTGCCGCTCGAGGCCTGGAGGATGGCGCTCGCGTAGCTCTCCAGGAACTCCTCGAAGCTGCCCGCGGTGAAGAGGTCGAGCACAGCCACGCGCACATCCTTCCGTTGGCGCCGCAGCTCGATGACGGCCTGCTCCACGAGCGACGATTTGCCCCAGCGGCGCGGCGAGATCAAGACCGTGTTGATGCCGGAGGAGAGGTTGGTCTTCAACCGGTCCAGCTCCTGGCGCCGGTCGGTGAAGGCCTCCCGGCTCACCGTGGACCCGAAGTCGAAGGGGCTCTCGTCGGCCATGGACCCAAAGGTATTATACCAGTTGGTATTATACCAAATGGTATAATGATGTCAATCGATGCTGAAGTAGTCCGCGCTCTGGTACCGCCCGGTCCGCTCCTTCTCGAGCTGCATCAGGATGTCGTTGGCCAGGCTGCTGGCGCCGAACCGGAACCAATGGGGGTCCAGCCACTCCTCGCCGAGCTCCTCCTTCACCATCATCAGGTAGTGCAGGGCCTCCTTGCTCTTGCGGATGCCGCCGGCGGGCTTCATGGCGATCATCTTCCCGGTCCGCAGGTAGTGGTCGCGGATGGCGTGCAACATCACAAGCGTCACCTCCATGGTGGCGGCGGGGTTGATCTTGCCGGTGCTGGTCTTGATGAAGTCGGCGCCCGCCGCAATGGCGATGTCGCTGGCCAGACGCACCTTGTCGTAGGTGCCCAGCTCGCCGGTCTCCAGGATCACCTTCAGGCGGGCATCACCGCAGGCCTCCTTGATCGCGGCGATCTCGTCGAACACGAAGGCGTGGTCGCCGCTGTGGAAATGGCCGCGGCTGATCACCATGTCGATCTCGTCGGCGCCTTCGTTCACGGCGAATCGCGTGTCGGCCAGCTTCACGGCCTTGGGCGCCTGTCCGCTGGGGAAGGCCGTGGCCACGGAGGCCACCTTCACCTTGCTGCCTTCCAAGGCTTTCTTGGCGGCCCTGACCAATGTGGGATAGACGCAGACCGCCGCCACGGTCGGCAGACCGGGGTAGCTGTCGTGGAGGTGCATGGCCTTGTAGCAGAGCTGCCGCACCTTGCCCGGCGTGTCCTGACCTTCGAGCGTGGTCAGGTCGATAATGCTGAGGGCCAGCTTCATGCCCGCGACCTTCGCCTCCTTCTTGATGCTGCGCGTCTTGATCCGCGCCACGCGCTCCTCGATACCCATCTGGTCCACCGTGGGCGTGGTGCGGGGATCGGGCAGCTGCGGGCGGGAAAGGGTCTTGACGGACATGGTGCAGGATGAGGTCCAAAGATAGCGGAAGCCGCATCCATCAAGGCCTTCAAGGCGGGCCGGATCGGCTACCTTTGCAGCCCGGAATGTCTGCGCAGGACCGCCATATCCACCCCATCCACGACCGCCTGGTGCAACGCACCGACAAGGAGGTGCTGCTCGGCCAGCGAGGCTGCGTGGTCTGGATGACGGGTCTTAGCGGCAGCGGCAAGAGCACGATCGCGATCGGCCTGGAACGCCGGCTCCATGAACAGGGCCTCCTCACCCTGGTGCTCGACGGGGACAACGTGCGTACGGGCATCAACAACAACCTGGGCTTCAGCGCGGCCGACCGCACCGAGAACATCCGCCGGATCGCCGAGGTGGCCAAGCTTTTCGCGCAAAGCGGGGTCGTCACCATCTGCTGCTTCATCAGTCCCACCGTGGAGATCCGCCAGCAGGCCCGCATGATCATCGGCGCCGACGACTTCATCGAGGTGTTCATCGACACGCCCTTGGAGGAATGCGAAGCGCGGGATGTGAAAGGGCTCTACGCCAAGGCCCGGGCCGGGGAAGTGAAGGATTTCACCGGGATCAGCGCCCCGTTCGAGGCACCGGAGCACCCGGACATCCGCATCGCCACGTCGGGACGCGATGAAGCGGAGTGCATCACCGACCTGTACGAACGCATCCTGCTGCGCGTGAAGCGCGCCGACGTCCATGCATAACTACCGGCTCACCCACCTGAAGGAACTCGAGAGCGAGAGCATCCACATCCTGCGCGAGGTGGCGGCGCAGTTCGAGCACCCCGCATTGCTCTTCAGCGGTGGCAAGGATTCCATCGTGTGCTTCCACCTGGCACGCAAGGCCTTCTTCCCGGCGAAAGTGCCCTTCCCCCTGGTGCACATTGACACGGGCCACAACTTCCCGGAGACCATGCGGTTCCGCGATGCCCTGGTGCAGGAGCACGGCGTGACGCTGATCGTCGGCTCGGTGCAGGAGAGCATCGACCAGGGGAAGGTGCAGGAGGAAACGGGCTACCACGCCAGTCGCAACAAGCTGCAGACCGTGACCCTCCTCGACACCATCGAAACGCACAAGATCGATTGTGCCATCGGCGGCGGTCGGCGCGACGAGGAGAAGGCCCGGGCAAAGGAGCGCGTGTTCAGCCACCGCGACGAGTTCGGCCAGTGGGACCCGAAGAACCAGCGGCCCGAGCTGTGGGACCTGTACAACGGGCGCAAACGCCCCGGCGAGCATTTCCGCGCGTTCCCCATCAGCAACTGGACGGAGATGGACGTGTGGCAGTACATCCTGCACGAGGACATCGCCATCCCCAGCATCTACTTCAGCCACGAACGCGAGGTGTTCGAGCGCGACGGCGTGCTTTACGCCAACAGCGACTTCATGCGCCTGAAGCCCGAGGAGAGACCCTACATGCGCCGTGTGCGCTTCCGCACCATCGGCGACATGAGCTGCACCGGCGCGGTGGATTCACCGGCGGCCACGCTGGAGGAGATCATTGAAGAGGTGGCCTCATCCCGTGTGACCGAGCGCGGTTCACGCATTGATGATAAGCGCAGTGAAGCAGCGATGGAGGATAGGAAGAAAGAAGGCTATTTCTGAAAGCTGAAATTGGAAAGCTGAAACTTGAAAGCCGAACAGGAAACGAGAACCAAACCGTGGGTGGGATGGAGGAGAGAGGAAAGGAACAAGTTCGGCCGCACAAGGACCTGAAGGACCGGACCATGCAATTCGCGCTTGCGAACATTCATCTATTCAAAGGCCTTCCGAGGACGGTGGAAGCGCAGGTGATGGGGAAGCAGTTGTTACGTGCGGCCACTTCCGTTGGAGCCCATACGCGATCGGCCTTCCGGGGTCGGAGCAAGAAGGAGTATGTCGCCAAGCTCGGTGTCGTGATCGAGGAGGCGGATGAGTGCGGCTACTGGTTGGAATTGCTCTGCGCATCAGAGACCGTGGAGACTTCATTCATTGAACACTTGGTGAAGGAGTCCGATGAGCTGGTCTCCATTTTCACCTCCCTCGTGAAACGATGACCCACTTTCCGCTTTCAACTTTCCAATTTCAGCTTTCATGAGCTACCTCGACATGGACCTCCTGCGCTTCACCACCGCGGGCAGCGTGGACGACGGCAAGAGCACGCTGATCGGAAGGCTGCTGTTCGACAGCAAGGCCATTTTCGAGGACCAACTGGAAGCGGTGGAGCGCGCCAGTGCCAAGCGCGGCACCGGCGAGGTGGACCTGAGCCTGCTGACCGACGGCCTGCGCGCCGAGCGCGAACAGGGCATCACCATCGACGTGGCCTACCGCTACTTCGCCACGCCCAAGCGCAAGTTCATCATCGCCGACACACCCGGCCACATCCAGTACACGCGCAACATGGTCACCGGGGCCAGCACGGCCAACCTGGCGATCATCCTCGTGGACGCGCGCAAGGGCATCCAGGAACAGACCAACCGCCACGCCTTCATCGCCTCGCTGCTGGGCATCCCCCACATCGTGTTCTGCGTGAACAAGATGGACCTGGTGGACTACGACGAGGCCGTCTTCGAACGCATCAAGGGCGAGCTGGAGGATTTCAGCAGCAAATTGGACGTGCAGGACGTGCGCTACATCCCCATCAGCGCGCTGAAGGGCGACATGGTGGTGAAGCGTGGCGCGAACATGGACTGGTACCAGGGTCCCACGCTGATGTACCTGCTGGAGAACATCCACATCGCCGGCGACATCAACCACATCGACCGGCGCCTGCCGGTGCAGTACGTGATCCGGCCGCAGGATGACCGTTGGCACGACTACCGGGGCTATGCGGGCCGCATCGCCGGCGGCGTGTTCCGCGTGGGCGACGAAGTGCAGGTGCTGCCCAGCGGCTTCGCCTCGCGCATCAAGAGCATCGACACCGAGAAGGGGCCGCTGCAGGAGGCCTTCGCCCCGATGAGCGTGACGCTGACCTTGGAGGACGAGATCGACATCAGCCGCGGCGACATGCTGGTGAGCCCGAACAACCTGCCCGAGACCACCCAGGACGTGGAGGTGATGCTGTGCTGGTTCAACGAACGGCCGCTCGTGCCCAATGGCAAGTACGCCCTGAAGCACACTAGCCGCGACGCGCGATGCATGGTGAAGGAGGTGAAGTACAAGATGGACATCAACTCGCTGCACAAGCTGGAGGGCGACAAGGCCATCGGCATGAACGATATCGGGCGTGTCAGCCTGCGAACGACCGTTCCCCTCAGCTTCGACCCATACAACCGCAACCGCAACACGGGCAGCCTGATCCTGATCGACGAGGGCACGAACGAAACGGTGGCCGCAGGCATGATCGTTTGAACCTCCCCCTCCGGAAATGAAGAAGGCCCGCCGAAGCGGGCCTTTCCCGTATCTGATACGGATCGATCACTTCAGCGTGAAGCGGATCGGCAGGTTGTATTGCACCTTGACCGGCTTGCCGCGCTGTTTGCCCGGCGTCCAGGGAGGCATGTTGTTCACCACGCGCAGGGCCTCCTCGTCGCATCCGCCACCGATACCGCGCAGCACCTTGGCATCCTTCACCTTGCCGTCCTTGTCCACCACGAAGGTGACGTAGACCACGCCGGAGATCCCGGCGTCGGCAGCCATCTGCGGGTACTTGATCGATTTGCCCAGGTACTTGAACAGTTCCTCCTCTCCACCGGGGAACGAGGGCATCTGTTCGACGATGGTGAAGATCTGCTCCTCCTCCACGTGCTCTTCCGGCTGCTCGATCACATCCACCTTGGTATCCTCCTCCACTTCGGTATCCTCCATCTCGACCTCCTGCACGTCCTGGTCGTCCTCCACGATCTCCAGTACGGTGGTCGGGGCGGGCGGGGGCGGGGGCGGGGGTGGCGGCGGTGTCGCGCTGGGCGGGATCACCTCCTCTTCCAACAGGTCGAGCTTGAGGGTGCCCATCGCATTGTCGGACCTGTCGAACGTGGTCCATTCGAAGGCCACGAGCGTCAGGGCCAGGGCAGCGAGCAGACCGATGCCCAGGAAGCTGCTCTTGCGCTTCTCGAGGTCCGCTTCGGGTGATTTCCTTGCTTCCATCGGATGCGGTGTCTTTGTTCACCCGTACACCGTGGACGGGATGCGGTTCAAATCTAAGGATCCGTTCTTCCCTCCGGGGCCCCGGCCCGCTTCGCCCGGCGCCGCAGATATACGAGTCCGGCCAGGCAGCCCAGGGTGTTGGCGATGAAATCGGTGATGTCCGCCGTGCGTCCCATCAGCAGGGCTCCCTGCATCACTTCCGTGAGGCCACCGTAGGCCACGCAAGCGCCGAAGGCCAGGCCCAGGGCCTTGGAACGGCCGGCGGGGTCCGCGTATTGTGGATGGAAGGCCAGTGCCGTGAGCACCATCTGCACGCCGAACAGGGTGAAATGGACCGGCTTGTCCAGGTCGAACAGGTCGAACCAGTCCCAATCCGGCAGGTCCTTGCCGGGGATCAGGCACAGCACGAGGATCAGCAGGGCCCATAGGACGGCCCACCGGCCGGCGCCTTTCATCGGATCAGCCCACCAGCGCGCCGTACTGCTCGGCGGTCAACAGGCCTTCAAGCTGGCCGGGATCGCTGAGCTTCACGCGCACCATCCAGCCCGCACCGTAGGGGTCACGGTTCACTAGGGCGGGGTCGTCGTTGATCGCGGCGTTCGCCTCCAGCACGGTGCCGCCCACGGGCATGAACAGGTCGCTGACCGTCTTGACGGCCTCCACGGTACCGAACACCTCCTCCTGGCCCAGGGTGCTCCCCTGGGTTCCGATGTCCACGAAGACGATGTCACCGAGTTCGCTCTGGGCATGGTCCGTGATGCCGATCACGGCCTCGTCGCCTTCGAGCCGGACCCATTCGTGGTCCTTGGTGTAGCGGAGTTCGTTGGGGATGTTCATGGTCGGGATGTGCGTGCGAATGTAGGGGCCACCTCCGATGCCGTCATTGGGTAAGCGTGAATCGGAGGCTGAGGCCGATGTTGGTGTTGGCGCTCGGGAACGAGGTGGAGATCACCGGTTTGTTCACCACGCGTTCGTAGAAGGCGCGGACGTTCAACCGCTGGCTGATGACATAGTCCACCGAAGCCTTGATCGACAGGATGTCCTGACCCGCGGTGACCTGGTTCTGCTGCTCGGCGATCTTGCGGATCACCGTGTTGTTCTGCCGCCAGCTCAGGTCCACGCGCAGGTTCACGTCGCTCTTGGGCCGGTTGCCCCCGATGGTGATCGGGAACTTCACGTTCTTGAACCGGTAGCCCAGGCCGATGACGTATTCCTTGCCCCGCACCTCGGTCACCTGGTAGTTCGAAAGACTGAGACTTGCGTTGCGGTCCCGATTGTACTCGAACTTGGCCAGCAGGCTGTTCTGCAGGGTCATGTCAAAATTGATGAAGGGTCGCATGACCTCCGAGATGGTCACCACCCCGATCTGTCGCTCGGGGATGAAGTTCATCGCCGCATCGGTCAGCATTTCCTCCGGGTCGAACTGCAGGTTCGTCTGGTAGGACCCGATGTTGAACGAACTGCGGTAGCTGTGGTTGATCGTGAACGTGCGGAACCATTTGCTGAAGGGGGCCGTCCGTGAAAGCCCGTCGTAGGTGATGTCCCAGTTGGGAAGGGGGAACATCTTGAAGGGATCGAGCTTCACCTTTCCCGCGGATCGACCGGTATAGGCGGCGATGAACGCCGGGATCACCACGTCCTGTGAGGTGCCATAGTATCCGTGGTAGTAGCCACTGTCCGCGTCGTAATAACTGGCCAGGTTCCCGGCACCCAGCCGCTCGGAGATCACCGGTCGGGCCGCCAGAAGGTCGGAGAACACAGGGCTCACGAAGTTATCGTCGTCCTGGCTGAAGGTCGTTGCCCAGGTGATGATGCTCACGCTGAAATTGCCGTACTCGCGCGGGCTTTCCAGGTGATAGGTGTCGGTGGTGTCGTTGTAGCGGATGAACGAACTGCGGTTCTCGGAATAGGTCCGGTTGGCGGAGAGGTCGATGCGCAGGCTCTTCAACGGTTCGATGCTCAGGCGGCCGTTGATGGTCTCGGTGCGGGTCTCCGTATAGGGCGTGAACACCGACCCGTTCTGCACCAGCCAGCCTTCGTCGGCCGCGTGCAACGCGATGTTCCGGACCGGCTCACCGCTCAGGTCGTGGTTCTGCTGCCCGAGCACGAACCCGAACCCGGGTGCATTGAAATTGTCCATGCCGATCACGTTCGTCTTCGGTCCATAGCCCGGCAGGAGCGTACCGGAGTTCTGGCTGTAGGTCACGTTCCCGTTCCGCACGGCCATCACCATGCGGGCAAGCGTCTCCAGGATGTTGAACTTGTTCTCCTCCTTGTTCCCGCCTTTGTCCTTGTCCTTGTCCTCCTCTCCCTTGTCCCCGGGGCGGGCAGCACGTGCGCGGGACCCCCTGTTGTTGGACCGGGTCTTGTCGTTGATCTTCTTCAGCCACTTCACCTTGTTGTACAGGTTCACGAAGTTGAGCTGGCCGTTGAGTGTGATGTTCTGTGAGTTCTGGATGGTGTTGCCGATGGAATCCTGCTGGAACGGTGCCCTGTCCCACTGATAGCCGGCCGCATAGGAGGTGTTCGCGGTGATCCAATCCGTGACCGGGAACTTGTCGAAGGGCAGCTGATAGGTCACATTGACGGTGTGGTCGTAGTTCGTCGTCTCGCCCCATTCGGTCAGGCTGGTCAGCACGCTGTCCTTCCAGATCGCGTACTCCCCCCGCACCTTCGGGTCCACCCGGCCGGGCGGTTCGCCGATGATCGCCCGGTTGTTCGCATTGAAATCCAGGCGCAGCGACTTCGTCAACTCGTAGCGGAAGCCGTACTGACTGGTCCAGTTGAACGATTTGTTGTAGGTCGGGCTCGGCGGTAGTGATTCTATATCGGGATTGGGACGGATCAGCCGTTCCTGGTAGGAGCGGTCGATGGCGGTCCGGAGGTTCACTTGTTTGAAACCCACGTTGAAGTTGAACTCCTTGATGAGCTTCAGCCACTTGCTCTTGCTGATCAGCGAGATGTTCTCAAAGGGCTTCACGGCGATCGGCTTGGGATTGTGCACATAGGCGATCGATCCGCGGTGCTGTTTCAGGTTGTCGAACTCGGTGTTCACGTCGTGGAACTCCTGATCGTTGTAACCGTAGCTCAGGGAGAGGTTCTCGACGTCCCATAGGTGTTCCTTCTTGCCTTGTGGCCGGTCGCGATGCACATTGGTGAAATTGATGCTGCGCCGGCGGGTATAGGTGCGTACCTGCTTGAGCTTCTCCTTCCGCTCCTGGGCCGTGAGGTTGCGCGTGGCATCGTTCCATTCGATGTCCGGGTTGAGCGGGTCGTACTGCGGATTGCTGATCTGCTCGGAATAGCCCACGTACATCGGGACCTTCACGCCGCTGCTCTCCGGCAGGAATTTGCCCATCTCCAGGTTGGCGGCCACGTCCACGCCGTAGTCGGTCTCGCGCTGGCGTTCGCTCACGCGCTTGTCGATGCTTCCCCAGCCCGGTGTGCTGTAGTTCCCTGCGACGCTCAGGGTGCCCAGATCGGCCAGCGTGGTGTTCACCCGGGCCAATGCCGCCCAACCGCCACGCTGGTCGAAATCCGTCAGGCGCAGCTCGTTCACCCACACTTCCACGCACTTGGGCTGACCGTCGTCCGACTGCCAGGGATTGGCCTCCTGCCCGTCCTTTTTCGGGTTGCGGATGCCGATCATGATGGTCTTCATCTGGCTGAGGTTCGGATTGCCCTTCACCCAGACCCGGCGGTCCCCGTCCATCTCCAGGAACCGTTGGTTCACGGGAAAGCCCTCCTTGTTCCTGTCGATCTTGGCATCGTTCAACCGCGCGAACTCGACGATCATGTCGTTCTCCTCCGGCCAGACGTTGTAGGGGTCGTTGTTGTACAGCTCGGACGGACGAACGGGCACCTCGTACTCGTAGTAGTTCTGGTCGAAGTCGTTCCCCAGGCGGATGAACACGCTCACATCCCCATATTCGATCGGGTCGTTCAGGTCCGACGACTCGGCGTGGATGAACATCTGCAGTTTCTTGTAGCTCCGGATGTCGAAGCTCACGTTCCGGAAGCTGGCCCGGGCATCCCCATCGCGCAGGTTGCAGGTCGTCAATTGCAGTGACTGCTCGTTCAGGCTGCGCAGATTGGTGCTCGCCACATCCACCTCCTGATTGATGCCGGGCGGCACCACGTAGTTGATCGGGGTACGGTTGCCGTTCTCCTCGATGTTCACCGCCGCCGTTTCGTAGGTGGTCAGCGCCGGATCGCCGCCCAGCCCTTCGCCGGGTGTCTCCAGACTGAAATCGTACTTCCGCCATTCGCCGCGGACGAACTCCAGACGTGCGAAGCGCAGCACGACCTCCTGCGACCAATCCTTCAGGAACATGCGCATGAAGCGGATCGATCGGAAATCCTGGATGCCGTTGACCACGCGGTCCGGATCGCGGATGGGCACTTTGAACTGGTACCAGTACACCTGCTTGCCACTGTTCGGATCGGTACCCAGCACACGGTCGGTGATGTAGTTCTCACCCACCACCATGTGCTCCGGACGCAGGTCCACCTTGTACTGGAAATAGCTCTCGCTCTCGCTCAGGTTCTGGTCCTGGTTGATGTCCTCGGTGCTCGGCAGGGTGGTGGCCTGTGTGGGATAGTCCTCCGGGGAATCCTCATCCGTGACCGAGTTGCCTTCCAGGCCATTGTACTCCTTGTAGCGCAACAACATGTCCGCCGCGGGCAGGGCATCATACTCCTGCGCCCGGAAGAACTTGTAGTCATCGCCGGACGGGTCGCCCTGGAAGGCCGAGAGCCGTCCGGGGTTGGTGACCACCGTGGCGACATCGGTGAGGTAGTCGCTGAAGAACTGTTGCTCGGTCCGCCCGGCGATGTCGGCCTGCGAGTCGCTCAATCCATCCAGTCCGACGTCCTGGTATTTGTAGCTGTTCTGGTCGGTGATGGCAAAGGCGTTCACCACGCTCTGCGTGTTCGGTACCACGCCCCAGGTGGTCTCGCTGGTGGCCGCACTGCCATCGGTCAGGTCCTTGGGAAGACCGTTCTCGAAGCTCTTTCGACTGTCGCGCAGAACGTCCTCGCTGATGTTCCCGAGGTCGAGGTAGAGGTCGCCGCCCGAGTTGTTCTGGCTATCCTCGTTGCTGCCATATCCGCCGGATTCGGCGAAGGGATCCATCATCCAGAATTGGATCGTCTCGATGTTGCTCGCCTCGAAATCCGTGGTGGTGATCCGCCGCGTGATCCCTGCCCAACTGTCCTGCGGATCGGAGAAGTACCCGTCCTGGTCCAGCCGGTCCGTGTCATAGTTGTACGGCCCCCGCTCCCTGGGATAGTAGGCCAGATCGAGCACCGGGATGTTGGTGGGCGTACCGGTGGCCAGCTGTCGATTGGGGAAGACCTCCTGTTCCAGCACTTCACGCATGCGATGGTCCCGCTGCATGTCGCTGGTGACGTTGCTCGGGGTCAGGTTGTTGTTGCGGAAGAAGAGCGGATCGATCACATACCAGGCCAGCTTCGCGCGGTTGAATCCGTTGCGCAGGTCGTTGATGTATTCACCTTCCGGGAAGAGATCGGGTTGCCCCTGGGGCGTGGCGGCATGGAACCACAAGCTCTGCGTCCGCAGGTCAATCGTGCTGACACTTCCCTCGAAATCATCGATATAGGAGGTGCCGGCGGACCCGATCGCCTTGCTGTGACCGGGGATCAGGTAGGCCGCTTCCGCCGATGCATTGATCGATGAGACCTCCTTGGTCGCATAGAAGGGCAGCTTGTCCACCAGCGTGGTGATGAAGTTCGACTCGCGCTGCCAGTTGGCATCGAGCCCAAGGATCGTGTTGCGGATCGGTTCATCGCCCACGTTCACCTTTTGTGTCAGCGGCCGCTCATAGAGGGTCATGAACGTACCTCCGATGTTCAGGTCCTTGTTCACCTTGTAGTCCAGCCGCAGTCCACCGAGCGTCTTGGTCTGGATGCTGAACAGACTGTTGCTCTCCAGCGAGATGTTGATGGGCGTGCCGCTCTCCAGGATGCCCTGGTTCAGGATCTTCACCCGGCCGAGATTGTAATCCACCGTATAGTCCTGGTTCTCCACCAACCGCACTCCACCGGCGGTCACCACGACCGAGCCCTGTGGGATGTTCACCGCGTTCAGGCTGATCACGTCGCTGCTGGCCGATTTGTAGCTCCCCTTCAACCGGAACCGGTTCAGCTCCGGCAGGTTCTGGGCCGCGGTCTTGGTGCTGTCGTACAGTTGCTGGAACGCGATCGTGTTGATCACCGCTTCCGTTTGCGTCGGGCTCAGGGCATCGTGCAGGGTGCGCCCGAACGGTTCCAGCAAGGGGAAGAAGACACGCCCGTTCTGGGAATTGATCGTACCGCCCGTCGTGGCGGCCCCGTCCACATAGTCGAACCAACCGTCCGGGTTGGGTGCCTGCTGCGGGTCCAACCTGTCAAGGCCCAGGACCTGCAGCAGCGGACTTTGGTCGATGGGTGCGCGCGGCACGTAGTTGATGTCGACGCCGGTGGACGGGTTGTTGTAGATGATGTCGAGCCGGAAATCGTCCGCGTTCACCTGGAAGGCGCCGAGCGAGTAGACGTTCTTCATCATCAGGTCCCACAAGCCGTAGGTCTGTCCATTGCTCCCCTGGGTACGCGGGTCTGTGACGGTGGCCTTCAGGAGCTTCAGCATGAGCGCCTGCGGCGGGGTCACCCCGTCGGTGCTGAACTCGCCCACCTTGCCCGTGCCACCCGGATAGATGTACTCATAGGCCACCGCAAGCACCTCGTCATTGTTCAAGGACTGGTTCAGCCCGATGAAACCCAGACGTTCGTTCAGTGTGTACTCGTTGGGCTGGAGCATCCGGGCGCTCTCCAACTTCTCGTAGTCCCTGGAGGCGCGGATGCCCATCGTCTGCAATGCCGCGGCCGAGTTGACGAAGCCACGGATGTCCGGGTTGCCGGAAACCGTTGTGTAGAGGGAGTTCTGCCCATTGTCAGCGTTCGCGGTACCCGGGCCGGTATCCGAGATCACACCGAGCATGTCGGGGTTCACGTGGCCGATGTCCTCGCCCAGGTCGGTGAAGGCCACGATGTTCCGGTTCTGTTCGTAATCGCTCCGCGTGTTGGTCACCCATACCTCGATCCGCGTGATCTGGATGCCGCTGTTCACCGTGGGCAATGTGCGCATGGCATCCTCGTACCGGTCGCGGAAGTAGTAGCTTAGGAAGAAATACTTGTTCGCCTCGTACTCATCGGCCTTGATGTCGAAGGTGTTCGTCTGTGCCCCGCCCGCCACGGACACCTCCCGGCGTTGGCCTTTTTCCTGACTGAAGATGGCCGTGGCGGTGAGCCGCCCGAACTTCAGTTCCGTCTTGATCCCGAACAAGCTCTGGCTCCCCTGGATGAGGGAGCCCTGCAGGGGAAGGCTGACATTGCCCGCCTCGACCTTCTGGATGATCTCGTCCTCATAACCGGTATAGTCCAGTTTCACCTGGTTCTCGAAATCGAACGTGGCCTCGGTATTGTAGCTCGTATTGATCTTCAGCTTGTCGCCGATGTTGCCCGTGAGGTTCAACTGGATCTTCTGGTCGAAATCGAACGTGGTGATCCGCCGCTGGTCCACGGGGATCCGGGGGTTCTCGGTCTTGGAGATGTTCACGCCGAAGGTGATCTCCGCCGATCCCTGTGGTCGGATGTCGATCGTGTTCCCTCCGAAGATCCGGTCGAACGCCTCCCCTTTCACGGTCAACTGAGGGATCAGCCCCTTGGTGGCGCGCTCGGACTCCTCCTCCGATTTCTCCATCCAGTAGGTCTGCATCGCCTGTTGCATGTCGTACTGGAGGTATTCGTCCAGCGACATGGTCATGGGCGGACGGTAGTCGAACGATCCGCCGACGGTGCTCTGCAGGATGTACTGGCCCGTAACCGGATCGTAGATCACATCGTTCTCGATGTTGGATGGGGCACCCAGGTCCACGCCGTTGGGATCCGTGGAGCCGCCGGCCGGATCGTCCGTGAGCGGCCATACCAGATCGATCTGCGGGCTGTCGACCTGTTGGATGCTGAAGGCAAAGGAGAGCCGGGCGAAGGAGCGGTAGGGAAGTGCGAGCAGGAACACGGTCAGGATCACGGCACGGAAGTACCAGCCCCCACAGCGATATCCATTGCCCACGATCATGCGCACACTTCCGGTCAGAGGTTCTTCAGGGTCATTTTGATCAGTTCCTCCAGCGGGGGTGGTGCTCCCTGATGTTCCTTCATCACGCCTTGCAGGGCGCGCTCGGCCTTGACACGGTCCAGCCCGAGCGAGATCAGTGCCGATAACGCCTCGGCCTTCAGGCTATTGCCTGGACCGCCACCCGTGGGCAGCACTTCCGCATGCGCCGCGCCGAGCCTGCCCGCCAGGTCGGCCACGATGCGTTGGGCGAGCTTCGGCCCGATGCCCTTGATCCCCTGGAACAGGGCCTCATCACCGCTCAGGGCGGCCATGCGCACCTCGTCCGCGCTTCGCGCACCGAGTATCGCCAGGCCCAACGTGGCGCTCACGCCCTGCACACCGATCAACGATCGGAACAGCGCCCGTTCATCGGGCCGCAGGAAACCGAACAACCGATGTTCGCTCTGGCCCGAACGGACGTCCACGCTCACCTGGTAATGCACATGCAACCGAACCGGACCCTTGGTCGGAAGCGCCTCCTGAATGGACAAGGGAACATGCACCAGGTATCCCACGCCCATGCAATCCACGACCACCTGCCCCGGCAGTTTGTCCAATAGCTCACCTCTCAGGCTGTCGATCATACGCCCTGCGTCTGAAGAACGGTCTCAAAAAAGCGGGTAAAAGTAGGGCGATGCGCGGAGCGTTTCGGGTAAGGGAGGCGCAAGGTAGGATCTTCCCTGTTCACGCGCCATAATCGAAGGCCCATACCGTTGGGATCAACGGCCCTACTTTTCGGTCGTCATGGCAAGGCAACGGATCGTGGTGCTGAGCGGGGCCGGGGTCAGCGCCGAGAGCGGACTGGGCACTTTCCGCGATAGCGGGGGGCTTTGGGAACAGCATCGCATCGAGGACGTGGCCACGCCCGAGGCCTGGGCCACTGATCCGGAACACGTGCTCCGGTTCTACGACATGCGCCGGGAGCAGACCCTCAAGGCCGTGCCGAATGCCGCGCATCGGGCGATCGCAGCCCTGGAACAGGCCTTCGAGGTGGACGTGGTGACCCAGAACATCGACGACCTGCACGAGCGCGCCGGAAGTTCCCGGGTCATGCATCTGCACGGCGAGATCCTCAAGGCGCGCAGCACAAAGGACCCCGACCTCATCGTACCGCTGAACGGCCCATCACTCCGATGGGGCGATCGCTGTCCACTGGGATCCCAACTCCGCCCACACATCGTTTGGTTCGGTGAGGCGGTCCCGCTCATTCCGGAAGCGGCCGCCCTGGTCGCCGGGGCCGATCGACTCGTGGTGGTGGGCACTTCCCTGCAGGTCTATCCAGCGGCAGGATTGGTGCACTACCTGCCTCAAGAACGCTCCTTATGGGTCATTGATCCGCACCCCGTACCACTCCAGGGTCCACATGTCCACACCATCCGCAGCAAGGCCAGCGAGGGCATGCCCCGACTGGCCTCGGCATGGTTGCAGGAAGTTTCAGCGTGAACCGAACACGATCCGACGCGTGGCGATGGGTCGCCCGTCCGCTTCGAGGTTGGCGAAATACAGGCCGGCACCCAGATCCCCCTGTTCCACGGTGACCGTTCCGGAGGTGCCGGTCAAACGCACGCGGCGCACCTCCGTGCCCAGCACGGAATACAGCACGAGATCAGTGCGCGATGCGCCCCCGTTCACCAGATCGAACCGGAGGTCCACCCGGCCCTGGAGCGCTGGTGTCGGATAGGCGCTGAACGTGCGTACTGCGGCCGTGTTCTCCCCGATGCCTGCTCCGGGAGTGGTGTCGAACATGATGTCCACCCAATCGGAATCATTGGGCTGGTCCACGTCGAACCAGACAAAGCGGAACTTGGCAACACCCACGTTCCCGTTCGGTTGTACGTAAGCATGGAAATTGTTGACAGCCACACCAGGAGTGAGGGCCAAGGCGTGCTGGGGTTGCGATTGCCAGAGATATTGGCTGCCCGCCGGAATGCCCGCATAGCAGACCCCCCAGCAGAAGTAATTGTAGCTATTCGTAAGCACCTGCAGTTCGTAGCGACGTAGGTTCACGGTCTTGGAGACGCTTCCCTGCAGCGTGACGAGCAGGTCCGTTTCCAACGTGAGCGAATCCGCACTGCCATAGACCATGATCATCTGCTGGTTCACCGTATTGCCTTGCAGGTCCTTCAATTCCACCAAACCCTGCGCCGAGGCACCAAGGATCGACAGGGAGAGGATCAGTGATAGAAAGTAGCGTGGATGCATGTGTTTGGACGATGTAGGTTTCACGAATGACAAAGTTAGGTCCATTGCCTCAACTTCGTCCCGGACCACAGCAACCATCGGCATCCATAGGATCCCAAGGGTTCGCCAAAGGCGCTCTTTCCGATCCGATCGGGCCACGTACTTTCGAGTTGCCTGAAAGAGGCCAGGCCACCAGATCCAGGGTGCGCCACCAACCTGAAACCAAACCGATCCATTACGATGAACCGACCGCTACTCCTTTCCGCTGCGCTGGCCCTCGCCACAGGCCTGTCCGCACAAATGCCGGACTATTCCATCTGTCCGGATTTCACCGGCACCGACCTGAACGGGAACACCTGGCACCTGTATGATCTGCTCGACCAAGGAAAGAGCGTGGTCATCGACGTGTCCGCCGCCTGGTGCGGACCGTGCTGGAACTATCACAACACCGGCAACTTGGAGAACCTGTACGATACATACGGGCCTCCGGGAACGGATGAGTTGATGGTCCTGTTCATCGAGGGCGAGAGCACGAACTCGCTCGCCCAATTGCAGGGCACCACCACAAGTCAGACCTATGCGGGCTTCACGCAGGGCGATTGGATCACCGGTACCCCCTATCCGATCATCGATGATGCCAGCATCGCCAACCTGCTTGACATCTCCTACTTCCCCACCATCTATCGGATCTGCCCGAACCGCATGATCACCGAGGTGGGTCAGGCCAGCACCACTACCATCCACAATGCTTGCCAGGTCTGTCAGAGCACATACGCCACCGCCGGCCACAGCAACGATGCCGGGGTGTTGCCGAACATCAACTCCCAGACGACATGCATTGGGAATTCGATCGACCTGAGCGTGCGCCTGCAGAACATGGGCACGAGCACCCTGACCAGTTCCACGATCCAACTGCTGGACGGTTCCAACGTGATCGGCACGGCCAACTGGACGGGCTCCCTGGGCACCTATGACCTCGAGGAGGTGACCGTTGGCACCTATGCACCGACGATGCCGGGATCGAACGGGCTGACATTCCATATTGCCAACGCAGACGACAACGCCAACAACAATGACGTGGTCGAGACCGTGGGTACCGGCCCGACCATCGGCACGAACGTGACGTTGGAACTGAAAACGGACGACTATGGCTCAGAGACCACCTGGAAGCTGTTCGATGGCAATGGGACGGTCGTGGAGCAGGACCCACCGGGAAGCTACGGCAACAACACCGTGTACACGTACAACTGGGTGCTGAACGACCAGGAGTGCTACCGCTTCGTCATCTATGACCAGTACGGCGATGGCATCTGCTGCAATTACGGCAATGGCTACTACAAGCTCTCCGTGAACGGTGTGGTGCAGATCCAGGGAGGACAGTTCGGATCACAAGAGGACAAGCCCTTCAAAGCGGATATCAGCGCAAGTGTGGAGGACCTGGAGTTGGCCAACAACCTCAGCCTCTTCCCGAACCCGACCACCGGTCTGCTCAACATCAACTATGAGCTTCCGAACGCCGGAACGGTGTCCATCCAGGTCACCGACCTGCTCGGACAACAAGTGATGGCCGATTCCTACACCGTGGGGGCCGGAGCACGCTCGATGACCTACGACCTGAGCGGCCTCAGCAACGGCATGTACTATTTCACCATCCGTACGGACAACGGCCAGGTGACCCGCAAGGTGACCCTGAACAAGTGATCCTGTGAACCGGTAATTCGGATAGGTCGGCGATCCGGTGCGATACTTGCACTTCGATCGCCGACCTTTCCATTTACCCCCGATAGATCAATGAAGAACCTGTTCCTCTCCTTCGCGCTCAGCGTGATGACCCTGTCCCTGACCGCCCAGGGTTCCCTTCCTTCAGTGAGCCTGCGCAGCATGGACGGCAAGACCGTGGACACCAAGACCTGGAACAACGGTGGCAAGCCGATGATCGTGAACTTCTGGGCCACCTGGTGCTCCCCATGCAAACGCGAGCTCACCGCGATCGCGGAGAAGTACGACCAGTGGCAGGAGGAAACGGGGGTCAAGCTGATCGCCGTGTCCATCGATGATGCCCGCAGCTCCGCGCGTGTGGCGCCCTACATCAATGGACAGGATTGGGAGTACGAGGTGTACCTGGACCCGAACGGGGACCTGAAGCGTGCGATGAACGTGAACAACATCCCCCACACCTTCCTGATCGACGGCAATGGGAAGATCGTCTGGCAACATGCCAACTATGAGCCGGGAGACGAGAACGAATTGTACAAGAAGGTGAAGGAGCTCACCTCCGCCAAGTAGATCCAGCGCATGCGCCTGAACCCTTGCATCGCCCTCCGGAGGGGGGGCATCCTGCTGGCCTTGTGCCTGCCCGACCTTTCCAGCGCCCAGAGCGGGCTGCAGGTGCATGGCAACTTCAGTTCCGATGCCCAGTATTACACCGACGATGCGGAGATCGGCGCCGTGGCCCCGCCACAGGACCTGGGGGTGAACGCCTGGGGCAACGTCATTTTCACCTATGGGGATTTCCAGGCCGGCGTGCGCTTGGAGAGCTATGAGCCTGCCCTTTTGGGATATCCTGCTGGCCAACCATACAAAGGTTCCGGTCTGGGCTATCGCTATGCCAGCTACACCAGGGACGACCTCGAGGTCACGGTGGGCAACTTCTACGAGCAGTTCGGACAAGGGCTCGTGCTGAGGAGCTACGAAGAGCGCTATCTCGGAGTGGACAATGCCCTTGATGGAGCCCGTGTCCGGTATCGACCGGTACCCGGTATCTATCTGAAGGGGTTGATCGGACGACAGCGATTCGGGTTCGACAACGGGACGACCAAGGGACCCGGTGTGGTGCGCGGGCTCGATGGAGAGTTGAGCCTGAGCGAGTTGTTCGGCGAAAAGTGGACCTGTACCAGCAACCTGGTGCTGGGCGGAAGCTTCGTGAGCAAATACCAGGAGGACAAGGACCCGCTCTATGTGCTCCCGGAGAACGTGGGCGCATGGGCCGCCCGCCTCAATTTCACGACCCCGAAGTGGAACGTGTACGCGGAGTATGCCCACAAGATCAACGACCCGAACGGCAAGAACGGGTTCATCTACAAGGATGGCAACGCGCTCTTGGTGAACGCCACCTACTCCACACGCGGTCTCGGCATCACGGCCGGCGCCCATGCGTTCGACAACATGTTCTTCCAGAGCGATCGTGCCGCTCCCACCCCGTTCGACCTGAACATCAACTACCTGCCGCCCCTGACGAAGCAGCACACGTACAACCTGCCGGCCACGTTGTACCCCTATGCCACCCAACCCAACGGTGAAGTTTCGTACCAAGGGGAGATCTTCTACAAGTTCAAGAAGGGAACACCGTTGGGCGGCAAGTACGGCACCAAGCTGGCTGTGAACGCATCCACGGCCATCGCGCTCGACAGCACCGCCGTGCCGCTGGCCGGGGACAGCGCCCGGACCGGTTACCGGACCAACAGCCTGTTCAATTTCGACCTGGGCCTTCCGAACAAGTACTTCACCGATGTGAACGTCGAACTGCGCAAGAAGATCGGTGCGAACTGGGAGCTTGCGCTCACCTACCTCTACCTGGAATACAACATCGACGTGATCCAGGGCAAACCGGGCAAGCCGCTCGTATTCGCGGACATCGTGGTGCTCGAGGGGTTGCACAACTTCTCGGACAGGACCTCGCTGCGTTTCGAGCTGCAGCACCTGTGGAGCGCCCAGGACCATGGCAATTGGGCCACGGCATTGGCGGAGCTGACCTTCAGTCCGCACTGGTTCGTCGCGGCCCTGGACCAGTTCAACTACGTGACGTTCGACAGCACCTTCCCCCGGGAAGGTGATCCCGAGGCCGCCCCGGAAAGGGTGCACTATCCGCTTGCATCGGTCGGCTACATCCGTGGTGCCAATCGGTTCCAATTGAGCTACGGACGCCAACGCGCGGGGATCTTCTGCGTCGGCGGCGTATGTCGGCAGGTGCCGGCCGCCAATGGGCTTACCCTGTCCATCACCAGTACGTTCTGACCATGAGACACACGCACATCGCCATCCTGCTCTCGATCACGGTGACCATGGGCTGTGACAAGATCAGCGAACCCTACGCCGCCCCGGGCTCCGACGCTGTCGATACCTCCGACGTGGTGGGACGGCGGGTCCTGCTGGAGGATTTCACCGGCTTTCGCTGCAACAACTGTCCGGCCGCCACACAGGTCGCCCTGCAATTGCAGCAGATCTATGGTGAGGACCGGCTCTTGATCGTCGGTGTCCATGGCATGCCCTTCTTTTCAGACCCCGTTCCACCGGCCGGCGATGGGTATTTCGATACCGATTTCCAGACGCCCGAGGCCAACATTTATGTCAATACGTTCGGGATCACCTTCCTGCCCACGGGCATGGTGAGCCGCAGGGAGTACAACAGTTCCCTCACCCTCGGCGATGCATCCTGGGGTTCGGCCATCGACGAGATCATCGGGACGCCGGCAGATGTGGACGTGATCTTCTCCTCCTTTCAACTCGACGGCACCAATACCATCCAGACCACCATCGATGTGCCGATCATCCAAGACCTGGCCGGGGACTACAACCTGACGGTCTATCTCACCGAGGATCACGTGGACGACTGGCAGATCGACAATCAACAGAGCCCACCGGAGGTGGAGCATTATGATCACAGGCACGTATTGCGGGACAACTTGAACGGGGCTTGGGGGGACCCCCTGGTCCTCGGATCGGCCAGCGCCGGGGATACGCTCAGCGCCACGTTCAGCCATCCGCTGCCCGCCAACGTGATCGACCCGGACCATTGTGCACTGATCGCCTATGTGTACAATACGGCGAACTACGAGATCATCCAGGTGAGCGAGCACAGGTTCCAACCCTGAGCACACCGTCCGTCCCGAGTGGACAAGGATCGCCCGGAGGCCTCGTTATGCACTGACCGGACCTCCAGTGATCGTGGAAAAACCACCCACCCAATGGCGGTCAAGGAACCTGGGGATCGATTATCTTCATGCCTGCCTTTCCCACTGGCAAGCCAACCTGATCACGTGATGATGGAACAAGGGAGGAAAATGATGGAGTTCAGCAAACAGATACTCCAAAAGGTAAGCTTCGACCAACGTCTGTTCAAGAAGGAGCTCATCAAGGCCAGACGCTGGCTCAGTCAACACGACCAATTGGTGCTGAAGGCCTGGTGCCTGGCCACCTTCGGACACATGTACAAGGACGTGATCCTGGACGTCTTCCGCAGCACCATGCGGACCTGATATCCATTTCTCATTCGTCGCCTGGAGCGCCCTCCAGGAGCATGTCGATGTTGCGTCGCAATCCGACGAACTTGGTCCGCTTCACGGCCGAGCCATTGAACACGCGCTGGAACACGGCTTCGGTCATGTGATGCCATTCCTTGGCGCTCATGTCCATCAGTTCCCTATTGGGACCGAAATCGGGCTCCTGGTGTGGCCGGGCGAACCGGTTCCAGGGGCAGACCTCCTGGCACACGTCGCATCCGAAGACCCAGCCATCCATGCGGTCCTTGAACTCGCTGGGGATCGCACCCTTCAGCTCGATCGTGAGATAGCTGATGCAGCGTGATGCATCCACCGAATAGGGTGTGATCGCATCCGTGGGACAGGCATCGATGCACCGCCGGCAGGTCCCACAATGGTCAGTGGCCGGAAGATCGGGCATCAGTTCCAGGTCGGTGATCAGCTCGCAAAGGAACCACCAGGAACCCTCGCCCTTCCGGATGACGTTGGTATGCTTGCCCACCCAGCCGATACCTGCGCGTTGCGCCCATGCCTTTTCCAGCACCGGTCCGCTGTCCACGAACGCACGCATCGCCAGATCCCCGAACCGGTCGGTGATCATCTCCATCAGGGGCGCCAGGCGTTCCCTGAGGACCTTGTGATAGTCGCGACCGAAGGCATATCGGCTCACACGAGGAGCTTCGGGATCGGTCTGTTGTTCCGGCGTCCAATAGTTGTAGGCCAGACTGATCACGCTCTTCGCCCCGGGCACCAGTTTTCCAGGGTCCAGCCGCAGGTCGAAATGCCGCTCCATGTAGGCCATGGTGCCCTGCTTGCCCGCGCGAAGCCATTTCTCCAATCGGGGGGCCTCCTCGGATAACAGACCCGCCCGGGCGATCCCGCAGGCCAGGAAACCCAATTCCCCTGCCTTTTCCTTGATGATCCGGGACCGGTCCTCTGAACCGTGCATCATGCCCCCATCAGGCGAACAGGTCGCCCGGACCGGCCTTCGGGACCTTGCCCAAGTGGCTGTAAGCTCTCTCGGTGGCCGAGCGTCCCCGCGGTGTGCGTTGCAAGTAACCCTCCATGATCAGGAACGGTTCATAGACCTCCTCGATGGTCCCGGCCTCTTCGCCGACGGCCGTGGCCACTGTGTTCAGACCGACCGGACCACCTGCGAACTTGTCGATGATCGCGCTGAGTATCCGGTTGTCCATTTCATCGAGCCCGTGCGCATCCACATTGAGCGCTTTCAATGCGTGCTGTGCTATCGCCAGGGTGATCGTTCCGTCGCCCTGGATCTGGGCGAAGTCGCGCACTCGTCGGAGCAATGCGTTGGCGATCCGTGGTGTGCCGCGGCTGCGTCGGGCGATCTCCACGCCCGCTTCCTTGATCATGGGCACGTTCAACAGACCGGCACTTCGCTCCACGATGCCACGCAACGTGTCCGCATCGTAGTAGTCCAACCGGCTGTTGATGCCGAAACGGGCCCGCAACGGGGCGGTCAGAAGCCCGCTGCGCGTGGTGGCGCCCACCAGGGTGAAGGGGTTCAATGCGATCTGTACGGTGCGTGCGTTGGGCCCCGCATCGATAACCAGGTCGATCCGATAGTCCTCCATTGCGCTGTAGAGGTACTCCTCGATCACCGGGGTCAGCCGATGGATCTCGTCGATGAAGAGCACGTCATGCGGTTCCAGATTGGTCAGCAGTCCGGCCAGGTCCGCGGGCTTGTCGAGCACGGGGCCACTGGTCACCCGGATCCCGACGCTCATTTCCTGGGCGATGATATTGGCCAGCGTGGTCTTGCCCAACCCTGGCGGCCCGTGTAGAAGGACATGATCCAGGGCCTCGCCGCGCTGGCGGGCGGCCTGCACGAACACTTTCAGGTTGTCCGTCACTGATCGCTGCCCGGCGAACTCATTGAAGCGGCGCGGGCGCAATACCTGCTCCATCTCCTTGTCGGAAGAGGCGCGCTGCTCCTGATGCACATCGAAGGGTCCCTGCATCGTCCGATCAAAGTTAGCGGGTGGTCCCGCTCGACCCACCGCGCAGGTCGCGGTAGATATCCCCGAAATGCACCTTGAGGCCCAACAGATAGATCGGCGCTGTGAATTGCTCATGCAGGCTGGCGCTCGTGCGCATCACCAGACGAAAACCCCATCCCAGGTATATGGCGGCATACTTGAACAGGCGATATTGCACCTGCATGGCCGGCTCATAGAGCATCACGGTGGTCCGCTGCAATCGCCTTCGGTCCCCCGCCTGATCACGATAGACCAGGGACCCGCTGCCCACCCCGAACTGCACGGGAATGCTCACCTCCCAATGCCTTTTGACCAGGAAGGTATAACCGAAGTATGGGGCCACGTAGCCGAAGCGCAGGTGTGTGGTCGCCACAGTGCCTTGGTCATCCACGGTCCGCTCGCGCTCGATGGGCGACAGCAGGAAGTTGTAGCCGACGCCGTACCGGACACGTCCACCATGTTCGAGGCCCACCTTCGCCCCCATGATGCGCACGCTGCGATTGCTGATAAAGGAACCGCGTGTATCCACGATGACGCTGATGCGTGGCTTCATCCGAAGGAAGGAACCGATGGTATCCAGCAATTGCGCGTGAAGCGGGGGCGCAATGGACAGCATCGAGAACAGGAGCGGAACAGTGACGCGATGGACCATGAACAGGAAAGCCCGTACCAAAGGTGCGGACTTTCCTCAGGTGCCTTGCCAAGGCGCGTCTAGCCGTGATCCTCCTCCTCGCCGGCCTCCAGGGGCACGATCTGAGGAACGAAATCCTCTTCCTTCCCAGGCTTGCTGTAGTCGTACGGCCAGCGGTACACCGTGGGGATCGGACCGGGCCAGTTCCCGTGGATGTGCTCCACAGGGGTCGTCCATTCCAGGGTGTTGCCGCGCCAGGGATTCTGCACGGCACGGGGCCCGCGACGGAGACTGTAGAAGAAATTGTAGAGGAAGATCACTTGCGCCAGTCCACCGACGATCGCGAAGATGGTGACCAGCACGTTCAGGTCGACCACGCCATTGAACATGGGGAATTCCGTGTAGGCGTAATAACGACGCGGAGCGCCCGCAAGACCGATGAAGTGCATGGGAAAGAACACGCCGAACGCACAGACGAAGGTGATCCAGAAATGCGCATAACCGAGCCGGGTGTTCATCATCCGGCCGTACATCTTCGGGAACCAATGATAGATGCCGGCGAACATGCCGAAGATGGCGCTCATGCCCATCACGATGTGGAAGTGTGCCACAACGAAATAAGTGTCGTGCACAACGATGTCCAATGCACTATCGGCGAGGATGATCCCGGTCAGACCACCCGCTATGAACGTGGCCACCAGACCGATGCTGAAAAGCATGGCAGGCGTGAAGACGATATTGCCGCGCCAGAGCGTCGTGATGTAGTTGAACACCTTCACGGCGGATGGGATCGCGATCAGCAGGGTTGTGAACACGAAGACGCTCCCGAGGAACGGGTTCATGCCGGTAACGAACATGTGGTGGCCCCATACGATGAAGCTCAGGAACCCGATCGCCAGGATCGATCCGATCATCGCGCGGTAGCCGAATATGGGCTTGCGGGAATTGGTGGCGATGATCTCGGAGGAAATGCCCAGAGCGGGCAACAGCACGATGTACACCTCGGGGTGCCCCAGGAACCAAAAGAGATGCTCGAACAGGATCGGGCTGCCCCCCGTATGGTCGAGGGCTTCGCCTGCGATGTGGATATCGCTCAGGTAGAAGCTGGTCCCCAGGGAACGGTCCAACAGGAGCAGGAGTGCTGCGCTCAGCAGCACGGGGAACGAAAGGATCCCGAGCACGGCCGTGATCAGGAATGCCCAAATGGTCAGCGGCAGTCGGGTCATCTTCATGCCCTTGGTGCGCAGGTTCAGGATGGTCACCACATAGTTCAGCCCCCCCATCAGGCTGCTGGCGATGAATATGGCCATGCTCAGCAGCCAGAGCGTCATGCCCGCGCCGGAGCCCGGCATCGCCTGGGGCAACGCGCTCAACGGCGGATAGACGGTCCAGCCCCCGGACGCGGGTCCTCCCTCCACGAACAGTGAGGACAACATCAGGACGCTGCTCAGGAAGAAGAACCAATAGGAAAGCATGTTTATGAACCCGGAGGCCATGTCACGCGCACCCACCTGCAACGGTATGAGCAGATTGCTGAAGGTGCCGGAAAGCCCCCCCGTCAGTACGAAGAACACCATGATGGTGCCATGGATGGTGACCAGTCCGAGGTACATGTTCGGGTCGAGCACACCACCGGGTGCCCATTTCTCCCCGAGCAGGAAGTGCGTCAGCCCGAAGCTCTCACCAGGCCATGCCAGTTGAAGTCGGAACAGGATGGACATCATCACCGCCACGCAGGCCATGATGATGGCCGTGATCAGGAATTGCTTGCTGATCATCTTGTGGTCCTGTGAGAAGACGTACTTCGAGACGAAGCTCTCCTCGTGGTGATGCTGATGGTGCTCGGCGTGCGCTGCGTGTTGCACTTGGCCCATGGTATTCGTGCGTTATCTGTTCATTCCGTCGCTCCGACGACCTCGGTGGTCATCGATCCCGTGGCACTGCTATCCGCCACCGCCACCGACGCCGCCTGCGTTGGGGACTTGTCCGGTTGGAACGGGTTCTTCTCCTGCTCCGCCATCCAGGTGGCGAAGGCCTCGGCCGGTTCCACCACCAGCGGCATCTGCATGTTGTAGTGCGAGGCGCCACAGACCTTGTTGCACAAGAGGATGAAGTCGAAGTTCTCGTTCTTCGTGACCAGGCGCATGCTGTCGGTGGTGATCGTCGGTGTGACCTTGAAGGTCGTGGTCATGCCGGGCACGGCGTTCATCTGCACACGCAGATGCGGGATAAAGGCGCTGTGGATCACGTCCTGGGACCGGATCAGCAGTTTCACCTCCTTGTGGACCGGTAGGTGGAACTCCTTCAGGACCAAATCGTCCGCACCGTGCATGTAGGGGCTGGCCTCGCCTTTCGTGGCGATGTCCTCGTTCATCACGGTGCGCAGATCGGTGATCCGCCCGCGCATGCGGTCCAGGTAATCCAGACGATCATGCAGTTCATCGATCTTGTCATCCGGCAGGATCTCGGTGTCCAGCCGCTTGCCGATGTCCGATCGCTCCTCTTCGAGCTCGCCCAGCCGCGTTTCGATGCTCTGCGCGGTGACGATGCCCAACGGGTTCGTGCCGTTGATCAGGCGGTAGTCGGTGGCGCCCATCACCCCGTCCTTGCCTGGATAGCGAATGGTCCAATCGAACTGCTTGGCGTACAACTCGACCTGGACGGCATCCGGCGACGCCTGCTCCGTGATCTGGTTCCAGGTCCTTAGCCCGTAGATGATGATCACCGCCAGGAAAGCGGCGGGCACACTGGTCCAGAGGAGTTCGAGCTTGTTGTTGTGCGGATAGTAGAACGCTTTGCGGTCCCTGCTGTAAACGTACTTCCCCGCGAAGTAGAACAACAGGATGTTGGTGATGAAGAAGACCGCGAAGAGGATCACCCAGTTGAAGTCGTACAGCTTGTCCAACGACCGGCCATGTTCGCTGGCCGCGATGGGAAGAAGATGTGGCCCGTACTTGTAGATCAGCCAGAGGAAGAACCCGAAATACGCGACGGGAAAAAGCCACATGAGCATCGCGTTCATGCGATTGTCCCCTGCCGAGATATCCTCCTCCCGCTTGCCCCGCAGCTTGGAGGTCAGTTCGTAGACCCGGGCCAGTTGCGCCACGGCAAGCACGCCCAGGACCAGGACCACTATGATCAGAAGCTTCGTCATCGTGCGCTTTTATCGGTAATGGGACCGGGGATATTGGGGTCAGGTGTGATGGTGGACGCTTTCATCCAGATAAGGATGGTGCACTGGGGTGAGCGGCGCCTTGGTCAATGCGTTCAGTACCGTGATGATGAACACGCCCAGGAACGCGGCCAACATGCCCAGTTCCAATGTCCCGATGCCATCGAAATGCTCACCCAGGGCGCCAGGCATTACCAGTTGCACCACGTCGCACCAATGCCCGAAGAAGATGATCGTGGCCACGGTGATCAGGAATCGTGGATTGCGCTTGGCATCCCGGCTCATCAGCAGGACCATCGGGATCGCGAAGTTCACGAAGAACATGCCCCACAGCAGCCAGGGATGTTCATTGATGCGGATCTGGTAGTAGATGACCTCTTCCGGGATGTCCGCATACCAGATCAGCATGAACTGGCTGAACCAAAGGTAGCTCCACAGAAAACTGATCGCGAAGACCCATTTGCCCATATCGTGGACGTGACTGTTGTTCACCTGCGGAAGGTATCCCTTGCGCCTCAGGTACAACACCAGGATCAGGGCCGTGATCATGGCGCTCACCCACATGCCACTGAAGACGTACCATCCGAAGAGGGTGCTGAACCAATGGGTATCGATGCTCATGATCCAATCCCAGGCCATGGCCGTGCTGCAGAAGGCGAACAGCACGATGAAGGCCACACCCCGGCGGTAGTTCCTGAAGTGATTGGCCAGCAGGGTATCGCCCGTCTGTTGGTCCATCGCCAGGCTCTGACGCCTGAACCAGCGGGCGAACAGGATGAAAACACTGAGATAGACGATCGTCCGCATCCAGAAGAAGATGGGCACGAGCCAGCCTGCCTTGTGCGCGATGACCGGATCGTAGGCGTTGGGGGAGGCTTCATCCAGCACGCGGGTCTCATGTGCCATCCAATGCCAGATGTGATTAACGCCGAAGGCACCGGCGAGCAGAACGACCACCACCACGATGGCACCGATGGGCAGGAAGCTCATGATGCCCTCGTACACACGCTTCACCATCACGCTCCAGGAGCTTTCGGTGACATATTGAAGTGCGAAGAAGTAGAGCGTGCCCAGTGCGATGCCGAAGAAGAAGAACCCATTGACGAAGAGGCTCGCCCAGGTCCGCTGATGATGTTCCGAATGGTCACCCAGGATGCCGATCAAGGCCGCCACGACACCGATCACGATCAGTGCCATGCTGATGGTGCGTGCCCTCTTGCTAATGGTGAAGTTCATCGCTGCTCGGTCGTTCTGGTTCACTTCGCGGAATTGGGAGCGGAGGACGTCGAGTCCTGGGATGCCGCCGCACCCGGCATCTTCCCACCGTTCTGGAGGAACTTCACGTACTGGATCACCAGCCAGCGTTCCTCCTTGTTCAATTGCGAGGCATGGCTGCCCATGGCGATGTTGCGGCCATAGGTCAGGCTGTGGAACATCTTTCCCTCGGGCAGGTCCTTCAGTTGACCGCCGTCATAGGCGGGGGGAGGAGGATATCCGCCGTTCTGTACGACGGTACCGTCACCCTGGCCCTTCGGGCCATGACAGTGGATGCAGAATTTCTCGAAGATCACCTTGCCCTCCGCCACGGTCCCCTCGGTCATCGGAACGGGGCTGTGCAGTTCGCGTCCGGCCTGTTCATAGCCTTCCGGTGTATTCGGGTAGGGATAGGGGAAGTTGAACGCCTCCTTCGCCTTGTCCTTGCTGAAGGCGATGGTGCCCTCCACCGGCAAGCGGGCCTCCATGCGATCGCGCTGGGCGTGCACCAGGCTGTCGTCGAACATGTAAGGGTCCTGCCCGTAATCGACGTAGGCTTCCATGGCCGGGCTCCGGTACATATCGGGCATGTACTCGATCCCGGGACTGTTGGGATCGCCTCCGCAGGAGGCCAACACCATCGACCCGAACAGGGCGGCCATGGGAGCGATCATGTGCGTTCTGCGCATCAGGTGGTCAGTATTGTCGCTCGTTGATCTCATACACGGATGTCCCACGCAGCAGGCCCACCACGCCATCGATATCGCCATTGTCCTCGGAACGGACCTCCAGGATGAACTTGTCGTCCGTGGTGCGTGGATCGGGGTTGCGCGGTGGCATGCCGGGCAGTGTCTTGTTGCGGATCAGGTAGGTGATGGCCATGCCGTGGGCGGCGCACAGCACCGTGAACTCGAAGGTGATCGGGATGAACGCGGGCAGGTTCTGATAGAAGTGGAAGCTCGGCTTGCCACCGATGTCCATCGGCCAGTCGTGGATCATGAAGTACCACATGCCAAGGAGCGCGAGCGATGTACCGGTGATGCCGAACATGAAGCTGACGATGCCCAACCGTGTCCGCTTGATCCCGATGATGGGGTCGAGACCGTGGACCGGGAAGGGGGAGAACACGTCGCGCACCTTCACACCGGCCGTCACCAGCTTGCGTGCCGCGTCCTTCAGCAGTTCGGGGTCCTCGTAGACCGCATAAACGACCTTGTTCGCCATGGTCTCAGTGGTGATGGTGTTCGGCCTCCTGCTTGTAGCTCTCACCGCTCATCTTCAGGATCGACTTCAATTCGTTCAGCGCGATCACCGGGAAGAACCGTGCGAAAAGGAGGTAGAGGGTGAAGAAGATGCCCAAGGTGCCCAGGAAGGTGCCCACGTCCATCCAGGTCGGATGGAACATGGTCCAACTGCTCGGGACGTAATCCTTGTGCAGGCACAATACGATGATGTCGAAGCGCTCGAACCACATGCCGATGTTGATCACGATCGAGATGGCCCACGCCCAGAAGAAACTGGTGCGTACCTTCTTGGACCAGAGCGAAAGGGGTACGATGATGTTGCAGATGATCAACGCCCAGAAAGCCCATGCATACTCTCCTGTGGCAGCGCCGACCGACATGTAGGCGTATGCCTCGTACTCCACGCCGCTGTACCAGCCGATGAAGAACTCCGTGGCATAGGCGATCGCGACGATGCCGCCGGTCACCATGATCACGATGTTCATGTACTCCACGTGCTTTCGCGTGATGTACGCCTCGAGATGCATCACCTTGCGCATCACCAATGCCAGGGTCTGCACCATGGCGAAGCCCGAAAAGATGGCCCCGGCCACGAAGTAGGGCGGAAAGATGGTACTGTGCCATCCCGGTACGAGCGACGTGGCGAAGTCCATGCTCACCACGGAGTGCACGGAGAACACCAGCGGTGTGGCCAGGCCCGCCAGCACCAGGCTCACCTCCTCGAACCGCGTCCAAGCCTTGGCATTGCCCGTCCAGCCGAAGCTGAGGATGCTGTAGAACTTCTTCATCCCCGGTCTGGTCATGCGGTCACGGATGGTGGCGAAATCGGGGATCAGGCCGATGTACCAGAAGACCACGGATACGCTGAAATAGGTCGAGATGGCGAACACGTCCCAGAGGAGCGGGCTGTTGAAGTTCACCCAGAGACTGCCGAACTGGTTGGGCAATGGCAGCACCCAATAGGCCATCCAGATGCGGCCCATGTGGATCCCAGGGAAGGTGGCCGCCATCATCACGGCGAAGATGGTCATGGCCTCGGCGGACCGGTTGATGGCCATGCGCCAACGTTGCCGGAACAGGAGCAGCACCGCGCTGATGAGCGTGCCGGCATGACCGATCCCGACCCACCAGACAAAATTGGTGATGTCCCAGGCCCAGTCGATGGTCTTGTTCAACCCCCACACCCCGATCCCCTTGGAGATGAGGTAGAGGATGCAACCGATGCCATAGGCCGCAATGAGCGCCGCGATGGTCACCAGCACGTACCAGCCCCGTGGGGCCTTGTTCTCGATCGGCGCCACGATGTCATGCGTGAGATCGTGGTAGGTCTTGTGACCCAGGATCAGGGGCGTTCGGATCGCTGCTTCGGACTGCATGTGTGGCTGTGTCGTTGTCCCTTGGCGCTCAAGCTTCTTGTTCGGTCGTGATGTTGCGGACGCGGGCCATGTAGCTCACATTGGGCCGCACACCGATCTCCTCGAGCATGTGATAGGTCCGCTCTTCCTTGGCTCGCGCGGAGACCTGGCTGTTCGGGTCGTTCAGGTCGCCGAAGATGATGGCCCCGGTGCCGCACGCCGCCGCGCAGGCGGTCTGGATCGAGCCGTCCGGAACCGGCGTGCCCGCCTTCTTGGCGTCCAGCTTGCCGGCCTGGATGCGCTGCACGCACATGCTGCATTTCTCGATCACACCCCGGGAGCGTACGACCACGTCCGGGTTCAGCACCATCCGGCCCACGTCGTCCCAGGCCGGGTTCACCTCGCCGAACTTCTCGGACACATAGTTGAACCAATTGAACCGACGCACCTTGTAGGGACAGTTGTTGGCGCAGTAGCGCGTGCCGATGCACCGGTTGTAGGTCATCATGTTCAGCCCCTCCATACTGTGCGTGGTGGCGGCCACGGGGCACACCGTTTCGCAGGGGGCATGGTTGCAATGCTGGCACATCACCGGCATGAAGACCACCTGGGGCATTTCGCTGGGCACCTCCAGCCTGGCCAGCAGGGCCGCCTCGCTGAGGCCCTCCTCCTCGGCCTTCTCCTTGCTCATGTCGGTGCTGTAGTACCGATCGAGGCGCAGCCAGTGCATTTCGCGGCTGCGACGCACCTCGTCCTTGCCGACCACCGGCACATTGTTCTCGCTGGTGCAGGCGGTGATGCAGGCGCCACAGCCCGTACAGGCGTTCAGATCGATGCTCATGCCCCAGCGGTGCCCCTCCTGCTCCACACCGAACTCCTCCCACAGGTCGATCTTGCTCACGTCCTCCCGATCACGGGCATCGATCTCGCCATCCTCGTTCACATCGGCATGCACCGGCAGGGTCGCCGGGGGGTTGTAGGTGTTCTTCGGGTCGTGCTTTTCCCAGACCGCCAGTTCGGTCTCGCGCAGAACACCCTCGCGGTCCATGGCCGTGAGATGCGTCTGCGTCATTGCGATCGGATAGGTGCCGCCGGTGGCGGCGATGGTCGCACTGAGCGCCGAATAGGAGACCGATCCGTTCAGCAAAGCGGTGAAGGGATAGGCGTTGCGCCCCACGGGCACGGGCTCACCATCGTCGTTCATCAGGCAGGCCGCACGGCCCACCGCTTCGCCGTTCGCACCGCGACCATAGCCCAGGGCCACGCTGACGGTCCGCGGCTTCTGTCCCGGAGCCGCCACCACGGGCAGGTCGATGGCACTGCCGTTCACGGTGATGGTCGCGAGGCTGGCCGGGCGTTCCTGACCGAGGATCACGTTCAGGCCCATCTCCTGCATATCGCTGGGATGCATGCAGATGTAATTGTCCCACGTCACCTTGGTCAGGGGATCGGGCATTTCCTGAAGCCAGGGATTGTTGGCATGCAGCCCGTTGCCGATGCTTTCCTTGGTGTAGAGGACCACCTCCCATTCACCCGCTCCTTCCGCCGCCTTGCGGGCCATGGCGGCAGCGGCCTGGAGATCGCCGTTGAAGGTCAGCTCACCGTCGCTGGCCGTGTAGGCGTCGAACCCACCCTCGGCGAGCGAGCGGTCCCATACCGTTTCGAACGGGGGCATGCTGGCCGCGTCCGCGCGGCCGGCCAATGCGTTCTTCCAGGTCTCGCGGATCAATGCATGGTGGTCTCCCTGGGCACCGGCCCAGCGCAGCAGGCTGTCCTGCCATTGCCGGGTGTCAAAGAGCGGACGAATCGTCGGCTGGGTCAGGGTGTACCGGCCCACCTTGGGCATGTGGTCGTTCCAAGACTCCAGGAAATGATGGTCCGGGCAGATCCAGTCGCAGGCGTTGGCGGTCTCATCCGCATGGTCGCTCATGCTCACGGTCAGTCCCACCTTGGACATTCCATCGCGGAACCCAGCCCCATTGGGGAGGCTGTAGACCGGGTTCACCCCGTGCATGATCAAGGCAGCGATCTTGCCGGCCTGCATGTCCGCGACAAGCCGGGCCATTGCGGCATCGTCGCCTTGATGGAACCAATTGTGGTTGGCCAGATCGATCGTGGACCCATAGTTGCCCAGCATCCAGTTGATGTGGTCCACCACGGTCTGCACGCCCTCCTCGTTCGTGCCGCATAGCACGAGGCACCGACCCTTCGCCGCAAGGAGCTCTTCGGCCGCCCCGGCGATCATCGTCATGTCCGCACCTCCACCGATGGAGGGCGCACCTACCTTCTTCGCGACGGCGTCGTGCAGGGCGATCACTACGCCGGGTACTTCGCTCGGCTTGATCGCCACCCGTTCGTCGGCATTCGCACCGGTGATGCTCATGCGCGATTCGAACTGCCAATGCCGGCTCATCGGTCCGTTCTCCGGTCGACGGCGCCGTGCATACTGCCAGCTGTTCTCCAAAGGGCTTCCCCAGCTGCTCAACAGGTCGCAGTCGATCCCCACCAACACGTCGGCCTTGGTCAGGTCATAACTGGGCATCACGCGCATGCCGAAGCACCTGGCGTTGGCATTGGTCACACCACTGTAACTGATCGTATCATACTGCACGTGTTCCACCTGCGCGCCGACGGTCACCAGCAGGCCATCCCCCCCGTCGAGCTCGGTGCTGTACTTCATCCTGAACTTCTCGATGGCCGCTTTGGAGCTGGGACTGATGACCGTGGGTGTGAGCAGGACGACCCGCCCCCCCTTGCTCCCGATCTCATCAAGCTTGCCCATGATCGCCTTGTCGGCGTCCGCCCAGGAATGGGTCATGTGATCGTTCTCCCCGTGGCGCATCATGGGTCCGCGCAGGCGTGTACCGTCGTACAGACCCAGCACGGAGGAGTTGATCCGCGCATTGATCACACCACTGGTGAGCTGTGGATCGCGGTTGATGCCCAGGCGCGGATTGCCCTGGATGTGGATGGGACGTCCCTCCCGGGTCTTCACAAGTATGCTGGCGAAGTCGGTACCGTCGTAGTAGGTGCTGGCGTACCAGTTCGCCACGCCGGGGGTGATCTCCTCGGGTTTGTTGACGTAGGGGATGCTCTTGATCACGGGGGTCTCGCAGGCGGCCAGGGATGCGGCACCCAGGCTGAACCCGAGGAACTTCAGAAAATCCCGACGACCGGTGGTGGCCCCGGCAAAGCCCTTGTCGGACAGGACCTGATCGATGGGCAACGGCTCGGGGAACTCGCTTTCCTGGGCCTTGGTCACCTCAGGCAGTCGGTTGAGCTCGCCCAGGTCCTTCCAATATCGCTTCGTGCTCGACATGCGGCAACGCGGTTGTTCAGTAGTGGCACTTGGCGCATTCCCAGCCGCCAAGCTCTCTTACAGTGATCTTCTCGTCCTCGAGGAATTGCTTCAGGTCCCTGTGGCCCAGCTTGTCGCTGGCCTTCAACCGGGCCATGATCTCGTCGTAGTAGCCGTTGCCGGCCATCTTCGGTTCCTTCTGGTTGTGGCAATCGATGCACCAGCCCATGGTGAGCGGCGCCCATTGCTCGGCCACCGTCATCTTGCTGTCGATCGGTCCATGGCATTCCTGGCATTCCAGCTTTCCGACCGCCACGTGCTGTGCATGGCTGAAGAACACGTGGTCCGGCAGGTTGTGCACCTTGATCCAATGGATGGGGTGTTCTTCACCGGTGAACTGCTGCTTGTCCGGGTCCCAACCCACTGCCGCATAGATCTTGGCGATCTCCTTCGTGCCTTCGGGCGTGCGCCCCTCGGCCACGGCCTTGTGGCAGTTCATGCACACGTTCGGGCTGGGGATGCCGGCGTGCTTGCTCTTCTCCGCGCCACTGTGGCAATACTGGCAGTTGATCTGCAGGTTCTTGTCCGCCGCCTTGCCCGCGTGGAGGGTGTGGTTGAAGGCGATCGGCTGCTCCGGGCGATAATGTTCCACGGTATCGCCACCGTAGACCCCGATGCGGAACGCCCAGTTCCAAAGCATCACCAGCAGGACGGTGCTGATCAGCAGACCCAGTACCGAGGCGAAGACCTTGTTGTTCCACGCCCAGGCCTTGAAGCTCTGCCAAACGTTCAGATCGGGCGCCGGCTCCAGGCCTTTCTGTTCGCGCACGGCGTTGGTCAGGCCCTTCCGCACACCGTTCAATGACATCCACACGACCACGAACAGCAGGCCCAGGACCAGGAACCAGGGCCATGCGGGGGTCTCTTCGGGAGCCGCCCCTCCAGGTGGGGGTGGCGGGGTTTCTGCTACCGGTGGCGCATAGTTGTCCGCGTAGTAGAGCACCGCATCGATCTCCTCGTCGGAGATCGCCTGCGGGGTCATTACGGTCTTGTTGTTCTCCTCGAAAAGCTTGTTCGCGTATTCGTTGCCTGTCTTGAGGTACGCCTGGCTGTTGTGGACCCAGGCGTGGATATCGCCCTTCCCGTCCCAGCGCTCCGTAGCACCTTTCAGTGCCGGACCGGTCATCTTCTTGTCCGGCTTGTGGCAGCTGGCGCAATTCTGCTTGAAGACCTTCTCCCCTTTGTCGAACTGGGCCTGATCGGCGGGCTGGGCCACCGACCACATGCAGGACAGGGAGAAGAGCAGGACCAGGGCGGCTTGTATCAGCCGGGGAGAACGGTGTGAAAGCCTTGCTGGATGCGGCATTCCGGACGATTTAGCATGGGACCACCTCCTTTGGTCCGGCGCAAAAATAAACGGCGGGCCGGATGTGCTACTTGAGCGTTGCGGCAATGCACGGACGTGTCACTTATTTAGGATCGTTCTAAATAGTATGCGGCCTTGCACACCGCACGCATGCTGTGATCGGCTGCATTCACGGACATGCCCGACCACAGGCACCCTATTACTTTTGACCGATCTTCCATGATCCGGATTCGTCCTGTCCACCAATTGCTGATCGGGGCATTCTTCCTCGGCCTTTCCACCGCGGCACAACCACCTGTTCGCCTGTTCCGGCCCTATGCGGCGGACAGCGCGGCCTTGCGGCCCGACACGCCGCGGACCCGGATGCCCGTGGCCGGTGACGTTCAACTGAAGGGGGATCCGCGTGTATTGGAGCTCATGGCCGCCTACCCCGACATGCAACATGTGGTCGAAGGGTACCGCGTGCAGATCTTCCTTGGGGACAAGACGGATGCCATGCGCACCCGTGCGCAATTCATGCAGCAGCATCCGGACATGCCGGTCTACCTGAGCTACCTCGCCCCCAATTTCCGCGTGCGCGTCGGGGATCTTCCGGACCGGTTGTCGGCCGAGCGTCTGCGTCAGGAGCTTCGTGGGGATTTCCCGGGGTGCTATGTCGTGCCCGACCAGGTGATGCCGGCCCATCCACCGTTGGACCGCTGATCTTCGCGGTCCTCTTGCCGGGGATCGCGGCCAACTCCCTACCTTGGGCGTCCTTCCGAAAGGGGCACCCCACACGTCACCGATCGGGGCGCTCAACGGAGATGACCAATGGAGCTGATGATGACCGCCCGCTCATCGTCCCGGAAGTGGCTTGTGACCCTTGCCACCTTCCTCTGTTCGGGTATCGGTGCCAACGCCCAGTACTTCCGGACCGCGGACTACTGGAAGACCCACCGGGGAGAGATCACGATCGGACTGGGCGCCTCCAATTTCCTGGGTGAACTGGGTGGTCGGAACCAGATCGGCACCAATTTCATCTGGGACCTGGAGATCAGTCAGACACGTCCTGCTTTCAGTCTGGCCTATCGCTATTACCTCCGCGAACGGTTGAGCTTTCGTACCACGATCACCTACGGGATCCTGGCCGGCAACGACAACCTGACCACCGAGTACGCGCGCAACACGCGGAACCTGAGCTTCAAATCGGACCTGTTCGAGGGTGCGGTCATGCTCGAATACCATCCTTTTCTGGAGGAATTGGGTCATATCTATGACCTGCGCGGCGTGAAGGGGAACCGTTCGAGCCGCATCGGGCTCTATGTGTTCGCCGGGGTGGGCGCCTGCTACTTCGACCCCAAGGCCAAGTTCAACAATGCCTGGGTGAAGCTCCGCCCCCTGCATACCGAGGGGCAGGGGCTGCCCGACGGACCTTCGGAGTATTCCAACTTCAGCCTGTGCATCCCCATGGGCATCGGCATCCGCAAACAGATGTCCAAACAGGTCAGCCTGGGGGCCGAGCTGCAGTACACCAAGACGTTCACGGACTATATCGACGATGTGAGCGGCAATTATTACGACAACAGTGTGATCCGGTCGACCTATGGCGACATGGCCGCCTACCTGGCCGACCCGAACCTGACCGGAGGCAAGTATGCGGAGGGCGAACAGCGTGGCGATCCCACGGACAAGGACGCCTATCTGTTCTTCAAGCTGCAGATGAACTACAAGCTCTACCGCTACAAGTCACGCAACAAGCACTACCGCACGCGTCTGCGCCGTCAGAAGATCGTCTTCTGATCGGAGCGGGGCCTTGCCGCGAAAAGCGAACGGCCGGGGATGACCCGGCCGTTCTTCATGGGTGCGGAAATGTGCGGGTCAATCGTCCAGGGTGCGCTTGACCTCGACCATCTCGAACGCCTCGATGTGGTCGCCCACTTTGATATCGTTGAACTTCTCGACGTTGAGGCCGCATTCGTAGCCGTGCGTCACCTCCTTCACATCGTCCTTGAACCGTTTCAATGAGCCGAGGTCGCCGGTGTAGATCACGATGCCATCGCGGATCACCCGCACCTTGTTGTTCCGTGTGATCTTGCCGTCGAGCACGAAGCAGCCGGCCACGGTGCCCACCTTGCTGATCTTGAAGGTCTCGCGCACCTCGGCGGTGCCCACGACCTTCTCCACCTCCTTGGGGGCGAGCATGCCTTCCATGGCCTGCTTGATCTCCTCGATGGCGTCGTAGATGATGGAATAGAGCCGGATGTCGATCTCCTCGTTCTCGGCCAGCTTGCGTGCACCCGGCGTGGGTCGCACCTGGAAGCCGATGATGATGGCGTCGGAGGCGGTGGCCAGCAGCACGTCGCTCTCGGCGATCGGTCCCACGGCCTTGTGGATCACGTTCACCTTGATCTGTTCGGTGCTGAGCTTGAGCAACGAATCCGTCAGCGCCTCTACGGAGCCGTCGACGTCGCCCTTGACGATCACATTGAGTTCCTTGAAATCGCCGATCGCCAGACGACGGCCGATCTCGTCGAGCGTGATGTGCTTGTGGGTACGGATACCCTGCTCGCGCTGCAGCTGCTGACGGCGCGTGGCGATAGTACGGGCCTCCCGTTCATCCTCGAACACGTAGAAATGGTCGCCGGCGTTGGGTGCGCCGTCGAGGCCCAGAATGGATGCGGGAGCGCTGGGTCCCGCCTCCTGGATCGCCTGGCCACGTTCATTGAACATGTTCCGAACGCGGCCGCTGAACTGGCCCGCGAGGAGCACATCGCCGCGGCGCAGCGTGCCGCCCTCCACCAACAGGGTGGTCACATAACCACGGCCCTGTTCCAGGGTGCTCTCGATCACGACACCTGTGGCGCGCTTGTCGGGATCGGCCTTCAGGTCCAGCAGATCGGCCTCCAGCAGCACTTTTTCCAGAAGCTGGTCAACTCCGGTACCCTTCTTGGCGCTGATCTCCTGGCTCTGGAACTTGCCGCCCCACTCCTCCACCAGGATGTTCATCTGGCTCAACTCCTCACGGATCTTGTCGGGGTTGGCCCCTTCCTTGTCGATCTTGTTGAGCGCGAAGACCATGGGCACACCGGCCGCCTGGGCGTGGTTGATCGCCTCGCGCGTCTGCGGCATCACACTGTCATCTGCGGATATCACGATGATCGCGATGTCGGTGATCTGCGCACCACGGGCGCGCATGGCCGTGAAGGCCTCGTGCCCCGGTGTATCGAGAAAGGTGATGTGCTTCCCATTGGCGAGCATCACGCTGTAGGCACCGATGTGCTGGGTGATGCCGCCGGCCTCTCCAGCCACCACATTGGCGTTGCGGACGTAGTCGAGCAGTGAGGTCTTCCCATGGTCCACGTGGCCCATGACGGTGACGATGGGCGGACGTGCGGTGAGCCTTTCGGGATCATCCTCCTCCACCGGAATGGTCTCCTGCACTTCAGCGCCGACGAATTCGACCTTGAAGCCGTACTCATCCGCGATCACCGAAAGGGTCTCCGCGTCCAATCGCTGGTTGATGCTGACCATCATGCCAAGACTGAAGCAGGCCTTGATGATGTCCGTGACGGGTACGCCCATCATGGAAGCCAGTTCGGATGCGGTGACGAACTCGGTGACCTTGAGGGTCTTGCCGGCCAGTTCGCGCGCCGCCTGCTCCTCCTCCATCCGCTGGTAGCGTTTGTCACGCTTGTCACGACGCATCTTCGACCCGCGGCTCTTGCCGCCCCCTGTCAGGCGCGCGAGCGTCTCGCTCACCTTCTTCTTCACCGCGTTCTCGTCCAGTTCACCAGGCCGTCCACCACGACCCGGCTCGCGCTGCTCCTGTTGCACGGCACGGTCGATGTTCACACGGCCCGGCTTCACGATACGTTTCCGGCGCCCCCGGCGCTCCTCGCCCGAACGATCGGCGGGCTTGCGTTCGCGTTCGACCGGCAGTTCGATCTTGCCCACGGTCTTTGGGCCGGACAGCTTTTCCGCCTTGGCGCGGATCAGTTCCGGTTCCGCTGGCTTCTCCGCGGCCGGTGGGGCCTCCGGGGCCTTTTCGGCCTCTTCCTTCGGCGCTTCCGCGGCTGCTGGGGGTTCCGTTCCCGCCACCGGTTCCTTTCCCTTCTTCCCCTTGTCCAGGTCGATCTTGTCCAGGACCTTCACCGAGGGTTTTTCGACCTTGGCCTTGATCACCTCCGGCTCCGTTCCCGGAGCAGGGGGTGCCGGCACCTCATCGGTGGGTGCCACGTTGTGGATCAGGACCACCTCGCCGTCACCCTTGGGCTTGGCGGCGTTCTCCTTGGCCGCATCCGCCAGTGAGATGGTCTCCCGCTCCTGACGTTGCTGCACGGTCTGCTGGCTGAGCTGTTTCTCCTTCCGGTCCTTGCCGAACTCGTCCAACAGCAGTGCATAGAGGTCCGCCGGGATCTTGGTGTTCGGGTTGGTGTCCACCGGGTGTCCCTTCTTCTCCAGGAACTCCACGACGGTGTGGACACCGAGATTGAACTCGCGTGCCACCTTGCTCAGTCTTACGCCTTTGTCCGTGCCGCTCATTCGGTCCTTTGCAGTTCGTTCTTGGCCCGTCGGTCCAATGCCATTCTACCCCTCCAGTTCGGTCTTCAGGATGCGGACCACCTCCGAGATGGTCTCTTCCTCCAGGTCCGTCCGTTTGACCAGCTCCTCCACGGGGATGTCCAGCACCGACCGGGCGGTGTCGCATCCGATGGCGCGGAGCTCGTCGATGATCCACTGATCGATCTCATCGGCGAACTCACCCAGATCGACGTCGTCGGTCACTTCATCGTTCTCGCGGTACACATCGATCTCGAACCCGGTCAGCTTGCTGGCCAGCTTGATGTTGTGACCGCCCTTGCCGATGGCCAGCGCCACCTGGTCGGGTTTCATGTAGACCTCGGCGCGCTTGTTGTCCGTGTCGAGCTTGATGTTGCCGATCTTGGCGGGGCTCAGTGCCCGTTGGATCAGGAGCTGGTCGTTGCTCGTGTAATTGATCACATCGATGTTCTCGTTGCGCAGCTCGCGCACGATGCCGTGGATGCGGCTGCCCTTCATGCCGACGCAGGCGCCCACCGGATCGATCCGGTCGTCGTAGCTCTCCACGGCCACTTTGGCGCGCTCCCCGGGTTCCCGCACGATGCGTTTGATGTTGATCAGACCGTCGTACACTTCGGGCACCTCCTGTTCGAACAGCTTTTCCAGGAACTCGGGCGCGGTGCGGCTGAGGATGACCACGGGCGTGTTGTTGCGCATCTCCACCTTCCACACCACGGCGCGGACGGTGTCGCCCTTCTTGAAGAAATCGCTCTTGATCTGCTGGTCCTTGGGCAGGATCAGCTCGTTGCTCTCATCGTCGAGGACCAGGGTCTCGCGTTTCCAGACCTGATAGACCTCGCCGGTGATGATCTCGCCGACCCGTTCCTTGTACTTGTTGTACAGATGGTCCTTCTCCAACTCCAGGATCCGGCTCTGCAGGTTCTGCTTGAGCGAAAGGATGTTGCGGCGACCGAAGTCGAGGATCTTCACCTCCTGGCTCACCTCCTCGCCCACCTCGAAATCCGGTTCGATCTTGCGGGCCTCGGACAGGGAGATCTGGGTGTTGTCGTCCTCCAGGTCGTCGTCCTCCACGATCTCGCGGTTCAGCCAGATCTCCAGGTCGCCCTTGTCGGGGTTGATGATGATGTCGACCTTGGCTTCTTCCCCGAAGCGTTTCTTCACAACGCCGCGGAAAACGTCCTCCAGGATGCCCATCATGGTCACCCGGTCGATGTTCTTGAGGTCCTTGAACTCGCTGAAGGACTCGATGAGGTTCACGGTGCTCATGGCCCGATCAATTGAACTTAATGCTTGCTTTGGTTGCTCGGATATCGGTTCGGGCCAGTTCGGTGGGCTCGGGGTCGAGCTTGGCCGGACGGCCCTTGATCTTGCTGGGGTGCTGGATCCGAATGGCCAGGTGCAGGGGGTCGACGCGTTCGAGCAGACCCTCCAAGGTCCGCCCTTCGGTCAACTCGACCTGGACCAGTCGGCCAATGTGCTTGGTGTATTGCTCAGGCACCTTGAAGGGCCTTCCCATGCCCGGGCTGCCCACCTGCAGTTCCACATCATGGCCCAGGGCGTCCAGATCGGCACGGATCGCCTTGTTCAATGCGGCGAGCTGCTCCAGTCGGATGGAACCGGGGTCGTCCACCTCCACCTCCACCTTGTCATTGGGACGCACCTGCACATCCACCAGGAAATGTCCGGTGTTCCTCAGATGCTGTTCGACGATGGCCTTTACCTCCTGCACCGTGATCATCTTCTTCCGCGCCGGGGAACAAAAAAGAGGGGGGCTCCCCTCTTCACGCGTTCCTCGACCGATCGTGCAAAGGTATGCACATTCAGCGCATCGGCAAACGATCACGTGGCAGGCATGCGGGTCAATGCCTTTTCCGGTCCACGCCGGGCACCTGTGCAGGCCGGTCCTTCCCGGCGGGCATCGGCGCATCGATCTTCCGCTCACCGTTCTCGTAGTCGATCGTCTTCACAGGCCGGCCATCCCGTCCGTAGATGATCATGGTGCCCGATAGGCGCCCGTGGTCATAGCTCATCTCCTGCATCACCTTCCCGTGCCGGTCGTAGACGGTGCATTTTCCATGGGGTTCGCCGTTCAGCATGCCCTGCTCACGCAGCTTCACCCCCGCATCATCATAGTAGGTCCAGTTGCCCGTCGGCTGACCATTGATGAACATGCCCTCGCTGATCGGATAGCCCTGGGTATTGTAGCTCGTCCATCGGCCGTTCTTCCTGCCTCCCTGGTAGGTGCCTTCCTCCTTCACCCGTCCATCCTCGTACCAGAACCTCCAAGCACCTTCCTTGAGGTCGCCCTTCCAGGCCCCCTCGTACTCCAGGGTGCCGTCGGGGTACCATCCCCGCCAGGTACCTTCCAATTTACCGGCCTTGAAGGTACCGACGTCCTTTTGCTGCCCGTTCTCGAACCAACTGTGCCACTCGCCATCGGCCTCCCCATCGAGGTAGGCCCCCTCCTGCAGCTTCTGGCCGCTTTCGAACCAGGTGGTCCACGTACCCTGCTTCACCCCATCCCGGTAGCCGCCCTTCTTCCAGAACTGACCACCCTGATAGAAATAGACCCAATCACCCTCCTCCTTGTCCAGATGGAACAACCCGGTCGTACTGAGCTGCCCGTTCGGATACCAGAACCTCCACGCCCCCTCACGTTCGTCCGCCTTGAAGGGGCCCTCCATGTCGCGTCCGCCTTCGGTCGTGGACCAGGTCCACGGACCGTCCTTGGCCCCGAGGCGATAATAGCCCGTGGTATGGGGCTTTCCGGATGTGAAGTTCAGGGTGAATGGCCCGTTGAGCACGCCCTTTTGGTACGTCTCGGTCTTTTCCGTCCGGCCATCGCTGAACCAATAGGCCCATGGCCCGTCCTTGACACCACCGACGTACGCGCCCCGTGCCTTGGGATTCCCGGCCGGATAGTATTCGGCATAGGGTCCGCTGCGCACCCCGTACGCATAGGTGGACTCCTCATGCAGGGCCCCGCTGCCGTAGTATTCCCGGAGCGTGCCATTGCCGCCGACGACGGAATGGGTGCTGTCCTTGTCCCAGGCATCCACCAAAAGGCAAATGGTATCCTGGCAGTTCTCCCGCATCATCGGTCGGCCATCGGCATACCAGTATTCCCATACACCGTGCTTCCGGCCATCCGCATAGCTGCCAAGTTCCATCGGAGTGCCGTCCCGGTAGAAGCTCTTCATGAGGCTGTCCGGCGATCCCTCGTGCATGTAACCGTCATGTTGCACCTGGCCGTTGTCATAATAGATCACGACGTGCCCGTCGCGCCTGCCGGACTTGAGGTCGGACACTTCCATGAGATGCCCCTGTGGGTCCCAGAACTTCCATTCCCCCCATTCAAGCCCGTTCACCAACAGGCCCTCGCTCTTCTTCACCGTGCCGGTGCTGTCCCAATGGTCGACATAGGGCGTTACGGTCTGTGCCGACAGGGTACCGGAGACCAGGAGCAGGCAGAAGAAAGGATACCAGCGCATCTCGGCGAAAATAGGCGGGTGGGCCAAGGGCCGTTCCCGCCTAACGGACAAGATGCCAACCGAGGTATGCGGAAGGTCCTGCCAGTGGGGATCAAGGGACCCTAACTTGCGCGCACTTTCCCATGAGACCGCGGAGGACCCTGACGGTACTGCTCGCGATGGCCGGCGTGGTCTTGCTGTTCGCCGGCTGGACGAGCGCCACGGAGCATCGGCATCATTACCATTCCGACCTGGCCACCTGGTTGTACAAGGTCGACAACGGCGGTCTGGTGGTGCAGTTCAGTGAATACTTCGTCACGGCGGGACGCTGCGCCGGCTGCCACGGCGGGGATTCCCTGGGCTTCGCCAGCGTGGACAGCACCGGGCGGGATGTGAACGTGGCGGATGACTGGCGCAGCACGATGATGGCCAACAGTGCGCGCGATCCCTTCTTCCGGGCGAAGATGGAGCATGAGGGATCGGTGAACCCGGCGCAACGGACGGCGATCGAGAACAAATGCACCAGTTGCCATGCGCCGCTCGGCATGCACGAGGAACGCATGCTCGGCAACCCGCCCTTCAACGGGGCCATGCTCGACACGAGCGTGATCGGCCAGGACGGTGTGAGCTGTTTGAGCTGCCACCAGCAGGACCCGGACAGCGCGGGGCATTTCTTCTCCGGTGAGCTTCATTTCGATTCGGCCCGCGTGTACGGCCCCTATCCCGACGAGGAGATCGTGCCGGAGATCATGGAATTCTTCGTGGGCTGGCGGCCCGGCTACGGAGAGCACATCCAGGATTCCCGCGTATGCGCCGGATGCCACACCCTGCAAACGGCCACCCTGGACCTCAACGGCTCACCCACGGGCGACATCTTCACCGAACAGGCCACCTGGCACGAATGGAAGAATTCCAATTACTATGGCGTGCAGAGCTGCCGTGGATGCCACATGCCCCGACTGCAGGATAGCATCGTGCTCGCCGCGGACTATGCGTTCCTCAGCGGTCATGCACCCTTCGGGCTACACCATCTGGCGGGCGGCAACGCCTTCATGCTGCAACTGCTGAAACAACACAAGGACCAGATCGGTGTGCCGGCCACCGATACCCAGTTCGACAGCACCATCACGCGGACACTGGTGATGTTGCAACAGCGTTCGGTGCACCTGGACCTGGAGCTGACGAGCCGGACGCTGGATACGGCCTACATCGATGTGAAGCTGACCGACCTGGCCGGCCACAAGTTCCCCAGCGGCTATCCGAGCCGACGGGCATTCGTGCAGGTGCTGGCGATCACGCCGCAACAGGACACGTTGTATGCGAACGGCCTTTGGGACAACACCTACGAGGTGATCGGCCACGACAGTCCCTATGAGCCGCATCACGATGTGATCACCGATCCCGGACAGGTGCAGATCTATGAGATGGTGATGGGCGACGTCAATGGCGATGTGACCACAACGCTGGAACGCGCCCTGTCACCCCTGAAGGACAACCGCCTGGTGCCGATCGGCTTCTCCACCACGCACTACACCTATGACACCACCCTGATCGCCGGTGTGCCGGCCAGTGATGTCGACTTCAACCACGATGCCCTGGGCACCGAAGGGAACGGTGGTGACATCGTCCACTACCATGTACCATTGGACGGGTACGACGGTCCGGTGCAGTTCACCGCGCGGGTGTTCTTCCAACCCGTTCCACCCGCCTGGAACGCCGAGATGTTCAGCTACAATGGTCCGCGGATCGATACCTTCCGGACGATGTACGAGAACGCCGACGGCACGCCGATCCTGGTGACGGCGGATTCCCTGAGCGATGACCGCACGGCCATCTTCGGTCCCGATGCCGTGGACGTGCGCATCTGGCCGGATCCGACCACCGATGGCATCGTGCGGATCACGGCCAGCGAGGTGGAACTGCTGGATGTCTTCACTGCCGATGGACGGCGATGCACGGTGCGGAAGGAACGGCACACCGATGGATGGTCCGTGACGCTGCCACCAACGTCCGGGGTATACCTGCTGCGCATGCGGATCCAGGGACGTGACACCCTGCGGAGGGTGGTCCGGCAGTAGGGATCCCGACTTCTGCGCATCTTCGGTCCATGGTCCGGCCCACCCCACGGCTGCGCAAGCAAAGCCTTCGCACGGAGATCGATGCCGCATGGTTGTATGCGCGCGTAGCGGACCACGAGGAGGACCCGGAGATCGCCCGGCTCTTCCGCCAGATGGCGCAGATCGAGCGCGGTCACGCCGACCACGCGTTCCAGGACCTGGCAAAGGAGGGCCTGGTGAAGGACATTCCCGGACCCACCTGGCAGGCGCGGCTCCTGGACCGGATCGGGGGCGTGCTGGGCTACGACCACGTGATCGCCCAGTTGATGGATACCGAAAAGGGTCTGGCGCGGGCGAGCGTCGACCTGAAGCGGCAGGCCGGTGAGCCATTGAGCGGCTCGGAGGAGAACCATGTGCGGATCCTGCGTTCGTTGCTCGCCAACAAGAGCCGCGTCGGAGGGGAGCAGATCGGGCGGATCGAGGGCCGGCATCGGACCGTCGGTGGCAATGCGCTGCGTGCTGCGGTGCTGGGCGCCAACGACGGGCTGGTGAGCAACATGAGCCTCGTGATGGGCGTGGCCGGTGCCACGGAGGGCGAGCAGGGCGTGCTGCTGGCCGGGCTGGCCGGGTTGCTGGCCGGCGCCTTGAGCATGGCCCTGGGAGAATGGATCAGCGTGAAGAGCTCGCAGGAACTGTACGAGCGCCAGATGGCCCTGGAGATGGTGGAACTGGAGACGAACCCCGAGGGTGAACGCAAGGAGCTCGCACTGATCTACATGGCCAAGGGCATACCGGAGGAGGACGCCCAGCGCCTGGCCACCGAGCTGATCGCGGACAAGGAGAAGGCGCACGCCATGTTGGTGAAGGAGGAATTGGGCATCAACACCGAGGAGCTCCGGGGCTCCGCCTGGGAAGCGGCGATCGCCTCGTTCCTGCTCTTCGCCGCCGGCGCCATCCTGCCCGTGCTGCCCTTCCTGTTCATCCATGGCACGCGTGCCATCGCCTGGAGCATCGGGTTGAGCGCGATGGGTCTCTTCATCATCGGCGCGGCGATCACCCTGTTCACGGGCCGCAGCATCTGGTATTCCGGTGCGCGCCAGGTCCTGTTCGGACTGGCGGCCGCGGCGATCACCTTCGAGATCGGCCACCTGATCGGTGTGAGCGTAGCGGGCTGAGCCATCGCTACATCTCCCCTCCGGAAAGCTAATTTGGTGCTTCCATGTCGGTGCGTGCTTCTTCGCTCCAACAAGCCTTCGTGGACCTGTTCACACGGGAACTGGGCCTGAGCGAAAGTGCGTTCGACCTGCTCCTGTCCAAGTTCCACGTCGAATTCGTACCCAAGCGGTTCTTTTATCTGAAGGCGGGTGACGTTTCCACGCACAAGGCCTACGTCAACCGGGGTTGTTCCCGGAGCTATGCGATCGATGCGAAGGGCAAGGAGCATGTGCTTTTCTTCGGTTTCGAGGACTGGTGGTTGGGGGACTTCGAGAGCTACGAGACCCGCCGGCCGGGAAAGCAGTTCGTGCAGGCGGTCGAGGACCTGGAACTTCTATGCATCCGCCGCGATGACCTGGAATCGCTCCATGCCTCGATCCCCGTCCTGTTGGAATGGGAGCATCAAAACGGAGACGCATGGCCTTCGGCATGATCGAGCGGTTGATCGAGGTGAAGACCCTTTCGCCGGAGGAACGCCTGAACATGCTCGTCAAGAAGCGGCCCGATATCTTCCAGCGTGTCGCCATGCATGATATCGCGAGCTATCTCGATATCGAGCCCCAATCCCTGAGCCGCTTGCGCAAGCGGATGTTGAGCATTCCCGTTCTTCTTAACCGGGGTTAAGTCGGTCCTTCACCCAGGTGCTTCCCCATCGATGGTGGTGAGCCGCTGCTTTGCACGATCAACGAACATCCACCATGACGACCTTGACCTCCCCCACCACCGCGAAGACCGGCAACGGTCACGCCGCTCCGCCCCCTCCCTGCCCAAATGCTCCAGTTGATCATGGGCTTCTGGACCAGTTGCTCCATCTATGTGGCCGCGCGGCTCAACATTGCCGATCACCTCCGGTCAGGACCGCGGACGGCCGAAGAGCTCGCCGCGCTGACCCATGCCCATGGCCCATCCTTGTTCCGTCTGCTCCGGGCTCTTTGCGCCGTGGGCGTGTTCACCCTGGACGATCGGCAGCGCTTCGCCCTCACGCCGCTGGGCGAGACCCTGTGCCAGGACGTGCCCGGTAGTTTGCGGGCCATGGCCATCGCACAGCTGGGGACCACTACAAGGCCTGGGGCGATCTGCTCCACAGTGTGAAGACCGGTGGCATAGCCTTCGACCATGTGGAAGGCATGCCGGTCTGGAAGTACTACGAGACCCACCCGGAGGACGGCCTCAATTTCGTACAGGCCATGGCCGGCCTGACCGGTGCGGGTGATCATGAACGTCCTTCCGGTGTACGATTTCACTCGATTTGGCACCATCGTCGACGTCGGAGGCGGGAACGGTGCGCTGCTGAGCGCGGTCCTCGATCAGGCGAAGCACAGCAAAGGCATCGTCTACGATGAGGCCCATGTGGTAAAGGAGACCGAAGTGCTCCTGAGAGAGCGTGGATCGGCCGATCGCTGCACCGCGGTCGCAGGCAGCTTCTTCGACAGCGTGCCCGCCGGTGGCGACGCCTACATGATGAAGCTCGTGCTGCACGACTGGAACGACGAGCAATGCGTCCGGATCCTCAGGAACTGCGCCGAGGCGATGGGGCCGGATGGCGTGCTGCTCGTCCTCGACGCCGTGATCCCCACCGGCAACGATCCGCACCCGGGCAAGTTCATGGACCTCAACATGCTCGTCATGACCGGCGGCCGGGAACGCACACAAGAGGAGTTCGCCGGGCTGTTCAAGCGGGCAGGTCTGGAACTCTCGCGCGTAGTGCATACACATTCACCTCTTGTCAGCATCGTGGAAGCGGTGAAGGTCTGATCCGTTCGCTCCGACCCGGGAAGCCCCGCGAAGGTTCGCGGGGCTTCTATTTCCTGCGCAGGCTACCTTCCACCGCCGACGATCCACTCCATCCTCGCCGACAAGGCCACGCGCCTGTACATCATCCTGGGGGCCTTCTTCGCCGCCAACGCGCTGCTGGCCGAGATGATCGGCGTGAAGCTGTTCCAGCTGGAGGACCTGCTCGGCATCACCAAGGCCGACTTCTCCCTGCTCGGCCAGCCGCACCTGAGCTTCGTGCTGAGCGTGGGCGTGCTGCCCTGGCCGATCGTGTTCATCATGACCGACATCATCAACGACTACTACGGCGTACGCGGCGTGCGTTTCCTCACGTTGATGACCGCTGCATCGATCGCCTTCGGCTTCGGGGTGATGTACCTGGCCATCCACATGCCACCCGACCAGGGGTGGTGGATGACCAGCAGCAGTCGTCAGGGGTGCCCGACATGCAGGCGGCCTTCAGCAGCATCTTCGGTCAGGGCATGAACATCATCGTGGGCTCGCTCACCGCCTTCATAATCGGGCAGATGGTCGACGCGGTGAGCTTCCGGTGGATGAAGGGCCTGACCGGCGACAAGCGCATCTGGCTGCGCGCCACCGGCAGCACGCTCATCAGCCAGCTGATCGACAGCTTCGTGGTGACCTACGTGGCCTTCTGGCTGTTCCGGGGCATGACTTTCGCCATGGCCACGGCGCTGGCCATGACCGCCTACGTCTACAAGTTCATCGTCGCCATCGTCAGCACGCCGCTGATCTACCTCGTGCACGCGGGCGTGGAACGCTACCTCGGGCCCGAGCGCGCCCTGCGGATGCGCGAGGCCGCGTTGCGCGTGCCGGACGAGCAGTGACCCCTCAACTGCCGGGCGGCGTCCACCGCTCGACCACCGAAGCCACTGGCTTCACCGTGCGCAGGAAATCATAGATGGCGCCCAGGTCCTCCTGGGTCATGCCAGTGTACATGCTCCACGGCATCACGGTCTGGAAGTCGCCCGCCTCCCAGTTGATGGCGGGTGAGGTGTAGGTGCTGTCGCTGTACTGCTTGAACCGCGAGATGAAGGTCTCCCGCGTCCAAGCTCCGATGCCCGTGGTCTTGTCCGGTGTGATGTTGGGCGAACGCAGCACCGCACCGTTGGGGGTGGAACGCGAACCCACCCGCGTAGGGTTCGCCGACCTTCTTGCCTTTCTCCATCTTCGTGTGGCACTCCACACAGCCCGCCGCATTTACCAGGTAGGCCCCATAGGCCTCGTGGTCCGCGGGGTCCGGGCGCTTCATTGGTTCGGCGGGCTTCGGAATGGTGTGCATGATGATGTTCATCGGGAAGTCCGCCTCCGACGCTTCCGGATCCGTGTCGATCGGTGGCAGCGATCGCAGGTAGGCGATCAGGCTGTAGATATCCTCGGAGTCCATGGTCCGGTAATAGGGATAGGGCATCACCGGGAAGAAGGGATGGCCATCACGGCTCACGCCACTGGGTGATCGCCCGATAGATCTCACCGTCGCTCCAGTCGCCGAGCCCATGCGGCGTGATGTTGCGACTTACGAAACGGCCCGGGAAGTTCATCGTCCGATCAAAGACCTCGCCACCCGCGCCTGCCGTGCCGGGCTTGGGCGGTGCAGTGAAGGTGTTCCAGTCGCGCGTGCTGTGACAATCCATGCATGCGCAGACATGGTTCGCCAGGTACTCGCCTCGGGCAACTCGTTCGGGCGTCACCTCGACCTTCAGGTCCTTGGGCGCGTCGATGTTGGGCAGGGCGGTGGACACATACGTGATCGCACCGACGATGACGACCAGTGCGATCAATACGAGGTAGAGGACGATCTTCAGGAGCCTATTCATGGATGTGCGGTATTGGTGCATCGAAAATAGCAGGCACCGGCCATCCGCGAAAATCGGATCCGGACGATGTCCGAAGGCTGTATCGGGATCCGACGGGCGCGTCTAAAGCTTCATGATCTGCACCACGCCGCGACCACCGATGCCATCGCTCTCCAACACATAGCTTCCCGGGGCCAGGTCCGCCAGATCGATCCACTCCTCCGTGCCGTGCGGTCTCCAGGCACGCACAAGCGCGCCACCCAGATCGCGCAGACGCAGGGTGTTCGTCCCGGTGGGCAGCTGCACGCGCAGTCGGTCGGTCGTTGGGTTCGGGGCGGCATGCAGCGCGATGGTGGTGCCCAGGGCGGCGATGCCGGTGTTGCCCGTCCATTGGGTCGTGCCGCCGGGGATGGTCACGTTCGTGGCCGGGTTGCCGGGGCCCGGTGTCGGGAAGTTGTCGGTGGCCACATCCCCATAATAGGTGGGACCGATGAAATAGGGATAGGCGGAATTGAGGTCCGCGTCCACAGTGGCGAAGTAGGCGTAGGTACCGTTCGGGTACTCGGGGGTCTTGCAGGATCGGCCATTGTGCGCGTCCAGGTCGCCCGACCCGGCGACGTATTCGTAGTCCTCGATGAAACAGCCGAGCGGGTACTGCGCATTGACGTTGGGACCGTACTCGCTGCTGTTCAGCACCGTGCCATCGGCCAGGTCGTGCCGCTGGGTGATGTTGCGGAGCTGCCAGCTGCTCTCGATCCGGCGGATCCCGCTGTTGGGGTCGTTCGGGTCGTCGTATCCGAAACAGCCGTAGATCGGATATCCATCGAATGCGAATCCGATCAGCGGGGCATGCATGTTCGGGTCGGGATCGTACAGGCCGTCGGCAGGATACATGTTGCAGATGCCGGAAAGCACCACGGTGGCCGTGCTGAACGGAATGGGGTTCTGATGATGGTGGTACCGGCCCTGCGTCACACCACCGGGACCCTGACTGGGTGCGGGATGACCCTTCGAGCAATCCATGCCGGTGCTTTCCCAATACACCGCGTTGCGCAACCAGACGCCCGCGTTGTTGTAGCTCATCGCATCCTCCGCATTGAAGATCGGCACGCCGTTGATCAGCACGCCGATGTGGCCGAGCGGGGCCTCCATGTTGTTGCCGGAGGCCGCCTGGGGCACCCGCGGGATCCGGAAGATGTAGGCGTTGTCCGCGGCCAGCGACGGGTTGCCGTCGAGAAAGGGGCCCGTCGGGTAGGCCGGGATCCCCGTGGCGGAGACATACACATCCGTGGCATCGTACTGCACCGTTCCCACATCGGCCAGCGTGGTCATCGTTTGCGTCGTGCTGTTGCCCTGCACGTAGTAGCTGCCGGTCTCACCCTGGTTCAGGATCCAACCGGTCACCTCGGGACCCTGGGCGGCCAGCGAAGTGGAGAAGAACAACGTGAGGATCGGTGCGTAGTACTTGATCATGGGTGCTGTGGTCTTGCGGTCCGCAAATTAGGACCACTATGGACGGGAATGGTTCGATCGCATCTTTGCATGGTGCCCGGCAAGGCCATGGAACGCAAGCGCAGAGAACGGAAGCGGTCGGTGCGCGACCTGTTGCGGAGCCAGAAACGCGCCGCGCAGAAGGCGGCCGGCGCGCTGGACGGACGTTTCCGCCAGCGCGTGGTGAAGAGCGCCAGGACGTATACCCGCAAGCGCAAGCACCGCGGCACGGACGAGTAAGTGCCAAATGCAGAGAGCCCGCCGAAGCGGGCCCTCCCTTGCGTGTCGCAACGCTTACTTCTTCTTCTTCGCAGCGGCCTTCTTCTTCGGAGCGGCCTTTTTCTTGGCGGCGGCCTTCTTCTTCGGCGCTGCCTTCTTCTTTGCGGCGGCTTTCTTTGCCATGATCACAAGGATTTGACGCGAACCTACTCCGGCGTCGCGTTCGCCGATCACCATACCGGCATCTCGAAATCAACCGGCATTTGTTCATGACGCGATCACGCACCGTCGTCCGGCACACCCACCTGCATCGCGCACGTGATCGCGCCCGCCGTACCTTGGGATCGCATGTCCAGGAACATATCCTCCCTCTCGGGCCGCGCTGGAAAAGAGCTCGATGATTCGCTGTGGGAACGCCTGCAGGCCGCCGCCGCGAAGAACAACGGCACACCCGCGACCGACGCGCTGACCGATGTCGCGGAGGACTTCCTCATCGGCGAGGCCATCACCTATGGCACCAGCAGCTTCTACGATTTCCTGAAGAAGGGGAACGCAGGCAAAAAGGCGTACGTGTGCAACGGCAGCACCTGCCTGGTCGCCGGCACGCAGGACCATGTGCACGCCGAACTGCGCAGGCATTTCAAGGAGGAGGAGATCGGCCACATGTGCTGCCTCGGCCGCTGCCACGAGAACAGTTCGTTCAACGCGGGTGGTGTGAACTACAGTGGCGATGCGATCGATCACCTCGACGAGATCCTGAGCAGTGGCACCGTACCGTCGACCCATCGGGTCGACAGCTACCACGTGGGTACCTCCATGTCAGCGCCCATCCTCACCGCGCCGATGCCGTCGCTGGAGGAATTCTACGCCTTGTGGGAACGCGTGCTGACGAGCGACCCCAAGGACATCCTGGCCGAGGTGAAGACCGCGACCATCCGCGGACGGGGCGGTGCGGGATTCCCGATGGGACTGAAGTGGGAGAGCTGCGCGAACACGCCCGGCGATCAGAAGTACATCGTGTGCAACGCGGACGAGGGCGACCCCGCCGCGTTCAGCGACCGCTACCTGCTGGAGCAACGCCCGCACCTCGTGCTCTTCGGCATGATGGTGGCCGGCTATTGCGTGGGTGCGGACACCGGCGTGCTGTACATCCGCGCCGAATACCCCGAGGCGGTGGAGATCGTGAAGCAGGCGGTGAAGGAGCTGGAGGAAAAAGGCTGGCTCGGAAAGGACATCAAAGGCTCCGGTTTCAACTACCGGTTCAAAGTGATCAAGGCCGCGGGGGCATATGTCTGCGGGGAAGAGACCGCGTTGCTCAACAGCATCGAAGGCAAGCGTGGCGAAGTGCGCACACGTCCACCCTATCCCACGCAACAGGGGCTCTTCCTCAAGCCGACCGTCGCGAACAACGTGGAGACGCTCGCCACGGTGCATTGGGTGGTGGAGCACGGCGGTGCGGCCTATGCGAAGCTCGGCACCGAACGCACCACGGGCAGCAAACTGGTCTGCCTGGATAGCGCCTTCAACCGCCCCGGACTGTACGAGGTGGAATGCGGCACTCCGCTCAGCAAGGTGATCGACGAGCTCGGCCAGGGCTTCAAGAAGAAGGTGAAGGCCCTCCACATCGGCGGACCGCTCGGCGGGATCGTGCCCCTGAGCAAGGTCGAAAAGCTGGGCATCGACTTCGAGAGCTTCCAGAAGGAGGGCTTCCTGCTCGGTCACGCCAGCGTGCTGAGCATCCCGGAGGACTTCCCCATGATCGCCTACCTCGAACACCTCTTCGAATTCACCGGCATGGAGAGCTGCGGCAAGTGCTTCCCCTGCCGCATCGGCAGCGTGCGCGGCATGGAGATGATCCAGAAGGCGCGTACCGAGGACTTCAAGATCGACCGCCAGCTGTTCGACGACCTCGTGGAGACGATGGAGATCGGCTCGCTGTGCGCGCTGGGTGGTGGACTGCCGCTGGGCGTGAAGAACGCGTTGCAGTATTTCAGTGAGGAGCTGAAGGGGTATTTCGCTGCCTGATCCAGATGTAACCATTTTGGTTACATTCGTCGTACCTTCGCATGCGGATCATCAAGCGGAAGACCTTGTTGGACTTTGCCGCGAAGCATCCCCCAGCCAGACAACCCCTCCTGGCTTGGTATGCCGAAGTGACAAGGGCCGCCTGGTCCAGGCCGAACGACATCAAGACCTCGTTCCGGACAGCGGACATCATCGATACCAAACGCGTGGTCTTCAACATCAAGGGCAATAGCTTCCGTCTGATCGCGGACGTGGAGTACCGCATCGGGCTCGTCTTCATTGTTCGTGTGATGACGCATGCCGAATACGACAAGGTCGACGTGAACACCATCCATTATGACGGCTAAGCTGATCAAGACCAAGAAGGAGCACCAGGCGGCATTGGCCCGGGTGCACGCATTGATGCAACAGCGACCCGCCTCGGGAAGCCGGGGGATGGACGAGCTCGAACTGTTGGCCCTGCTGGTGTCCGAATACGAGGAGGAGCATTTTCCCATACCCCCTCCCGATCCCATCGAAGCGATCAAGTTCCGCATCGACCAGCTCGGTCTGCAGGAGAGCGAGCTGGACAAGATCCTCGGTTCTCGCCAACGGCGTAGTGACATCTTCAATGGGCGACGCAAATTGAGCCTGGGGATGATCCGGGCCTTGCATCAGAAGCTGCGCATTCCGGCCGAGACCTTGATCCGCGACTACAAGGTGAAAAAGAAGGCCTGATCAATGGCCCCTACTGCCCGCGTCATCGCCGTCTGCAGCAAGGCCGAGAACGGTGTGGGCAAATCGCCGCGTGACCAGGTCCGTCTGATCGCCGACTTCGGCGTGGAGGGCGACGTGCATGCGGGAAGCACCGTTCGCCATCTGCACATGATGCGGAAGGACCCCACGCGTCCCAACCTGCGGCAGGTGCACCTGATCCATGCCGAGCTGCACGATGAACTGCGGGAGAAGGGCTTCACCATCACCCCCGGCGCCATGGGCGAGAACATCACCACGCGCGGTGTGGACCTGCTCCACTTGAAACGTGGCACGCGCCTGCACCTCGGCGACGACGCCGTGATCGAGGTGACCGGCACGCGCGACCCTTGCAGGCAACTGGACGGCATCCAACCCGGGCTCATGGAGGCCACGTTGGAACGTCTGCCCGACGGCACATTGCTGCGCAAGACCGGCGTGATGAGCATCGTGCTGCAGGGTGGTGTGGTGCGACCCGGTGATGCGATACGCGTGGAGGTGCCGAAGGAAGCGACGGAGGCATTGGCGCCGGTGTAAGGACCCACCGCAAAGACGCAAGGCGCAAAGGCAATGAAAGCCCGAGAGAACGAATTGGCGAGCGTGGCGGTGGATGCCATGGTGGAAGTACACCGGGAGCTGGGTCCTGGCCTGTTGGAGAACAGCTATCAACACTGCCTGGCTTTCGAGCTTGGTGAACGGGGCCTGCAAGTGGAAACGCAAGTGGCGCTCCCGCTCGCCTTCAAAGGAGTTCGCCTTGATGCCGGGTACCGGATAGACATCTGGTTGGAGCGGCGCCTGATCATCGAAGTGAGATCGGTCGAAGCGCTGCATCCGATCCACACGGCCCAACTGCTCACCTACCTCAAGCTGACGGGCAACAGACTTGGTCTCCTCGTCAACTTCAACGAGAAGCTCGTCCGCAATGGGATACGACGTCTCGTGAACGGCCTGCCCGAATGATGACGTTTTCTTGGCGCCCTTAGCGTCTTGGCGGTGAACAAACCAGGATCTCCTTGGCGCCCTTAGCGTCTTGGCGGTGAACAAACCAGGATCTCCTTGGCGCTCTTTGCGTCTTGGCGGTGAACAGTGCCCGGTCCTTTCCCACCTTACCTTAGTGGGTCGGTCCACCAACCGCCCCACCATGCAGACGCCCCAAGCCAAGCATCCCTCTGCTCCTTCCGCCAAGCAGACCACCGCGGCGCCTCCCGCTTCCAACGCGGTGAGGACCGACGTGGACGTCGCCTACATCAACGGCAAGGCGCATCCGATCATCAAGGGCGAAACGATGCTGCAGTTCCTGCGCCGGCACCTGGGTCCGAACCCCGTGCCCACGCTCTGCGATGCGCCCAACCTGGAGCCCTTCGGCAGCTGCCGCGTGTGCAGCGTGGAGGTCGCCCTGCAGGAGGACGGTCCGAAGAAGGTGATGGCCTCGTGCCACACCCCGATCGGCAACGGCATGTACATCACCACGAACAGTCCGCGCATGGAGCGGCTGCGGAAGAACATCGTGGAACTGGTGTTGACCGACTACGACACCGAACGCCTCAAGACCGAGGACCACGGCGCCAACGAGCTCAATAACGTGGTGCAGCAGGTCGGTTTCGACATCGACAGCGTGCGCTACCCCAAAGGGAGGAACCACCTGAGCACGCCCATGGATACCTCGCATCCTTATATGGTATCCGACCTGAGCGCGTGCATCAGCTGCTACCGTTGCGTGCGCGCCTGCGACGAGGTGCAGGGCGAGTTCGTGCTGACGATGGCCGGCCGCGGTTTCGACAACCACATTGTGAAGGGCACCGATGAAAGCTTCTTCGCCAGCGACTGCGTGAGCTGCGGCGCCTGCGCCCAGGCCTGCCCCACCAGCGCCATCACCGACGTGTTCCGCAGCAAGGAGACCGAGGCCGACCGCATCGTGCGCACCGTGTGCACCTATTGCGGCGTGGGCTGCAACCTGGATGTGCGCGTAAAGGATGAAAAAGTGGTGGCCATCCGCGCACCCTACGACGCCGAGGCCAACAGCGGGCACACCTGCCTGAAGGGCCGCTACGCCTTCAGCTTCTACGACCACCCCGACCGCCTGCGCACTCCGCTGATCAAGCGCGACGGGAAGTTCGAGGAGGCCACCTGGGACGAGGCCTACGACTTCATCGTGGACAAGCTCACCCAGCTGAAGAAGGACCACGGGCCGGACAGCATCGCCGGCATCAGCAGCGCGCGCACGCCCAACGAGGAGAACTACCTGATGCAGAAGTTCATGCGGGCGGTGATCGGCACCAACAACATCGACTGCTGCGCGCGCGTGTGCCACAGTCCCACCGCCCTGGGCATGCAGCGCACCTACGGCACCGGCGCCGCCACCAACAGCATCGACGACCTGAAGGACACCGACACGATCATGGTGATCGGTGCCAACCCCACCGACGCACACCCGGTGACCGGCGCCCGCATCAAGCAGCAGGTGATGAAGGGCAAGACGCTGATCGTGATCGATCCGCGGCGCATCGAACTGGCCCGCTATGCCAAGTACCACCTGCAGCTGAAGCCCGGCACCAACGTGGCCCTGCTGAACATGATGATGCACTACATCATCGCCGAGGGCCTGGTGGACGTCGCCTTCATCGATGCGCGCACCGAGGGCTGGGAGGAATTCCGCGACCAGCTGCTGGCGCTGGACATCGCCAAAATGGAACAGGTCACCGGCGTGGACCGGAATCTTGTGCGTGAAGCCGCCATCTCCTATGCGAAGAGCCCCGCGGCCATGAGCTTCCACGGACTGGGCGTCACCGAACATTCGCAGGGCACCTTCACCGTGATGCAGATCGCCGACCTGGCGATGATGACCGGCAACATCGGCCGGCGCGGCGTGGGCGTGAACCCGCTGCGCGGGCAGAACAACGTGCAGGGCGCGGCCGACATGGGCGCGCAGCCGCACCAGGGCGCCGGCTACTTGGACGTGACCAAGGAGGAGGCCAACAAACTGTACCAGGAGCACTACGGCGTGCCCGTGCCCAGCCACATCGGGTGGAAGATCCCCGAGATGTTCAACGCCGCCATCGACGGCCGGCTGAAGGCGCTCTGGCTGATCGGCGAGGACGTTGTGCAGACGGACCCCAACACCAACAAGGTGATCAAGGCCATGGACAGCCTGGAGCTGCTCGTGGTGCAGGAGCTCTTCATGACCGAGACGGCGAAGCATGCGGACGTTGTGCTGCCCGGCGCCAGCTTCCTGGAGAAGAGCGGCACCTTCACCAACGGCGAGCGCCGCGTGCAACGCGTGAACGCCGTGGTGGAACCGCTGGAGGGCACCAAGAGCGACGGCCAGATCATCGTGGACCTGATGAACCGCATGGGTTTCGAACAGCCCGACTACCACCCCTCCTGGGTCCTCGAGGAGATCAGCCGCATCGTGCCCTTCTTCAAGGGCATCCGCTGGGAGACCCTGGGTGAGAACGGCAAGCAATGGCCCGTGGCGGCGGACGGCACGGACACGCAGATCCTGCACACCGAGACCTTCAAGCGCGGCAAGGGCAAATTCTTCATGCCGGAGTGGATCGAGAGCAAGGAGGTGGCCGCGCACGGGAAGGACTACCCCTACATCATCACCACCAACCGCGAGCTGGAGCACTACAACTGCGGTACCATGACGCGCCGCACCCGCAACAACGACATCCTCACCGAGGACGTGCTGCTGATCCACCCGGACGATGCCGCCGCCAACGGCCTGGCCGAGGGCGATATGGTCTGCGTGGAAAGCCCGCGTGGCAAGGTGGACATCAAGGCGCGCATCACCGACGAGGTGAAACCCGGCATCCTCTCCAGCACCTTCCATTTCCCGGAGATCATGCTGAACATCATCACCAGTGATGTCCATGATACGGAGGCGCTCTGCCCCGAGTACAAGGTGGTGAGCTGCAGGATTAGGAAGGCCAAGAAGGGACATCTCCGCAGCCATGGGGAAGTGGTAAAGAAGAACTAATTGGGGCAACTACGGCAAATCATGGAGCGCTCTAGATTCGCATAATGGATATTTTGTGGACAGGACCTGCGGTAAAAGCCGCATGGGACAATCGCGAAGACCTGGCAGACGGTTGGCAACGACTTCTGAACCTGCTACTTGGACGCAAAACTAGAATTGCGTTTACTGGCTTGCCCGGTGTTGGCAAGACCGTGCTTTTTGATTGCTTGACAGGCCCTGGGTTGCGTTCAACATATCAACCTCCAAAGACTGCTTCTGCTGAGGAAGATACAGGGACCATAAACGCCAAACGCAGAAGGATGGCGTTGACTGTGGTGCCTGGTCAAAGCGCTTCGACGACTCGTATGGACACCCTGGAGCATCTCTTCGACGTAGAAAAACCCGTGGAAGGGGTAATACATGTTGTCTCCCATGGCTATATTGAGGTAAGGAACCTCGCAGCACGAGAAACGCTTGTGGCCTCGGGACTCAAGTCGATCGCGGACCTGCGTGCTCACTACCTGGCCCAGGAAATTGAAGATATCAAGGACTTGTGCCACAGAATGCGCAGATGCCATCAAGACCAGAAACGGCGGCCGTGCTGGTTGATTGTCGCAGTAACCAAGGCTGATTTGTTTCCACACGAAATGTCCATTGTCCGTCCCTACTATTCACCTGAAAATACCAGCGCTTTTTCAGGAGTCTTGGACCAATTTCAAAGACAAGTTGGCGAGGACAATTTCTCATGGTCAGCGCTGCCTGTAGCTGGGCATCCACAAGACTTTGAATGGGGGGACGAAACAACAAAGTCGTCGATATCTGTCGAAGAACGGAATGCATATTTGCGTCAGTTCACGGCGGTAATTCAGAGTAAATGCTTGACCAGATGAACGACTCGAGAGAGCCATATAGCAATGCGACTGACCCGGCTTTCAAGCATTCGAAAGAAGATTTGAAAAGCCTCCTCGACCTGGCCGAGGAGATTGAAGGGCGCCTAGAAAAGGCAACAACAAGGCTCAATCTGTCAATCGGCGGATTAGTAGTATATTCTATTGGGGGGACCGTCTTTGCCTTTTACCAAACTCCTAGAGCTTTTCCTACCGAGTGGCATGGCCTGTTGTTCTTTTTCCTGTTCGTCATACTCATACTCATAGTTGCCTCGCCATTTCTTTTCCGCATGAACAAGAAGCGCAAAACAGAAGCGCGTGCTTTGAATGAGGTACTAGAGGTACTTCATGAAGTCGAATCGGCAATTACGCAGAGAGATGCTTGGAGCGCTCTCGAAAGAGCTGAGTTCCGGATTCGACTTTCAAGATTTGCTGTACGCAACCGCATGAGGTAGTGTTACTCATGTATGGACATCGTACATTCCTGGTCCTTCCATAGAATTGGAGATGCTCCTGACTGACGCTATGGATTCTTTCAGGATAGCGCTTTCTACATACCGGAAATCATGCTCACCGTGGTCAGGCAACGGTGGCGATTCACAGGCGATGTGTCCGGATTACGAGCTAGTGTCTTGTCTCATCAGGAAGGGGAGGAAGGTGATCTCACACAGGCCGGAGAGGTGAGTGTAAAGGCCTAGGTTGCCCGCCCTGAGCTTGTCGAAGGGTTTGTGTGTGCCCCCTTGCAAATACCTCGGGGTCGCGCTTTTCGCTACAATTCCTCGCCGGATTACCGACTCCGGGCTTTCCGCTTCAATCGCTCACGCGAGATGCGTCAAGAGTGCAAACGTTCCTCAAGCGCCTTGACCAATGCATCGATTGACCCTCTTCGTCCTTCGATAAGACTTTCGAGCCCGGCAGCGGCGGCACAATTTGAAACAATACCCTTGACCTGCGACTCGACCGATTTCGACCACTCCTTCCCTTGATCTTTGCAGTTCAGTTTCATTCTGTCTGACCAGCTTCCTTTGCTCGTCCTCATGATTGATGGCTTGTATTCAACTCGCAAGTCAGACAATAGCCGGGCCTGATATATCTCTGGCTTGATGAAGTCCTCTAGCTCAGAGTCATTGAACCCTTTCGCGCTCGCTAGGTGATACTCAGAATGGTCCAATGTCCCTTGGTCAAGTGCCAGCTCAATGGCCTTCCTTCCGGCCTGGTCATTATCCAAGAAAGCATGGACGCCACACAGATAGCTCTTGTGCAGGCGCACCTTATAGCCAAGGTTTGACGCTCCAACCAAAGGATCAATCGACAGGTTACCATCAGCAAGTGCTCTACCAACGTCCTTTGACAACAAGGGAAGCCATGCCCTCAATACCTGTTCGTCCTCCTTGCCCTCGCAAACCAATATCAGACTGGCAGTTGCAAGGTTATCAGCAATACGTACCCCTAGCGCATCCCTCACCGCACTGATATGACCAGCCGGAGCAGCCTTGCCCTTCTGCACAATGATGTTCCTGCTTGGGTGGTACCGATCAACAAGTACAGGCGAGTGGGTGGTGAGGATAACCTGATGACTCTTGGCGATATCGGCTAGTACCTCTCTGAGCCGGTGAATTGCTCGAGGATGCAGATGTGATTCAGGTTCTTCGATTGCGAGAATTAAGCCCTTTGTGCCGAGTGATCGCTGACTGACATGCCGTAAGAGCGAAATGGCCGTAAGACTCTTGATTCCGTCCCCCTTCATCTCAAGCTCTGTTTCAGTTCCGTCATTTACCAGTACCCGCGCTGACCTACGCAGGGCGCGGGAGATACCGCCACCCGACTTAAGGGTTACGCTCCTGACCTCGGGGATGAAGCTTGCAACCATCGTAGTGAGCTCATTGCTAAGCGACTCTAGTATTGGTCGCTGAATCTCTTCAATGCTCTTCACAAGCTCGCGATACTCCTCCTTTGCTTCAAGCTGTGCAAGTTCCCGTGCCAGTAGATCCTCGACGACCCGTTCTGCCATATCTGAGGGCCGAAGGGCGGGTATGTATTGAATGTCTAGTCGCTCGTTGACGAATCGCGCCATCTCTTCTTTCCATTGATCTGCCTGCGGCCGCTTTGTCAGCTTCGTCTTGGCCTTTCCGGGCAGTACAATATCCAGCAGGGCATCACTTGATCCACAAGAGAGTTTGAGTTTGAGGTTCGTGGCCAACTGAATCTTGACCTTCCTATTGAAAGCCGTCAGCTCTGCAGCAGTCAGCTCAAACTCCAAGATGAATTCCGACCTGCCATCTGGATAGTCCTTCTGGGATTGTACTGGATAATCTCGCTTCCAATCGTATGTGTTCTCACCATAGGCATACCTCAGCTGGCGCTGAGCTCGGAAGTAACGTGAACGCGATAGCAAGCCCAGCGAGAGGACCATTGCTTTCAGAACATTCGACTTCCCCTCATTATTCGGCCCAACCAGCACCGCGAAGTCTCCAAGTGGGAGCTTATACGCCTTTGTGATGGAGCGATAATCGCTCACGGTGAATGTCACGAGTTTCATCTCAGCAGTTGTTCGGATACGTGTATGTTGAATTCAATCGCACGAATTCTACAACCTATCATACTTCGTCGCCACCCCTTTCGCCTTCTCGACGGGGTACTTGGCGGCGTTCTTCCGCAGCTTCTGGCGCACGGCCGTTCCCAGATCCAGGTCCAGATCATGGGCCAGATAGGTGAGCAGGATGGCAATATCCGCCATCTCCTCTGCCAGGGCATCGCGGTGCTCTTGGGCCAGGGCTTGCAGGTCGGCGTCCTTGGCCCATTGGGTGTGCTCCATCAGCTCGGCGGCTTCCAGGGCAATGCTCGTGCTCAGGGTCCGCAGGTTGTGGAACTGCTCCCAATCGCGCTCCTTCCGGAAGGCCAGCAGTTCATTGCGCAGTTCGTCGCTCAGCATGGGTCAGGGTGTTCATCCAACGAAACGTTCATTGTGCCAGCTCAGGAACTCGGGGTCGGGTCGCTGGCTGTCCAGTTTGGGGATCACGGCCAGCGGCTGGTCGTGCAGGCGGTAATAGGCCTTGCCGTTGTACCACTGCTCCTTGATGCGGTCGCTCACGCGTATCCGCAGCTCGGGCGTCACGGTCACCAGCCCCGCATCGAAGAGCTTGTGAAAGTCAGAGCGCAGCAGCATGCCATTGGAGATGCGGTGCGGCCCACCGCTCGCGTACGACTTGATATGTGCCGCTTCGAGCACCGGCAAGGTGGATTCACCGGTAATGGCACAACGCTTCTGGTACGCCTCGCCCACCAGGATCTGGAAAGACCCCTGGCCCAGGCGGGCTCTGGTCAGGAAGAGCTCGCCGTAACGCGGTCCGCCATATTCCGCGGCCGGCTCCGCCACCAGATCTTGGACGGCCTTGTTCTGCAATCGTTCCTGCACCGCATTCCAAAGCCACGCGCCTTCGCTGGTCTCCGTATCGTAGGTCTGTCCCTTCACAATGTTCGGCGCCCAGTTGGGAAGTTGTATCCAGTTCATGCGCTCGAAGAAGAACGGCTGCACCAGCACGCTGCACCCGATCTCCAACACCTCACGCGGCCCGGAGGACAACCGGCGGATGCGCTTCTCCACTTCCAGGTATGTGGCCGCCCCGTTCTTCTCGCCGAATGCTTCCCACGCCATGTTCAGCGGCAGCTTCGAGAAGTTCACGAAGTAGCCGCCGCCTGCAATGCAATTGTGCGGAGCCTTCAGCTTGAAAAGAAAGGGCGTTCCAGCGGGCAGCGTCGTGAAGGGTGCTTTGCCGCTCGGCTGCCAGAAGTTCACCTCATCGAAGTCCCGCTCCGAAAGGAAGGTGTACCAATCAAAGTCCGTGACGCCGGCCCAGAACTTCATGCATACCAAAGGAAGGGATCACCGCCCTTCCATTTCCGGTAAATCTACCCCAACCCATTCTCCCTGGCCCACAGCACCAGGGCCACCTGGCCGCGGATGCCGTAGCGCTCGAAGATGCGCGTGCGCCACCTGCTGAGGGTGCCGGGGCATACGTGCATGCGGTCGCAGATCTCCTTGCCGGTGAGGCCCACATCCCGCGCACGGTCTCCGCCTCGGGACCCCGCGCCAAGGAGCAGCACCCCAGGGTCCACTTCGTGTGAACCTGCGGGAAAGCCAGGGTGCGCAGCCAGGAAAAGCGCGTACCTTCCCTTATGCGTCCGATCTATCTTGCTTGTCTCGCGATCTGCCAAACGCCCTACATCCCGATCATCGGGCAAACATCCTTCCAGGGTCTATTCGGCGGCTCCGGCCGGGAGGTGGGCTCTTCCGTAGTTCAGACAAGTGATGGGGGTTACGTGCTCGCCGGGTCCACCACAAGCACGGGCGCAGGGGAGGCTGATGTCCTGCTTATCCGGACCGACCTCAACGGCGATACCCTCTGGACGCGGACATACGGTAGTCCCGGTCCTGAGTTTGCTAGTGCATTGCGGCGAACCAGCGATGATGGGCTGATCATTGCGGGCTTCACGGATACGGCCAATGCAGGAGCCAACCTTGCTTTTCTAATGCGCACGGACGCGAACGGCGACCTTCTATGGACCAAGACCTATGGATTCGGGTCGGTCTCGGCCGCCACATCGGTAGAAGGAACATCCGATGGTGGCCTCATCATGGTGGGATACGCAGGTGGGTCCGGTTTTGGTCCCTGGATGTTCGTAGTCAAGACGGATGCCGTCGGGGATACGCTCTGGACAAGGCGATACCAACATCTCGGCGGTTCCATTGTGGCCACCTACGCATCTTCCGTGCAGGAGATGCCCGGCGGGGGATACGTGGTGTTGGGCGATGCCAATGACCTGACCGTGTGCTACGTCATATTAGCTGAGAACGGTGCCAATTTGAGTTCCGGCACCTTCAGCGGAGTCCAGAACTATGGCAATGACCTCAATGTCCTCGCACTGGCCAATGGTGGCTATGTGGTAGTTGGTACAACGGCCTCTCCTGGGCCCAATGCGCTCGACATCTTCATGATCCGGCTCGATTCCCAGTTGCAGCAGGTTTGGACCCGGACCTATTTCGGCACGAACAGCGAATACGGAAAAGATGTGCGGCAAACGACGGATGGCGGGTTTGTGATCGTTGGTGTCACACACAGTTTCAATAGCTTCGGTAATGACCACGGTGATGCGTATCTGGTATGCACGGACTCGACCGGGAACCTGCTTTGGTCCAAGTCCTATGGCAGTATTCAATACGACGAAGGCAGATGTATTCTTCAGACACAGGATGGAGGTTTCATGATCTGTGGCATGCAGGACTTGACAGGAATGAACGATATGAAGCTGTATATGGTGAAGGTCGACGCGAACGGCTCAAGTAGCTGCAACCAAGCAGACCCGGCCACGGTCACCTCCGCCATTGCATCGCAACGTACGTGGCTATCTACAAATTCTTTCATGGGTTGCAACATCGGTTCCCCGCAATTCACGTTCGGTCGTGGAATACCTTTCTCCGATCCATGCACCAATGGGATCGAGGAAGACCCCTCGTTCCCGGACGTCCTGATCCAAGGCACCTGCATTCGTGACGAGATATGGATGACCGGCACGGACCAAGGCGATTTGATCATGCTCTATGACCTGACAGGCAGGTTGCTGAGGACGTACAAGGCGGAAGCGGAAAAGACCATGATCCCGAGTAAAGGGTTAGCCCCAGGCCAATTCATTGTGGTGTATTCGGATGGCCAAAAGAAGTACACGTTCAAGTTGACCATGTTGTAGGCATGCGGGACCTGGGTCTCAGATCCCGCGCCGGGTCTCCGCCTCGGGACCCTGCGCCAAGGCTCATTCCTTTCAATTGTTCCGGGCCACGAACTCACCGTGGAGCGTGATGGTCTCGGCCGGCACCTGAACGTTCGGATCGGTCTGCACCCGGTACATGCTGAATTCGAGGATCCCGGCGATGAGGTCATCCGTCCGCTCGACGATGGTGATCAGGCCCGAGGCCGCGCCCTGGCCTGCGGGTACCAGATGGTACCGCCTGGCGTTCAACACCTGCGCAGTACCGACCCGGACATCCGTGGTGGATAGCACGGCGGAGGAGACGACCGCCGTGTACACATTGTTGATGTAGGCGAAGTGGTCGATGCCGATGGTGAGCGTTCCCAGCGGTTCGGCATCCGCATCGGCACCGAGGTACACCAGGCCGGCCACATCGGACCAACTGGCATCATCGATATCGTACCCGACCAAAGTCTTGCTTTCCCCATCCCCGGAAACATGGTCCAGATGGAGCAGGTAGTTGGAGAAGGACAGGTCCGACACGAACACAGGTGGGTCCGCGGGGGTGGGGTCGCTTGGTGCCGGCTCATCCCCCTTGCTGCAGGAGGCAAGGGCCAGCATGGCGATGGCCGGAAGAACGAGCCACGGCCTGTTGCCGGAAAGGGGACTGCGGAGCTGGTGCATGTGCGCGGTGGTTCGTGGGTGTTGGAGGTCCTGCGCATGGTCGCGCCGCTCCTCGTGCCCTGAAACTATCCACGGTGTTCGGCTTGCGCACCAGCGAATGAGCGGATCGCGGCACCGGTCCAGTGACTGGCGGTCCGCACGCGATCACCGGGTCCGCACGGTGTCGGGATCCACGGGGATGCGGCACCGGGATCGGATCCCGCGCAGGGTCCGATCCTGCTCAGGGTATCCGCCTTGGGGAACAGCGGTTCTTAGCTTCGTTCCATGTTCATCGGTCACTTCGCACTGGGCATGGCCGCGAAGCGGTTGGTGCCCCGCGTATCCCTCGGCGTCCTTTTCATCGCGGCCCAATTCCTTGACCTGCTATGGCCCGTGCTCCTGCTCACCGGCGTGGAGCAGGCCCGGATCGTTCCGGGGATCACTGCGCTCACGCCCCTCGACTTCACGCACTACCCCATTTCGCACAGCCTGGTGATGGCCACGGTGTGGGGGGTGCTGGTGGGCGTGGTGGCCTACCTGGTGCGCCGGAACGGCCGGGTGGCCCTGGTGCTGGGCGCGTTGGTGCTGAGCCACTGGGTGCTGGACCTGTTGGTGCATCGGCCGGACCTGCCGATCAGCCCGTTGGGCGGCCCCAAGGTGGGACTGGGCTTATGGAACATGCCCGTGGCCGCATTGGTGCTGGAACTGGGCCTGTTCGCCTGGGGCGTGTGGGTGTACGTGCGTTGCACCACCGCGCGCGACAAGGTGGGCCGCATCGGTTTCTGGGCGCTGGTGGCCTTCTTCCTGGTGGTACATCTGATGAACGTGCTGGGGCCTCCCCCGCCGAACATGACCGCCGTGGCCTGGGCCGGCCAGCTGCAATGGCTCTTCGTGCTCTGGGCCTTCTGGGTGGACCGGCATCGGGAGGCGACGGTGGGGTGATGTTGGCGATCTGCCCGCGTCGCAGAGGCGGGCGAGGAACGCGCGCTCACCGCACCACCACCCGTGCATGCCATGACGCGCCCTCCACCGTGGCGCGCAGCACGTACACGCCGGGAGCGAGCCCGCGCAAGGACACATTCGCGCGTCGATCCACCGCGCGCAGCGCCACGAACTGTCCGGTGGACGTGAAGACTTCCACCGCATCGCCGGTGTGCAGACCTTCCACGGTCACGGCATCGGTGGTGGGGTTGGGCCATACACGCAGGCCTGCGCCATCATATTCCGGCACGCCGGCCACCACGCAATTGAGGATCACGCCCACGTAGGCCCCGTTGCTGGCGGGGATCACGATGTCCGGCAGGGCATCGCCATTGAAGTCACCCACCGCGAAGTCGATGGGATCCACCGTGGCGCTGCAGCTCACCGCCGCACCGAATTGACCCGCACCATCGCCGGGAAACACATGCATCGCATTGCCATAGTAGTCCGCCACCAGCAGGTCCTTGTGCCCGTCCAGGTCCATGTCCACGAAGCGGACGAACGAGGGACCTGTGCCGGCCTGCATGGCGATCGGCGCGGCGAAGGATCCGCTGCCATCGCCCATGCACAGCGCGAGCGGATCGGGATAGGAGTCGGAAACGACCACGTCCGCATGGCCGTCGCCGTTCAGGTCGAAGGTGGAGGCGAAGATGCTGGTGTGCGGATGGGGCACGTGGGTGCGCGTGCCGAAGGTGCCGGGGCCGGTGCCCCACAGCACGCTCCAGAAGTGGTCCACCTCGCCGAACCCGGCCAGGTGGGTGTACAACACATCGAGGTGTCCGTCCTCGTTCAGGTCGGCCAGGTCGAGCGAGGTGGCGGTGGCATCCGTCGGGTAGTTCACCGCGGGTTGGAAGGTGCCATCACCGTTGCCGAGCAGCACCGCCAGGCCGCCACCGCCCGCGCCGTGGGGCACGAGCAGGTCCACGAAGGTGTCGCCATCCATGTCGCGCGCCAGCAGGGTCCACGTTTCTCCGAGCGGGATCGGCACGGCGACCGGCGCGGCGAAGCTGGCTCCGCCGAGGTTCATCAGGATGTCCACCTGGCCGGCATGGGCGGTCACCAGGTCGGCGCGGTCATCGCCGTTCAGGTCGGCCGCGACGATGTCCGTGGGGAAGGTGTCCACGTCCAGCGTGAGGGCCGGTTGGAAGGTGCCATCGCCGTTGCCGAAAAAGAGGGACACATCACCGGTGAGGTGGTTGCTCACGGCCATGTCCAGCAGGGTGTCGTCGTTCAACTGCGCCGCGGCGATGCCCCAGAGGTCGAGCCCGCCGGAGGCGACAAAGCCGGTGTAGTCCAGGCAGGGGCCCTGGGCGTTCGCTATGCCGGATAGCGCGAACACGGATGCACCAACGAGGAGGCGTCGCATGTGAACAAGGTAGGGGTGGGAGGCGCCGGGGCCGGATGCATCACCCGCAACCGGTGCGCCATTCTTGGAGGGCGTGAGGTGAAGCGTTGACGGTATGCGGCAACGAGGCCTGCCATTCGGGCTATCTTCACGAATGCACCTCGGCCCATGCTACTGTTCGATCGCACCATCCTCAAGCGTCCATTCATCCTCGCGTGTGGCCTGCTCACCGCGCTGACCGCTCCTGCGCAGACGCTCTTCCATTACGCATTCGGCTATGAAAGCAACATCGGGAACCTGGAGCCCGTCACCGGGCCCAGTGGCTACCTGATCTGTTCCACTGTTCGCTTCGGGTTGGGAAACATCGATGGCTTTCAGTTCACGCGATTCGACTCCACCGGCCATGTTGTCCATACCGCCGCCTTTTCAACAGGGCCCCTCACGAATGTGATGCAGGATGGAGCCCTGTCCCGCTGTCGATCGAACGGCACGTACGCATTCCTGTTCGGGACCTGGACCAATGGAGTAGGAACGCCCAAGTCCTCCCTGCGGGTCTTCAACACCACCCCAGCAGGGCTCATGAATTGGAACCGGAGGATCGAGTACGCTGCTCCGAATTATTCCATCCGCTATCTGGGGGCCATGGAACAGGCCTTTGAGGAAACCCCGGATGGGGGCTATTTGATCAGTGGATTACGGTCGGCCCCTGCCCCAGGACCATCGGACACGCTCGCGCCCATGGTCGTGAAGCTGGACTCAATGGGCAATGTGCTTTGGAACAAGACCTATTCTCTGGACCTAGCGCACGCCTGGCATATCGTTTCTGATGTGGACAGTAGTGGTGCAACATTGCTCGGATTTCACGCCGATAGTCTATTGGCGATCAACAGTGACAATTGCTTTCTGACAAGGATCGACCCCGCTGGGAACACGCTTTGGTCCAAGCTGATCGATGGCCTCCACGGGCGGCTCACCAGCTGTGTAGGGGTACATAGTCACTACGCCATCAGTGCCGAGGATTCGACCAGCACCTACCTCATGGAACTCGATACGGCAGGAGTTCCCATATGGGGTAAGCGCTATGTCTTCGCATCTCCGCTGGATACATGGGGTGCGGGTATTGTTCCCACGCATGACCACGGCTTCGTGCTACAAAAGGAGGTGCCGGACAGCGTTGGCGGCATCGATGTGTTCCTCTTCAAGGTGGACTCAGTTGGTGCCGTGCAATGGGAGCGACGATTCGGCAATTTGAACTATGAGTGGCCCATCGACCTGGTCGAGAACGCGGACAGTACATTCACCCTGCTGGCAGGCACCCAGCTTTTCGCGATCTGGTCGGGGTTTTACTTCAGCGAGCTCGACGCCATCGGGATGAATGATTGCATCACGCCCGCTGACGGAACCGTGACCGAAAGCACGATCCCGTTCGCACTGGTCGATGTGGCGCTCAATGAATTCGAGCCCCCAATGACCTCACAACCGCTCTACTTCGGCGATACGCTAGGCTGGGATCCCGTCATGGTGGACACCTGCTTATATCCCTTCACCTTGGATGTGCACGAGCAGATCCCCACTCAAGGCCCCACCATCTACCCCGATCCCTGTCATGATCTGGCCATCCTGCACCTGGACCCGATCGCCGACCACCCGGTGTTCCAACTGCTGGATGTACTGGGAAGGCCGGTCAAGCGCCTGCGGATCGCCTCGAACGACACGCCGGTCGACGTCAGCGATCTGCCCGGCGGGATCTACCTCTACCGCATCACCACTGATCGCGGACAGAGGTGGTCCGGGCGGTTGTTGAAGGAATAGGGCCGCTCTCCTCCGATCCCACACCAAGGGTCTCGATCCCGGGACCCACACGAAGAAGACCCTACCGCTTCACCACCAGACGCAGAAGCGAGGGCAGCACGACGAGGAGCAGGGGCAGCCCCGTCACGAATCCGCCGATGACGGCGATGGCCAGGGGTTGGTGCAGTTGCGCCCCCACGCCGATCCCCAGGGCCACGGGCGCCAGCGCGACGATCGCGCCGATGGCCGTCATCAGCTTGGGGCGCAGCCGTGTCCCGATCGCATAGACCAACGCGTCATGCACCCCCTTTCCGGGAAGGACGTGCGCGTATTGCCGGTAAGTGAAGATGGCGTTCTCTCCGATGATGCCGACGATCATGATGATGCCGGTATAGCTGCCGACGTTCAGCGGCGTGCCCGTGACGTACAGGGCCAGCACGCATCCGCCGATGCCCAGCAGCGCCACGAACAGGACGACGAGCGCGGCCCGCAGATCGCGGAACAGGAAGAGCAGCACGGTGAACACGAGCAGGCTCGCCGCCAGGAGCACGCGCGCCAGTTCCTGGAACGAGCGCTGCTGTTCCTGGAAGGCCCCGCCGTAGGCGATGTGATAGCCTTTCGGCAGTTGCACCGCGCTGCGCACGGCGTGCTGAATGTCGTGCATGACGCTCCCCAGATCGCGGCCGTTCAACCGGGCGGTCACCGGCACCATGAGCTGGAGGTCCTCGCGTTCCACCTCCGCATCACCCGGCGCCGCGGTGATGGTCGCCAGGCTGCCCAACCCCAGCGTGCGCCCGTTCGGCAGGAAGATCGGAGCCCCGCGCAGCTGTTGCATCGACAGGTCCCCCGCGTCGCGATGGGCCATGCGCACGGGCACCATCTGTTCGGTCTCCAGCACCTCCCCGATGATCGTGCCTTCGCCGTAGAGGCGCACCTGGTCGTCGAGGTCCTGGGACGAAAGCCCGCGCAGGGCGAGCTCCCGCTGATCGCCGACCACCGCGATGCTCGGTCCGGCGATCGTGATCCCATCGAAGACGTCGGCGGTGCCGGGCACGCGCTCCACGATCCCCGCGACCCGCTTCGCCAGCTTGCGCAGGACCTGTCGATCAGTGCCGAACACCTTGATCTCGATGGGTTGCGTGCTGCTCATCAGGTCGCCGAGCATGTCGCCGATCACCTGCCCGAAGTCGACGCGGAGCGCCGGTTGCGAAGCCTCCACGCGCTGCCGGATGTCGTCGATCACCTCATCGGTCGTGCGCTTCCGGTCCTTCCTCAGCTGGATCAGATAATCGCCGCGACTGGGTTCGGTGATGAAGAAGCCCATCTGCGTGCCGGTGCGGCGGCTGTAGGTGGCGATCTCAGGGACCGCCGCGAAGGTGCGTTCCACTTCGCGTAGCATCCGGTCGGTCTCTTCCAGTGACGTGCCGGGCGGCGAGTCGTAGTCCAACACGATGCTGCCCTCGTCCATCTCCGGCAGGAATCCCGAGCCGATGTGGCCCAGCGCCCAGATGGCGGCGACCACCAGCAGGACGATGAAGGTCAGGCTGATCCACGGCCGCCGGACCAGCCAGCCGATCGTCCGAGCGGTCCGCGTCACACGTTCCTTTCCCTCCACATCGTGGGCGGGCTGCAGCGCGGCGATCTTTTCCTTTGGCAGCAGCAGGTAGATGACCGGCAGTCCGATCCAGGAGATCAGGAACGAACAGCCGAGGGTGATCATCATCGTGTCCGCGAGCACCTTGAAATAGGCCCCGGCCACGCCGCTCAGCAGCACGAAGGGCAGGAAGATGACGATGGTGCTGAGGGAGGATCCCACCATGGCGGGGAACAGGAAGCGCACCGCGTCGCCCACGAGCTCCGCGCTCGGGCGACCGGGATGCTCCTCGTGCGTGCGATGCAGTTGCTCGACCACCACGATGGCATCATCGATCACCAGGCCGATGGCGGCGGCAACGGCACCCAGCGTCATGATGTTCAGCGTGAAGCCGAAGGCATGCATCAGCACGAGCGTGAACGCCAGCGTGATCGGAATGGTGAGGAGCAGCACCAGGCTGGAGCGCCAGGACCGCAGGAAGATCATCGCCACCACGATGGCCAGCAGCATGCCGATCAGGAGCGCATCGCGCACGCTGTGGATGGAATCGCTCACGAAATCGGCCTGCACGTAGTACGGAGCGAGGTGCACACCCGATGGCAGCAGCCCGTCGTTCAGTTCCTGGACGCGCTGACGGACCCCGTCGCTGACGTCGATCACGTTGGCCCCGGGCTGCCGGACCACCGCGATCAGCACCGCGTCGCGCCCGTTGGCATTGATCCGGAGGTATTGCGGCGCCTCCTGCACGGCGACATCCGCCAGATCGCTCAGGTGCAGCACGCGGCGCCCATCGTTGGCCACCACCAGGTCCTGCAGTTCGCGCAGGGAGCGTACGGTGGCGTCGGTCACGGTGAGGTACATGCGGTGGCCGGTGAACAGGAAGCCATCGCTCCGGATGAAGTTGGTGCGGCCCAATGCCGCGGCGATGCTGTCCGGCGTCACGCCCAGTTGGGCGAGCCGGTCGGTGCGCAGCGTCACCCGGTATTCCTTCTTCCGCCCGCCGATCACGCGCACCTCGCTGACGCCCCCGACCTGTGTGAGGTATGGACGGACGACGTAGTTGGCGATCAGGTCCAGTTCGATGGGGTCCTTGTCGCCGCCGGCAATGGTGAAGCCCATGATCGGCAGGATCGACGGGTCCATCTTCTCCACCGAGATGTTGGTCCCGGGCGGGAGATCGCCGCGCACCTGTTCGATGGCCGTGGCGATCTGCTGTTTGCCCAGGTCCACGTCGGCGTTCCAATCCAGGAAGGCGCTGATCTCGCAGCTGCCCCGGCTGGTCACGCTGCGGATGTCCTGCAGCATCGGCGTGCGCTCGATGGCCGCCTCCAGGGGTCGGGTCACCGTCACCATCATCTTGTCCACCGGCTGCAGCCCGTTGTCGGCGATGATCTTGACCTTCGGGAAGGTCACCTCCGGAAAGAGGGAGGAATGGATGTGGGTGTAGGCGAACAGGCCGGCCATCAGCACCAGCGCGAGCACCAGCCCGACGGGGTCCCGGTAGCGGACGAAGAAGTCCCTCATGGCCGCGCTGCTTGCACCTGGACCCGCGCGGTGTCGCCGAGCCCGTAGGCACCCGTGAGCACCAGGCGGTCGTCCGGACCGAACTCCGGCGCGACCACCTCCACGCTGTCGCCGGCTTCGATGCCGGTGGTGATGGGCACCTTCACGGCGGTGCTGTCATCCACCATCCGCATCACCCACCAGCGCGTCATCTCCTCGTTGCTCAGCACGCAGGCGGCGGGCACCACCTGTGCGTCCCGGTGGGCCTGCACAGGCAGCAGCACGGTGCCGATCAATCCCTCGGGAAGGTCCCGCTGCACACGCGGCCGCACGGGGAAGGATCGGGTCTGGGCCGGACCCTCCATGGTGGAGAGCGGCGCACCGATCGTCCCCTCCACGACCGAGGAGTCGGGCAGGGTGATGGAACACATGGTCCCGGGGATCACCTGGCGGCTGCGTTCGAAGGGGACCTCCAGCATGAACACCCTGCCGGACGCGTCCGCGAGCACGAGCAGGGCATCTCCCTCCGTCACGAGATCGTCGGTCAGTTTGTCCATCCGCACCACCACCCCGTCCGATGGGGCCCGCACCGTGAGATCACCCGCCAGCCGGAACAGGCTGTCCGGTCGTTGCGCCGCACGCAACGCATCCGCCTCGCGGGTCCGGAGGTCGTAGAGCGGGCTACCGGCCTGCACATGCCCGCCGAGCTGCACGTACGCCTTGGTGATCCTGCCCGTCACCGGGCTGGTCACGGTGTTCCGGCGCAGGAAACGGACCACGGCATTGAGGCGCACGTGCGCGGCGATGTCCGAACGAACAACGTGGGTGATGGTCACCGGCGTCCGGGATGCGGGCGCACCCTCCTCCACCGCGGGGGTGTTGCACGCGGTGACGATCAACGTGAAAAGTGCGAGGCGTGCGCTGGAGCGGTGGATCATTGCAGGTGGATCAGTTCGTTCAGGACCTGGTCGCGGTCGCTCTCCGCCTGCACCAGGTCGGTCAGCAACGCCGTTCGTGCGTTCAGTACATTGAACAGGTCGTTCATCTTCAGCACGCCCTGTTCCAGTTCGGTGCGGTAGATGTTCACGAGCGCATCGTACCGCTCCAGCTGTGCGCGCAGGTCGTCGAGCAGGGAGTCCGCGTCGGACAGGGCCGCGCGCAGCCGGGCATGGCGTGCCTCCAACTGCAACGCGTAGTGGTCCGCCTGCACCTGGCGCGTGGCCTCCTGGATCGCGACCTTGTCATGGGCGAGCTTGCGCTGGCCGCCGTCGTAGATGGGCAGGGAGAGTCCCGCGCCCAGGCTGCCTCCGAAATGCTGCGGGATGTCCGGCGCGGTCACGGCGTTCAGACCGAGATCGCCCATCACATCGACCTGTGGCCGGTAGGCCGCATCGATGGCCCGGTCCGCGATGCCGTTCCGGACCCGTTCCGCCTCGAACCGCCGCATCGCGGGCGAACGCGTCGCATCGAAGTTGACCGTGTCCTGCAGCGCGGGCGGGTCCAGTTCCACCGTCGCCGTGTCCATGATCCCGCATTGGATCCGCAACTGCGCCAGATCGGCCCGATAGCGCGTTCGGGCCCGTTTCACGGCGATGTGTCTTGCTTCCAGGCCGCTCCGGAGCACGAGCAGGTCGGTCTGCGGATAAATGCCACGGTCCACGAGCGCGGCGAGCACCCGCTCCTCCGACCGCCACAGGTCCAGCTCCTGTTGCGCGAGGGTCGCCACGCGTTGGTCCGCATGGGCCTGCAGGAAGAGCGCGGTCACCGTCCGCTGGACCTCGATCCGTGTCGCGGCGATGTCCGTGCGCAGGACCCCGCGGTCCGCCACCACCGCATCGGTCCGCGCGCGGCGTTCGAAGCTCCGGAACAGGGGGACCGATGCACCGACGACCGCGGAGTAAAGGCCGCCGTTCGTGATCGCCTGATCATAGCCCCAGCCGCTGCCCGATGGGGCGTAGAGCACCTGTCCCGTAGCGTTCACCTGGGGACCGAAGCGTGCCCGTGCGAGGGCGCTGTCCTTCTGCAGGATGCTCGCCTGACCGGTCAGGTCGCGCAAACCGGCATCATAGGCTTCGGCGGCTTCCAGGAAATCCACCAAGGTGGTCCGTTGTGCGGCCGCCGGATGGGTGAGCAACAGGGCCGCGAGCAGCGGAACGAGGACGATACTTCTCCTATTCCCGGTCGATCCGCTCACGGCCCCGAAGTTCGATCGATCCTAGTTGTCGTCGTCGTTCTCCTCGCCTTCATCCTCCTCCTCCACCGTCGACTTCAACACGTTGCCCTGGGCATCGAACACCACTTCCATCGTGGTCTCCCCCTTCTCCAGTTCCACCTCGTAGCGCGGGCCATCCGGTGTCTCCACGGACTCGGCTTCCTCCATTTTGTAGCCGCCGTAGTTCTTGCCGATGGACTCGCGCACCGTGCCGGGCAGGTCCTGCACCTTCATGCGGCGTTCGGTCTCCGTCCAGGTGCCATCGGTGCGGAAATTGGCCGAGACCTTCTCCCCGTTCAGCTGGAAGTTGGCTTCGTATTCCTCCTTCCCTTCCATCTCCCACTTCACCTTTTCCGCCTGCGCGAACCGCGCCTTGAATTGTTCCATCACCACATCGGGAATGTGGATCGTGCCATTGTTCTGGCTGCAGGCAACGCTCCCGAACAGGAGCATCGCACCGGATAAGGTCAACAAGGTCTTCATGATGAGCATGTGTTTGGGGTCCGGTCGCAAGCTGGCACCCGATCCTGAACGGATCCTGGATGCGGTCAGGCCTCGGACACCCGCAAGGTGTGCAGCCCGTCGGCGTGGTCGTAGCGGATGCGCCAGCCAGCCCCTTCCACGATCTCGCGGGCGATGGAAAGGCCCAGGCCCACGCTGCGGCCGCTCGGATCGGCCTGCGCGAAACGTTCGAACAACGTTCCGGGATCGACCGTGAGCGGCGCTCCGGAATTGGCGATGCGGAATCCTTCGCGCGTGATGGTGATCGTGATCCGCCCGCCGGGCCTGTTGTGTTGCACCGCGTTGCGCACCAGGTTGCCCACGAGCACCTCGGCCAGCATCGGATGCAGCCGCAACGTACAAGGTCCGGTCGCGTCGATCGTCGCGGTGATCCGCTGGTCCGCGATCGGCCCTTCCAACAGTTCCAGTTGTTCGCGGAACAACGCCGGCCAGTCCACCATGGCGGGCGGGAATTCCTGGTTGCCGATGCGGGCGAGCAGCAGCATGTTGGATACCGTGCGGCCCAGTCGTTCGCGTGCATCCAGCAGGCCCGCGAGCATGGTGGAACGCTCCTCATCGAGCCCGGGCATCTGGAGCAGCTCGTCCAATTTCCCCTGCATCACCGCCAGCGGCGTGCGCAGCTCGTGCGCGGCCTTTTCAGTGAAGCGTTTCTGCGCGGTCATGTCCGCCTGGATGCGGGCCATCATCCGCTCCAGCGCGGCGGCCAACGTGTCGAACTCGTCCGTGCCGGAGCGGGGCAGGTCGGGGATGGTGGAGACGTCCGCACGGAAGGTTCCCGTGGCGTCCACGATGCGGTGGAAGGGGCGCCAGAGCCGGTCGGCCGCCCAGCGGAAGAGCAGGAGATTGCCCACCAACAGCAACACCAGCAGGACACCCATCGTCCCGGCGATGGCCATCACCAGGTCCTCGGTCTCCACGAGACTGCGTCCCACCAACAGTACTTGTGGTCCCCGCATCCCATCGGGCATGGGGAACCGTGCAATGCGCCAGGGCACCAGCTCGCCCTCCTCGTCCGTGTCGGCGATCAGCGTGTCGGCGAAGACCGGCTGTGCGCTGCGCCCGCTCCGCAGCAGGAGCAGTTGGTCCGGCGCCGTGGTCGGAGGCAGCGACTGTCCGTTCATGATGGCCGCGCGCACGCGCTCCGCATGATGCACGAGGAATTCGTCCACCTGGTCCTTCACGATGGCATTCACCAGCAGGTAGCCGAGCAACGTGCCCACCACGGCCACGGGAAGCGCCAGGGCCAGTTGGTAGCGGGCGGTGCGTTGCAGCAGCTTCATGGCTGCGACACGAACTTGTAGCCGATGCCGTAAACCGTGCGGATGTGGTCGCGGCAACCCTTGTCGGCCAGTTTCTTGCGCAGGTTCTTCAGGTGCGAATACAGCATGTCGTTCTGGTCGAAGCGTTCACCCAGGTCGCCCCAGACATGCTCCACGATGGCGCTGCGCGACAGCACCCGGTCCGTGTTGGCCACCAGGAACAGCAGCAGGTCCATCTGCATGGCGGTCAGCTCCACCGGCGCACCGTTCACCTCCACGCGCCGCTCCTCCGGCAGCACGCGCAACTCGTCCAGCTCGATCGCCCGGCGCCCGCGGAACCGTTTGCGCCGGAGCAGCGCCCGCAGGCGCGCCACCAGCTCCGGCAGGTGGAAGGGTTTGGCCAGGTAGTCATCGGCACCGAGGTCCAGGCCGTGCACCTTGTCGTCCAGCGATCCCTTCGCGGAGATGATCAGCACACCGGTCGACGGATCACGCTCGCGCAGGGCGCGCACGATCTCCAGACCCGATCCGCCGGGAAGTGTGATGTCCACGAGCACGGCATCATAGTCGTGCGCAGCGACCTTCTCCCGAGCGGAAGGCAGGTCCGTGGCCGTCTCCACGAGGAAGCCCACGTCGGTCAGGTAGTTGTGCAACGACCGGCGCAGCTCCGGCTCGTCCTCGATCACGAGCAGTTTCACCCCTGCAAGCTAGGTGGCGGATCCTGGATGGATCCTGAACGATGGCATCGCGACACGAACGCCGGATGCCGGACCGAGCTCGGTTGGATCCTTCCTGATGAAGCGCTCGCTCACTCCACCACCACCTGCCGCACGTACCGCTGCCCACCCTGCTCCAACACCAGGTTGTACACCCCGGAAGCCACATCCTGAAGCGGGATCGTCAACCGGCCCTCGCCTTTGCGCCGCTGCATCTGAACGCCGCGCATGTCGATGAGATCCGCCGACCAATCGCCCGGTGGAAGGTCGATCAGCACGAGCCGGTTCGTGGGATCCGCGTGGATCACGGGTGCCTGGACCGCTCGATCGCGGATGCCGGTGGTCTGGGTGGTGTCGCACCCCTGCGCCGGCGCCTGCCCATAGTCGAACACCACCGAGGTGCAGGGGAATTGCTGGAACCATCCGTTGGGATCCACGATGTCGGCCGTGGGTGCGTACCACACCGCATCGAAAGGCCCGCTGCCCCAACCGGTGGTATCGAGATTCACGATCAGGTGGGCACCGTCCTTCAGGCCGATCTCGGTGCTGATGAGGTAGTTCGACCCCATGGGATCGATGATCACGGTACCGCCCGGTTCCACCCAGACCGAGTTCTCGGCACCCGTGAGGTAGAGGGTGTCGCCCCCGCATACCCAGAAGCAGGTATAGCCCGCATCCTGTGTGGTGGTGCTCGAGACCACGATGGTTGAGGGACTGATCGTCGTGGCGCATCCGCTCAGGACGAAACTGCCGCATTGTTGACCATGGGCTGATAGCGCGAGCGGCACGAGCAGGGAGGCGGTGAGCGTTCTCATGGGAGCCTGTTGTGCGATCAAATTAGCGAACCATCCGCACACCGCAACTAGCGCTTCCTGCTCGCCTTGGCCTCCGGGTTGAACGCCAGGCAGCGGTCGATCCAAAACTCGAGGTCGGATTCGGAATCGTAGCCCGAGGGTTCGATGCGGAGGTAACCGAACATGGGCTGGAATGGACGGTCACCAGGTCGAGGTGTAGCCACCATTGCCGCAATAGGACATGGCCCATTGCCTTCTGATCGATACCATGGACAAGATCGCTCGTTAAGCGCTATTCCTATTCCTTGACCATGGCCAACGTGGTTCTCGAACCACCTATCGCCGTGCATAGATAGAGGCCCGGAGCCAACATGGATGCATTCCAACGGACCTGGGTGCGACCATTGACCGGTATTCGCTCCAATTCCCGACCAGAAACATCCTGGATCAGAAGCATATCGTAGTCATGTCCTTGTGCCATAGCTATCGTTACCTCGTTCGTGAACGGAACTGGTGTGAGCATCAGGTCGCTCGGGCGATCATGTTCCTCGATCGATACGCTTCCCGCTTGTTCCCAATACACATAGTCCCCGTCGTCATAGATGCCCAATAGTATGTCCAGGTCACCATCGCCATCCAGGTCGGCAACGCTCAGATATTCCGTTTGTCCGATATTCGGATCCGTCAGCCCCGGCAATGCCGCGTGTGCCTGAAAGAACGGTGCTTGCGCCGTGCCCACGTTCTGGAAATAGGCCAGACTGTCGTAGCCGGCCAGCAGAAGGTCCTCGTCACCATCCGCATCCAGGTCAATGAAGGCGTGAGCATCCGTGGCGATATTCCCAAGGGATAACCCGAACGGATCCAGCACCGATGGACCGAAGGACGGGTTCATGGCAGAACCGATATTCTCATAGTAGATCATGTCGGTATGGTAGGTATCATCGTTGTATTGTGAGATCACGAGATCGAGGTCCCCATCACCATCCAGATCGACCAAGGAAGGCTGGCCACCGAATTCATAGATCGTGATCGGCGCCAGGCCGAACGGATCTGTTTGTTCATTACCGAATGCCGGAGACATCGCACTGCCGATGTTCTCCACATAGATGAAATAGCTCATGTCGTACACCGTGGTATCTTCAGCCAGGATCAGCAGATCCTGATCACCGTCCCCATCGAGGTCCGCGAATACCGGGAGCAGAGATTGACGGCTAGTGTTCTGTCCGAAGCTTGTCGCATCCAATCCGAACGGATCGTTGACGATTGATCCGAACGAGGGGTTCTGCGCCGTGCCGATATTGGGTTGGAAGCGGATCGAACTGTCGTTGTAATCGGCAGTGAAGAGGTCCAGGTCCGAATCGCCATCGATGTCGACCAATTGACAGAATGGCGCATACAAGTCGTAGGAATAAGGGATCACCATACCGAAAGGGTGCATCACGGGTGGAAGAAAGCTCAGCGATTGCGCACGGGTCGATGTAGTGCTCGTGCACAATGTCACCGCAACGCAAGAACTAAGGAGCAATTGCCGCTTGGTCCATGCATCGAGCCCGGCCCACTGCCGGGCCAGCCGCGAACGAATTCGGAGGACCTGTTCCGGGCTTTCAGCTCGACCGACCATGCGATCGATCTTCCGGCACAGCCCTTTGATCTGACGGCGTATCCTGGCATTGTATCGCTGCGTTCTCATGGTCTCCGGTTTGAGGTGGGTCGGGGCGCCCAGAAGGTCTGTTCGGGCGTGGATAGTCCGTTCAAATGGTCCCTGCTCAACGTGTTCAAGATGTTCGGCCTTAGCAGATCCGGAAGTACGTGCACGTCATAGATCTCCTCTACGGAAGCTTGATAATGGATCCGTCCCAATTCACGGCCCGAACGTAGATCGATGATGGCCAGACCGGCATGTGCGTTCGCGATATTGGACCCGAGCGTTCCAAAGGAACTGGAGTCCTTTCGAATGGAAGAAAGACCAACGAACAAGTGGTCCTTGTGCAAGGACAATCCGCGCACGAAACCATTCAGCCGGATGATCGGTCGTATCGCACCTGTGCGCCGGTCCACTTCCACCACTTCGCCAGTGGCGGACAGGAGCAGGTAGAGCCGGTCCTCATGAATCCGGGGTGAATGGGGCATGGCCAATCTAGATGCCAGGATCTCGTTCGTGGATACGTCCATCAGTACACCCGAGCCGGGTATCGTGCTTCGCCAGCTTTTAGGCATATCACCCGTGCCGAACGCCGTCACGTACTTCGGCAGGCCCTTGTCCATGGCCAGTCCGTTCAGGTGGCATCGATCGCCTGAGGCGATGCTTGAGATGTACGGCGGTCTCCAATAAGGGTTGAAGTTGTGGTCCGTGCCGATAGTGGCCAGGCAACTGAACGCCGTGATCACCCCGTGAAGGACCCCGCTCTGATCGAACGCAAGATCGTGCAGATCGACCGGTCCGGTATGAAAGGTGACCCTCGGCATGAAGAGCGTATCGTAGGTATCCGGCTTGTTCGGATAGTGCGATGCAAGGCTCTTCGACCCTGCAAAGCGGATCACCTCCTCCTCACATGCCAGTGCCATACGCCCTGTGGAATAGGCCAAACCCATGGCCTTCTTGAACGTACGCGTCAGTTGGACCAGTCCGCCACCGGCTGCCGGTGAAATGAAAATCACTTTGCCGGCCTGGTAAGTGGTCAGCGCTACTGAGCAACCCAGCGCAGCGAGTGTCTCAGGTACCGCTCTGTCGTAAGAACAGGCAAAGGGTTTCGTCGTTCCTGCCATACCGGGCACTATCAAATCTATGTCCGGATGACCTAAGTTCAAATGCCACATTGGCGCCCCTGTTCCAGGTCGGCCGATCACAAGGCTAGATCCCGTGCAAGATCTCCGCTCCGAGGTCGATCGTCCGACAATGGTCTATCCGGCATTCGCGGTGGACAATACCCTTACTTTCACAGAACAACCCGTCCGGTTTGTCAGGAACTAGTGGTCCCACCTCTGCCCAAGGCAGCAGGATGTCCAAGCTGTCCAGCTATTTCTCGGCGATACCGGACCACATAGACATCCGGAATTACCGCTTCTATCTCGTTGGACACGTTGCCTACCACTTCGCCCTGACCGTTCACACGATGTGGGCGGTCCTGTTCACGATCGTGGGAGTTCTCCCCCTGGCGGTATTCAACTTGTTCAGCATCTCATTGTTCGTTCTGTGCATCTATCTGAACCGCCGGGGCAAGCATATGACCCCCACCGTTCTGGGCATGACGGAGGTGGTCGCGCATCAGGTGTTCGCGTGCCACCTTCTGGGCACGGGGTCCGGCTACCAGCTCTATATCCTGGTTGTTTCGCTGTATCCCTTCATCATGCCTTCCTGGAAGGCCTGGATCAAAGTGGGCCTCTTTCTGTTCACCCTTGCTGGGTTCCTTTACATCCAAATGGCGATCAGCGCGGGAACGCCCTTGGTCACATTGGACCCCGTGCTGCTCCGATGGTTGATGATCACGAACATCATCTTCAGCTTCGTATGCCTGGGTATCTGGGGCACCTACTTCAACTTGGCCGTGGATCGGACGGAAGCGGAACTGGACGGTGCTTACAGCAAGGTGGAGAACCTGTTGCTGAACGTCCTACCGGCCCCGATCGCGGAACGGTTGAAGGAAAAAGAACGGGTGATCTCCGATCGTTTCTCGGATGCCTCCATCCTGTTCGCCGACCTGGTCGGGTTTACGCGTTTCTCGGAACGTATGCCACCCGATGAGCTGGTCGCTATCCTGAACACCTACTTCACCGCGTTCGACGATCTGGCAGAAAAGCACGGACTTGAAAAGATCAAGACCATTGGGGATGCTTACATGGTGGCGGCCGGTGTGCCCCAGCCCGATCCAGGCCATGCGCATCGCATGTGCGCCTTCGCTCTGGAGATGCTCGCGGTCCTGCAACGATGTAATGTGGAATTGGGCCATGCGCTCGAACTTCGGATCGGTACGCACTGCGGTCCTGTGGCCGCCGGCGTCATCGGCACCCACAAGTTCGCCTACGATCTGTGGGGCGATACGGTGAACACCGCCTCCCGGATGGAGTCGCATGGCGTAGGTGGCAAAGTCCATGTGACCGAGGAGCTATACCAAGCCTGTCGCAATGCCTATTCCTTCGAAGAACGTGGTGTCATCGAAGTGAAAGGGAAAGGTCCAATGAGGACATACTTCCTTCGTGGCTCTGGGCCCGCTTGATCATCCCTACCCTACCCTTGTCCTGCTCGCCTTCGCCTCCGGGTTGAACGCCAGGCAGCGGTCGATCCAGAACTCCAGGTCGGCCTCGCTGTCATAGCCGGCGGGGTCGATGCGGAGATAGCCCTTCATCGGACGGCCACCGTGCACCATCTGCGTGGCACCTTCACGCTTCGTCAGCTGCTCCACCGCGTCCGGCCCCACGCGTGCCATGAGCCCGCCCTGGTAGAAGCCGATGCACATCTTGTCATCGACCATGTAGCAGTAGCCGCCGAACATCTTCTTGCCGACCCACTGCACCCTGCGCCGGTGCAGGGCCTTGTCGATGCGCTCGAGGAGGTATTCGTCGACGGGCATGGGCGGGTACGTATCGCACCAAAGTACCGCTATTCGAAGAAGCCCTCGGACCTGTAAAGAACACCGCACATCCAGTGGCTGAAGGTGTAGCACGTTCGCGGAACGACCATTAGTTTCTACATCAGAAACGAATGGTCATGCGCTATTCCACTACGCTCCTTCTTGCTCTTCTGGTCCACACGCTCGCCGCGCAGCGCCTGGTGCCCTATGGCCAGGGAGCGGCGGGAGTGCTGGTCGAGGACCTGCTCGTGTTCAACAACGAACTCACCGTGGGAGGGTGGTTCTACCAGCTCGACCAGGTTCCGGCATACGGGATCGCCGCGATCGACATGAACGGCAACGTGACCCAGATCGGCCCGTTCGTCTCCAATTCGGTGTGGGTATATGACATGGCCCTTTGGGGATCGGACCTGGCCGTCGCCTATAGGGACATCGGCATCCGCGGCGTGGCCACCTGGGATGGGACCTCCTGGACCCAGCTTGGCCCTGATTTCGATGATCCACCCAAGCGGGTCGCGGTGTTCAATGGCGAACTGTACGCGGCGGGCGATTTCACCCTGTGCGGGAACGTTCCCCTATCACGCGTGGCCAAATGGGACGGCGGCGCCTGGGTGCAGGCAGGCACGCCCTTGGACGGGGAGGTGCAAGCCATGACCGTCCACGATGGCGACCTCTACATCGGAGGCCTGTTCACCAACACGAACGGAACGACATTGCTCCACGTGGCCCGGCTGTCCGGGTCGACCTGGTCAAGTCTGGGAGCGGGGATGAACGCCACGGTGGAGGACCTGCGCTCGGTGGGCAATGAGCTGTGGATGGTCGGCGAATTCACCTACAATGGCGATTCTGCCGTGGCCTTGCCGATGAGCGCGCGTTGGGATGGCGCACAGTTCCTACCCCTGTCACCCACGCCCTTGAGCGGTAGTGACCGGCGGATCCTGCATGCGCCCAGCTATGGTTACTTCCTGTCGGATGCCGAACGGACGCTGCTGGACCCGGGACCTGGCGAGCGGAGCCTCAACATGCGCGGGCTTCGCGCCATGGCGCAATTCAACGGACTGACCTTCGCGGGTGGGGACCTCAGACATTACTCCTACCGGGAAATGAAGGACCTCGGAAAGGTCCTTCCCGGAGAGGATGCGCACATCCTGGACCTCGCAGGCATGCGTGTGCGCGTGGACGCCCTGGGAGGGATCGGCTATGATCTGGATACCGATGCTCCGGGATACGAGGTTCCCGCCGGCTCCGGCGCTTCGACCGTGTTCGATCATGGGCTTTGTGCCGTGGCCGTGGCCAATGGCGCACTTCGGGTCGTGCCAGCGGGATATGAATCCCAATTCCCGGATGGCATGACTCCGGGTCCCTGGTGCGCGGACACCTCGGATCAGTATTGGGACCGCTACACACAGGTCTGGCCCATGGATAAAGGCACCGTCTGGGACCACAATGCCCATTGGAACGACCCGGGCTATGTGCCTTCCTATCCCATCGCCGCCTGGCCGGGTGACGGCGACGCAGGCAACGATGAACCGGCCACACTCGCACCCTACCTGGATGCGAATTCGGACGGCGTGTTCGACCCGAGCAGCGGGGACATCCCTCTCTTTCGGGGCGATGCCGCGGTCTACCAGGTCAGTTCCGACCAACGCACCGCGGCCTGGACCGGCCTACCTCCCATGGGCGTGGATGTGCATGCGATGACCTATGTCTGCAATGATTCTCCGTCCGACACGAACTATCAGGTGATGTACGAACACTACCGGGTGGTCAATCGCTCCAGTGAGACCTACGATACACTGTGGTTGGCATCGCGAACGGACACGGATATCGGCGGATCCAGTGATGACTACGTGGGCTGTGATACGGTGCTGAACATGGCCTTTGGCTACAATGGGGACGCCATTGATGAGACCGGCTATGCCCAAGGTTATGGTGAGCACCCACCGGCACAAGGACTCGTTGCACTGAATGCGGATCTCCATGCATTCGCCCCGATCGGTGGGTCCGTATCAAGCGACCTCACAAATGCGGTTACGTACTACAACTACGCGATCGGTCTTCATGCCGACGGGTCTCCGATGGTCGATCTGTTGACCAATGCGGTCACCCATTATCGCTATCCGGGCGATCCCAACGACCCATCCCAATGGTCGGAGCAATCCGCCATGAACGCACCGGGCGACCGTCGCTTCATTGCTTCCTACGGCCCCTGGTACAACGTGGCCCCCGGAGACACCATCTGCCTGGACCTGGCCTTCGTCTTCGCCCAGGATACGCTCGGGGACAACCTCAGCAGCGTCACCCTGCTGAAGCAACGCGCCGCCGCCGTGCGGGCCTGGTACGATCAACATGCGACCGCATGCAACACCTACATCCCGCTCGCCGTTCCTGATCACCCAAGCGGCCCTGCACCATCGATCACGCTCCGGCCCAACCCCACCACCGGACCGATCACCTTGGGCGGGGCCGTGCAGGAGGTCGAACAGGTGCGCGTGCGCGATCTGCTCGGACAGGTCGTTCTCGCTCGACCGGTCACGCCGGCTCAGGAACGGATCACCCTGGACCTGGGCGATCTGGCATCCGGCACCTATCTGGTGGAATTGATCGCGCCAAGGACGCAAGAGGCTTTGCGCGTGGTGGTGATGCGTTGAACCCTACTTCACCCCCACCCCTTTCTCCGCCAGCGCCACCATCTCGTCGCAGAAGAGCTTCACCCGCGCCCAGTCGGTGTACTCGTGGTCCTGCGTGGTGTCGGTGCTGCCCCCCTCACGCTTCACGATCTGCTTCATCATGAATCGCTTGAAGAAGTCGTACTCGACGTACTTCAACGCTCCGGCGATCTGCTCGACCCGCTTCGGCGTCCATTGGCAGGCATCCGTGAACTGGCGCGTGATGTCCATTGCCTCCTCCATGGCCTTCGGCTCACCGGAAAGGATGTGGAGGCACACCGAGAAGAAGGCGTTGGGCCGCGCCTCGATGGCGGCCTTGTTGGCCAGGATGTAGTGCTTCAACGCGGTCGCATAGTGGCCGATGTGCACGGACCCGCCGAGCAGGACCAGGTCGAAATTCTCCGGTGAAGGTGGTGCATCGATGGCGTTGCAACAGGAGACGGCATGGCCGAGCGATTGGAGATGGTCCTCCATGGCCCGCGCGATCTTGCGGGTCTGGCCCTCGACGGTGGCGTAGATGATGAGGATGTGCATGTTCTTCGGGGATGGGTGGATGCGGGGGTGCCAAGCTATCCGGCCCTGCCGATCGCCACACTGATCACCGTCAGACCCGGGTCCGACGCGACTACTTTTGATGGCATATCGATCAAGCACCTCCATCCATGAACCCCGTCGTCCATTTCGAAATGCCTGCCGAGGACCGGCAGCGCGTGAGCAAATTCTACTCCACGGTATTCGGCTGGCAGATGCAGCAGCTAGGCCCCGAGATGGGGGACTACCTCCTGGCCGGCACCACCGAGGTGGATGAGGACCGGATGATCAAGACGCCCGGCGCGATCAACGGCGGGTTCTTCCAGAAGGCGCCGGACAACGCGCATCCCTCGCTCACCATCGCCGTGGACGACATCCACGCCCATGTGGAGAAGGTGAAGCAGGGCGGCGGAACGGTGCTGCACGAGCCGCAGGAGATCCCCGGCATCGGCCTCTATGTGTCGTTCCTCGACTCCGAGGGCAACCGGGTGAGCATGCTGCAGCCGACGAACATGTAGGCCGGGAGGCCTACGACACCCCTCAATGCACCAGGTCACCGGCCAGGCGCCGCAGCTCGGTCTCGGCCACCTTCGCATTGTACCGCGCGGTGACCAGTCGGGACGCGGCCTCCGCGAAGGTGCTCTGGGCCTCCTTCAATTCGACGATGCTGCTGAGCCCAGCTTGGAAGCGTGCTTCCGCGATGTGCAGCACTTCGCGTGCCGCCGTGATGTTCTCTTGCTCCAGGGCCAGGATCCCCTTGCGGCTCTGCAGGTCGCGCCAGGCCTTGCGCGTGTCGGCATCGAGTTGCTGGCGTTCGCTTTCCAGGTCCAGTCCCGCGTTCAACAGATCGAGCTTCGCGTTCCTGATCGCGGTGTTGGTGCGAAGGCCGTTGAACAGGGGCACCGAGGCGGTGACACCCCAGGTGTAGCCGAGGTTCTGGTTCAGCAGGATGAAGCTGGCGTTGTTGGTGGAACGCGTGAACTGGTAGGCGCCGTTCAGGTCGATGGTGGGCCAGCGTGTCGCCTGGGTCGCACGCAGGCCGAGCTCCGCCGCCCGCTGCCGGCTGCCAGAGAGCAGCAGCGTGTTGTTGCCGGCGGTGGCCGCGTTCTGGAGCGCCGCGAGGTCGGGGTCGTAGCGGATGATCACGGTGTCCTCCACCGCGATCGTCGTGGTCGGGGCGATCGCCAGCATGCGGCACAACTCCAACTTGGCGTTGTCCAGATCGGCTTGGGCGGAAAGGGCCGCGGAGCGCTGCGCATTGAGCTGCGTGCGCGCCAGCAGCACATCGAGCTTCGAGCCGGAACCGTTGTCGAGCCGGCGTTGCGCAATGGTGCCCACCTCCTCCGCCACCGCGATCTGCTCATTGATCGCCTCCAACGCCTGTTGCTGCTGTACGACCGTATAGTACGTGCCGATCAGGCCGGACAGCACATCCTCGATGCGCACCTTCAGCGCCAGTTCACCCTCCGTGGTCAGCTCCTCCAACCGCTTCTTCGTGGCGAACATGCCCAGGCCGTCGAACACGGTCCAGTTCAGGGCCACATTGCCGCTCAGGTTGTCCGACGTGGCACCGGTGCGGTCCACCTCGGTGTTGTTCGACAGTTCCTGCCGCGCATGACCGGTGGTGGTGGCGTAGGCCCCGTTCAGGTCCACGCGGGGCAGCATGCCGGCGTTGCCGATGGTGTTGTCGTTCGCCGCCTGTTCGGCCGTGTTCCGCGCGATACGGATGTCGAAGTTGTTCTTCAGCACCAGCTCCACGGCGTGGTCCAATGTGAGCAGGCTGTCCTGGGCCTGAACGCCGATCATCGCGCAACAGGCGACCGTCCCGATGATCGTGCGCGCCCTCATGCCTCCTCGTGGGTTTCCCGTTTCCGGGTGGCGATGTAGGTGTACATCGCCGGGATCACGTACAGGGTGAGCACCAAGGAGAAGAGCAGGCCGCCCACCACGACGATGCCCATGGGGATGCGGCTCTGCGCGCCGTTGCCCAGGCCGATGGCGATGGGCAGCGCACCCAGCACGGTGGCGATGCTGGTCATCAGGATCGGACGAAGACGTTGCGTGGCCGCCTCGATCGCGGCGTCGATGCGGGACAGTCCATGGTGTTCGCGCTGCTGATTGGCGAACTCGACGATCAGGATCCCGTTCTTGGTCACGAGGCCGACGAGCATGATCATGCCGATCTCGCTGAAGATGTTCAGCGTCTGGTTGAACAGCCACAGCGACAGGACGGCACCACCGAGGGCGAGCGGCACGGTGAGCATGATGATGAAGGGATCGCGGAAGCTCTCGAACTGCGCGGCGAGGATCAGGTAGATCAGCACAAGGGCGAAGACCAGAGCAAAGACGATGTTGGAGCCGCTCTCGGCGAAATCGCGGGAGGCGCCGCTGAGGGAAGTGGCGAAGGAATCGTCCAGCACGCGATCGGCGATGGTCTGCATGGCGGCAATGCCGTCACCGATGGTCTTCCCGGGTGCGAGCCCAGCCGAAACGGTGGCCGACTTGTACCGATCGTAGTGGTAGAGCTGCGGCGGTTCGCTGGCCTCCTGGATATCGAGCAGATCGTCCAACTGCACCATCCGGCCGACCTGCGCATGCACCTGCAGCGTGCGCACGTCCAGCGGCTTGCCCCGGTCCTCCAGGCGCACCTGGCCGATCACCTGGTATTGCTTGCCGTCCTTGGTGAAATAGGACATGCGTCCGCCGCCGTAGGCCAGCTGCAGGGTGCGGGCGATGTCGACCACGGGCACGCCGAGCGCACGCGCCCGGTCGCGGTCGATGGTGATGTTGAGCTCGGGCTTGTTGAACTTGAGGTTGACGTCGAGGCCCTGGAAGGTCGGATCCTTGGCCGCCTCGTCCATGAACCTGGGCACGAACTCCTTGAGCTTGTCGAAGGAGTTGTTCTGCAGCACGAACTGGACCGGTTGACTGGTCTTCGCGCCGACGCCCACGCTGATGGTCTGTTCCTGGATCACGAAGGCACGGCCATCGGTGTAGGCGCCGAAGTCCTGCTGGAGCGCCTGGGCGATCTCCGCCTGCGAACGCCTGCGCTCACCGGGTTCGGACAGGGTCACGCGCAGGAAGCCTGAGTTGACCGCGCCACTGCCTGCGAAACTGGGTGCGGTGACGCTGAGCACCACCTTGTGTTCGGGCACGCTGTCCACCGCATCCTGCACGAGCTGGTCCATGAAGTGGTCCATCCGCTCGTAGGACGTGCCCTCCGGCGCGCTGACGATCACCCGCAGCAGGCTGCGGTCCTCCAGCGGCGCCAGCTCCGACTGCAGGAAGGCACCGACACCGAAGATCAAAGCGATGGCGCCGATGAGGATGCCGAAGGCCCAGCCGCGGCTGCGCATGAAATTGGTGATCGACCGCCGGTAACCTTCCGTCATGGCGACGAAGAACGGCTCGGTGCGCTCGTAGAAGCGGCTGTGCTTGTGGTCCTTCCGCGTCAGCTTCACGTTGAGGACGGGGGTGAGCGACAGGGACACGAAGGCCGAGATCAGCACGGCGCCGGCCATCACCATCCCGAACTCACGGAACAGGCGGCCGGTGAAGCCCTGCAGGAAAATGATCGGCAGGAAGACCACGGCGAGGGTGAGCGAGGTGGACACCACGGCGAAGAAGATCTCGTTCGATCCCGCGATCGCCGCCTGCATCGGACGCATGCCGCCCTCCAGTTTCTTGTAGATGTTCTCGGTCACCACGATGCCATCATCCACCACCAGGCCCGTGGCCAGCACGATGGCCAGCAGCGTGAGGATGTTCACCGAGAATCCGGCGACGTACATGATGAAGAAGGCGCCGATCAGCGACACGGGGATGTCGATCAAGGGGCGCAGGGCGATCAGCCAGTCGCGGAAGAAGAGGTAGATGATCAGGATCACCAGGATGAAGGCGATCGCGAGGGTCTCGCCCACTTCCGCCACGGAGCGCCGCACGAACCGCGTGGTGTCCATGGCGATGTCCAGGTGGATGTCCGACGGCAGCTCCTTCTTCAACTGCTCGTAGCGCTTGTAGAACTCGTCGGCGATCGCGATGTAGTTGGCACCCGGCTGGGGCACCAGGGCCAGGGCGATCATCGGCGTGCCGCTCTGCTTCAGGATCGTCTCCTCGTTCTCCGGGCCCAGCTGCGCCTCCCCGATGTCGCGGAACCGGATCAGCCGGTCGCCCTCCGAACCGATGATCATGTTGTCGAACTCCTCGGGCGAACTGAGGCGACACCGGGCGTTCACGCTCAGTTCGGTGGCCCTGCCGGTAAGCTTGCCGGCGGGCAGTTCCACGTTCTCCCGGTCCAGCGCGTTCTGCACATCGAGCGGGGTGAGCCCATGCGCGGCGAGCCGGTCCGGGTCGATCCACAGCCGCATGGCGTACTTCTTCTCACCCCAGATCTGCACGGTGCTCACGCCGGGGATCGTCTGCAGGCGCTCCTGGATCACGTTGGCGCCGTAGTCGCTCACCTCCAGCTGCGTGCGCGTGTCGCTCTGCACGGTCATGGAGATGATCGAGCTGCTGTTGGCATCCGACTTCGTGACCACCGGTGGCGCGTCGATATCCTGCGGGAGCTGGCGCGCGGCCTGGGACACCTTGTCACGCACGTCGTTCGCCGCGGCCTCGAGGTCGGTGCCGAGGTCGAACTCCACGGTGATCGTGCTGCTGCCCAGGTTGCTGGCCGAGCTGAGCGTGCGGATGCCGGCGATGCCGTTGATCGTCTTCTCGAGCGGCTCGGTGATCTGCGATTCCACCACCTCCGCGCTCGCGCCGGTGTAGCCGGTGCGCACGGTGATGATCGGCGGATCGATCGAGGGGTACTCCCGTACGCCCAGGAAACGGAAGCCGATGCCACCGAAGATGACGATGATGATGGACATCACCATCGCCAGGACCGGTCGTTTGAGGCTGATCGAGGAGAGGCTCATCCCGGCTCAGTTCCCGACGTTCACGACCACGGGCATCCCGGGGCGTACCTGCATGATCCCGCTCGTGAGCAGGGTGTCGCCCGGCTGCAGGCCGCTGGTCACCTGCACCGTGCTGTCGTTGCGCAGGCCCACGTCCACCAGGACCGGCGTGGCCTTGCCGCCCCTGCTCACCATCACCTTCTGTCCGCGGATCTCGGGGATGATCGCCTGCGAGGGCACCATCAGCGCGTTGAGGATGCGTTGCAGCGGCACCTCCACCTTGGCGAAGGCCCCGGGGAGCAGGGCTCCATCGGCATTGGCACAACGCGCGCGGGCCGTAAGCGAGCGCGTGCCGGGATCGACGGCCGGCTCGAAGGCATAGATCACACCGGAACGGGGCTCCGGCGAGGACTCGACGGTGAAGGTGATCGTGTCGTTCACATGCAGCCGCTCCTGGTAGCGCGACGGCAGGGTGAACTCCAGTTTCATGGGATCGAGCTGCTGGAGCGAGGCGACCACCGTGAAGGCCGGCAGATAGGCGCCCTCGCTCACCGATCGCAGCCCGATGACCCCATTGAACGGTGCGCGGACCTCGGTCCTGGCGATCTGCGCCCGCACCACATCGATGTCCGCCCGGACGCCGTCCAACTGGTTCTTCGCCGCGTCGTATTCCTGTTGCGACACGCCGTTGATCGCGAGCAGATCGCGCAGGCGGCCTTCGTTGGTGGCGGCCAGTTCCGCATCGAGCTGCAGCTTCCGCAACTGCGCCTGCAGGTCGTCGTCATAGATCTTGATCAGCAGGTCGCCCTTGTTCACCCGCCGGCCTTCCTCGAAACCGAGATGCACCAGCCGACCGGCCGTCTCGTTGCGCACCTCCACGCTGTTGTTGGCCAGCAGGGTGCCTGTTGTGTTGATGCGATCATCCAATGGACGAGGCTTCACGACAAGTCCGTACACATGCGCGGCGATCATGGGACCGCCGGGACCGCCCTGGGCCTGCTTCTCACCACCGCACTTGTTCACGCCGATGATGACCGCCACGCCCACGATGGCGAGCAGCAGAAGAACACGGGAGATCTTCATGCGGTCGGGACGTTCACGAATGAGGTGCCAGCGGGCGTTGCGGCGCCGAAATTACCAGCAACGCGCCCACGTCCGACGCGGCTTCACCTCCCTTAGCACCTCAGCCTTCCAAGGGTTCGACGCACGAAGCTCAATGCAAAGTGGTGCCGATCGCCCCGTACCAGGGATGGATCTCGTAGGCCAGCTTGCCACGCTTCACGAAGGGGTCCTGCAACAGGTAGCCCTCGACCTCCTCCCGGCTGTCGCAGTCATACAGCAATACGCCGCGCCAGGCCCCCTTGTCACCGAAGGGTCCCGCCACCTGGATCAGGCCGCGCTTCGCCTGTTCGCCCTGGTGCTCCAGGTGCTGCTTCAAAAGGTCCGCGGAGGTCGCACTATCCAGGCGGGTCGTATCGGGTCCGGCCGTGTACAGCACGAACCAGTACTGTTTCATGTGGTAGGTGCTGTCGGCGATGGTGACGTCGAAGGTGCGTTGGCCATGGCCCAGGCAGGAGCCCAGCATGGCGGAAAAGAGGGCGAGGGAACGGATCATGGGTGTTCGGAACGGGCTTGTTGGACGATCGTGGCGATGAAGTCGGTCTTGCCCTTCGTGTACGCTGCGCGGTCGTTCGGGTAGACCTCGGAAAGTGTGCGCTTGAGCTTTTCGTAGCGCCGCACATCGGCAGGGTGGGTCCGGAGGTGGTCGCGAAAAAGGACCCGGTCCTCGCTGGCTTCGTCGGGCTCCACCATATGGATGTGATACGTTCTGGTCCCGTCCGGCCCGCGCTTGATGAACCAGGCGTAGAACGGTGCCTCCTCGCCGATGGTCGGCCGCCAAATGAACTCGTAGCCTTCGGCCTCCAGAACAGGCACTACCTCGTCGATCACGCGTTCGTGGCTGTGCACCTCCACCTGGACATCGATGATCGGCTTGGCGCTCAGTCCGGGCACGGCCGTGCTACCGATGTGGGCGATGCGGATCACCAGATCGGCGGGCAGCGTGCCACGCAGATGGTCCTCCTCTTCCTGATACCGGTCGGGCCAGGCGGGATCGTACGGCACCAGGTCGATCCGTTCGCGGATGAGCGCGTCGATGCGCTCCCGGGGAACCTGCAGGCGATCCTTCATGCGATCAGGGCCGGGTCGCCGGAGTAAACGTTGAAGCGGTCGTCGCGGAGAAAGCCGATCAGCAGAAGAAGATTGTCTTTTGCCAACTGAACGGCCAGCGAGCTGGGCGCGCCCACGGCGGCCATGGCGGGGATCCCGGCCATCACGCATTTCTGCACGAGTTCGAATCCGGCGCGGCCGCTGACGAGGAGCAGGCGGTCGACCAAAGGCAGATCGGCAAGTTGCGCAGCGCCGATCACCTTGTCCACGGCGTTGTGCCGGCCGACATCCTCGTGCAGCAGCAGGAGCTTCCCCGCGGGATCGAACAGGGCTGCCGCGTGGATGCCGCCGGTGTGCTGGAACACGACCTGGGCCTCGCGCATGCGCCGCGGCAGTTCGAGAAGCACAGCACGTGTGATCGTCGGCGGATGCAATTGCTTTACCGGGCACAAGTTGCGCACGGCTTCCAACGAACCCTTGCCGCAGACCCCGCAGCTGGAGGACACGTAGAAGTTGCGCTGCCAACGCGCCGTATCCACCTGCACCTCCGGCTTCAGGCTGACGCGCACGACATTCCCCATTTCCTCCGGCTTCACCTGCTGGCAGTGCTCCACGCGAATGATGTCGTCCGTGCCCGAGAGGATCCCCTCGCTGAGCAGGAAACCGATGGCCAGCTCCCGATCGTCGCCGGGCGTGCGCATGGTGACGGTGATCCGGTCCTCGCGGCGATCATCGACAGGACCGTGGTCCAGGCGGATCTCGAGCGGTTCCTCGGTCACCAGCAGGTCCTCGGCCCGTTCGATCGGGCCCTTGCCGGAGCGGGATACCTCAACAGGTGTGACGGGCGCTTGCATGGTATCGGGCATATCGATCAGGGGAAGAAGCGATAGATCTCCTTCCGGTCCAGAAGTCGTGCGAGCAGGATCGTTCGGTCTTCCACGAAAAACCCGAGCCGGAACCGACCCATACGAAGCCGATATGCGTCCTTGTGCCCTTTGAGCTTCTTCACTTGTGCCAGGTCCGTCACGTGTTCGACCTGTTCCATGGTCGCGATCAGGACGATCAGCTTTCGTTTGACCGCTGCATCGGCCTTTGCAAGGTCCCGCTCGAAGGACCTCAGAAAAAGGACCTCCATCTCAACTCCTGAGCTTCCGCATCACGCGCTTGCTGTCGGCCAGTTTCGTTCGGTCCACTTTCGTCAAAGCAAGCGCCAGACCGGCATCCTCCAACTCCTCTTCGTCCAGCAGGCGGCCCTCCAGGCCCATCCGTGCGATCAACTGCCGCAGGAGCTCCTCCTCCTTCCGATCCTTGGGGGTGATGATGAAAGCTTTGCGCGCCATATCGCCAAAGTTACTTCGCCCTTCGCCCGACCGGGGTGATCCAACCCCTATGAATTCATGGTGAATATGGGTGTCGCGAGGGTTTGCCGGGAGGCCGGATCATCCCTTCGCCTTCCGGAAGCAGCCGTCCATATGGTCGTCCACCATGCCTATCGCCTGCATGTAGGCATAGACGATCGTGGTGCCGACGAACGAGAAACCGGCCTTCTTCAGCTCCTTGCTCAAGGCATCGCTGATGGGCGTGCTGGCGGGCACCTTCCCCGGGTCCTTCCAGTGGTTCACGATGGTCCTGTGATCCACGTACTTCCAGAGGAGGTCATTGAAGGAACCCTTGCCGCCTTCCATGACCTTCAGCCAGGCCTGGGCGTTGCTGATCGCGCTGGCCACCTTGGCGCGGTTGCGGATGATGCCCTCATCGGACAACAACCGTTCGACATCCTTCCTGCCGTACCGCGCGATCTTCTCCACGTTCCAGTTGTCGAAGGCTTTGCGATAGCCCTCGCTGCGGTGCAGGATGGTCTTCCAGCTGAGCCCGGCCTGCGCGCCGTCGAGCACCAGCTTCGCATAGAGCTTGCGATCGTCGTGCTCGGGCGTTCCCCAGATGGTGTCGTGGTACTCGACCATCCGGGGGTCGTCGGCGGGCCAGGGGCAGCGTGTCAACTCCTTCTTCGCCATGCTGGGTTTTCCGTCAGGGTGAGGGTCTCAAGGTAACTTGCGGACGTGTCCACGACGCTCACCGACCGTTTCGGCCGCATCCACCGCAGTCTGCGTATCAGCATCGTGGACAAATGCGACCTGCGTTGCACCTATTGCATGCCGGAGGACCAGCAGTTCCTGAAGCGCGATGAGCTGATGACGCGGGAGGAGATCACGACGATCGCCCGACTGTTCGCGGAGCGATACGGGGTGAACAAGATCCGGATCACCGGCGGTGAACCGCTCGTTCGCCCGGATGCCGTGGACATCGTGCGCGACCTGCTCCAGCTGCCCGTGAAATTGGGGCTGACCACCAACGCGCTCACGCTGCAAAAGCATCTGGAAGGACTGATCGATGCCGGGCTGAAGAGCATCAACATCAGCCTGGACACCTTCGACGCGGAGCGCTTCAAGAAGATCGCGCGACGGGACGGCTTCGACCGGGTCTGGGCGAACATCCGCATGGCGCTGGACCAAGGCCTGCGCGTGAAGGTGAACATGGTGGTGATGCGCGGGGTGAACGACGACGAGGTCCTCCGATTCGTGGAGCTGACGTGCGACCACCCGGTTCACGTGCGCTTCATCGAGTTCATGCCCTTCGCGGGCAACCACTGGGGAAGGGAACGCGTGTACACCTACGGTGAGATGCTCGGCCAGATCGGCTCGGTGCATTCGTTCGAAAAGCTCGACGACGACCCGCACAGCACTGCCAAGGCCTACCGCGTGTCCGACTGGCCCGGCACCTTCGCGGTGATCAGCACGGTGACCGACCCCTTCTGTGCCACCTGCGACCGGCTGCGTGTCACCGCCGAGGGAAAGATGCGCAACTGCCTGTTCGCCCGCGATGAGACCGACCTGCTCTCCGCCCTCCGCCGTGGCGAGGATATCACGCCGTTGATCGAAGCGAACGTCCGGGCGAAGCACGCCCTGCTCGGTGGACTACCGCCCTTCAAGCCGGAAAAGCAACAGGAGGTGTTGCACGACCTGAGCGCGCGGCCGATGGTGAGCATTGGGGGATGAGAAGGACAATGGGAGAAATAAGGGAAATGAGAGAAATAAGGCCAATGAGAGGAATAAGGGAAATAGGGGAAATGAAGCTGCCTTAGCGCCTTGAATTGGCGGAACGGATGATGGTGTAGAGCAGGGCCCGCACTTCTTCCACTTCATTCATCAGTCCCTCGGCATTGGGTAGATCAGGTGCCTCCTGGCAAAGCTTCAACCAGAAGCGGGTCTCGCCGGCCTCCTTTTCAGCCAGACGCATCTTGTGAATGAAGTCGGCTCGGCTGGACGGATGTTGCGCTTCATGGATGTTCGCGGCTACCGATGTGGCACTGCGAAATAGTTGCCTTGCCAGGTCCACCCAGCCTTCATTGCGGAGTCGCTTGGTGAACGGCACGACACGCAAAGCCAACACGAACGACTTCTCCAACACCGGGTTCGGCCGTGATGCAGCATACCCGGCAGCGTCCTCCCCCACCAGCCAATTCCTGATCTCCTCATCCATGCCACCCCGCATTTATCTCATTCCTCTCATTTATCTCATTCATCATATTGGCCTCATTTCCCACATTCCCCCGATCGATCAAAGTTCCTGCTCGTAGTAGATCTTGTAGAACTTCCTTCCCTGCTCGTCCACGCCGCGCTCGATCTTGTTGCGGTCGCCGTGGATGTAGATGTGGAAGTTCTTGTCGAGCTTGAGTACGCTCTTGAACACGCGGGCCTGGCGCTTGACCGCATCGGCCGAGATGGTGAAGCCGTCCTCCAGGTCCAGGGCGCGTTCCTCCTGATAGCGGTCACCGAAGCGTTGGAAGGATTCCACGACCTCGTCGCTCTCGAACACCTCCCGGGCGAAGCTGCCGCGGTCGAACTCGGTGTTGTCCTTGAAGTACTGCACGGACCGGTTCAGCAGGTCGATCTGGTCGGCCTTGGGGATCTCGTAGTCGTGCGGCAGCTGCTGTGTGATGAAACTCTTGGTCATCTCAAGCACATTGCGCGTGCTGTTGACATGGTCCTTCTTCGGCCGGGCGTGGATGAACCCGTTGCGCCAGTGTTCCGTCCGAGCTGGATCATCGATGACGAACAGCGTGGGATCATCACCGGTGAACACCACCAGGCAGGCCAGGTCGGGCCGACGGCTCCCGAGGCCGCGCCGCAGGCGCATGGCGATCTGCGCGTTCCGTGCCTTGCTCTCGAGGAAGACCTCCTTGTCCTCGAACTTGTACATGCCGAGGGCCTCGTAGGCCTGGCCGGCCACCTCCACATCGGTGAACTTCACGATGAAAACGTCACCACCGCGCTGGTCCTGCTCCCGCGTCGCTTTCTCCAGCAACTTCGCGATGCCGATCGAATGGCCGACCAGCTCATCGCCGCCCTCGATCTTGCGGCACAAGGCCTGGAGCGGGTTCCCCTTCCTGCCTTCCCCCGGATCGAACTCCAGGGTCTGGGCCACGAGCGCGAACGGTTTCAAAAAGAACCGACGGAGGAAGGCCTGTTCCTCGTCGCCATTGAGCACGGCGCTGTAGTCGTTGAACACGCTCTCCTCCGCTCCGTTGCCGATGTGGTGCACCACCAGTTCGAGCACACGCGCTTCCTTGCCTTGTACCATGATGGATCGTTGACCCCCGACCGCTCCGGCAGCGGACGCGATGGGGGATGGCGAAAGTAGGCTTTGTGCTGAAGGCCTATTGTCCGTGCCGGAACGCGTGCTCCTGCACCTTCACCACATGCAATACGAACGGGAAGAGCGCATCCATCGTCTCCTTGGCACCACGCGTGGAGCCCGGCAGGGTGATCACCAGCGTACGACCGATCATGCCGGCCAGACCGCGGCTCATCATGGCCCACGGTGTGCGTTCCTGTCCGTAGCTGCGCGCGGCCTCCATGATCCCCGGCACCTCACGGTCCAGGATCGGGGCGATGGCCTCGGGCGTGCGGTCGCGCGGGGAAAGTCCCGTACCGCCCGTGGTGATGATCAGGTCGAGCCCTTGCGAAGCCCAGGCCTTCACCTGTTCCGCGATCCGCTCGGGTTCATCCGGGACCAACCCGCTCTCCAACACCTCAACGCCCAACCCCTTCAACCGCTCAACGATCGCCACGCCTGCCTTGTCCTCCTTCTTCCCACTGGATACACTGTCGCTGATCACCAGCACGGCGGCTTTCACGGGCACGTCGAACCGATCGACCCGATCGCTCTTGCCGCCGCTCTTCTCCACCAACCGGATGCCGGCGATCGCCACGCTCTTGTCGATCGGCTTGAGCATGTCATAGATCGTGAGCGCCGCGATGCTTGCTCCATGCATCGCTTCCACCTCCACACCGGTGCGATAAATGGTCCGTACGCGCATGGTGATCAACACTTCCTGCTCGGACAGATCGAAGGTGACCTCCGCATGCTCGATCGGCATGGGATGGCAGTCGGGGATGAGCTCGGCGGTGCGCTTCACTCCCAACAGCGCCGCCACACGAGCGCTCTCGAGCACGTCGCCCTTGGGCACCTTCTTGCCACGGATCGCGGCGATGGACGCAGGATCGCCCACCGTGACCAGGGCCGTGGCCGTGGCCTCCCGTAGAGTGGTGGGTTTGTGGGTGATGTCGATCATCGGTCGGTGCGGGCATGAAGGTATCCACCGACATCGGTCGACCTACTGGGTCGACGCTACCGGTTCACTTTCCAAGCATGGGTGGAATCCGGGAGGATCTCCTTTCCGAAGATCGGCAGTTCGGATTTGACACGGTCCACCACCCAGGCGACAGCTTCGCGTGCGGCCTGTCGATGCGGGGCACTGGCAAGGACCATGAAGCACAGTTCGCCGGTCTTGATCGTGCCCAGGCTATGATGCACATGCAGACAGGTCATCGATGGCCACCTGGCGAAGGCCTCCTCGCGGATGGCGGTCATGCGTTCGAGGGCCATGTCGCGATAGGCGGTGTACGCGATGGCCTGCACGGGCTTCCCATCGACCTCATCCCCGCGCACCTGTCCCAGGAAGACCTCGTGCGCGCCGATGTCATGGCGCGTGGCGTGCTTGGCGATGCTCTCCCCCACGAAGTCCGGATCGATCGGGCCCTCCACGAAGATGTCGCGGACCTTATGCTGCTTCGTGGCGCTCATCCGCCTGCGAAGGGTGGCAGCACGGCGATCTCCTCGCTGCCGGTGAGCGGTATGTCCTCGTGCACGATCCTTCGATCAACGGCGATGGCGTACATCATCCGGTCGAGGCCTACGATACGACCGGTCAACGCCTGGCGCAGTTCACCCGTGCTGGAGCCCTGCACATCGATCTCCGAAGCTCCGGCCTTTTCCGCGATCAGTCCGAACAGGAGGACCTTCATCCCTCAAAGGTCGGAAGGTGCGTTGATGTTGTGGAAGAGGTCCGACGACCACCCCTCCGTTCCGGGCTCGATGTCCAGGTAGCGTCCTTCCACCAAGGCAAGGGCGTCCGTCATCTTCAACACCTCGTCATCGATGCAACGCTGGAACGTGGGCAGACAGCCGCGGTGGTAGGCGGCCACAAGAGGTTCCGCGCCGCCGGTGTGCCGGGGCACGACCGCTTCAGCCTCACTTTCCAGTTCGCGCATCACATGCTGCAGCAGGCGGGCATCGATGTTCGGCATGTCGCAGGCCAGCAGCAGCACACGATCGTTGCTGGCGTAGCGCAGCGCCGTGACCAGCCCGCCGAGCGGGCCTTTCCCGGGACGTACATCGCCGATCACGAACGGACCGACATGATTATACTTCTCCGGGTCACCGATCACCAGGAGTTCCGACACGAGCGGCTCGACCAGGTCCATCGCGCGATCGAGCAGCGTGCGGCCCTCCAGCTCGATCAAGGCCTTGTCCCGACCCATGCGGCTGCTTTGGCCACCGGCCAGCACCGCGCCCGTCCAGCCGTCGCCATTCATTGCGTCGGAATGTAGTGGACCTCGACCGGCTCGCCCGCTTCCCACTCCCGCCTGTCCGCCGGCAGGTAAGCGAGGGCGTGCACACCCACGAGCGACCGCAGCATGTGCGATCCTTCATCGGCCAGCAGCGTTACCTGGCCACCTTCGACGTGTGCCGCCCGGAATTCGGCCCGGCCACCCTTGACCTCGATGCCCTCAGACAAGGGAAGGAGCTCGCTCTTCGGCCAGGGATCCCGAGCCCCCTGCATGGCCTTGAGCAAGGGAAGTACGTATTCCCAAAAGAGGACCATCACCGCGCGCGGATTCCCAGGCAGACCGAACACCGGTCTTCCGTCCAGCATGGCGAACAGCATCGGCTTGCCCGGCTTTTGGGCCACGCGATGGATGATGATATCCGCGCCCAGTTCCTCCAGCACGGAACGCACGATATCGTGATCGCCGACCGAGACGCCGCCCGTGGTCACGACCAGGTCCGCACGGGCCTCCCCGAGCGCGTCCCGCAACAAATGGCGCTCATCGGCCACGGTCGCGATCCCCACCTCTTCCGCATGAGGCAGGAGGGATGCATGCAGCATGGGCCCATTGCTGTTGAAGATATCTCCAGGTCGCGGCGCCTCGCCCTCCTCCACGAACTCATTGCCCGTACACAGGACCAGGACGCTCGGGCGTTCCACGACCTCCAGCTCCTTGATCCCCACCGACGCCAGCAGACCGATGGCCGGAGCATCGAGCGGGACTCCCGCGTCATGCACCACTTCACCGGCGCGCATCTGTTCACCTTGACAGCGGACGTTCGCACCACACTTCAGCCTGGGATCCTGCAACACGATCCGGTCGCCATCACGTTGGACATGCTCCTGCATGATGACCGTGTCGGCTCCCGCAGGGATGGGTGCTCCGGTGAAGATCCTCGCGCATTCACCGCCGCCCAGTGCGTGGGTCATGGCATCTCCCGCAGGGATGGCTGCGACCACGCGACGCTCGGCAGGACCCTCGAACGCAAGGGCATAGCCGTCCACCGCGCTCATGGCGAAGAGCGGGTGGTCATGAGGTGAAACGATGTCCTCCGGCGAAATGCGGCCGCCCGCAGCCTCCAGGCGAATGGATCGCAATGGCATGCGCGACGCACAGGCCTTGATCCGTTGCCGCGCCTCCTCCACAGAGATCACGGCAACATCAGTTTGAAGGAGGCCAGTAGTAACATGACGCCGAGCGCTTGTCGCAGCCGCGGTTCCGGGACCCTGTGTGAGCCAAGGAAGCCACCGAGCAGGCCGCCGAGCACGGCGGCCACGACCCATCCACCGATCTCCGGTGTCATCGTTTCGCCGTTGCCGAACGCACCGATGATGCCGGCCGCACTGTTCACGAAGATGAACAAGGCGCTCACTGCGGCGGTCTCGCGGGCATCCGCCCAATTGAACACCAACAGCAATGGGCTGAGCAGGATGCCACCACCGATGCCGATGATGCCCGAAGCAAGACCAAGCACGGCCCCGATCGCCAGCGCGGCCAACACGGGCAAGGTGTGCCTTTCCCCGATCCCCTTTCCGAAGAAGCCGAACAAACGCACTACCGCGAACAAGAGAGCGGCCGCGAGAACGCGTTTGTACAGGAGGGGATCGATCTTGATCTGCGCGCCCAGCCAGGCCATCGGGACCGAAGCCACCGCGAAAGGCCAGAACAGGCCCCAACGGAAATGGCGGGCCCGGGCGAACTGGAAGAAGGAGATCGCGCTGACGAACAGGTTCATCAGCAAAGCGGACGGTCGCATCACCTCCTGCGAATAGCCCATCAAGGCCATGACGGCGAGGTAGCCGCTCGCACCGCCGTGCCCGACCGAGGCATACATCAACGCGATCACCGCGAACAGAACCCAAAGCCCAATGGTGCTCATGTGGTCGGGACCTTGGCTGGTGGCGGAGCGAACAGGACGTGCTGTCGCGACGGATGATCGATCAGTTCGACCCAACCCGCGCGGGGATCAATGCCGGCACGAAGCGCACGGATCCGTTCCCACATGACCGCGGCGACCGAGCGCAGCAGTGCATCGGGCACATCGTGCATGTCACAACCATCCTGTTCGGCGGAGGCGCGGCCCGGGAAGAGGTCGCTGAGACCGGCACCCGCTGTGGCCCGGTCCAGAAGGACGACCTGCCCTTGGGCGCCATGCACCGCCCCGCTCAACAAGGGGACGCCCACATCTGCACAAGCCTGGTCGATCATTAGCCGGGCATGGAGGTCATCCGTACAATCCACCGCGAGGTCATGTCCTTCCAGCATGTACGCGATGTTCTCGGGACCGGCGAACCCGTCCAAGGTGTCGAGGGAGAGTTCGGGCCAGGCCCGCCGGCACCACGCGCCCACGATGCGCACCTTGGGGCTTCCTGTATCATCGGCCACACAAAGCGGTTGACGACCGACGTTGTGCGATTCCACCCTGTCGCCATCCACGAGGGTGACCTTCCCGACCACATCAGCATGGAACTGGTGAAGCAGGTGCTGACCGATGCTCCCGACCCCGAAGACGATCATCCGCAAGGGTCCGTCCATTCTTGCGAATGTAGCGCGCGACCGTCCCAGAACGGCGAGACCCCCGACATGGCCGGGGGTCTCGTTGGTTGTGTCCTTCCCAGATCAGCGGACCACGACCGGATGCACGGTCCGACGGTCGTTCACACTGACCGTGACGAAATACTGACCCGCAGCGAGGTCGCCCACAGGCAGTTCGATGCGCAGATCACCATGTGCCGCACCGAGATCACGGGCGCGCAGCACGCGTCCACTGATATCAGTGATCTCCACCTGGACCGGCCCTTGGGCGCGATGGACCGCGATGGTCAGGAGGTCATTGGCGGGGTTCGGCCAGAGGCGGATACCATCGGCGGCATCCACCGCATCGATCCCGACGGGCCCAACGGTCACGACCGCCTCCGCCCGATCACTGGCGCAGCTCCAGCTTTGTGCACTCACCTCCCAATCATAGAAGAAGTAGTAGTACTCATAGGTATTGCCACCGGTGACGTTCGTGCCGGTGATGGATCCCAGTGTGCCCAATGCGTAGGGATAGGTCGGGTTGCTGCCCAGGCCATCACGCCAGAGGTTCGGTGTACCCACACAGCGCAATGCATAGGTACCCGCGGCAGGCACGTCCAGGTCCAGATCGATGCGCACCTCCCCGACCGGGATGTTGACATCCGTGGTGGCGACCGTGATGCCGTTCGATTGGTCCACCACGTCGATCGTCCTGTCGCCCGCCGTGTTGCTGTACACCTTCACACTGTTGATGGTGAACGGCTCGTTGGCGTCGAAGATCAGGTAGTAGCTGTCGTTGGTGTGGTACTGGCCTGTTGCGGTGTTATCGGTACGACCACCGTTGTAGGTATCGCCGCCCAGCACATTGGCATCCTCCGCCCAGAAGCTGGTGGTGCTGTTCACGACCGGGGTCGTCCACATGTTGCCTGAACCCACCTGGTTCCCGCCGGACTGCGCGTCGTACCAAAGCACATTGCTTCCCGTGGCACTGATATCGGCGGTGCCCGGCGCGGGAATTGTGGCGCCCGTGGCCGTAGGCATGGCCGGATAGTCGAGCACGACCACTTCAATGGGGTCCGATGAGAAATCCGCACAGACCCCGGGGACAGTGACGGAATACGTGCCGCTCTGGTCGACGGAGATGCTTTGGGCCGTGGCATTGTTGCTCCACATATAGCTGTCCGCATCGGAACTGGTCAGCATCACCGATCCGCCCTGACAGAAGATGGTCTCTCCGTTCGTCGACACGGTCGGGGTCTCGTCGGGGTCCTGCACCACATTGATGCTGGCCTGACCGGTGCAACCGTTCCCGTCATCAATGGTCACGGTATAGCTTCCGCCCTGGGTCACATCGATGCTCTGGGTGGTCTCGTTCGTGCTCCAGGTGTAATCGAAGCCGGGATTGGCCGTCAGTGTGAGTGGTGCGCCACCTGTGCAGATCACTGGATCAGTGGAGGTGGTGATCGCCGCGTTCGGGGAGATGCAGGTCCCTTCGATCACGGTGATGGACTGGTCAGCGTTGATGTTCGCATAGTTGTCCACCTGACCGCTGGGCCAGTGGATCGTCATGCTGGTGACCTGCGTGGCGGAGCCCAGCCCGAAATGCGCCGTGGAGGTATTGACGATGCCGTAGCTCTCGCCCGAGTGCACCTCGCGCACCTGCGTGCCCCATGGCCCGGTGATGATCACCTTGGCCCCGATCGCATCCGGGTTGCTCACCACCCCTTTCAGGTTCACGTTCAGCCAATGGTTCCCGTTGGGGGTGTTCAACCAAAGCCGGTCCGGATTGGACGGATCCCCGGTGACATAGGCGTCGCCGTAGCTGGCATAGACATCCTCGAAACCATCACCGTTCAGGTCACCGAATGCGAAGCTCAGCATCGATTTCGGGGAGGGGAACAATCCGGTGACTTCGGTGAACGTGCCATCGCCATGGCCCTTGAAGTAATGATCGGTCGTACCGGTCATGATGTCGAGATAGCCGTCGTTGTCCATGTCGCGGAACAGGCCCTGCAGGAAGAAGCCCGAGAAGCTCTCCAAGCCACTGCCGGCGGTCACATTGGTGAAGTGGCCGGTGCCGTCGTTCTCGAACAGCATCAGGGTGCTGCTGTGCGTGGTGCTGAAGGCGTCCAGGTCGCCGTCGTTGTCGTAGTCACCGAAATCGGTGGTCCATACCTGCTCGTGGTTCTGCAGGCCATAGACATCGGCCTGATCGGTGTAGTGGTTCGTGCCATCGTTCACGAAGAGGCGGTCCCAGCGGCGCGGGTCGTTCGGGTCGTTCACACCCTGACGGCAGTGGCTGATGTGCAGATCGATGTCACCGTCGTTGTCGAAATCGGTGAACGTGCTGCCGTAGTTCCCGCTCATGTCGCTGGCCGGGTTGGTGCTCCAGTCGATGTAGGTGGCCTGATAGAGGGGTGTCCCGGCACCATCGTTGAACCAGATGTTCGGGGCACCGTTGTCATGACAGGCATATACATCCAGCCAGCCATCGCCGTTCATGTCGGCGATGCTCATGCCCTGCGTGAAGATCGAGGGTCCGTTGAGGTTGGACAGGGTATAGACCCCTCGTGCGGAGATCTGCAGGTAGCGCGTGATGGACACGCCGCTCACCACGTCCTTATGGCCGTCGTTGTTCAGGTCCGCGATCGCCCAGCCCCACTGGTTGCTGTTGTCGACCTGACCGTAGTCGTAGGTCTCGAAGGTGTGGTCGGGGTTCTGGTAAAGGACGTACACATGCTTGCTCAGATCGAGCTGCACGATATCGTCCAGGCCGTCCTCGTCCATGTCCACCACGGCCATGCAGCCACCGCTGCTGGCGTTGTGGGACAACATGGCGCTCCCGTTCGTGAACGACGGTTGCGCCATCAGGCCACTGGATACGAGGAGCGCCAGGGCCGTCAGGGTGTAAGGGTGTTGCATGTTGAGATCGCTCAGGTTTGGTCCGAATGAAAGTTCCTTGCAGAGGACCCCGAAGATAGGGGCGTGCGCGATACGTTCTCCAACCGCTCCGTGCCTCTCGCTGGGGATCCTGAAACGGCCTCCCACACGGCGGTCTGATGCCGGATGCTCTCCTGATGGACCGTATTCATGAAGGCTTCGACGAACGCCCGGTCCAGGCCCAGCTCTTCGCCCAATGCACGTTGTGCCGCCATGATCCGTTCCCAGCGCTCCGGCTGCAGGATCGCCACGTTGTGCTCCCGCTTGTAGAGCCCGATCCGTTCGGCGATCTCCATGCGGGCCCCCAGCTTTTGCGCGATATCCGCGTCCAGACGGTCGATCTGGTCCCGCAGATCGCTCAGTGTGTTCCGGAGCGCCCCGCTCGGCGCGGCACTGCGGAATACGAGGCCCTCCAAGAGGTCGGACAGGGCCCCCGGAGCGATCTGCTGCTCGGCATCGCTAAGGGCCTGACCGGGATCGTGGTGGGTCTCCACCATCAATCCGCTGAAGTTGAGGTCCAGGGCCTGCTGGGCCACTTCCTTCAACCGGTCGGGGGCCCCGGCCACGTGGCTCGGATCGGAGACCAGGTCCAGATCGGGGAATGCCGCTTTCAGTCGGATGGGGAACTCCCACATCGGATGGTTGCGGTAGGGCGTGGCACCGCTCCAGCTGAACCCGCGGTGCACGGCGGCCAGTCGGCGCAGACCCGCTCCATGCAGCCGTTCGAGGGCCCCGATCCACAACTGCAGGTCGGGGTTGATCGGATTCTTGACGAATACAGGCACATCATGCCCGACAAGCGCGTCCGCGATCGCCTGGACGCTGAAGGGATTTGGCACGGTGCGCGCACCGATCCACAACATGTCGATACCCGCCCGAAGGGCCGCCTGAACATGTTCAGGCGTGGCCACCTCGGTGAGCGTCAACAGACCGTACCGCTCGCGCACCTCACGCAACCAATCCAAAGCCTTTTCGCCCGCCCCCGCGAAAGTGCCCGGGCGCGTGCGCGGTTTCCAGACACCGGCCCGGAACACCCGCACACCGGGCACATGGGCCACGATCCCGGCTGCCGTGCCCAGTGCTTGTTCACGGCTCTCCGCACTGCAGGGGCCCGCGATCAGCAGTGGTCGCTCCAACCCAAGGCCCCACGACCCGAGCGGCAGCACGTTCAATTGCTGATGATCCATTCAGGGACAACAAATGTAGAGGAGGGCCCCATGCTGTGCGCGGTCACCACTGAACACCCAACTTGCCGATCGTTATCCCCCCGGCCAGGTCGGTCAGGGCATTGGGCAGGTCTCCCGCGGCATGGACATGGTGCACATGGGGCTTGAGCATGCCGCTGGCATGGGCCCGTACGACCTCGCGCAGGCATCGGGCGACGCGGTCCGGATCGTGGTCACCCAGCTTCAACATGTTCACGCCCACGATGCTCTTGCTCTTCATCATCAAAAAGATCGGAAGCACCAGGCCCATGTTCCAGACGAAGCGCCAGGTGCTCATGCGGCCGCGCTCCGCCCCACCGAAAAGCACCACCACGCCTCCGGTGCCGACCAACCGCATGTCCTTCGGGAAGGTCGCCCCAGCCACGGCATTGAAACTGACATGCATCCGCTTGTCACCGAGCAGGTCCCGCAATTGTCCATCATAGGGCGCGGCCTTCCGATCGATCACGTGATGGGCGCCGATCCTTCGCAGATATCCCAGTTTTTCCGTACCCGACGCCACGGCGAACACATCGCATTCCCGCCGCAGTGCGATCTGCACGAGCAGTTGCCCCACACCCCCGGCTGCGCCGTGGACGAGCACGCGCATCCCAGGTTCCAGGCGACAGGCATGTTCGGCCATGAACCAGGCGGTGCAACCCTGGGTGCCCAGCGCGAGCGCTTCGCCCAGTGGCATATCCTCCGGTATCGGGACCACCGCGCGATGATCGGTACAGGCGTATTCCGCGTAACCCCCGAAACGCGTGAGCGCCAGCACGCGTTGACCGATCAGCTCCTTCGGCGCACCGCCACCCAACGCATCCACACGACCGACGACCTCATATCCCAACACACTGGGCAGCGGCGGAGCCTCGCGGTAAAGGCCCCGCACGGCCATGACATCAGCATAGTTGAGACCAAAACCCTCCACACGCACGCGCACTTGACGGGGTGCCGGTCGGGGCTCGCTGGCCTCGCCGAGGGTCAGGACCCTGGCGGGATCGCCATGTTGGGTAAGGATCCAGGCCCGCACGGCGGTAAGATAGCTGACCTACTCGTGGACCATGGCCACCTGGGAACCGGGCCTTGGTCTGTTGTAGCGAACGAAGAGGATCAACGGGAGACAAATGATCGTCAGGATCCCCACGAGCCAGAAGACATTGTTGTATGCCACCAAGCTGTATTGCTTGGTCACCATCAAGCCCATCAGGCGGTCGGCCATTTGAGAAGCCTGGTCCACACTGTAGCCATGGGACATCATGCCCTGGGTGATGGCCCCGAGCCTGTCCTGCACCGCAGTGTCATAGATCGTCACACCGGACAGGAGGTCCACATTGTGCTGCACGCCCCTGTTCACCAGGAATACATTGAGGAGCGCGATCCCCACAGCACCTCCGATCTGGCGGATCATGTTGGTGATACCGCTGGCCTGGGCCACGTCCGACCCGGTCATGCCCTGGAGGCAGACGGTCAGTATCGGACCCATCATCATGCCCATGCCGACACCCCGTACAATGAACGGCCAGAAGAAATCCTTCGCGGCGCTACCGGGCGCGCTGAAGGTCATGGCCACAGCAAAGCCCGTCACAAGGAGGATCCCAGCGCCCATGATCCATCGCGGATCCGCGCCGCGACCGAGCCATCGTCCAACGAGACCCATGGACACGCCGGTGGCCAGCGCACCCGCGATCAGGAAGTTGCCCGTCATCATGGGTGTCCAGCCCAGACCGATCTGGACGAACAGCGGGAACACGAACACCGTGCCCATCAGGACCAGGCCCAGCACCGCATTGAGCACCGCGCCGATCGTCATGTTCCCTTCCGCCAGCAGGCGGATGTTCACCGCCGGGTGCGCTGTGGTCCACTCGTGGTAGACGAACGCGACCAGGCCGACCACGGAGAGGACCGACAGTGCGGTGATCAGCGAACTGTTGAACCAATCATCAGCAGGACCCTCCTCGAGCACATACTGAAGCGCACTGATGCCGATCACCAGGAACGCGATGCCCCACCAGTCCAATCGCTCGGGGCGTTGCGCACCGACCCTGTTGTGCACGAACGTCCAGGAGAGATAGGCGGCGGCAAGACCCACGGGGATGTTCACCAGGAAGATCCAGTGCCAGCTGAAGTTCTCGGTAAGGAAGCCTCCGAGCGTCGGTCCGAGCGTCGGTCCGACCATCACACCCATCCCGAATATGGCATTGGCCGTGCTGAGCTTTTCCGGTGGGTATGCCTCCACGATGATCGCCTGTGCCGAGGTGAGCAACGCACCACCGCCCAATCCCTGGATGAATCGCCACATCACCAGCATGGTCAGAGAGTCGGCCATGCCGCAGAAAAAGCTGGAAACGGTGAAAAGGAGAATGCTCGCGGTGAAGTAGCGTTTACGACCGAACAGGTCGGAAAGCATACCGGCGAGCGGGATCATGATCACATTGCTCACGGCATAGCTGGTCACCACCCAGGCGATCTCGGTCGTGGTGGCACCGATGCTGCCAGCGATCTCGCGCAGCGAGACGTTCACGATGCTCATGTCGATCAACTGGAGCATCGCGGCGGTGATGGCGGCAAGGACCACCATGGTGCGTTCGAACCCTGCGGCGTATCCGGCCGTGCGCCTCTTCTTCATGCGCTCATCCCTTCGTCGTCACGTCGACGGTGGCGCTCAGGCCGGGTGCGAGGTACACGTCGCTGTCCTGCATCGGATCCAATGCGATGCGAACGGGGATGCGCTGGGTCACCTTCACGAAATTGCCGGTCGCATTGTCCGGCGGCAAAAGGCTGAACTTCGCGCCGGTGGCACCGCTGAAAGAGGCGAGATGCCCCGACAGCACGACATCCGGAAAAGCATCGAGATGCACTTCCACCGGTTGTCCAGGGCGCATGTCGGTGATCTGTGTCTCCTTGAAATTAGCGGTCACCCAGATGTGGGCCTGGTCCACGGCGCTGCACATCGGCATGCCCACGGCGATGTACTGCCCCGGCTCCACGGATTTCCTGCTGACGACGCAATCGAACGGGGCGAGCACGGCGGTGTGACCCAGCCGGATGCGTGCCAGATGGAGCTCGGCCTCGCGCTGGGCCACCATCGCTTGTGCGAGCGCCACCTGTGACCGTTGCGCGTTGCTCTGCGACCGCGTGGCATCGGCCTGCCGGCCGCTGGCGTCCGCTTGTTTGCGCGCGGCCTGGAGCATGGCGGTGGCCACATCCACCTCGGCCTTGGCGGCATCGAGCTGCTGGGGGGTGGCCGCGTCGTCCTTCACCATCGCCTGCACGCGTTCCAGCTCGCGCTGCGCTTTCCATTGGCGTGTCTCCGCACTGGACACATTGTCCTGCATCGCCGCACCGCTCAGCTGACTGGCACTGGCGCTCATCTCTGCGCTCTGATGACCGGAGCGCGCCGCCTCGAGCTGCGCCTCGGCGCTGGCCAAAGCGGCCTCGCTCTGCGCCACCATCGCCCGGTAATCCTTGTCCTCGATCAACAGCAGGGTATCCCCCGCGTGCACGTGCTGGTCGTCGGTAAAGCGCACCTCATGGACGTAGCCTGCGACGCTCGCGCGTACCGGTACGATGTTGCCATCGAGCTGAGCGTTGTCGGTCGTCTCGTGGCCCATGGACCGATACCAGAAATAGCCGCCCGACAGGACGGCGGCCACGGCCACAGCGACCAGGATGTTGCGGCGCTTCTTCAGTGACCCGTTGCCGGACCTTTCGTTGGGATCTGCCATGTGTTTCTCATTGTCGGGCTCACCGGCCCAGGATGCGTTCACGATCGATGCGGGCCATCACGGCCTGGATGCGATGCAGCTCCAGATCGAGCATCGCCTGGTCCTGCGCGTTCTGGTACCCCACATAGTCCTGGGCCGTGATCACGCCGTTCTCCAGCTGACTGGCGGCCGTCTCCCGAATGGTCCGTCGACTTTCCACGATGTCGCGGTCCATTTCGATCAACCGGTCCAGTTTGGCGATCTCCAGGTCCTGTCGCTCCAGGTCGCTGCGCTGTCGCAATTCGAACCGTTCCCGTTGACCATCGACCACCTGTTGCATGACGCGCAGGCGATGCAGTTCGCGACCCTGGGTATAGAAGCCGGCGATGTTCCAGTTGAAGCCCACGCCGACAAGACCATATGGACGCAGATCGTTGTTGAGGAAGTCGAACCCGGGCCGGCCGTAGTAGCCATCGGCGAACGCCATCAGATGGGGCAGGTTCCTCCTGCGCACGAGCGATCCGCCAAGGTCCAGCCCCTGACCCTTCCGGGCGAACACCTCCCTTTCCGGCCGCTGGTCCGCAGTGTCCCTCTCCTGCGGGGGCGAGGCTGGCAGGACGAACGTGGTCGTGGTGTCCACAGGAACGCCCATCAGCACGCCGAGCGAAGTGACCGTTTGTACGAGGGCGGTCTCGGCGTCGAGGATCTTCTCATGCGTGGCCACGGCCTCGGCCCGAAGCACCTCCGCGTTGCTTCGCAGGGAAACACCGTTGCGCACGGCGCTCTCCACCTTGGCCTGCCGTGCGGCGATCTCGACCGCCCGACCGTGCAGGATGCGCAGGTTCTCCCTTTGAAGGAGGATGTTGCCGTAGAGATGGTCCACGGCGGCGCGGACCTGCAACAGCTCGACATCCGCCTGAGCGGTCTGCATCCGGGCATCGTTCAGCGCGATCTCACGTCGGGTGTGGTCCTCGCCGAATTCGCACAAGGTCTGACGGACCTCCAGACCGGCCTGGTACTGGTCCCTGCTGATGGTGATCGGCGGCAGACCGAAGGCACCGAGATCGAACTCGGTCACCTCGCTCTGATAGGTGGCCCGCCCTGTGGCGACCACCTGGGGCAGCCAGGCACTGCCCGCGTTCTTCGCAGCCAGTTCACCGGCCTCCATGTAGAGCGCACCATCGCGACCGGCGGGGTGATGGGCGAGCGCCGCGGTCCTTGCCTGGTCCAGCGTTAGCGTTGCGGGGGCTTGGGCGATGATGGTGCCTGCGAGGCACAAGGAGGACAGGAGCACGATGGATCGCATGGTCATTTCTTCATCAGGCGGATCAGCAGCTCTGTCGCTTGTTCCGTGTATTCGTTCTTCAGATACGCCTCATAGCCCTTGTTGTTCATGCGCAAGGCGGCCCCCATCATCGGGGCGTTCAGCTGAGGGTATGCGCACACCGCATGCATGGTGATCGCCAGGGCCCGGGGATCCTGCTCGCGCACCAGGCCGTCGGCCATCAAACGCTCGTAGTAGGTGATGAACCTGTTCCTTCCCCGCTTTTTCTTTTCGAGCCTTGAGATCAGCTTGGCGGGATCGCGCCGCAGCTCCTGCACCATGAAATGCAAGGAGGTGTCGCCATAGATCGTCGTCAGCTGCCGTACGAAAAGACGCACCTTGGACTCCCAGTCGTCGCTGTCATCGTTCCAGGTGTTGAGCAGCGGCATCACCCGGTCCATGTACTCCGCGAAGATCCGATCGAACAGCTTTTCCTTGCTGCGGAAATAGTAGTGCAGGGAAGCCTTGCTGATGCCCGCTTCGTCCGCAATGCGTTGCATCCGTGCACCGACGAACCCATATTCCACGAACACCTTGCGGGCGGCCTGGAGGATGCGCTTTTCCGGGTCGGTGATCGCCATGGCGGGGGCAAAATTAAGCAGGGCTGACCAAATGGTCAAACTGGTTCGTCAAACCCTTTGGACGATCCCGTCCCCAGGGACCGGTGGAGAACCCTTGGGGCCGACCGGAGCATTGCACTGTTCTCTGGTCGTACCTTGGATGGTGGTCCTACCTTCCCCTTCACCTCAAAACCGGTAAACCATGCGAACAAGGCTACTCCACCTCCCCTTTCACCTGACGTCCACGTGCCTGTTCATCGCACTTGCCCTCTCCCTTCCGACCTCCGCGTTGCGCGCACAACAGACCCTCTGGCTGGAGACCTTCGATGGTGGCACATCCACCACGGGATTCACCGTGGACAACAACACGTCCGACTGCTACTGGGTCTATGCGCCTGATTCCGTGCACACGGGCATGAGCTTCAATCAGGATTTCGGCGGGGCCTGGCCGGCCGGCCCTGGGTTCGATTCCAGCTTCGTGTTCCTGGACAGCGATGAATGCGGCGGCAGCAGCGTCACTGTCAACAGCATCCTGAACTCACCGGTGTTCGATGCCTCCACCGCTGGCAACTATTTCCTGCATTTCTCGCAACAATTCCGCTCCCGGCTGCAGTCGTTCACCCGCATCGAGGCCTACAACGGCACCATATGGACCGAGGTGTACTATGTCACGGGGACCGACATCGGCTACCCGAACCCCGCACGGGATACGACGGTGGACGTCACAGCGGGCCTCGGTGGTTCGGCAACCGCACAGATCCGGTTCCAATTCAGCGCCGGATGGGATTGGTGGTGGGCGCTGGACAGCATCAGCGTAACGTACGAACCAAGTACCGGGATCCTGGTCGGTGGCCTGCCCGGCCTGTCGATCGGTCCGAACCCGGCCCAAGACCGGCTGTACGTGCGGACGATACCCCAGGCAGCCACGCTTCTTCGTGTGTATGATTTGCTGGGACGAACGGTCCTCGAGCAGCCACGCAATACCGAGCTGTCCTTGGAGGATCTCAGACCCGGTGCCTATATCCTGGAGGCCGCGGACCGCGCCGGTCACGCCTTCGCCAGGGCGCGGTTCGTAAAGGAATAGGGCGTCAGGGGTTTCCCGCCAGAGCAAGGCAGTCGCATCCGAGCGCTTCGTCCACGAAGCGTTTCAGCGCGTGCATCTCCTCCCGGGAGCGCAGCTTGCCGGCCTGGGCCACCAGCCACAGGACCACGGCGATGATGGGCGTGGGCGCTGCCAGCAACCACCCCCAGGGATCGGCACCCACCACCTGTTGTGAGACGGCGATCGACAGGCCGAGCAGCGCCAGTACCGCACAGAGCAGATACCCGCCCATGAACAGCATCCAGATCGACGGGGAAGGGCCGATGAGCACGCGCGCCCGTGTGCCTTTGGGCCGCTCCTCCAGGTCCAGATCGAGCTGGGGCGTCCACGCGTGGCGGAGGTCCTGGCGATAGCGAAGGATCAAATGATGTCCGGTGCCGCCCAATCGGAACCCGTTCGTTCCAGGTGCGCTCAGGTGTTGCTGCATTCGAAGCTTCACCTCATCGGCGGGGAGTGGCGTGAGGAAAAGGAAACGGGGGCGGAAGGCGAATTCGGTCATGAAAGAACGGAAGGTCCACTACCCTGGGGATCCTGGGGCTGACCGCCGTCATCTTCGCTATTGCCGTTCGTTGACCGGGTCGATCAGTTCCAGCCGCACGAAACGGGAACCGGAGCGGGTATTGAAGGTGGTGACCACCGACCCCTGATCGAGCCGTAGTTGGTCCTGTGGAGAGAGCCAATTGCCCTTTTTCTGCAGTTCAGGGACCAGCACCCGATCGGACGGACCACCGGGAACATATGTGAAGCAACTTGTCACCACGTCCGTTTCATCAAGGTCCGACAGAGACGGTTGGGATGTCCCGGTCGCCTGGTTCATTTCCTTACCCACGCGGTTGGCTATGGCGAACTCATTGAACAGGATGCGGATCGTGTCACCATCGTAGAGTGCGACCACACCTGTCAGGACATCCGTGATGGACGCACGATAGAGTTTACTGACCGCGTCGATATCCGTCACCGTTCCGTCCTGTCCGACGCGGAAATGGCACAGGTTGCCACGGAAGTAGATTGGCGTGCAATGGACATGATCACCGGAGCCTGTGCAGAATTGGTCGTTCTGTTGCACTTCGGCAATGAATACATGATCGCCATTGGAAAGCTGGTCGAAATTGGTCGTGACCATGAAGTTCACCAAGCGATAGTGCTCCCGTCTGTCGTCCTTGGCCTGAGCTTCCTCATCCAATTCCTCGTCGCGGTCCGCTTGTTTGAACTTGTTCGCGCTGAATAGGAGCTTTTCCATCTGCACTTCGGGGATCGGACTGAACACAGGCGCACCAGCGCCCCTGTGCCCCGAGGGACCGGTCCGAGTGAAGATCTCCGGAAGGCCATTGTCCCTGCGCATGGCCAACCCGGCCATCAGGACCTCGCCCTGCTCGCTCACATCCAGTGCGGCGCAGATCGGCAAATGCCCGGCCAGTGCGACCTCTTCGACGACCATCGATCCAGGAATACCGTAGGCGACCACGAGATGCGGTTCCTTGGAACGATCCCGGTCAGCCTCTTTGTCCTTCCATCTTCCCAAAAGTGCGACACCCACAAGCCCCTGGTTGGTCACCTTGAAGAATCCGAACCGAAATCGTGTCATGGGCAAGGGAACGGCTATATACTGGTCCCCCACCATGGACATCGCGCTGTCAAAGACAAGAACCTCAAGCCCGACCAGCTTGTCATGGTAGACGTCCTTGCACAGGATCATGGTGTAGCTCCCATCCGGACTGGTCTGGCTATGGAACCGGTCGAGCCGGTGCCGGCTTTGCGGAGCGGGTACAGAGCCGATATCCTCACGCACCGAGGCCTGCGACCCACGGTCGATGACGTGGCGCACGAACCGTACCCCCCCATGATCACCTAATACGTTCAGCGTACGTACATCAGCAGCGTTCAACCGAACGGTCATCCAGCCTTTTGCGGCCGTGCTCGGAATGCTGTACGCTCTCCCACGTTTCAGTTTCGGTCCTTGGTAGGTCTGTACGGACCCGTTCATTTTCCGGTCCGGGTAGGTGACCGTGGCTATTCCGTCCTTGCCGTCACGGAAAAGCGAGAGTCCATAGAGCCCTCCATTGGAGGAGCTGCCGGAGCTCAAAGTCACTTCCAACGCGTCTCTACTCTGCGCGATCGAAGGTGTCGCGAACCCCAGCGCAGCGAGCATGAACAGGATATTCCTCATGCAACCAAAATAAGTGTCGCGCGCGATCCGGAGCACGCCTACGCGGTGCTTCCCCCCACGCACACGACGAACTCCCCCTTTGGCGGATGGGCCTCGAAATGCGCAGCGACCTCGGCCAGGGTCCCGCGCACGGTCTCCTCGTGCAGCTTGCTGATCTCGCGGCTCACACTGACAAGCCGGTCGGGACCCAGGGCCTCTGCCAGTTCATCCAACAGTTTCCGGATGCGGTGCGGGCTCTCGTAGAGCACGATCGTCCGCGTTTCATCCTTGAGCGCCTCGATCCGTGCACGCCTGCCCTTCTTCTGCGGCAGGAACCCTTCGAATATGAAACGCTCACAAGGCAATCCGCTCATGACCAGCGCGGGCACGAAGGCCGTGGGGCCGGGCAGGCACTCCACCGGAATATCCGCCTGCAAGGCCGCACGCACGAGCAGGAATCCCGGATCGCTGATGCCCGGAGTGCCCGCATCGCTGCACAAGGCAAAGGTGCTTCCGTTGCGCAGGCGGTCCACCAACCCTTCGACCATGCGGTGCTCGTTGGCGGCATGAAAGCTGATCAGCGGTTTCGCGATGCCCAGATGCTGGAGCAATCGCCCGGTCACGCGGGTGTCCTCGGCGACCACGGCATCGCATTCCGCGAGCACCCGTTGCGCGCGCAGTGTGATGTCCTCCAGGTTGCCGATCGGCGTGGGGACCAGGATGAGCCGTCCCGCGTTCACTTGATCGCGTCGATCAGGTCCACCAGCGTAAAATAGAGGTCGGCATAGTCCGTGAGCGGCAGGGTCTCCGGCCGGTCGTATACGTCATGGTAGGCCGTGATGCCTCCGAGCGTGTAGATGAAGATGCCCGGGACGCCACGTTTCACGAAGGGGCAGTGATCGCTGTTGCAGGCCGGACCGCGGGCCTTCACCGCCGCCAGGCGATGGGTGGTTTCATTGATCGCCACGAGCTGATCGTACACCTCGTGCTGGTCCTTCGCGTTCACGACCATGATGCCGTCGTCGCCGGTACCCATCAGGTCCATGTTGATCAGCAGCCGGATCGACGCCAGATCGAACGGTCGGTCCACCGCGCACCATTCGCTGCCGAGCAGTCCGGCCTCCTCACCGGCGAACGCGATGAAGATCAGGTCGTACCGGGCCGGATGGGCCCGGAAATGTTCGGCCAGGTTCAGCAGCATGCTCACCCCGCTGGCATTGTCGTTCGCCCCGGGGAACAGCACGTCCGGCCCCATCCGTCCCAGGTGATCGTAGTGCGCCGTCAGCACGATCACCTTCCTGCTGTTGCGCCCTTTCACACGACCAAGCACATTGCGGGCATGATGGACCAGCAATGCATTCCGAACATCGAGCGTCACCGTGCGGGCCGTGTCGTTCCACACGCTGTCCCGCACTTCCAGCACGGCGTTGGGCAATGCATCCTGCGCCACGCTCCATGTCAGCTTGCCGTTCGATCGACGCAGGACCGGACCAGAATAGGCAAGGTCCTTCAGCCAACTTTCGTACAGGCCGAGCGTGTCGCGGTCCCGGGTGGGCGGAAGGTCCAGTGCGATGGCACGACCGGTGACCACGCCCATGGTCATGGCGCGACGCTCAGGGGTCAGCAGGTCCTCCCGGGTGAGATGGACCAGATCGAAGGTGCCCCTGCTCGATCCGGATGCCGGGTCGACGAGCAGATCGATGCCGGGACGCAGCCGCACGCCGTCCAACGCCACCTTGATGCTGTCCGGAAAAGTGTTCACACGGAATTCGAACGGCTCGAAGTAGGTCTCCTTGACGGGGTGGATCCCGATGCGCGCGAACTGCGCCGCGATGTAGTCGGCCGCGATGCTGTCGCCACCGGCCACAGGACCCCGCCCCTGCATCGATGGCGACGCGAGCGTGTCGATATAGGCATGGCCCCGTGCCAGGATCGTGGCCGCGTCCTGTGCGCGCATGCTGGCACCGACGAACAGGAAAAGGAATGTGAAGGTCCTCACTGGAATCGGCGTTCGACCAGTTCCATGAACGCGGCGAGCGCGTCCTCCTCCGGCTTCTTCTTCAACAGGGGCAGTACGTTCTTCTCGACATGCTGCCGGGCCTCCTGGACATTGCCCATGCCGTTGATCGCCTCGATGGCCTGCTCGTACTTGACGCGATCACCAGCGAACAGCTCGGCGATGAACCAGAATTTCTGACTGAGCGCGATCGCTTTCCCCAGGTCCGGGATGGGTGCATGCTCGTGCTTCTCGGCGACGGAAGCCTTGTCCTTGGGTGTGGATCGCTTCCTTCCCTTGCCACCCTTCTCCGTCTCCGCGATCGCATCGATCAGTGAGGTCTGCCGGCTTTCCGGACGCGTGTCCAACTTGATCGGCGCGATGGGGACCGCGGGGTCCGCGGCAAGGGAGAGCGATCCGGTTCCGGGACGCATTCGCGAGGCCCCCCCGGGTGGGCGGGGACCACCTTCGCGCGCCTTGTGGCGGATCACCACCAGACGTTCGTACAGCTCACGTGCCGCGTCACAGGCCTTGTCCAGGCCTTCCAGGTCCAGTCGCCCCTTGTTCAGATCGCGCTCGGCATCGGCCAACACGCGCAACAGGTCCGCGATCCGTTCGTAGCCCTTTTCCGTTGTCATGGAGAGGACCGTCCACATACCGGTCCAACGCGAAGATGCCTAATTTCGTGCCGGGGTGCAAAAAGGCCGGATGGCCCGTCCCCCAAGGCTTTCGACGATGTTCCTGGAGCGTACCGGCGGCGAGCGGCCCGGCAAGGGCTGGATCGAGGTGATCTGCGGATCCATGTTCAGCGGCAAGACCGAGGAACTGATCCGGCGATTGCGTCGCGCCGAGTTCGCCAAACAACGCGTCGAGATCTTCAAGCCGAGCATCGATTCGCGCTACGATGAGGTGCAGGTGGTGAGCCATGATGCCACCAGCATCCACAGCACGCCGGTGCCATCCAGTTCGAACCTGTTGTTGCTGGCCCAGGACATCGAGGTCGTGGGCGTGGACGAGGCCCAGTTCTTCGACGATGGCCTGCCCACGGTCTGCGACCAATTGGCGAACGGCGGAAGCCGGGTGATCGTGGCGGGATTGGACATGGACTTCCAGGGCCGCCCCTTCGGCCCCATGCCCCAGCTCATGGCGATGGCCGAGTTCGTGACGAAGGTGCATGCGATCTGCGTGCATTGCGGACAGCTCGCCAGCTTCAGCCACCGCACCCACGGCAGTCGGGACCTCATCCATCTTGGAGAAACGGAGAGCTACGTACCGCTGTGCCGGGGTTGTTTCGAGCAGGCACGGTCCGAACAGACCGATACCGTCACCGATCGTTCGCACGGGCACCGATGACCTCGACCGGCCATCGTCTTTCCGCCATCGCCGAGGCCGTGGGCGGCCGCCTCCTGCAAGGCGATGGCCATACCCTTGTCACACACCTCGCCATCGACTCGCGCAAGGCCATGCCGAGGGAGGGTGTCCTCTTCATCGCACTGCAGGGCGAAAGGCATGATGGGCACCGCTACATCCCCGACCTGGTGGATGCCGGCGTGCGCAGCTTCCTGATCCGCTCCGGGGCACCGACCGAAGGCCTGGAGGGCTGCCATGTGATCGCTGTGCCGGACACGCTCGACGCACTGCAGCGTCTGGCCGCCTGGCACCGCGGCCATATCCACGCACCGGTGATCGGCATCACGGGCAGCAACGGCAAAACGATCGTGAAGGAATGGCTCGCGCAACTGCTTCAACAGGAGGAGCACATCGCGCGCAGTCCGGGCAGCTGGAACTCGCAGGTGGGCGTACCGCTCAGCGTGTGGGCGATGAACGCACGACACACCCTGGGCATCTTCGAAGCGGGCATCAGCAGGCCGGGTGAGATGGAACATCTCCGGCCGATCATCCATCCCACGATCGGACTGATCACCAACATCGGTCCGGCACATGCCGAGAACTTCCGCGACGATCGCGAGAAGGCCCTGGAGAAATTGAAGCTGTTCAGCGACGCCCAGGCACTGGTGTACTGCCGCGATCACGGCACCGTGCACAAGGCCATCTTCGGATCCGGGCTGGACAAGGACCTGATCCTGCGCGATTGGTCGCGCGAGGAGTTCGCCTACGTGCAGGTGACGCGCGAGGAGCGCGGCCCGACCGGCTGCCGGATCACGGCGTTGCACGATCACCTGGAATTCACCTTCGAGCTGCCGTTCACGGACCACGCTTCGGTCGAGAACGCGCTGCACTGCGTCACCCTCCTGCTGCATCTGGGGCGCACACCCGAGCACATCGCGGAAAGCATGCGCACGCTCGCCCCCGTCGCGATGCGTTTGGAGATGGTCGAAGGTGCGAAGGGCAGTCTCCTGATCAACGATGCGTACAGCAACGACGAAGCCTCATTGCGCATCGCACTGGACCACTTGATGGCCAATGGGCGTGACCGGCGTCGTGTGGTCGTGCTCAGCGACATCGAGCAGAGCGGTGAGCCGCCCGAGGCGCTCTACCAGCGGATCGCGCACGCCATTGCGCATGCGCAGGTCGATCGGGTCCTCACCGTGGGCCCGCACCTCGCGGCACATGCGAAGCTCCTGCATGGCAACGTGCGCACATACCCCGATACGGAGGCCCTCCTGCAAGGCGTGGACACCGAAGAGCTGGCCGGTGCGGCGGTGCTCGTGAAGGGCGCCCGGCGGTTCGCCCTGGAACGCGCCGTGGAGCGCTGGCAGGCACAGGTCCACGGCACGGTGCTCGAGGTGGAGCTGGAGGCCGTGCGCCACAACCTGAACCACTACCGCGCGCTGTTGCGCCCGGGCACACGTGTGATGCCCATGGTGAAGGCGTTCGGCTATGGCAGTGGTGCCGTGGAACTGGCGCGGTTGTTCGCATACGAACGCGTGGACATGCTCGGTGTGGCGTATGCGGACGAAGGGATCGCGTTGCGGCAGGCGGGCATCGCCGTACCCATTTTGGTGATGAACCCGGAGCCGGTCCCGTTCGACCTGTTGCACCGCTTCGACCTGGAGGCCGAGGTGTACGACGAGCGCTCCCTGCTCCAGGCGATCGCCTTCCACCAGCAACGCGCGGATGGCCCTCCCGTGCACCTGAAGATCGACACGGGCATGCACCGGCTGGGCTTCCTGGTCGATGAGCTCCCCCGCCTGCTCGAACTGCTCAAGGAGGCGCCTTTCCTGCGCGTGGGCAGCATTTTCAGTCACCTTGCCGCGAGCGAGGACCCCGCACACGATGCCTTCACGCGGGAGCAGATCGCCCGGTTCATCCAGGCCGCCGACCGCATCGACGCGGTGCTCGGTTACCGACCTCTGCGGCACATCGCGAACTCCGGCGGGATCAGCCGATTCCCCGAGGCGCATTTCGACATGGTGCGGCCCGGGATCGGCCTGCACGGTGTGGGGGTGGACGCGGCCGAAACGCGACTACTCCGTCCGGCTGCGACCTTGCGGACGGTGATCGCCCAGCTCAAGCAGATCCCCGCAGGCGAGAGCGTGAGCTACGGACTGCATGGAAGGAGCACGCATGATCGTCGGGTCGCCGTGCTGCCCGTGGGTTATGCCGACGGCCTGTTCCGAACCGCGGGGCATGGGAAGGGCAAGGCGTTCGTCCATGACGCACCGGCGCCCTATGTCGGCACCATCTGCATGGACATGTGCATGGTGGACGTCACGGACATTTCCTGCAGTGAAGGGGATCCGGTGGTCCTCTTTGGCGGTCCCCACCCGGTGAGCGACTACGCACATGACCTGGACACGATCCCCTACGAGGCCCTCACCGCCGTCGGCCAACGCGTGAAACGGGTGTTCGTGCACGGGGATTGACGCGGGACAGTACCGGAAGTGGGTTCAGCCTTCCAAGATGTTCCTCATTTCCCTCCCGATAGGTGGTCTTTGGGGCGGGTCCGGACGCGATCAGGCATCTACTTTTGTGATCGAACCTGCAAGCCGCTATGAAGCCTTTCCTCATTCCGGCCGTTCTGGCTTTTGCCCTGATCGGCCCAGCATCGCTTCCCGCTCAGTCCACACCCGGGCCTGAATACGTGCCGGGCAACATCATTGTCATGCTCACACCCGGGCATGTCGCCTCCGAGATCGTGCGGGACCTGCGCACGGTCAACGGCAGGTCCACGGGGTTGCGTATCGACCGGGAACTCTCCGCGCCCATGCGTGCCTGGCTGTTGCACTTCGATGCCACGGACATCCCCCAGCCGGTGATGTTGCGCAAGGTGCATCAGCATCCTGCCGTGATGCTCGCCCAGAACGACCATGTGATCAAGGAGCGCACCATGCCGAACGATCCGCAGTACGGTTCCCAATGGCAACACCAGAACATCGACAGTGAAGCCGCATGGGACATCACGACCGGCGGGCTCACCGCCACCGGTGACACCATCGTGGTGTGCATCGTGGAGAACGCCGACCTGCCGCATCCCGACCTGGTGGCGAACGCCTGGCACAACTGGAACGAGATCGCCAACAACGGCATCGACGACGATGGGAACGGCTATGTGGACGACTTCGATGGCTGGAACCCGCAGGGGAACAATGACAATGCCTACGGGGGCAGTCATGGCACCGAGGTGGCCGGCATGATCGGCGCCGCGGGCGACAACAACCTGGGCGTGGCCGGCGCCAACTGGCACGTGAAGATGATGCCGGTGACCTATGCCAGCACGCAGGAGTCGGCGGTGATCGAATCCTACACCTATCCGTTGGTGATGCGTCGCCGTTACAATGCGAGCAACGGAACGGAGGGCGCCTTCGTGGTGGCGACGAACGCCAGTTGGGGCATCGACTTCGGCCAACCGGCGGACGCCCCGCTCTGGTGCGCCATGTATGACACACTGGGCACCGCGGGCATCCTGAACTGCGGCGCGACAGCGAACAACAATGTGGACATCGACGCGGTGGGCGACCTGCCGACGGGTTGCTCCAGCGATTTCATGATCAGTGTGACGGCCACGAACACCAGCGACAACCGCACCTTCAGCGCCTACGGGATCACGACCATCGACGTGGGTGCCCCGGGCGACAACATCTTCACCACGACCATCGGCGGCGGCTACGGTTCCACGTCCGGCACTTCGTTCGCCAGCCCGCTGACCGCCGGGGTGATCGGTCTGCTCTACTCGGCCCCCTGTGCTTCCCTGATGGACCTGGTCCATTCCGATCCAGAGGCGGGCGCGCAGTATATCAGACAGGCGCTCTTCAATGGCGTGGAGCAGGTGGGGAACCTGCCCGGCACGATCGTGACCGGCGGCCGGATCAATGCCTACAACAGCTTGATGGAGATCATGAGCAACTGTGGTTCCTGTCCAGGAGCGACCGGCCTGTCCGCAACGAACAACGGTCTGGGTTCGACCACGCTCTCCTGGAACAGCGGTGCTTCGGGACCCTTCAACGTAGAGTACCACGTGGTGGGCGATCCGAACTGGACCACGCAGAGCGGTATCGTGAACACCAGCTTCGTGGCCACGGGCCTGATGGATTGCACGGAGTACGAGTTCCAGGTGGAGGTGGATTGCGATACGACCACCTCCGGTTTCGGGCAGGCGTTCAGCTGGATCTCCGAAGGATGCTGCGCTCCACCTACGGGCTTGAGCGCCACGGCGGTCGGGAACGGCTCAGCGGACCTGTCCTGGTCAACGGTTCTCGCCGCGCAAGGCTATGACGTGCAATACGCCGTATCGGGATCGGGGAACTGGACCCCGATCACGGGCCTGACCGACGCCAATGCGGTGATCGACGATCTGCAGCCATGCACGAACTACGATGTCCAGGTGCGGACGGATTGCAACGGCGTTCCAACGGACTGGTCCCCCGTCCTCACGCTGCAGACCACTGGTTGCGGCGCTTGTCAGGACCAGACCTATTGTGCCTCCGTGGGCAATGATGCCAGCGAGGAATGGATCGCGCACGTCACCCTGGGGACCATCGATCACACCAGTTCAAGCGACGATGGCTACGCCGACAACACGGGACCAGGCACCGCCCTGATCATCGGACAGAGCTATCCGATCACATTGAGCCCGGGGTATGCCGGGTTCAACTACACGGAATACTTCGCGGTCTGGATCGACCTGGACCACAACGGCGACTTTTCGGGCAGCGAGCTCCTCTTCACCAGCACCGGGGTCAACGGTACCGCGAACGGCAACATCACGGTGCCACCATCGGCCACACCCGGCACGACCCGGATGCGGGTGATCATGGAGTACGACCAGGCGGCCACCTCGGGATGTGAGGACAATTACGACTACGGCGAGACAGAGGACTTCTGTGTCACGCTGATCGACCCCAATGTGGGGATCCCCTCGGCAGGTCAGGACCTCGTCCTGAACATGTTCCCGGACCCGGCCGACCGGGACGTGTTCTTCGACCTACCGGGCCATACAGGTCCGGTGCGGATCGAGATCCTTGACGCCCATGGCAAGGTGGTCGCGCACAAGTCGACCACGCATACCCAGGTGACCATCACCACGGCCTGGCTTGCCGACGGGCTCTACTTCTATCGCGTGTCAGCACCGGATGGCGAACTTGGCCGGGGCAAGTTGATGGTATCGCACTATCAATGACCATTGTGGATGGAAGGACGAAGGGGCCCACTCGCCAAGGTGGGCCCCTTCGTCCTTTGGCACGACCACCCGGCTAAATTCGGAGCCGGTCCCATGGACATCTCCGCCGTCGTCATCACGCGCAATGAAGCGCACAACATCGGGCGATGCCTCGAAGCCGCCGCCCGTGTCGCCAAGGAATTGATCGTGGTGGACGCGGAGAGCACCGATGATACGCGCGCGATCGCCGAGGCCCATGGTGCCCGCGTGACCCTGCGCCCCTGGACCAACTACAGCGACCAGAAGAACTTCGCCAATGGTCTTGCGCAGGGACCTTACATCCTGTCCCTCGATGCGGACGAGGTCCTGAGCGATGCGCTCACCGCGGACATCCTGCGACAAAGGACCAACGGCCTGCATGGTGCCTATCGGCTCAAACGGCTCACCAACTATTGCGGGCAGTGGGTGCGCCATGGTGGTTGGTACCCCGATGCCAAGGTGAGGCTCTTCCCGAAGCAAGAGGCCCGTTGGGCGGGTGATCATGTGCATGAGTCGCTGGTGCTGCCGCCCGGCACGGTCATCACGGACTTGAATGGCGACCTGTTGCACTTCAGCTATCGTTCCCTGGACGATCACCGCGATCGGATCGATCGCTACAGTGACCTGCATGCGCGCGCCATGTTCGAGAAGGGTCGGAAAGGCGGGATCATCAAGCACCTGTTCGCACCATGGGTCAAGTTCATACAGGGATATGTGTTGCAGGCGGGTTTCCTGGATGGATGGGCCGGATGGTCGATCGCGGTGATGTCCGCACGTGCAGTGCGCCTCAAGTACGAAAAACTGGACGCCCTGTACCGTGGCGCGAACGCCTGAACACATCATCCTGAGCCGAACGGACAGCATCGGGGACGTGATGCTGACCCTGCCCATGGCCGGTCTTCTGAAGGATCGCACACCCGGAGTCCGCATCACGTTCATCGGTCGCGACTACACGCGCCCGGTGCTTGAGCACTGCGCTCATGTGGATGAGGTGGTCACATTGGACGATCTGCTGCGCATTGACCATGCAGCGGCCGTCGAACGGTTGAAGGACCTGAACGCCGATGTGCTCGTCCATGTGTTCCCGGAAAGACATGTCGCGCGTTGGGCCGAACGGGCAGGTATCCCGCTCCGTATCGGGACGAGCCATCGCTGGTGGCATTGGACCACTTGCAATCGGCGTGTGGCGTTCAGCCGCAGGAACAGCGACCTGCACGAGGCCCAATTGAACATCGAGCTGCTCCGACCCCTGGGGTTCCATCGCATCCCATCCGTTGAGGAATTGATGGGGCTCCATGGCTTCACCCCAGGGCCGGCCGATGACACGGTTCGATCCCTGCTCCGGGCCGGTCGCAGGCACGTGGTCCTGCATCCGGGTTCCCGGGGCAGCGCCGTGGAATGGGGGTTGGATCGCTTTGCGGAACTGATCCGGATGTTGGACCCCGACCGGCATCAGGTCCTGCTGACCGGCACGGCCGCGGATGCGGCATCCTATCGTCCGGCCCTTCCCGTGGACCTTCCCCATGTGACGGATACGGGCGGGCAACTCTCGCTGGACCAGCTCATTGCCCTGATCGGTGCCTGCGATGCCCTTGTGGCGGCCAGCACGGGCCCCCTGCACATCGCCGCCGCGGCAGGGATCCGCGCCATCGGGCTCTATGCGCCGCAACGGCCGATCCATCCCGGTCGATGGGCACCGCTGGGGCGCGATGCACATGCCCTGGTGGCCGACACTGCGGATCCACACTCCGCCGTCGGCCCGCCTCGCGACAGCATCCGGCTCATTTCCCCGGAACAGGTCCGGCGACTGATCGATGCGGACCGTCCCGGTTGATCCGGCGCGCGCCGAAAACGAGCAATGCGAAGTAGAACGCGAAGAAGGTGGCCCCCACCTGCGTCTCGATCGTGTCCTCGCTCAGGCAACTGAACGCGAAAATGGCCGCCCATGCAATGAATACCGGCGATCGATAAGAACGGAGCGCCCGGGCAGGACCGACAAAGGCGAACAGGGCCCAAAGCAGGCCGAAGGCGCCGAAGGAGATCAGGAGCGTGAGGTATTCATTGTGGGCCCGATGACGCCATTCCGGCGCCAGTCGTGAACCGAGCCGACGGTACATCTCGGCGAAGGCCGGGCGTGTATCACCCGTTCCCACCCCCATCCAGGGATGCTCCCGAACGATGTGGGCCCCGGTGCGCCAGAACTCGAACCGCATCGTCAGGCTGTGCCCGTTGGGATCACCCGTGGTGCGGTACCGGTCCAACTCCATGCGCAGCTGTTCGAGCCGGGTGGCGAGCGGGCTTTGGCGACCGGTGCGCACGTTGGACACACCCGACCCGACGCGCTGGACATCCTCCGGCGAAAGATGCATCAGCCCGACGGAATCCTTGGGCAGGCCCATGCTCGCGAGATACCTCACCAGCGTGCTCCGCAGCGGTTGACCGCGCTCATCGGTTCCATCGTATGGAACCTTGCTCAATCGCGACCAACCCCGTTCCAATTCCCCGTCCGCCACCTCGATCCACACAAAATGTCCGTTCTCGATCTGTGGGTCCTCCAGATCATGATAATAGAGTTCGCCACCGGCGCTGCGCTCGGGAAGACCGGTGCGTTCGGGCCAGGCAGCATGCGGTGTTCCTGCGAGCAGATGGACCATTGCCAGTGCGCCAACTGCGATGAGCAGCAGCAAACCTCCGCGCAGCAGCCAACGGACCCTCATCGGTGTTCGACCGGCACGCCACCAGAGCAGGGCGGCCACCATGGCCACCAATGCACCGGCCCCGGACAGGCTACCGACCTTCCACATGAACAGCAACGCCCAGCCCGCGGCCGCATACTGCGTCCATTGCATCCATTTCCACCCGGGGCGATGGACCAGAAGCACCACGACCGCCAGGCATAGCAACAGACCGAGCCGGATGTGGCTGATGAACAAGGACACTCCACGGAAATCACCCAGCGCGAGCCGGTCATGGGCGACCGCGAGACAGACCATGGTGCTCAGCACAACACTGTAGGCACCGGCGAGCAGGATGCCCCAGAGTCCCCGCTCCGTCAGGGCCGGCATGGTGGGAATGATGGTACCGAACACCAGGATGGGCAACAGGATGCGGCACAGGTCCAGGCCCCATTCCAGGTCCTGCGTCCACAAGAGGCCAAGCACGTGCAGGAGGAACAGCGACACGAACAGCAGCACCCATCGGTCCGTGAAGGCGCGTCTGAACCGGTCCCAGAGGTCGCGGTGGTGCACACCTTCCCCCAGCCATGCGCCGATCAGAAGGAACTGTGCGTTGCTGACCAGCACATTGCTCCACGGCAGGGTCACTGCCACAAGGGCGAGCGCGAGCCATTGCACGTTGCCGTAGGTGAGGTACGAACGCCAGCCCGACATCTGCTGTGGCGGGGTTGAGGCGCGATCAGTGCACCGTGCCGTCGAGGATGCCGGCGTAGGTGCCGCTGTTGAGGATGTCCAGCGCTTTCCTCACGTAGTCATCGTCGGACAGGGCCGCACGGGCACGACCCGTCTGCAGGTCGTACCGCGATACGATCTCGTTCCGCAGCACCTCGGCGATGTCCTTTCGGAACAGCTGCATCTCCTCGGCCGCATCCGGCTCCAGTTCCTTCCGGAGCGTTTCGAAAGCGGTCTCGGCATGCGCGTAGTACCGCTCCTTCTTCGCCGAGGCCACCAGGTCGTTGAAGGCATGCATGCTGCTGGTCTCGTAGTCGAACTTGTGCGTGCGGGCGAACGCGGCGAACTGATCATACAACGCATCAGTGATCTGGAACTTCTCCGGTGGACCGATGGAATCGTGGGTCATGTGGTAGTTCGTGGCGAAATCGAAGAACACGTCCTCGGCATACAGCGCTCCCACGACCTTCGGCAGCTCGGGTTCATCCACCTTCACGTCGGGCAGTATCCCGCGACCGTCATAGACCGGCCGGCCGTTCTTGGTGTGGAACTCGGTGATGAGGGAGTCGCTCACTTCGATGGCGTGGCCGGTGCTGTCCCGATGCGCATAGTCCAGCTTCTGGATGCAGCGGCCGCTCGGGATGTAGTACTTGGCCACGGTCACCTTCAGCTTGGCGTTGTAAAAGAGGTCGCGCGTCTGTTGCACCAGCCCCTTGCCGTAGGTCCGTTCACCGATGATCACCGCGCGGTCCAGGTCCTGCAAGGACCCGCTCACGATCTCGCTCGCACTGGCCGAGCCACCGTCCACCAGCAGGACCAGCGGGATAGCGGCATCATAGGGTTCGCTCAGGGTCCGATAGCTCTTGTCCCATTCGGCGATCCGCCCCTTCGTTTCCACCACCAACTGGTTCTTCGACACGAAAAGGTTGACGATGTTCACGGCCTCGCGCAACAGTCCACCGCCATTTCCGCGAAGGTCAAGGATCACCTTCTCGGCACCCTTGTCCTTCAGGTCCTTCAGGGCGTTGCGCACCTCATAGCTCGCGGTCTGGGTGAAACTGTTGAGCTTGAGATAGCCCACATGGTGGTCCTCGTCCACGATCCCCTTGTAGGGCACGTCGGGGATTTTGATCTCCTCGCGGGTCAGTGCCTTCTCCACCGGCTGCCCTCCGGTGCGTTGGAGCACGATGCGCACGGTGGAACCGGCCTGGCCTTTCAGGAGCTTGCTCACTTCGTCGGTGTTCATGCCCTGCACATCCTGGCCATCCACCTCAAGGATCATGTCACCGGCCCAGATGCCCGATCTGGCCGCGGGAAAACCCTCGTACGGTTCACTGATCACCACGCCATCCCCTTTCTTCTTGATCAACGCACCGATCCCCCCGTACTGCCCGGTGGTCTGGAACCGGTATTCCTCGATGTCGCTCTCCGGGATATAGTTGGTGTAGGGATCGAGCGAGTTGAGCATTGCATCGATGCCTGTCTTCATCAATGCGCCGGGCTTGGTGTCCTCGACGTAATAGATGTTGAGCTCCTTGTAGAGTTCAGTGAAGATCTCCAGGTTCTTGGAGATCTCGAAGTAGTTGTCGCCGGCAGCCAGCGTAAGCATGCCCGAGCCCGCCACGGCAAGGGCGATGGTCCAGGTCTTCCAGCGGTTCGTGCGGGATCTGCGCATACGGTGAGCGGGTTCAGGGGACGGGGTCATGGCCATGCCCGCCCCAGGGGTGGCAAGATAGGAAGCGCTTGAGGGTGAGCCATCCACCGCGCCAGGGGCCATGCTTGCGCAATGCCTCCACACCATATTCACTGCAGGACGGTGTGTATCTGCAGGCACCGGGAAGCAGTGGCGAGATGGTATACTGGTAAAGACGCACCAGGCCGATCATGAGCTTGGCGATCAGGCTACCCATTCTGTTCCATCCAACGGTCCAGGGCGGGGATCATTTTGTCCTCCACCACGGCGTACGGCATGGTCGTCCGGCCTTGGAACGCCACGAGCAGCGCATAGCACGACATGCCCTCGCGGCAGTGTTCCACGTACCGCTGTTTGTTCAAGCGCCACACCTCGCGCATCAGGCGTTTCATCCGGTTGCGGTCCACGGCACGTGGCAGTCGCCGTTTGGGGACGGCAAAGGCGATCCGGATCGGGTATGCGTTCTCATCCGTGACGGACAGACCGGTGATCCGGAACGGCGGTCGGTGCACCACGACACCTTCACGCACCACTTGTTCGATGAGCTTCCGGCCGCTGAGCCGCTCGTGCTTCCGAAAGGTAGGTCGCTCCACGCTCGGGGAGTACTGCGGCCGTTTGCGTCCCATCACGCGATCAACGGCCGGTCACTTCTTCTTCGCCTGTTTCTTGATATAGAGCTCGATGGCCCCGGTCATCGAGGGGGCTTCCGGCAGGGGTGCCTCCACGTCCAGCCGCAGGCCGGCATCCCGCACGGCCTTCGAAGTGGTGGGACCGAACGCCGCAATGGCCACCGAATCCTGCTTGAATTTCGGGAAGTTCTTCTTCAGGCTCTCGATGCCACCCGGGCTGAAGAATACGACCATGTCGTACCGCAGGTCCTTCAGGTCGCTGAGGTCGCATGCCACGGTGCGATAGAGCACCGCGTTGGTGTACTTGATGTTGGCCTTGTCCAGCATCGCTGGGATCTCCGCCTTTTGCAGGTCGGAACAGGGCAGCAGGAAGGTCTCGTCCTTGTGCTTCTTGATCACGTCCATCAGGTCGGCGAAGGTGTTCTTGCCGATGAAGACCTTGCGCTTGCGGTATACGATGTACTTCTGGACATAAAAGGCGACCGACTCCGACACGCAGAAGTACTTCATGCCGTCGGGCACGGTGATGCGCATCTCCTTGCAGATGCGGAAGAAGTGGTCCACGGCATTGCGGCTCGTGAAGATCACCGCGGAGTGGTCCAGGATGTTGATGCGTTCCTGACGGAAATCCTGGCCGTCGACGCCTTCCACCTTGATGAACGGCCTGAAGTCGATCTTGAGCGCGTACTTCTTCGCCAGCTCATGGTACGGCGACTTCACGTCGGACGGTTCGGGCTGTGAAACGAGTATGGACTTGATCTTCAAGGCCTCGATCTTAGAGGAGTTGCGATGCGGGGGGAACGGAGCGCTCCAGCGTTCGGATCAAGATCGCGAGGGGCAGTATTTCCGTGGCGCAAAGGTACAGGAAAATGTGCCTGTAAGGCATCCCCGAGGTCCGGCCGATGACCAGGGCCCGGACCCAACGCACCAGGAACACCAGGAGCAGCACGGCGATGCCCACCACCAGCAGACCTTGCCGCCAGGATGCCTGGCCGATCATCAATACGGTGAGTGGAAGCAGGGCCAGACCGGTCACCACCTGACCCAGGACCAGATTGTAGGTGTACTCCTGCAGGCCGCCGTCCCCGTTGAACAACCAACCGGCAATGCGCTGCACCAGCACCTGCGCTACCGCGATCGCCATCACGACCAACAGCAGTTCAAGGTAATGGTCCCATCGGGGCCCGAGCATGCCCATCAGCACCCCCGACTGGTAGAGGAACAGGGCCACCACCACGCCCGCCACGGCCCACAGCCCGATCAACGAACGGTCGTTCAGATCGATCTCCTCGCGCATGGACCGGCGGCTGATGCGTGTGCGTTCCACCGTTTCCCAGATAAGCCGCCACTTGCGGGGTGCGTTGAAATTGGTCCAGGCCAGATAGCCCAACACGAGCAGCAGCACCAGGATGCTCCAATCGGTGCTGAGGGGGTCGGTGCCGCGCAGGGTGCCCATCGTGCCGTGGGCAAAGGTATTCGGCCCTTCCAGGCTCCGGGGTTGACTACTTTTGCGGCCCGATGAACGACGCCTCCACCCCCGCCCAGGCACCCGCCCGCAAAGCCGCCACGGACCTCTTCCAACATCACGACCACTACCTGGTGGACGAATTGCTCACCGAGGAGCACAAGCTGATCCGGGACACGGCCCGCAAGTACGTCAGCAAGCATCTCAAACCAATCATCGAGGAAGCCTTCGAGAAGGCGGAGTTCCATCCGGAGATCATCCCCGGCCTGGCGGGGATCGGCGCCTTCGGGCCCATCATCCCGCAGGAATACGGCGGCATGGGCCTGGACCAGATCAGCTACGGCCTGATCATGCAGGAGATCGAGCGGTGCGACAGCGGCCTGCGCAGCTTGTGCAGCGTGCAGGGCAGCCTGGTCATGTACCCCATCTGGAAGTACGGCTCGGAGGAACAGAAGAAGAAGTGGCTGCCGGACATGGCCCAAGGGAGGAAGATCGGCTGCTTCGGCCTTACCGAACCCAACTTCGGCAGCAACCCCGGCGGCATGGTCACCACCTTCAAGGATGCCGGCGACCATTACGTGTTGAACGGGGCCAAGATGTGGATCAGCAACGCCCCCATGGCCGATGTGGCCGTTGTGTGGGCCAAGGCCGAGAACACCGAAGGGCGGATCCACGGCCTGCTCGTGGAGCGCGGCATGGAGGGCTTCACCACGCCCACCACGCACGGCAAATTGAGCCTGCGCGCAAGCCCCACCGGCGAACTCGTGTTCGACAACGTGAAGGTGCCCAAGGCCAACCTGCTGCCGAACAAGAGCGGCCTCGGTGCGCCGCTCGGCTGCCTGGACAGCGCCCGATTCGGCATCGCCTGGGGCACCCTCGGCGTGGCCATGGAGTGCTACGACACGGCCCTGCGTTACGCCAAACAACGCGTGCAGTTCGACAAGCCGATCGCGGCCTTCCAGCTCACGCAGAAGAAGCTGGCCGAGATGATCACCGAGATCACCAAGGCCCAGCTGCTCACCTGGCGTCTGGGCGTGCTGCGCAACGAGGGCCGCGCCACCACCGCACAGATCAGCATGGCCAAACGCAACAACGTCGCACTGGCCCAGAACATCGCGCGGGAGGCCCGCCAGATCCTCGGCGGCATGGGTATCACCAACGAGTACCCCATCATGCGCCACATGATGAACCTGGAGAGCGTGGTGACCTATGAGGGCACGCACGACATCCATCTGCTCATCACCGGCGCGGAGGTAACAGGGATCCCGGCGTTCAAATGACCGCCGCCTGCTCTTCCGCCAGCCACTCCCGTGCCTCCTGCTCCGTGCGGAACACGCCCGTGCGGAAGGTCTGCGGGAAATAGGCGAAGTAGAGCCGCGCGATCGCCGGAAGCAGGTCGCCGTCCAGCACCAGGGCGATGGCGCGGATCACGGCGCGATCCTCCGGCAACTCGTAGAAGTTCGTACGCATCACCTCGGGATCGAAGTAGCGATCGCCTTCCACCACAGTGAGCATCACATGGGGCTCACCATCGCACATGCGTCGTCGCGCACGGATGTTCTCCACCATGCCCTTGGCGTCGATGGGAATGTCCGGTTTGAACCGGGTCTCGATGAAATGCGGACCGGTGCGCGTGATGAACGCGGTGGCCGTCTCTTCGGTGAGGTGGATGTCGGTCATGGTGGGACCTCCAAGGTCGGGATCACCACCCACGATCCCAAACGCGTGTGGCCAATGGATATCTTGGACGCATGGACCATGTGGCGGTCGAACTCCGTGACCTGATCGTCCATCTGCTCGTGGCCGCCGGCGCAGGCTTCCTGATCGGCCTGGAACGCGAGTACGCCAAGCGGATCGAGGAGGACGACCGGCAGCTGGCGGGTGTGCGCACCCACACGCTGATCGCGATCGCCGGGTTCCTGACCGCGCTGCTCAGTGATCGGTATGGTGCCTGGGTGTTCGCGGCCGGTCTGCTCGGCCTGTTCGCATTGGTGGTGGCCTCCTACACGATGATCGCACGGGGCGGCAGCTACGGCGGCACCTCGGAGATCACCAGCGTGATCACCTTCCTGATCGGCGCCACCGTGCATTCGGGGAACATCCTCTTCGCCCTGCTGCTCACCGTGGTGGTGATCCTGCTGCTCTCCTTCAAGGTCACGTTGCACCGGTTCGCGGGCACGCTGGACCCACAGGAGATCCGCGCCTTCGCGCAGTTCATCATCATCTCGGCGCTGATGATGCCGTTCCTGCCGGACCGGCCGTTCGGTCCGTACGCGGCGTGGAACCCCCGCGAGATCTGGACGATGGTGGTGCTGGTCTCCGGCATCAGTCTCGCCGGCTACGTGCTGATGAAGGTGCTGGACAGGGGACGCGGCACGGTGTGGACGGCGGTCCTCGGCGGACTGGTCTCCAGCACGGCGGCCACGCTGAACTTCTCCCGCCGGTCACACCAGGAGGGCGAACGCGCCAAGGAGCGGATGGCGGCCGCCACGCTCACGGCGTGCACCATGATGTTCCCCCGCGTGCTGCTGATCGTAGCAGTCACCGCCCTGACCACGGGTCGTGCCCTGGCCCTGGGCGTGCTGCTCGTCACCGTCGCGGGAGCGGTGGTGGTGGTGCCGCAGTTGCGGCGCGAGTGGAAGGACGGCGGAGAGGACGCGCCCACGCGTGCGGTGGGCAACCCCCTGAACCTGCGCCTGGCCGTGCAGTTCGCCCTGCTCTATGCCGCGGTGAAATGGCTGGTGGCGTTTGCGAACGCACGCTTCGGCGACACCGGCGTGTATGTCGCGGGAGGCCTGTCCGGGCTCACGGACGTGGACGCGATCTGCCTTTCGATGGCGCGCATGGTGCGGGAAGGCGGAACACTTTCGCTCGCGGTGAACGTGATGATGCTGGCCATGCTGAGCAACACTTTGGTCAAGTTCCTGATCGTGGTGTTCGTCGGCGCCAGGGGCATGTGGCAGCGCGTGCTGCCCGGTTTCGCATTGTTGTTCGTCACCGGACTGGCATGGTTGGTGGTCCGACTCCTGATCTAGGAACAGGACATGAGCAAAGTCGCTCCACGGTAACCGCCGATGTAGTTGCTTGCATGCCCATTCTCCTTCCAGATGCACGCAGCCCCCCCCCATCACCGCTCCATCTTCCACCCCACCGACCTGACGGCCGACAGCCGAACGGCCTTTCTGCATGCCCTGCGGCTGGCGGTGGCGGCGAAGGCCCGGCTGTCCATCATGCACGTGGGCGACGAGGAGGAGCCCGACCAGGGGACCCTTCCCCAGGTGAGGGAGACCCTCAAACGCTGGGGCATTATCTTCCGCACTTCCGATGATGCCGAACTGAAGGCGCTCGGGCTGGGCGTCGTAAAACGAATGGCACAGGGCGATGACCCCCTGGAGACCTGTGTAGCCCATCTGGAGCACCACCCCGCGGAGATGATCGTCCTGTATACCCACCAACGCGAGGGCCGCATGAGTTGGCTGGCACCGCGCATGGCCGAACCGCTCGCCCGACGGGCCCATGTCCCCACGCTGTTCATCCCGCAGGGCCGGAAAGGCTTCGTGGACCCCGACACCGGGGAGGTCCTTCTGAAGCGTATCCTCGTTCCGATCGCGGCCGTGCCCGAGCCCCAGAGGGCCATCGGAGCGGCCGTGCACATCGCGGAGCTCCTTGCACCGGGTGATGTGACCTTCACTTTGGTGCACGTCGCGGATGGATCGCCCAAGCCCGTGATCGACCCTCCGCAGCGAATGGGGTGGCACTGGGATCAGCGCACCATCAATGGGGACGTCACTGGATCCATCCTGGAAGCCGCGGAAAAGGGCACGGACCTGATCGTGATGGCCACCGCGGGACATGATGGCTTTCTGGATGCACTTCGAGGCAGCACGACGGAGCGCGTACTGCGCCTGGCGACGTGCCCGTTGCTGGCCACCTCCACAGGAACGGTGACTATTTCACCTCCAGGACCAAGTATCGGCTGAAGCGCCAGAACGCATCGGGATCACGGATCTCCAGGGCGCGCAATCGATCCCCATCGGTCACGAAGCGGTAGCTGTCATCCGGATGCTCCGTGAGCAGGTTGGCGCGTCGCGCATCCAATGCGATCCTCCGGAGCCGATGCTTGTCCGACATGGTGAAGGACCGCTGGTCCGACCCCCGGTTCAGTGCGCGGCGACCGACGAGGCGGCCCAATAGTCCGGCCTGGCTGATCACTCCCATTTCGCGCAGGTCCTTGTCATTGCCCACGGTGTACCACACCCGGTCCAGGTCGCCCTGCAAAGCTTCCACCATCGCTTCCTGTTCGGCCACCTCCAATTGGGCATCCGTCAGGGCCTGTTCCAGTTGCGAACGGTCCATGCCCATGGCCAGCATTTGCCCGCGTAGGTCCGCCAGCCGTTCCGAACATGCGTCCAGCTCCTTGCGGCGCGCTTCCAGCCTTGCGATATCGGAGGGGGAGGCGTTCGTTGAGCGTGCCGATCGACCTTCGAGATCGGTCATCTTCCGGCGGCACTGCGCGACCAGACCGTTCAAAAGATGCATGTTGTATACAAGGCGCCGACGCATCACCTTGCCCGGTTCCTTGATCCGCACCTGGTCCTTCATGAAATGCTCACGGTCATCGATGAGCTCCAAGGTCCGCTTCAATTCCGCGAACGTGCTGTCCATGTCCTGGAGCTGTTCCGCCTGGGCGACCACGATCCCGGTCAAGGCGTCCTCGTCCTCCCGGGCCTCTTTGGCGCCCCCTGCGGAATTCCCGCACGCGGACCAAAGGACGCACACACTCACCCACCACTTGGATCCCATCGTTCCGATCTTCTCCGTGCGCAAAATTGCATTTTCAGGCCGGTAGCTCAACTATGGACGTGACAGCTGATCCGATCCCGGACCCAGGCCCTGGGAACTGGCCCATCGTTCGAACAAGGAACGATCATGCGCCTCTCCCCATCGATCCTGCAGTTCCTTCCTGCGCCTGACCCATTTGCGGACCCGTTGCTTGACCACCGGGTCGAGGACGATGAGCAGGTGCCGGTATTGCTTGAGGGCGATCCGGGCGCGGTGTTCGCGCTCCATGTTCCTGATGCTGCGGGCGGCCCTCGCCCGTCGCTGGTACTTCTTCCAATGCCTGCGCAGGAGCCGCTCGGTCCGCTTCAGGGCCTTCCCCGGCACCCGGGCCTTTTTCGTAAAACTTTCCGCCGTCAGCAGGTCCATTGGCAGGTGTGGATCGATGCCGGACAAGGCCTTCCTTGCCCCTGGCATCGACCGGCGTACCTCCGCCTTCGCCCGCGACCGCAGTGCCGCTTCAGGTCCCGATCCTTCACATCGGTGCACCCTCAGTTGCGCATCGCGCAATGGCCCGAGCAACTTTTGGATCGACCGCAGCTCCTCCTCGGCCACGTTGATCCGTGGGTCATCCGGCCACCAAAGTGCCATCAAGAGCAGGACGGACCGTGCGCGGCGCGCTGCGAGCCGCAGCTCGTGAACAGCAGGTTCGGAAAGCGTGTTCCGGCAAACGGCATGGGCCGCATGCACGCGATACAGCACGCGGCGCCATCCCCGGAACATGCGTTCCAGGTCCCTCTTGTTGTGATGTTCCAACCGCTCCTGGGGCATGCTCCACGAATTTCGGCAACCCTGATCGACCCGTCCACCCCCAACGATGGCTTGGCCAGTGCATCGGCATCGTTCAGCCCCCCGATCGCCGATCGCATCGGACATGGCTATCCCCCACGGAACGGGGATAACTTCCGGACCGGGCAGCACTCGGCCTGCAGACCCCCTCTAATTTCGGCCGGTCCTGCGATCGCGAACTCCCCTCCAAGGCCAAGCGTAGAAGGCGCTCCATGTCCTTCAATTCGGTCCGGTTCCTGGTCTTCTACACCGTGGTGGTGCTGGCCTTCTTTGGCCTGCGGCACCGGTTCCGGTGGATCATGCTGCTGATCGCCAGCCTTTACTTCTACATGAGCTGGCGGGCCGAATACGTCCTGCTCATCCTGCTTTCCGGGGTGATCGATTACTGGGCCAGCTGGCAGATGGGGAAGCGGGAGGATATCCACGCCCGAAGGCCCTTCCTGATCCTGAGCCTGTGCAGCAACCTGGGACTCCTGTTCAGCTTCAAGTACTTCAATTTCCTGAACGATAGTGCCCGGCAGGTGGTCGAGCACTTCGGTGCCCACTACCCCATCCCCATGCTCGACGTGCTGCTCCCAGTGGGGATCAGCTTCTATACGTTCCAGACCATGAGCTATTCGATCGAGGTGTATTGGGGGCGCATGCGGCCCGAGAAGCACTTCGGCATCTATATGCTCTATGTCTGCTATTTCCCGCAACTGGTGGCCGGCCCCATCGAGCGGGCGCAGAACCTGCTGCACCAGTTCCGGCAACGCGTGACCTTCGACCATGCCCGCGTTTCCAGCGGACTGAAACTGATGGCCTGGGGCCTGTTCAAGAAGGTGATGATCGCCGACCGCGTGGCGCCCATGGTGGACAACGTCTACAACAGCCCGGGCCAGCATGGCGGTCCGGCCTACATTCTGGCCACCATCCTGTTCGCGATCCAGATCTATTGCGATTTCAGCGGCTACAGCGATATCGCGATCGGCAGCGCCCGCGTGATGGGTGTGGACCTCATGCGGAACTTCCGCAGTCCCTATTTCAGCAGGAACATCTCCGAGTTCTGGCGACGCTGGCATATCAGCCTGAGCACGTGGTTCCGGGACTATGTCTACATCCCGCTGGGTGGCAATCGCACCGTCAAGTGGCGCTGGTACTACAACCTCTTCATCACCTTCTTCCTGAGCGGCATCTGGCATGGGGCCAATTGGACCTTCGTGATCTGGGGCGCGCTCCATGGCCTCTACCTGATCTTCGCGATCGTCAGCACGGAATGGCGCGATCGGCTGGGCAGGATGATCGGTCTGGACAAGGCCCCGGTCCTGAACGCTGCGGTCCAGATCACGATCACTTTGGTCCTTGTCCTGTTGGGCTGGGTCTTTTTCCGGGCCAACCATGTGCGCGACGCGTTCACCGTCCTGGCCGGCATGGGAAGCGGTCATGGTGCGTGGTTCGGTCCCGCCGCCAAGTCCCTGTATGCCCCTCTGGTCGGGGCCGGGTTCAGTGACATGGTCCTGGCCGTAGCTGCCATCTGCGTGTTGATCGTGGTGGACATCCTGCAGGGACTTCCCGGCGGCGTGAACGGTCTGTTGGCCCGGCGCCCCACCTGGCAGCGCTGGACGGTCTACTATGGGCTGGTCGGCAGCATGGTGTTCCTGGGTGCGTACTACCGCGTGGTGCCCTTCATCTATTTCCAGTTCTGATGGGGCTGCGTCGCTTCCTGCTCCGGTGCCTGTTGCTCGTTGCCCCGTTCCTTGTGGTGCTCGGGGCTGTGTGGCTCGTGGATCCCTACGGCCTGTTCCACCCGGACGGTATCGTGCCGAAGGAGCTGAAGTTGAAGAACCTCTACCACAGCGGTCGTACGATGCCCTTCAGCAACCTGATGTGGAAGCTCTGTGCATTCCGACGCGAGCCATCACCGAACGTGCTCCTCGGCGATTCACGCCTTTCACACTTCGACCTGGGCCACTTGGAGGAGGTGAGCGGCGAACGATACTTCAATTTCGGTGTACCCGGCGGGAACTACCGGACCATCCGCGATGTCTTTCAATGGGCGGACACCCTGGAGGGATTGCGCACGGTGATGGTACAGGTCTCCTTCCGTGGGCTCAACAGCGGGCTCGATTGGGACCTGGTGAACGAACCGCGGACCCTCGCCGATGCGCCGCTGCTCTATCTGACCAACCGACGCGTGCTTGAGGCCACGGCGCTGAACCTGTACAGTTGGGCCTTCCCACAGTTCGTGCACTACGATGTATTGCCGCCCGACCAATGGCAACGCGTGCTCGAAATGGAGCGAACGAACGCTTCAGAATTCACACCGGACACCGCGGTCTATGGCATTCTGCAACATATCGCCGATCGCTGCAGGACCCAGGGAGCACGGCTGCTCCTGGTGGAATACCCCACCCATTCCGATGTGCGGACGATCTACGCCGAGGCGGGACTATCCGAGGAACGGCGCCGGTATGTCGATCATTTGCGGCACATCGCCGATTTCATCGACCTGGACCAGCCTGGACTGTTCCCGGACGACCATCGGTTCTGGCGTGACCCGCTCCATTTGACCACGGAGAACCAGCGCCTGGTGATCGACCGGGTCTGGGGCGATGCCCGGTGAGCCGGGTGACGTTGACCACGGTCAGGTTCCCTGCCGGACGGGACTTGGTACCTTTGCAGGCGAAGGTCATTGGGTGCCGAGGCGCCGCACCGTTGTTCGGGGCGGGACGTGTTCCATCCAGGTATCCGGGGCCTTCATCATCTGATACCGAAGCACATGGCGACCGGACTGAAAGACGTCGACTACGGCCTGGAGAAGATCATGGCCGATGCACAGGACTTCCTCCCGCTCCTTGGGACGGACTATGTGGAACTCTACGTGGGCAATGCCAAGCAGAGCGCTCACTACTACAAGAGCGCCTGGGGCTTCCAGAGCTTGGCTTACGCAGGCCTGGAGACGGGCGTGAAGGACCGCACGAGCTACGTGCTGGTGCAGGACAAGATCCGCTTGGTGCTCACCACCCCGATGAACCCCGAGAGCCCGATCAACGAGCACATCCGCAAGCACGGCGACGGCGTGAAGGTGATCGCCCTGTGGGTGCCTGATGCCAAGAAGGCCTGGGAGGAGACCACCAAACGCGGCGCCAAGAGCTTCATGGAGCCGGTGTGCGAGGAGGATGAACACGGCTACGTGGTGCGCAGCGGCATCCACACCTACGGGGAGACGGTGCACATCTTCGTGGAACGCAACGACTACAAGGGTGTGTTCCTGCCGGGCTTCAAGCCCTGGAAGAGCCACTACAACCCGCCGTCGGTAGGCCTGAAGTTCATCGACCACATGGTGGGTAACGTAGGCTGGGGCGAGATGAACACCTGGGTGAAGTTCTACGCCGAGGTGATGGGCTTCGCACAGCTGGTGAGCTTCGACGACAAGGACATCAGTACCGAGTACACCGCGCTGATGAGCAAGGTGATGAGCAATGGCAACGGCCGGATCAAGTTCCCCATCAACGAGCCGGCGGAGGGCAAGAAAAAGAGCCAGATCGAGGAGTACATCGATTTCTACCACGGCGCCGGTGTGCAGCACATCGCGGTGGCCACCAACAACATCATCGAGACGGTGAGTGCGCTGAAGGACCGTGGCGTGGAGTTCCTCTATGTGCCGCCGACCTACTACGACGACGTGATGGACCGCGTGGGCGAGATCGACGAGGACCTGGCGGTGCTGAAGGAACACGGCGTGCTGGTGGACCGCGACGACGAGGGCTACCTGCTGCAGCTCTTCACCAAGCCAGTGCTGGACCGCCCCACGATGTTCTTCGAGATCATCCAACGCAAGGGTGCCAAGAGCTTCGGCAAGGGCAACTTCAAGGCACTGTTCGAAGCGATCGAGCGGGAGCAGGAGAACAGGGGGACGCTTTAGGATCGGCAAGCTGACCGCGTTGGGCCGGCCACGGATCCAGGAGGGGCGCTCCGAACAAAGCGCCCTCCCTATTTTTGGACGGATGTCCCGCTCCATCGGCATCGGGTTGCTGATCCTGTTCCTGCACGTGATCATGGGGACCTACCTGGCCCAATGGGCCTTGCGCGAACAGGCCAGGGAACATATGGAGGCCCTCGTCCGCAGCGGCATGGGCGAGCACCTGGTGGTCGAGCTGCGATTCCGAACGGTGAACGGCCGGATCGCGGATACCGGTTTCCAATGGGTCGAGAAGAACGAATTCCGGTATGGCGGCCTGATGTACGACGTGGTGGGACGTGCGGCCGATGAGAACATCATCACCTTCCGTTGTATCGCCGATCGCCACGAGACCGACATCGTCCGCCGTGCCCATGAACTGGACCCTGTGAACGGTGTCGCCAATGGGCGATCGGGCCCCCGGATCAAATTCGACGATACGCGCTACCTCCCGCTATCGGCATCAACGGTACCGATGGACGGCAACGCATTGTCGTTGTTCCCATCGGACCGGGGAACGGTCGTTCGGTCCGGTTTCGCTCCGCTCCCCTGGCACCCGCCGGCCGCCTGAGCGGCGCTTGAGGCGCCGACCGTGGAGGCCTGCTCCACATTCCGGTCGCTTTTCCTTGTTCCATTCGTTCCGCCATTGACGAACGTGCGTAGGGCCGTTCCGTACCTGGCCTGTCTGCTGCCCTTCTTGGGCCACGCACAGGCCGTGCTCCAGGGGTCCATCAGCGATGCCGGCTCCGGCCGACCGCTGATCGGGGTGGCCGTGTTCATGCCCGAACTGCACATCGGCACCGTCACCGACACTGCGGGCGCCTACGTCCTGAACGTTCCTCACGGTGGACGCTACACCGTGCAGTTCACCATGATCGGCCGGGAGAGCGTGTTCCAGGACATCGCTGTTCAGGACGAGCCGATCCAAGTGGACGTGCAGATGCGGACCAGCCCGATGCAACTGCAGGAAGTGACCATCATCGGCGACCAGGTGGACGCGCCCAAGGCGACCAGCCGTGCGGTGTCCGTGGTGAGCACGAACGCGATGCGGGACCGGGGGGCACTGAACGTGAGCGACGGCGTGTCCCGCCTGCCGGGTGTCAGCCAGCTCACCACCGGCGTGGGGATCAGCAAGCCCGTGATCCGGGGCCTCTATGGGAACCGGGTGCAGGTGAACATGCTGGGCCAGCGCTTCGACAACCAGCAGTGGCAGGACGAGCACGGCCTCGGCCTCAGCGACGTGGGCATCGACCGCGTGGAGGTGATCAAGGGGCCAGCGGCCCTTCAATACGGTAGCGAGGCGATCGGTGGCGTGCTGAACGTGATCGAGGACCGCCCCGCGCCGGTCGGGACCACCGAACAGGACCTGCATCTCGGCGCCATGAGCAACACCGGTGGCGGAACGATCGCCTACGCCATCAAGGGCAGCAAGCAGCGGCTCTGGTACCGCGTGGCCGCGGGCGCGGACAGCCACGGCGACTACGCCAGCAGCGGCAACGCGCGCGTGTTGAACTCCCGCTCGGCGATGTACACCGGCAAGGCCAGCCTGGGCTGGCGCAAGGGACGGTGGTCCAGCACGGAGCATCTCCTGTTCTCCTTCGGTCAGTTCGGCTTCGTGTTCGATACCGCTTCACGCGCGGTGGATGACGGGCGCTACGCGCGCTCCTTCGAGGGGCCACATCATCAAGTGACCATCGGGATGTTCGGCACGGAGAACACCTACCACGGTGAACGGCTCAAGTGGACGATCAACGGCGGATGGACCACCAACAAGCGCCAGGAGCAGGAAGGGGGCAACAAGATCAGCCTCGACATGCTGCTGAACACGGCCTCGCTCCGGCTGCAGGCAGTGGCGAACGTGGGCGCGCACGCCACCTGGACCAACGGCATCGCCCTGATGTACCGGACGAACACGAACCTGGGCAGCCGCACGATCGTCCCCGATGCGCGAACCCTCGAGGGCGGGCTCTTCAGCCTCTACAGACTGAAGCGCGACCATGTCGCCTTCGAAGGGGGCGTCCGCCTGGACGACCGCGCCATCCGTACGCTGGCCACTTCCGACCTGAACCCCGTGGGCTCACCGGTGGAGCCGTTCGACCGATCCTGGACCGGACTGAACGGCAGTCTCGGTGTGGCCTGGGACCCCTGCGAAAGCTTCAACCTGAAAGTGAACGTGAGCAGCGGATACCGCAGCGGCAACCTCGCCGAACTGAGCAGCAACGGACTGCATGAGGGCACGGCGCGCTTTGAGATCGGTGATCCCGACCTCGGTCTGGAACAGAACGTCTGCGCCGAGCTGGGCGGAGCATGGGACCTGGACGGTCAGTTGGAACTGAGCGCGTCCGTCTACCGGAACCAGTTCTTCGACTACATCTACCTGGCCCCCACGGGAGAGGAGTATCTCGGTCTCATGATCTACCGCTTTCTCCGGTCCGATGCGGTGCTGCAGGGCGGTGAGTGCGCGCTCGACCTGCATCCCAAGGCCCTGCGCCGGTTCGTTCTTCATGCCGACTACAGCCTGTTGCGTGCGGAAAAGGCAAGTGGCGATCCGCTGCCCTTCATTCCCGCGGACCGCGTGCAGGGGGAGCTCACCTTCACGCCTTCGGACCGCTGGTGGGCCTCCTTTGGCGTGCGGCACGTTCTCCAGCAGGACAGGCCTGCGGAATTCGAGACCGCCACACCAGCCTATACCCTGCTGGATGCGCGCCTCGGCTGGCGATCCAATTGGCCGGGCAGCACCCTGCGCATCACGCTGTACGGCACGAACCTGGCCGACGTGCGGTACGTCGACCACCTCTCCCGCTTCAAGACCTTCGGCCTGTATGACATGGGCCGCAACGTGGGCCTTTCGCTCCAGCTCACGCTTTGATCAAGAAGGAGCAACAACACTTGAACAAAACGAACCACATGTACACACGCACATTGACGATCGCCGCCGGACTTCTCATCGGAGTTGGCGCATTCGCCCAACATCCGCAGCTGTCCGTCGGTCCCGACGCTTTCCTGCCGCTCGGCGATCTGAGCAAGGAATACATCCTGGGAGTGGGAGGCTCGCTCGGTTTCGAATACCCGGTGGGTACACACCTCGGCGTTTCGGTGCATGCAGGCTATGACATTCTACTCGTGCAAAGCGACTTTTCCGAGACCATTGAAAGCGCGTCCTTCGCTCCGGTGCAGGCCGGGCTGAAGTATTTCTTCCAGGAGATCCAGAAGGGCGTCTACGTGCATGCCCAGCTCGGGACACACATCTTCACGGAGAAGTTCAGGAAGAACGAGTTGTTCGATTTGGAGGAGGAGAGCGAGTCCAAGGCCCGGTTCAGCTGGGGCATCGGCGCAGGTTATCAGATCCCACACTTCGACTTCGCCTTGCGCTACAACATGATCCTGCCACCCGGCGGTGATGAGGCGGAGAAAGAGGGCGCGGAGCCACTGTCCTACATCGGCCTGCGCATCGCTTACCTGATCCCCTTGGGCCAATGAGAAGCGCGAACGCACGCTTTGCCATCGCGCTACTTATTGGGCTGGCGGCATTTTCCTGCCAGAAGGAAACAGACCCACGCGTACCGCCCAGCATGTCGTTCAAGACGGGGGCCGGCTACACCAGTTCCAACGATACCGTGGGACTGCGGGATACGTTGTTGATCGGCGTGATCATCGACAGGACGGAGGATCCATTGACCGCGTTGAACGTGAGCGTGGCCTATGATGGAGGCTCATCGAGCACGGTGCACAACGAGGACCTGAGCGGGGATCACGTGGAATACGACCAACAGGTGATCACCCGGGACCAGGCCGGCTCCGAAAAATGGATCTTCAGTGTGATCGACCGCGATGGGAACATCACCTCGCGCGACCTGACGCTGACGGTACAGTAGCGGACCCCACACGACCGATCAACAAGGGCGGCTACGGTGCCGCCCTTGTTCGTTCAACGGGCCGGCTCCGGCGCGTCGGCGAAACGGCGATGCATGCCGAGCATCGTGCCGACCACCCTGACCACCGGAAAGATCGTGCGTTGCACGATGGCCGGGACCTCCAGCATGCCGAACTCACTGCGGTACCTGTGCAACAGGTAGGCCGAGTCGAACAGACCGGGCCTTCCCCCGTTGCGGTCCATGCTCTTGTACAGCGTATCGATGAACCAGGCCACATTGTGCGGCGGACAGATCCGTCCATCGCATCGCAGCACCTGGTCACCGGCGGCCCAGAACTTGTGCGGGGTGCCCGCTTCGAAGCGAACGGTCTCCCCCGGACCCGCCTCCTTGGCCACCTGTCCCTGGACCCGGTATCCCATCCGGCCCTCCTTCACCGTCAATTCCTCCCATTGCCTGTAGTGGACATGCATGGGTGGGCCGTGTCCAGGGGAGACCTCGTTGCTCACTTCGAGGACCGGCCCTTTTTCACCGGGTACGACCCGATGGAAATGCAGCCGCTCGCCGTATTTGTTCTCCGCGGTGAATGGAATCTTCATCATGACCTAGATTTGGACATCGTACAAAACTAGCCGATCTAGGACAATGTCCAAGACCAAACAGGATACCGCCACCCGCATACTGGACCGCGCCCTGGCACTGATCAACACCAGGGGATTGATGGATGTGGGCATTCGCGAGGTGGCCAAGGACCTGGGCATGCGACCCGGGAACGTGACCTACTATTTCCCCACCAAGGAACACCTGGTCCTGGCCCTGATGGAACGTCTCCGGTCGTTGAATGCGAGCACGGTGCCCACCGGAGAGGTCAAGTCCGTGAAGGAGTTCCTCGATCGCTACCGGCAGATGTTCCGCAATCAGACCGCCTTCCTGGGGCTGGTCGTGAACCTGGTGAACATCATGCGTTACCCCTCGCTGGCCCGGACCTACCGTACCATCGAAAAAGAGCGCATG